>NZ_QGGL01000009.1 GCF_003148565.1 Tumebacillus permanentifrigoris
AAGAGATCATCCGGTATTAGCACTCGTTTCCAAGCGTTATCCCAGTCTGCCAGGCAGGTTACCCACGTGTTACTCACCCGTCCGCCGCTGACATCAATGGAGCAAGCTCCACATCAGTCCGCTCGACTTGCATGTATTAGGCACGCCGCCAGCGTTCGTCCTGAGCCAGGATCAAACTCTCAAGTAAAGTTTGATTCAAGGCTCGAATCGATTCTCATCTATCACTCGTTTAGTTTTCAAGGATCAATCGCGTCACCGTAGTGTCTCTCGCGGCGACAAGAGTTACTATACCACGCTTCATCCCCGCAAAACAATCTGTAACATCATCCAAAACCAGCAAAAAAAGACTCGTCTCCTAGAGATCGAGTCTTTTTCCCTCCTCGCCCCACACTCATTCAACGTGCAAGGTAAATCGGAACGAAGTGTTGACGTTCAACTGCGTCACATGAGCAGGCTCTGGGATCACAAACGGTGCCGTCGTCACAAAGCTCGCCACCTCATAATCACCCGGCTTGTCCGGTGCGGTCACTTTCAATTTCTTCACCGCATACTTCCCGCGCGGAACCTTCACATACCAATAAGGTTGCGCACTCTCCCACGGCACCTGTTGCCAGCCTAGCGTCGTCCACACCAGATAGTCCTCCACCTCTGGGTCACCCCCGGCCCGGATCAAAAACTCCACAGACTCACCTGGCTTGGCTGTGACCTTTTTCGGCGGAATCTTAAACGTGTCGAAGTTCTCTAGCTGTTGATCCATAAACACGCCTCGAAACCCGTTCGCATCCCGAGTAACCTCGCTCGGCGCGGGAACTGGCGAACCTTGATAGGTTGCCCCTTGCTTCGTGACGATCGTGTACCTCGCCGACGTCCCAAAAAACTCAGACGGCTCCTTGGCCTCACTCGTCAACTTGTTCGAATCCGCGATCAGCGAGAGCACCAGCGCATGCGCCCCTTCCCCGAGATTCGGTAACGGGAAGTGTACGGGGACCAGTTTTTCCTCATTGTTTTTCACATCAAATGTAACAGTCAGCTCCGGGACTTGCTTGTAATCCAGATACACCAACAGCGAGAACTTCGCATCGTGTCCGGAGAAGTTGTGTACTTTGGCTGGGTAATGAAACTCCTGCTGGCCCGTCAGATCGATGACGAATTGCGGATTCACCGGCGCATCCAACCCCAAATTGTAGCCAAAGTCTTGGCCTTGGTTCTCCGACACTTGCTGTGTCTGCGTCTGCTCATCCGGTTTGTCAAAATACGCGATCTTGACGTAGACAATCCCAAAGCCCAACACCAGACCGATCACGATCAGCAGGAGGAACTCCAGCACTTTTTTCTGCATCAGGTCCACCACCTCGAGAAGTAGAACAACTCCCATCACGTGATCACGTGACAGGAGTTGCTCGTGTTCAACTGTAAAACCTAGAAGTACAGGTTCGTGGAAACGACTGCGAAGCCTGCAGTGCTGTCGGTGAATTGATGGTAGCCTGCGAAGTGACCAGAGGTGTTTGCGAGGGTGTTGGAGCTGGACTCGACGTAGGTGCCGTTGTCTACGGAGTTGGAATGGCCACCGTAGTTGATGCCGCCATCGCCGTAGTAGGTGTGCAGGGAAGCAACCAAGTTGCCAACCGGGCTGGAAGTAGCCGAAGTTGCATACGCAGTCGGTTGTGCGCCGCCGGATACGAGAACGAGGTTACCCGTCAAGGTTACACCGTTTTTCACTTTGGAAGCGGTTTGAGCTGCACCTGCAGTGGTAGCAACAGCCAGAGCTGCGACAGCCATAATGGTAGCGAGTTTCGTGATTTTTTTCATTTGATTCACTCCTAACGTAAATTTTATTGGTGGTTACGTCTTTCATATTAATATATTCGATCTCGTTTTTCACCTTAACCAACTCTCGTATATGAGAATTAGAGAAGCCTACCTAACCAATAGCTACTAATTTCGTAGTTTTAAACACAATATCAATATTATGAATTATAATTACATTCAAGAGTAAAATCTTTACACCACTGCCACAAAAAAGACTCGATCCGTTTGCGGACCGAGTCTTTTTTTACCCTTGGAGTTGCTGGAGACGCTTGCGAACTTCTGCTACGAGCGTTTCCTCCGCTGCCACGAGCGGCAGACGCACACCGCCAACTTGCACACCTTGCATCTCCAAGGCCGCTTTAACCAACGTCGGGTTGGTGGCGAGAAACAGACCTTTGAAGATCGGGGTCAGGCGCTTGTGCCATTCGGCAGCCTCTGCCGTGCGACCTTCTAGAAAGGCGTTGATCATCTGTGTCATCTCCTCACCAATCACATGCGAGGCGACCGAGACGATCCCATAGGCACCCGCGGCCATCATCGGCAGGGTCAGGATGTCATCCCCGCTGTAGACGAGGAAACCTTCTGGAGCCCGCGCCGTGATCTCGCTGATCTGCCCGAAGTCACCGCTCGATTCCTTGGTGGCGACGATGTTCGGGATCTCAGCGAGGCGCAACGTGGTGTCCGCATCCATGTTGATGGAAGTACGACCTGGAATGTTGTACAACACACAGGGGATCTCGACCGCTTCGGCGATCGCCTTGAAGTGCTGGTACATCCCTTCCTGGGACGGTTTGTTGTAATACGGCACGACGAGCAACAGCCCGTCGACGCCTGCCGCCGCTGCTTCCTGCGAGAAGTGTACACTGTCTGCGGTGCTGTTGCTGCCGGTGCCCGCGATCACTTTGACACGGCCTGCCGCCTGTTTCACCACGTGTTGGAACAGCGTGATCTTCTCGTCATGGCTCAGGGTCGGGGATTCACCTGTCGTACCGGCGACCACAATCGATGTGGTCCCGGTCGCGATCAGATGCTCAACCAATTTGTCGACTTTTACAAAGTCGATTTGCAAGTTTTGATCGAATGGCGTGACCATTGCAGTCACGAGTCTTCCGAAAGTCACTGTCTACACCTTCCTTATGTCTTAGCGCTGATGAAGTTGAAACTTGTTGTGAAGAGCTCGAATGGCTTTTACCATGTCCTCGCCGCGCACGAGCACCCAGATCGTGGTGTGTGAGTCGGCCGATTGCAGGATCTCGATCCCTTCGGAGATGATCGCTTCGACGATATGCGCCATGACGCCTGGCATTCCGGTCATCCCGGCACCTACGATCGCAACTTTGGCACAGCCGGGCACCACTTCAGGCTCGTAGCCGAGACCTTGCAGCACACGCACCGCTTCTGCTGTATCCTGATCGGTGACCGTATAAGCGACACCGCGCGGGTTGACGTTGATCAGGTCGACAGAGATGCTGTTGTCTGCCATCGCCCGAAAAACGCTGCGCTGCATGTCGGAATGCTGTCCCACCGTGGCAAACACTTTGATCTGCGTAACATTTGCCGTCTGCGTGATCCCTGTGACCATGCGGTCATTCAGCGGATCTTCGATCCGGTTGTTTTCCAAGTGGTTGGTCACGAGGGTGCCTTCGTCCTTGCTCATCGTGGAGCGGACGCGAATCGGGATGTTTTTCTGCATCGCGATCTCGACAGCGCGCGGGTGAATGACCTTCGCGCCTTGGTACGCCAAGTTGCAGATCTCCGCGTAGGTGACGGTGTTGAGGCGCGACGCGTTGTCCACGATGCGCGGATCGGCCGTCATGATCCCTTCGACGTCCGTGAAGATATCGACAATCTCCGCGTCTAACGCCACTCCGAGCGCGGTAGCAGATGTGTCGCTTCCACCTCTTCCAAGCGTCGTGATCTCCTGGTTTTGGGTCGCCCCTTGAAACCCGGTGACGATGACGACGCGATCTTGCTGCAGCTCTTGGAGGATGCGCTTCGGGTTGATGGTCACGATCTGGGCACGCGAGAACTCCTCATTGGTGATGATCCCGGCCTGCCCACCGTTCAAGACGGTGGCCTCCACACCGTGACCACGCAGTTGCCCCGCGAACGAGACAGCGGAGATCAGTTCTCCACAGGACATCAGCATGTCGAGTTCCCGTCGGTTCGTCCGGTCCTGCTCCCCAAGAATCGAGAGCAAGGAATCGGTCGCATATGGATCGCCTTTGCGACCCATCGCCGAGACGACGACCACCACGCTGTAGCCGTCTCGACGCGCATCTAGGATGTGTTCGATCGCCTTCTCGCGAGTCTCCCGCTTGGCAACGGAAGTTCCGCCGAACTTTTGGACTAAGATACGCATAGTGTCCCCTTCTATCTGGTTTTCACCATGTACTCCGCGATCTGCACCGCATTCCAAGCAGCACCCTTGAGCACGTTGTCAGACACGACCCACAGATTCAGACCGCGCGGATGGAACAGGTCGCGGCGGATGCGACCGACATAAGTGTCATAGGAGCCTTCTGCGGTGACCGCCATCGGGTATTCTTGGGCGGCCGGGTTGTCAACGACTTTGATGCCCGGCGCCTGTTGTAACAACTGCACGACGTCTTCCATATCAAACGCATCCTTGGTCTCGATGTAGACAGACTCGGAATGCCCGTAGAGCACCGGAACGCGAACGGTGGTCGGTGTGACCTGAATGTCCGGGTCGCCGAAGATCTTGCGGGTCTCGTTGACCATCTTCATCTCTTCCTTGGTGTACCCGTTGTCGGTAAAGGCGTCAATCTGCGGAATGACGTTGAACGCCTGTTGGTGTTTCTTCGGAAGCGAACCGACCGGGAGCACTTTCGGCTCCGGCTGCTTCCCGTCGAGGATGGCGCGGGTCTGGTCGAGCAGATCGTTGATCGCATTCTGCCCAGCCCCGGACACCGCCTGGTAGGTCGAGAGGATGATACGCTCGATGCCATATGCGTCATACAGCGGCTTCAGAGCAACGACCATCTGGATCGTCGAGCAATTCGGGTTCGCGATGATGCCTTGGTGTTGACCGATCATGTGCGGGTTGACTTCCGGCACGACGAGCGGCACTTCCGGCACCATGCGAAACGCCGAAGTGTTGTCGATGACAACCGCACCGCGCTCTACTGCGGCAGGTGCCAATTTCTCACTGATAGAGCCTCCAGCGGAGAACAGAGCAAAGTCGATGCCTTCAAACGCCTCCGGGCGGGCTTCTTCGACCGTGTATGTCTGGCCGTGAAACGTCACCTGCTGCCCTGCGGAACGCGCAGATGCCAACAGTTTCAGCTCACCGACCGGAAAGTTGCGTTTCTCAAGCGTTTCGATGATCTTTTGTCCGACTGCGCCAGTGGCTCCTACCACTGCGACATTGTAGCGATCCTTTTTCTCCATCTGGTATTCCATCTCCTCAACAAGGGCTTGCCTTTATTTTTGTAAATCCCGCCATTTCTCGACCAATACCGGCTGGATTTGTTTTTTCTCCAAAGCGTGTTCGAGGGTTGGGATGATCATCTCGTTGCGAGCAACCAACGAATTGATCTTCTTCACCGGGTCATCCTGGCCAAACGGCACGAAAAAGATGTTCTTGGTCGCCATCAACCGCGCGAGGTTGGCCATGTTCAGGCCTAGCCCGTCGTTGGTCGAAATCGACAGCACGACAGGTCCCTCGTTGCGCAAAGTAGCTTTGGCCGCCATCAGAACGGGCGACTCCGTCATCGCATTGGCGAGCTTGCTCAAGGTATTGCCTGTGCACGGTGCAATCAACACCACATCGCACATCTTGGTCGGCCCCAACGGTTCCGCTTCCGGAATCGTGCGAATCGCCTTCTCACCCGTGATTCTCTCAATCGTCGCGACCCACTCGTCTGCTTCGGCAAAACGCGTGCTCGTCGACTGTACTGTATAGGAGAGGATCGGAATGACGCGCGCCCCGATCTTGACCAGCTCTTCCAGCGCCGGTTGAACGTCCGCATAGGTGCAATGCGAACCGGTCAATGCAAAGCCTACCGTCTTTCCTTTGAGATCCATAATCGATACCTCCGAGGTTTTATGCGTTTTCCCACAACAACCGGCACAGTGTGCGTGCAAGTATCAGTCCGGAAGTTTTGGGCGCAACGATCCCCGGCAGGCTTGGAGCCAAAATGGCTTTGATTCCCCGTTTCTCAGCGTAGCGGAAGTCCGTACCACCAGGATTGGAGGCGATATCAATGATCACACAGGACTTCGGCACCTTCGCGAGCACTTCAGCCGACAGAACCATCGCCGGCACGGTGTTATAGATGATCTCCGCATCTTGCACAGCTGTCAAAAGCTCCTGCATCGCCACCGCTCGCAGTCCCATCTCTTCGATGCGGGCCAAATCCGGTGCGCTGCGGGCGCAGACGGTGACTTTGGCTCCTAGTCCATCCAGCATGCGTGCCAAGGTAACACCACATCGACCAAAGCCGAGCACGACCGACCTCGACCCATGTATGGTGATGTCCGTGTTCTGCATCGCGTACTGGATCGCCCCTTCGGCAGACGGGATCGAGTTGTGAATCGCCACTTCATCAAGTTCCATCAACTTGAACAAGCGCAACTCAGATTCCTGTGCGATCTTGCTGAGACGCTTGCGAGCGATGCCGGTGAACACTATCGAGTGGCGCGGCATCGCTTCAAAGTGTGACTCGTCGAGCACGAGAGGACTCGAAGAATATTGTGCTTGCACTTTGCCTTCGTCATCCATCCCAGAGACGGGAAGAACGACAGCGTCGACGTCAGCAAAAACGCCAGGGGAGAGCTCCGCCTTCACCGTGTCGGGAAGGAGGGTGGCAAGTTGGTCGAAGCCGATCAACACGATGCCCGCATCCAGTTCACTGGCATGCTTGATGACCTCGATGATGCGGGCGTCGCCACCGACGAACGCCAGTTTGATCCCTGTCAGCATGCTCCGGTGCCCCTTTCAGAACATTTTACGCCAAACCCTGCAATTTGCATAGACTGCGCCGCACGAGAACGGGGATGCTCCATGCCGCGACCGTTGCAGTGAGATATCCTATTCATGGGCACTATGTCTGGTGACACGCGGTGCGGGTTGTGAATCGAGAATGATCATGTCCGGCCCGATCTTGACGACCGCCGACCACGGAATGACCGTCTCCTCCCGGCGCTTGCCAAACGAAAAACCGCTCGAAGCGAGCAGAATCGAATCGATCTGCCCGGTCTCCTCATTCACCCACAGATCGGCTCCTCCCAGCACGCCGACCTTGGTCCCCGTCTGCATGTCGATCATCTCTTTGCCTGCCAACTCGCTCAATCGCATCGATGCACCCCTCCAATTGATGGTTCGTTCGTATTGCTTATGCGGCGCAAAAATAAAAAAGTACCCGCCCGCAGGCTGGTACTTTTTTCGACTTCCTGTTATTGACCCGGTGCTCGCAGCGTCTCGTTGGGACCGACGGCCGCCATCGCAAACGCACCGCTGACCATCTGTTTGGCCACTTCATGCACGTGATCGAGCGTGACCGACTGGACTTTGGCGACCAACTCATCAAGCGAGTTGTGGCGGCCGAGCAGTTCGTTTTTGCCAAGTCGGCTCATCCGGCTGGAGGTGCTCTCCATCGACAGCATCAACGAACCTTTGACCTGTTCCTTCGCCTTCGTCAACTCGTCTTGGGTAACGCCTTTTTGGGCGATGTTGTGGAAGATTTCATGCGTCAAGTCCAGCACGGTCTGCGCACGTTCCGGAGCGGTGCCGCAGTAGAGGCCGAACACACCGGTGTCTTTGTACGCCGTGTGGTAGCTGTAAATCGAGTACGCCAAGCCGCGCTCCTCACGCACCTCTTGGAACAAGCGCGACGACGAGGTGCCGCCGAGGATGTTATTGAAGAGAATGCACGGGTAGATCATCGGATGGTCGTACTGGAAACCAGGCATCCCCAGCACGATGTGCGTCTGCTCGGTGGCTTTGTGGCGAATGGCTTGCCCAGCGGAGAACGTCGCCTGTTCCAGCGTATTCCGACGAAGGGACGGCTTGATGCCACCAAACAGTTGCTCCGCTTGCTTCAACACGTCGTCACGCTTGATGTTGCCAGCGACCGCGAGCACGATGTTGTCGGTGGTGTAGTTGTCAGCCATGTAGGCAAACAGATCCTTGGAGGTGAAGGCGTTGAGCGTCTCCTCCGTGCCGAGGATGTTGTAGCCCAGCGGATGTGTCGGGTAGATCACTTCCGCGATCAGGTCGTGGACGAGTTCATCCGGTGCGTCTTCGTACATTTTGATCTCTTCGACGACAACACGGCGCTCCTTGACCAATTCCTCCTCTGCAAATTTCGAGTTCAGCAGCATATCGGAGAGCGTCGAGAGCGCGAGACCGAAGTGTTCGTCGAGGACTTTCGCGTAGTAGCAGGTGTATTCTTTGGAAGTAAAGGCATTCACCTGACCGCCGATGCCGTCAAACAGCTCTGCGATCTGGCGGGCGTTCAGCTTGTCGGTGCCTTTGAACATCATATGTTCGATAAAATGGGTCACGCCGTTGTTCTGTGGGTTCTCATCACGAGAACCGGTGCCCACCCAAATGCCGAGCGACACGGAACGAACGGTTGGAATCTCTTCAATGACCACACGAATTCCGTTCGGGAGTATTTCACGGTAGATCAAGGACATCCTCCTCGTACACATTGCGTCTTATGGAAACTGCCACTACTATAACAGAACATTCCAATCGTCACAAGAGCGCTGCCTGCCAAGCTCAAGGTGTTGGCAACGGTCGTACCGGGTCGAGCAACGTCGAGACCGTGACGAGGCCGTAGCCTTTTTTCTGCAACCCTTGCAGTATGGTACGCAGGGCATCCCGCGTCGGTTCCGTTGGATGCATGAGCACGAGGGCTCCGTTTTCCGCGCGGGAGAGCACGCGGTCCTCGATGACGGAAGCGGGCGGTTTCTTCCAATCGACCGTATCGAGCGTCCAGAGGATCGTGCGCAACTTCTGGCCGTGCGCCGTCTTCACCGTCGTTTCATTGTACGCACCCGACGGAGGGGCAAAAAGCGTCGGTGTCTGCCCCGTCGCTTTTTTTATGACCTCGTTGGTGCGCGTGATCTGGCTCCGTTGTGAGCCGGCGTCGAGGTGGGACATATCCGGGTGCGAATACGCATGGTTGCCGATCTCATGCCCACGTACCACGATCTGCTTGGCCACGCCTGGATGATCGGCTGTCCACGAGCCGTCGAGGAAAAACGTAGCCTTCACTTGAAACTCGTCCAACGTTTTGAGTAGATCCTCTATATATTCTGTCCCCCAAGCAACGTTTATCATAAGTGCCATCTGTTTTTTTTCTGGATTGCCTCGATAGATCGGCACAGCGCCGAGGTCGTTGAGCGTCACGTTGGGAGGAATTTGTTTGGCGACGAGCGGTATCCGACCGTCCATGGCTTTTTGCGCTTGCTTGATCGTCGCTTCTACATCGACTTTTAATCCGTTCAGCTCTGGAACTCCCTTCCAGACCGGGTCGTTGCGAGCGTCGATCGGATCGGCGTTGTAGAGCTTTTCCAACAGCTGTACGCGCTGCTCCAAACTTCCCGACGGAGAGGCCCCTGCCATCGCGCTGACGACGGCAAGCGTAGGCTTCGCATCTGGCTCCCCCTGTTGCCCGGTCAAAAAAAAGCCGCCCACGAGCAAGACCCCCGTGGCAACACCCGCAAGCAAGCGGCCACGGGCGAGTTTGATCGTCAGAATCGGCTTTGACTGCTTGTTCATGAACGCACCTCCCCTTGCAAGTCGGAACAGGTGCGCCATTGGTACCCTGCCTTTTGCACACGCTGCAACAGTTTCGGCAGTTGCTTGGCGGTCTCCCCGTCGGTGCGCAGACGGAGGATGTCACCTGCGTGCAGGGAAGTTTCCAGTCCACTCCAGACGGCGACCGCATCTTGGCCCGGCTCTGGCGCGAGGTTCGTCGTCCAAGCGATCAGGTTTTCATGGCGCTCACGAATCGCCTTGGCGACCGCACCTTTGGATTCACCAAACGGGATGCGAAAAAGCGTACTGTCCGGCAGGCCAGCTTTTTGCCACGCCTTGTCCGCCTGTGTCAGTTGCGCCTGCACTTCATCCTCCGACATCTCCGTAGCTTTCTGGTAGGTGTAGAGCGTGTGGCCGACTTCATGGCCTTGGCGGACGATCTCCAGTGCCGTGCGCGGGTTTTTCTCCACCCACTCCCCCGTCAGGAAAAACGTCGCGTGTACGCGTGCGGCACGCAACTGTTGCAGCACATCTGCAACGCGTTCCGAATCGCTCGCTCCCACGTCGAACGTCAACGCGACCGCTTGCTCTGCCGTGTTGTAGCTCTGGACAGGCAGGGCGAGGCCTTTCAGATCGCGGACATACGTATTGATCGCCATCGTATCGCTAAGACCCGAAAACAGCAGCAGGCAGACTGCCGCCGCTGCCAACAGTTTGCCAGCTTGTACTCGGCGTGCCGTTGAGGTCGTCTTGTTTTTCATGCATCGTACCTCCTCACTTTGCTAGGAGATTCTATGCGGAACTCGGTAGGACTAGACCGAAAAAAAGAGACAGGCCGCAGGTGCGGACTGTCTCTTTTGCTGATCTAGAGATTGCTTGCTCGGTTATTGCTTGGTTTCTTCGCGCGGACGGTCGTTATTGCTGCGACGGTCGCCACCGCGATCTCCACCACGGTCGCCTCGCGGACCACGATCGCCATCGCGGTTCTCACGACGCGGCGGACGGGTCTCAGACACCGGGAGCGGAGGCAAACCTTTCAGTTCGCGCAGTGCTTCCTTGTGCGACAGGTTGACGCGGCCTTGCGGGTCGATCTCGGTACACTTGACGAGCAACGAATCACCGACTTTGACCACATCCTCGGTGTTCGCCACACGCTCTTCGCCAAGTTGCGAGATGTGTACGAGACCTTCCTTGCCCGGCAGAACTTCGACAAACGCGCCATACTTCTCCACGCGGGTGACTTTGCCGTTGTAGGTGACGCCCGCTTCGACTTCCTTCACGATGCCTTCGATGATCGCTCTGGCCTTGGCACCTGCTTCGCCGTTGGTTGCTGCGATGAAGACGCGGCCGTCTTGCTCGATGTCGATCTTGACGCCGGTTTCGTCGATGATCTTGTTGATCACGCGACCACCCGGTCCAATGACGTCGCGGATCTTGTCCGGATTGATGCGCAGGGTGATGATGCGCGGTGCGTACTGGGACAGATCTTCACGCGGTTCTGCGAGTGCTTCCATCATCTTTTCGAGGATGTGTGCACGGCCACGGTGTGCCTGCTCCATCGCCGTCTCGAGGACTTGGCGGGTGATGCCTTTGATCTTGATGTCCATCTGCAGGGCGGTGATGCCCTTCGCAGTCCCTGCCACTTTGAAGTCCATGTCGCCGAGGTGGTCTTCCATGCCTTGGATGTCGGTGAGGACAGCCATTTTGTCACCATCAGCGATCAGACCCATCGCGACACCGGAGACCGGAGCTTTGATCGGTACGCCAGCGTCCATCATCGCGAGGATCGAGCCGCAGATCGACGCTTGCGAGGAGGAACCATTCGATTCAAGCACTTCAGAGACGAGGCGGATCGTGTACGGGAACGATTCTTTGTCCGGGATGACCGGTTCCATCGCACGTTCACCAAGCGCACCGTGACCGATGTCGCGGCGGGACGGAGCGCGCAACGGACGCGCTTCACCGACGGAGAACGGCGGGAAGTTGTAGTGGTGCATGAAGCGCTTTTCTTCCTCAAGACCGATGCCGTCGATCTCCTGGGCATCCCCGAGCACGCCGAGGGTGCAGACGGAGAGCACTTGGGTTTGACCACGGGTGAACAGGCCAGAACCATGCACGCGCGGCAAGATGCCGACAACGGAATCGATCGGGCGAACTTCGTCGATCTTGCGTCCGTCAGGACGGACGCCTTCGTGTACGATCGAGTAACGAACTTGTTCCTTCACGATGTCGTAGAGGACTTCGTTGATGTCCTTTGCATTCGCGCCGAAACTCTCTTCGCCGAGGTCTGCCAGCAGCGCGGTTTTGACTTCATCCTTCACGGCGGAGATGTTCTGCTCACGCTCATGCTTGTCAAACGTGCGGATCGCTTCTTTGAGCTTGTCCGTCGCGAGAGCGCGGACTTTTTCGTTGATCACGGCATCGACGGTATGGAGAACGACTTCCATCTTGGCCGGTTGCAGTTCTGCAACGATCTGCTCTTGGAATTCAACCAATTCCTTGATTCGATCATGACCGAACATGATCGCTTCGATCATATCGACTTCGGTGACTTCCTTGGCACCCGCTTCGACCATGTTGATCGCGTGCTTGGTACCTGCAACGACGAGGTGCATGTCCGACAGTGCCGATTGCTCGACAGTCGGGTTCACGATCAGTTCGCCGTCGATGCGGCCGACGATGACGCCCGCGATCGGACCTTCAAACGGAACATTGGAAGTCATCAGAGCGACCGAGGTTCCGAGCATGGCAACGATTTCCGGTGCGCAGTCTTGGTCCACCGACATGACGATGTCCATGACTTGAATGTCGTTGCGGAAGCCTTCCGGGAACAACGGGCGGATCGGGCGGTCGATCAGGCGAGACGACAGGATCGCTTTTTCCGAAGGACGGCCTTCGCGCTTGATGAAGCCGCCTGGGATTTTCCCAACCGAGTACAGACGTTCCTCATAGTTGACGGTCAGCGGGAAAAAGTCCAGATCCTTCGGTTCCTTGGATGCCGTGACGGTTGAGAGAACAACAGTATCGCCATAACGAACGAGGCAAGACCCACTGGCTTGCTTTGCAACTTTACCGATCTCAATGCTCAGCGTTCTGCCGCCGAGCGTAGTCGTAAAGGTTTTATGCATGGTATGCAGGATACCTCCTTACGGATTAGGTATTATGTATGAACGACTTAAATCTAAGATTACTTCGCACTTGTGGACAGTATTTCCTTCTTTGCCCTATAAAAATCATCCATTACACAAAGAAGAAGCGGGAAAAAACTTCCCGCTTCTTGCTGTGATTACTTACGCAGACCCAGTTTCGCAACGGTTTCACGGTAACGGTTGACATCCTTCTGACGAAGGTAGTTCAACAGGTTACGGCGATGACCGACCATTTTCAAAAGGCCACGACGGGAGTGGTGATCCTTCTTGTGCGTGCGCAGGTGGTCGTTCAGGTAGTTGATCTTGTTGGTCAGGATTGCGATTTGTACTTCCGGGGATCCAGTATCGGATTCGTGTACTTGGAAGTTTTCGATCAGTGATTTTTTCGCGTCTTGAGACAGTGCCATCTCAATACACCTCCTAGGTTTATATCCCCAAGGCCCAGAATGTCGTCGGTGTGCTCGACAATCCGCGCTCGTGGTTCATGATGTCATTTGCCGATTACTGTGATGACGAGCCGTCCCTGTGCTATGTCTTTTGCTACAATGTCAAAGGCTCTTCCATTGAGGGAGAAAAATCCCCGGAATCTCGTCGCAACCGGTACAACGCCTGGCAACAGCCGCGCAGCTCTCACAATATCATCGATGTGAATGCCTCGCTGCCGCTCCTCATAGAGACGCTGCTTTGCATGGGCTGTGACGATAACCTTCATGACTAGTTGTACTCAAACGACAGTTGAAAGTCGTCGTCTCCCTCGGTGAACAAGGAAAACAGCGAGTCTTGGAACGCTAGCAAAAAGGGATCGTCCATTCCGGACTTGCGGTAGAATTTCAGCAGGTCACGGTTGAGACGTTTGAACTCATCACTGACGCAGATCCGTGCCACTTCGCGGCACCACTCCATCAGCTTTTCATCTCGTTCGTCGACGTGTGGGTATCTCACGGCTTATCCATCCCTCGCTCTCACGATCATCTAAGGCCGGGAGCTGGGTATAGTAGGACGACGTGTAGAACCACTAAGAGATTATAGCATATCTAATACCCAACTACAACACCAGCGCTTGTGTTCATGTGTATGCAGGGGTGAAAGCGCCTTAGACCGGGTATTAGAGGGAATATTGCGCGAGACGCACTTGCGATTCCTGCACATCTGCTTGAATCTGTGCAATCAATTCGTCGATGGAGAAAAACTTTTTCTCATCGCGCAGGAAGTCGAGCAGTTCCACATGGATCAGTTGATCATATAGATCGCCGTCAAAGTGCAACAGATGCGCCTCCAGCGTTCGCTTGGCCTGGTCATGGAACGTCGGCTTGGTACCGATGTTCATCACGCCTGCGTACCGTTCACCGCCGACGTGGACGCGAACCAAGTAGACGCCGTTTTTCGGAAGCGAGTACGATTCGGTCAATTCGAGATTCGCCGTGGGGAAGCCGAGCAACCGCCCGCGCTTCTCCCCATGCACGACATGACCGCTGACCGTATAGGGACGACCGAGCAGTTCGTGAACGAGCCGCATGTCACCATAGCTCAGCTTCTCGCGGATCAATGTCGAACTGACCTTCTCCCCATAGCGGTTGACCGCACCGACGATCTCGACGTAGATGCCGATCTGCTCCGCCAGTTTTTTCAAAACGGACGCGTCCGCTTTGCCACCGCGCCCGAAGGCATAATCAAACCCAACCACGACCGTTTGCGGATTCAATGCCGCCAAAAAGCGGAACACAAACTCCTCGGCGGTAAGGCTTGCAAATTCAGTTGTGAAATTCACCACATATGCGGTCTGCACACCGAGCCGGTCCAACACGCGTGCCTTCTCCTCCAACGGAGTTAACAAGTTGTTGTAGTGGCCGAGGCCCAACACTTGTCGCGGATGCGGGTCGAACGTCAACACGCTCGCAGGCAAACCAGATGCGTCCGCCAACTCCTTGGCGCGACAGATCAATTGTTGATGCCCGATATGCAGGCCGTCAAAGTTGCCGAGCGCCATCACAGACGGACGATCGGCACGACCTTCCGGAAGACCGTTGATCTTCAAGATCTCCATGTCACTCTCACCCCTGCTCTACTGCTCTTTGAACACTTTCTCAGGCAGTGTATGCGTCTCACCGTCGGCGATGGACTCGACCCGGTAGAGCGCCAGCAATTGCCCGGCGGGCGTTTCCATGCGAACCAGCGAGCCAACCTCCGTGCCTGGCACCTCGCGTTTGATCGTAAAATCACGACCGTTGTGAATGCGGCGCTCTAACACTTCTGGCACCAAGTGGATCGGCAAGTGCGGAAGTGCTGCCCCCAGCGGTTGGAGGCGCTGTTCCAGCGTGCCGTCCTGCACCGCAGCTTCGATCTGCTCCAGCGACATCGCCTGCTCTAGCGTAAACGGACCCGAGCGGGTGCGCACCAGATGCGACATGTGCGCGGGGACGCCCAGTGCCTGACCGAGATCGTGGCATAGCGTGCGGATGTACGTACCTTTGGAACATTCGACGCTGAACCGCACCTTCGGGTGCGGCAAGTCGAGTTCCAGCGCCTCGATGTCAAGCTTGTAGATCGTGACCTCACGCGCTGGGATCGTCACCTCTTCGCCTGCCCTCGCCAAATCGTAGGCGCGCTTGCCTTCGATCTTGATCGCGGAATACGCGGGGGGGACTTGCGAGATCGGGCCAAGGAAACGCGCAAACGCTTCCCGGACTTGGTTCTCTGTCAGGTTAACGGCCTCAACAGAGTCCACAGTCTCACCAGATGCATCCTGTGTGGAAGTCGACCAGCCAAACGTCACCTCGCCCCGGTACGCCTTGGCCTGGTCGAGCAGGTATTCGGCCACGCGGGTAGCAGCTCCTACACACAGCGGCAGCACGCCGGTGACATCCGGGTCGAGCGTGCCCGTGTGTCCGATCTTTTTAATCCCAAGAATCCGACGGGCGCGTCCCACCACTTGTTGGGAGGTCAGCCCCGCCGGTTTGTTGACGACGAGAATTCCATTCATGCTGGGTTCGCCTCGACTTGAAATGCGTGCTTCACAAGGGCGAAGACACGCTCCTTCACTTCCTCCATCGTGCCGCTTACCGTGCAACCAGACGCACGGGCATGACCGCCGCCTCCCAACTCCTGCGCCAAAGCGCCAACATCGATGATGTACTTGGAGCGGAAACTGACTTTCACCTTGCCAGGAGTTGCTTCACGGAAGAGGATGCCAACTTCTACCCCTTCGACGTTGCGCGGGTAATTGACGAGACCTTCGACGTCCTCGTCACAGCCTTTGGCGTCCTCGATCATCTGACGGGTAACACAGAGCCATGCGTACTTGCCGTCCTCGCTACGCCCTAAGTTTTCCAATGCAGCGCGGATCAACAACACCTGAGCCCAAGTCATCGTCTCCATGACTTTGTCGATCACGTTGTACGGCTGCACACCGAGCTTGAGCAAGGACGCGGCGATCAGCATCACTTCCTCAGAGGTGTTCGAGTAGCGGAAACCGCCAGTGTCGGTGACCAAGCCGGTATAGAGGCAAGTCGCCGCATCCAGCGAGAGTTCCAGACCCAGTTCACGCGAGATCTTGTACACGATCTGACAGGTTGCCGCCGCCGTGAGATCCACGAGGTTCTCCGTGCCAAAAAAGTCATTGGTTTTGTGGTGGTCGATGTTGAGAAGCGCTGCGTCCGTGGCGATCAGGGAGCCTGACAGCCCCAGACGCGGGCGGTCCCCACAGTCAAAGGAGATGACACTCCGGTACTTGGTCTGGACATCCTCAGGCAGTTTAAAGGAATCCGCCATCGGGAGAAACAAGAACTTGTCCGGAATCGGGTCGTCGTTGACAAGCGTGAACGTTTTGCCGAGTTTTGTGAGGAGGTGGGCCGCACCCAGCACAGAACCAAGTGCGTCACCGTCTGGCTTTTCGTGTACGAGCAACAGAAAATCATCATGCTCGCGGAAGAATTGGGCTGCCGTCTTATACGCCGCTATCAGTTCCGGAGTCATCGCGAGTGTCACCTTCTTTGATATCCCGCAGGACTTCGCCGATGCGGGTGGAGTAGTCGAGCGAGGTATCGAGTTTGAAGTGCAGTTCTGGGGTACGGCGCAAACGGATGCGGCGTCCGACTTCTGCACGGATGAATCCTGTTGCTTTTTGCAGGGCTTCCAGCGTGCCCTTGCGCGTTTCGTCGTTGCCCAAGACGCTGACGTAGACAGTGGCATGCTGCAGGTCGCCGGATGCTTCAACGCCCGTGATGGTCACGAACCCGACACGCGGGTCTTTTACATCAGTGCGCACGATGTCGACAATCTCTTTTTTGATTTGCTCGCCGACGCGGCTGACACGAATCTTGGCCATGTTGGGTCACCTCTTATACCAGGATGTTTGAAAGGTCATATGTAGAAGTTAGGAGTTGCGCTCAGCGCGAACGCGAGACACAACTCCAAGTTGGGTTTATACGATCTTAATCTGTTCCATCTGGAAGGATTCGATGATATCGCCTTCGCGGATGTCGTTGAAACGTTCCAAGGTGACCCCACACTCGAAGTTGGTTGCCACTTCTTTGGCGTCGTCCTTGAAGCGCTTGAGCGCGTCGAGTTTACCCGTGTACAGGACGATGCCATCACGGATCAGGCGAGCTTCTGCATTACGCACAATCTTGCCTTCCGTGACATAGCAGCCTGCGATGGTGCCCACTTTGGAGACCTTGAAGGTCTGGCGGACTTCGGCGCGGCCATTGAGAACTTCCTTGAATTCCGGGTCGAGCATCCCTTTGAGGGCTGCTTCGATTTCATCGATCGCGTTGTAGATGACGCGGTAGAGGCGTACATCGACTTTCTCGGATTCAGCCATTTTCTCCGCATTCGGCTGCGGACGAACGTTGAAACCGATGACGATCGCGTTCGATGCGGTTGCGAGGATGATGTCGGATTCGTTGATCGCACCAACGCCTTGGTGAACGACGCGGACGCGAACGCCTTCGACTTCGATCTTCTCAAGCGAGCTGCGGAGGGCTTCGGAAGAACCTTGAACGTCAGCCTTGAGGATCACGTTGAGTTCCTTCATTTCGCCGTCCTTGATCTTGCTGAACAGGTCGTCGAGCGTTACACGGCTCTGCGAAGAAATGGCTTCCGCACGAACTTTTGCAACGCGCTTGTCGACCAGTTTGGATGCTTTGCGCTCATCGTCGTAGACGACGAAGGAGTCACCAGCAGACGGAACGTCGGAGAGACCGAGGATTTCAACCGGCATCGACGGACCTGCTTCCTTGATTCGGCGACCACGGTCATTGACCATCGCACGGACCTTACCATAGGTGGTTCCGCAGACGACGACGTCGCCGACGCGCAGCGTACCGTTTTGAACGAGCATCGTAGCAACCGGACCGCGGCCTTTGTCCAGCTCGGCCTCGATTACCGTACCGCGTGGGCGGCCGTTCGCGTTCGCTTTGAGTTCGCCGACTTCGGAGACGAGCAGGATCATTTCCAGCAGGTCTTCGATGTGCAACTTTTGCTTCGCGGACAGGGTTACGAAGATCGTTTCCCCACCCCACTCCTCAGCTACGAGGCCATACTCGGTGAGTTCTTGCTTAATTTTATCCGGGTTCGCATCCGGTTTGTCGATCTTGTTGATCGCGACGATGATCGGCACGTTCGCTGCCTTCGCATGGTTGATCGCTTCAACGGTTTGCGGCATGACGCCGTCGTCCGCTGCAACGACCAGGATGGTGATGTCGGTGACTTGCGCACCACGTGCACGCATCGAGGTAAACGCTGCGTGACCTGGGGTGTCGAGGAAGGTGATTTTTTTGCCTTTGATCTCGACTTGGTACGCCCCGATGTGCTGGGTGATCCCGCCTGCTTCAGAAGCGGTGACGTTGGTCGTGCGGATCGCGTCAAGCAGGGTGGTTTTCCCGTGGTCGACGTGGCCCATGATCGTGACGATCGGCGAGCGCTCCAGCAAGTCTTCCTGGTTCTCCTCTTCGATCAGCATGTCGAGAGCTTCCTCATCGACCGGCTCTTTGACGATAACTTCTACGCCGAGGTCTTCGCCGACGAGTTGAACTGCGTCGGTGTCGATCTCTTGGTTGATTGTCGCCATGATGCCGAGGAACAGGAGCTTTTTGATGATCTCGGACGCTTCACGCTTCATCGCTTTGGCGAGGTCGCCAACCGAAATCGGCCCTTCGATCTCAATGGACTTCGGCAAATCCGGCAATCTCGGAGCCGGACGCTGACCGCCCTGATTGCTCTGGTAGCCACCACGAGCGCCACCACGGTTCCCACCGCGGTTGTTGCTGTTGCCGCCACGGTTGTTGTTCCCACCTGGGCGGTTGTTGCCACCCGGACGGTTGTTGTTCCCGCCTGGACGGTTGTTGTTACTACCCGGACGGTTGTTGTTGGTACTCGTACCGCCCGTGGCTGGTTTGGCACCACTAGTGCCTGGCTTCGCGCCCGGTGTCACACCCGGTTTTTTCGGGATGCGCTGGTTGCGCGGTTGAGAGGCTACAGAGGCGACACGATCAGGTACGAGCGTATCGTAATCCTTCTCCGTGTTACCTGCTGCTTCCGACGTTTGCGTCTGTTTGGTTGTTTCATTCGGTTTGTTGTTTTGAGTCATATTCCCCTGTGTTCTCCGTTCTCCACCAGATTGATGATTGGATTCTTTGATTTTTCGCATGAACAGTTCCACCTGCTCGACCATCGGTGTATCCATCACGCTCATGTGGTTGGTCACAGTGACCCCTACACGACCGAGGATGTTGATGATCTCCTTGCTGGACATATTCTGCTGTTTTGCGTATTCATACACCCGCAATTTGGTCACTCAGTCACACTCCCATCCAATTCATTTGCTAATTGGATGATGCGTCCGGCAAAGCCTTTGTCGGTGATCACGGCAATCGCACCATGCTCCTTGCCCAAGGCGCGACCGAGGCGTTCCTTATCGAACAATTCGATGAGGGGCACTCCAAACGACTTGCATTTGTCGTGATACTTTTTCATGGCGTTGCCGCCTGTGTCTTTGGCCACGATGGCCAGCAGTGCCTTGCCTGCACCAGAGCGAATCGACTGCATGCAGGCGTCGCTTCCGGTGATCAGTGCGCCAGCGCGTTTGGCAAGTCCTAAGAGGTTTGCGATTTTTTCTTCACTCATCAGGGCCCTCCGGTTCCACCTCGGCGAGTTGCTCGGCGAGGCTGTCGTAGATGGTTGCAGACACAGACGTTTTCAGGGAGCGGTCGAGCGCTTTTTTCTTGCGGGCAGGTGTCAAACAAGTAACGTTGCGACAGATGTACGCCCCACGCCCTGGCTTGCGGCCAGAAGCGTCGAGGTCAACCGTTCCGTCCGTCTGGTTGTAGACGATCCGGATTAATTCACGCTTGGGCTTCATTTCTTGGCAACCCACGCATTTGCGCAGAGGGATCTTTCTCATGTGGGTGAAACTCCCTCCTTTACGTATTCAGTTGGTTATTCTTGAACTTCGTAAGCAGCATCCCGGACCTGTTCGTCAGAGGACGTGCCGTTGGCTTGCGATTCGCTCTTGATGTCGATCTTCCAACCCGTCAACTTCGCGGCGAGGCGTGCGTTCTGGCCTTCCTTGCCGATGGCGAGCGACAGTTGGTAGTCCGGCACAACAACGCGTGCCACTTTGTTCTCCTCGTCCACGTCAACCGAGACGACTTTCGAGGGCGACAGCGAGTTGGCTACGAGTTCCACCGGGTCCTCGCTCCATTTGACGATGTCAATTTTCTCGCCTTTGAGTTCGTTGACGATCGTTTGCACGCGCATGCCGCGCGGACCGACGCATGCGCCGACCGGATCGACATCCTCGTTGCGCGAGAAGACCGCGATCTTGGATCGGTAGCCCGCTTCACGAGCGACCGATTTGAGTTCGACGACACCTTCGTAGATCTCTGGAACTTCTAGCTCAAACAGGCGCTTGAGCAGACCCGGATGGGTACGGGAGACCATGACTTGCGGTCCCTTGGTGGTTTTTTCAACCTTGGTGATGTAGGCTTTGACGCGGTCGTTGTGCTTGAACTTTTCCGTCGGCATCACTTCGTTCAGCGGCATCACCGCTTCAACTTTGCCGAGGTCTACATAGTAGAAACGGCTGTCTTGACGTTGGACGATACCCGTGACGATATCGTGTTCGCGGTCGACGAACGCCGTGTAGATCAAGCCGCGCTCCGCTTCCCGGATCCGTTGGGTGACGACCTGTTTCGCAGTTTGGGCTGCGATGCGGCCGAAATCGCGCGGGGTGACTTCGATCTCGGCGATGTCGCCGATCTGGAAGCCTGGGTCAATCTGCTCCGCAGCGTCCAGCGAAATTTCCAGACGCGGATCGGTCGGGTCTTCTACGACCGTTTTGCGGGCGTAGACTTTGACCAATCCAGTATGACGATTGACATCGACGCGCACGTTTTGCGCCGAGTTAAAGTTGCGTTTGTATCCCGAGATCAGAGCCGCCTCGATCGCTTCGATCAAGATTTCCTTGGCGATGCCTTTTTCGCGTTCGATCTGTTCTAATGCATCCATAAAGTCTGTATTCATCTGACTCTTGATCCTCCTATCTAGCGGGTGCTGTCAGAATTCAATTTAGAAGACGACAGCAAGACGAGCCGAGGCAATGCTCTCAGCTGGCAGAGTGATGGTTTTCTTCGCTTCCTTCACGGCAACCGTGACGGTTAGAGCACCGCCTTCGTAACCCTCCAGCAGTCCTTCGAACGATTTCTGTCCATTAACAGGTTCATACGTGGTTATGTATACGTGCTTGCCGATCGAGCGTTCGAAGTCGGCCGGCTTTTTCAACGGACGTTCCGCGCCCGGACTCGACACTTCCAAGAAATAACTGGTTGGGATCGGGTCCACCTCGTCGAGCATATCGGAAACTCTCTCACTTACACGACCGCAGTCGTCGATATCAACGCCCTCAGGCTTATCGATGAAGATGCGCAGGAACCAGTTGGCCCCTTCCTTTTTGTACTCCACGTCTACGAGCTCGAGACCCTCGCCTTCGACGAGCGGTGTCGCGAGTTCTTCGACTATCTCGGTGACTTTGCGCTTGGTCATTTGTACCCTCCTTGTGTTTCAGCAAACGGACGTGGCAGTAGTATTCCCACAGAACACCCGATGTGAAACACCTAGATAAACCGAAAGAGTGGGTTTCCCCACTCTTCATACGTACCGTATTCTACGTCTTACCCAAAGTATAGCATGGCTCACAAGACTATGCAACCTTAGAACAGGGACAGCTGATTGGTCTCCGGGAGGCCGACCAAGCACTTGTGCGCCTCCAACAATTCGACCACCGTCTTGGAAATCCGGGACTTTTCCTGCAGATCTTGCACCGACAGAAACTCCCCGTGCTTGGCGGCTTCCACGATCGATTTCGCTGCCGACTCCCCACAGCCTGCAAGTGCGCCAAACGGCGGGAGCAGGCCATTTTCTTCCTTAATAACTTGGAACTTCGTCGCACCTGACTTGTAGAGATCAAGCGGCAGGAACTTGTAGCCCCGCGCCGTCATCTCCAGCGCCATCTCGAGGACGGTGTGCAACGCTTTTTCCTTCGGTGCGGCGTTGAAGCCCTTCGCTTCGATCTCTTCGAGCTTGGCAACGATCGAGTCATAGCCTTTGCCCATGATTTCCAGATCGAAATCGTCGGCGCGAACGGAGAAGTAGGTCGCGTAGAACTCCAGCGGGTAGTGGACTTTGAAGTACGCAATCCGCACCGCCATCAGCACATACGCGGTGGCGTGCGCCTTCGGGAACATGTACTTGATCTGTTTACAAGACCAGATGTACCAGTCGGGCACGTTGTTTCGCTTCATCTCTTCTTCCATCTCCAGGGTCAAGCCTTTCCCCTTACGCACGCTCTCCATGATCTTGAAGGCAAACGAAGGTTCCAGACCCGCGTAGATCAGATAGACCATGATGTCATCTCGACAACCGATAACTTCCTTGAGTTTGCAGATCTTGTCCTGGATCAGCTTCTGTGCATTGTTCAACCAGACGTCCGTTCCGTGCGACAGGCCGGAGATCTGCAACAACTCGGAGAAGGTCGAGGGTTTGGTATCATCGAGCATCTGACGCACGAACTTCGTCCCGAACTCCGGGATGCCATAGGTGCCCGTCTTGGAGCGAATGCGTTGCGGCGTGACCGGATTGTCCGGGTCGATGGTCAGCGCATCCGTGCCGGAGAACAGCGACATGACTTTCGGATCGGAGGTCGGAATTTTTTTCGGGTCGAGCCCGGTCAAGTCTTGGAGCATCCGGATCACGGTCGGGTCATCGTGCCCCAGAATATCGAGTTTCAGCAAGTTGTCATGAATCGAGTGGAAGTCGAAGTGCGACGTTTTCCACTCGGCGTTTTTATCATCGGCCGGGAACTGGATTGGGCAGAAGTCGTACACGTCCATGTAATCTGGCACGACGAGAATACCGCCCGGATGTTGACCGGTGGTGCGCTTGATCCCGGTACACCCCGCAACCAGACGCATCATCTCGGCGTTGCGCAGGTTCCATCCCTTTTCCTCCGCGAACTTCTTGACGTAACCAAATGCGGTCTTGTCCGCAACGGTTGCAATCGTCCCTGCGCGGTACACGAATTCGTCCCCGAACAGGACTTTGGTGTAGGCATGGGCTTGTGATTGGTATTCACCCGAGAAGTTCAAATCGATATCAGGGACTTTGTCGCCCTTGAAGCCGAGGAAGGTTTCGAACGGAATGTCGTGGCCGTCCTTGTCAAATGTAGTGCCACATTTCGGGCAGTCTTGGTCTGGCAAGTCGAAGCCAGAACCGACAGAACCGTCAGAAATCCACTGACTGTGCAGGCAACTTGGGCATCGATAGTGCGGCTGCAACGGATTGACCTCGGTGATCTCGGTAAAGGTTGCGACCAGCGAAGAACCGACAGAACCACGCGAACCGACGAGGTAGCCATCGCTGAGTGATTTTTTTACGATCTTCGCCGAAATCAGATAGATGACGGCGAACCCGTGCGTGATGATCGAGTTCAACTCTTTTTCCAGACGCTTCTCGACGATCTCCGGCAGCGGGGTGCCATAGAGCTCATGCGCTTTTTCATAGCACATCGTGCGAATCTCTTCGTCCGTACCTTCAATCTTCGGCGTGTACAGCTGTTCTGGAACCGGTGAGACGTCCTCGATCATGTCCGCAATTCGGTTGGTGTTGGTGACGACCACCTCTTGCGCCAGTTCTGGGCCGAGGTAGGAGAACGCCTCCAACATCTCATTGGTCGACATGAAGTACAGCGGCGGCTGATCATCTGCATCGCGGTCATTCTGGGCTTTGAGGAAGACTTGGCGATAGATCGCATCCTCTGGGTTCAGGAAGTGTACGTCCCCTGTCGCCACGACAGGCTTGTCCAGCGCCTTGCCGATCTCGAGGATCGTGCGGTGATAGTGCTGAACCGAATCGAGCGTGGAGATCGATTCGTTGCGCAGGAGTGGCTTGTAATGCAAGAGCGGTTGAATCTCCAGGTAGTCATAGAACTCCGCAATCTCGCTCAACTCATCCTTGGTCTTGCCGCGCAGGATGCCGTCAAACAATTCTCCCTGCTGACACGCAGTCCCGACGATCAACCCTTCCCGATACTTCGCGATCAACGATCTCGGGACGCGCGGAACGCGGTGGTAGTACTTGATGTGCGCTTCCGAGACAAGCTTGTAGAGGTTTTTCAACCCGGTTTTGTTTTTGACGAGGATCGTGGCATGAAACGGACGCTGTCGGCTGTAATCGATCTCGCCTTCGTTCGTATTCAGTTGGGTCAGGGTTTGGATGCCCTTCTCCTGCATTTCTTTCAACATATATTGGTAGATTTTCGCCAGCGCCACCGTGTCATCGAGCGCACGGTGGGCGTTGAGCAAATCGACATCGAATTTTTTCGCAAGCGTTCCGAGGCGGTAGTTCTTCTCTTTCGTGTAGAGTTTGCGAGCCAGCGACAGGGTGTCGAGGACGATGTTGTCCCACGATTCCATCCCGGCGCGCATCGAACAAGCTTTCAAAAAGCCCAAGTCAAACTCTGCGTTGTGCGCGACGAGAATCGCATCGCCGATAAAAGCACGGAAGTCAGGCAGCACTTCGTGGAGTTTGCGTTGACCGCGCACCATGTCGTTGGTGATGTGCGTGAGTTCGGTGATCTTGGCGGAGATCGGCACTTCCGGGTCGATCAACTCGGTCCACTCGGCGATGATTTCGCGCCCTTTCATTTTGACGGCGGCGATCTCGATCAGCGTGTTCTCCGCCGCGTTCAGACCGGTGGTCTCCGTATCGAATACGACCCATTCGGTGTGCTCATCAATCGACATGTCGCGCCCGTTCAGTTGGTGCACGACCGGCACGCCGTCATCAACCACATACGCTTCCAAACCAAGCAGCGCCTTCATGTTGTTTTTCTTGGCGAGCGAGTACGCCTCAGGGAAGGACTGCACAACCCCGTGGTCGGTGATCGCAATCGCCGTGTGCCCCCACTTGGCAGCCTGTCCGATCAAGTCTTTGACCGGAGCCACGCCATCAAGTGACGACATCGGGGTATGCAGATGTAACTCGACGCGCTTCACTTCCGCCGTGTCCTTGCGAGACGGCTTCGGGACTTCGACGAGGTCTTGGATCATCAGCACCAATTCCTTCGCGAACGTGTCGAACTGCACGGTCCCGCGCACTTTCAATTGCATGCCATCCTTCAACAGATTCAAGACATCAACTTGCTTGTCACCCTTGGCGAACGTCTTGCAAGAGATCGAGTCCGTGTTGTCGGTGACGTTGAAGGTGAACAGCGTCCGACCTGATGCGAGCTCGCGGGTCTCCACGCCGAAAATCCGGCCTTCGACCGCCACGCGACGCATCTCGTCCTGAATCTGTTTAAGCGGGGTCGGCGGCTCGTCGATCGGATGACCGAGTTCGACTTTGTCAGGCGGCGGTGAACTGTCGCCTTTTTTCCCACCGCTGGTGCCGCGAGTAGCTTCTTGCTTTTTCTCCTCTTCCACCGCAACGAAGGCCTTTTGCCCTTCGAGACGGTCTTCCTCCTGAATCAGCGAACGGAAGTTTTCCATATCCTGTTCACGCTTTTGATCATCTGCGAAAAACTGCACGGTCACATGGATGTCGAGGAACTCGAGCAACCAGTGGGCTAGTTTCTCATCATAGCCCTTCTGTTTGGCGCGGGTGACCATGACATCCGAGATCATCGGCACACGCAAAAAACGCTCCTCCAGTTGCAGACCCGACGGATTTTTCAATTCGGCTTTCAACGAAAAATCGTCACCGAGCACTTGGTCGACCGCGTAGATCCAATAATCTTGCACACAGCCCAACACGTCGGGTTCTGCACCACCGTATTGGAAGCGCACATCCACCTGTCGAGCATCGTCGCCAAAAAACGCGCGGAACGCTTCCTGCGCCTGCGCGTATACGTTAAACGGCACGCGCGTCGGCAAGTGGAGTTTCACCGCGACGGTGCGCTCACGCTTGTTGACCACGGCCGGACTCGCCAGTCGCGCGTCCGGAATTCCGGCTCGTTCTACAAATGTAGAGAGACTTTGCCCATTCACGTCCACCAAACTCATAATGGGAAATCCCCTCCATCTTTCAAAATATCAGGTATCGAATACTCGATATACGATGCATAGCTCGTTCACCGTACTATTGTAGCACAAGTCAAAAACGCCCGCCTCTTGCTAGGCGGGCGTTTTTTTAGTAGAAACGAGATTATTGACCCAGAACGAGCCCGGTAATCTCCTCAAAGGCTTGTTCAAGGGTAAGTTCCTTGGATTCACCGGTTTGGCGAACTTTGAATTCGACGATCCCGTCACCTGCCATCTTGCCGACGGTGACGCGCACCGGCAAGCCGATCAAGTCCGAATCCTTGAATTTGACGCCTGCGCGCTCGTCGCGGTCGTCCATCAGCACTTCGATGCCTTGTTGTTGCAGGCGGGTGTACAGTTGCTCTGCGACCTTGACTTGGGTCTCGTCCTTGACGTTGACCGGGATCAGGTGCACTTGGAACGGTGCGATCGACAGCGGCCAGACGATGCCGTTGTCATCGTGGCTCTGTTCCAACACAGCCGACATGATGCGGGAAACGCCGATGCCGTAGCAACCCATGATCATCGTCTGTGCTTTTTGGTTCTCATCGAGGAAGGTCGCGTTGATCGGCACCGAGTACTTTGTGCCCAGTTCGAAGATATGACCGCACTCGATGCCGCGGTAGAACTCGATCTTGCCTTCCTTACAGCTCGGACACGTATCGCCTTCGACGACATTGCGAATGTCTGCCACACGCTCCAGAGCGAAGTCGCGCCCTGGCACGACATTTTGCAGGTGGTAGTCGCGTTCATTGGCACCCGCGACGCCCACTTGCACGCCTGCCACCGCTTTGTCGACGACGAGTGCGGTGTTTTTCAAGCCAACCGGACCGATGAAGCCCGTCGGTGCTCCCGTGACGCGCTCGATGGTCGCGTCATCTGCGAGTTCGAGCGTTTTGGCGTCGAACAGATCTTTCAATTTCAGTTCGTTGACTTCATGGTCGCCGCGCACGACGACTGCGACCGGTTTGTCATCGACGACGTAGAGCAACGTCTTGAAGAACGTTTGGGCTTCGAGGCCCAGCGTGCTCACCAGTTGATCGATCGTCTTGGTGTTCGGGGTGTGGATTTTTTCAAAAGCGGGCGCTTCCGTAGACGGAGCCGCCCCCGCTGCTGCAACCTCTGCTCCGTGCGCCTCTGCTTGTTCGAGGTTCGCCGCGTAGTCGCAGTGGTCACAGATCGCAATCGTATCCTCCCCGACATCAGCGAGCACCATAAACTCATGGTTGCGACCAGAGCCACCGATCGCACCTGCGTTCGCTTGCACCGGACGGAACTTCAGGCCCACGCGATTGAAAATCGCATTGTACGTCTTGTACATCTCATCGTAGGTCTCAGACAAGCTCTCATAAGAGGTATGGAACGAGTACGCATCCTTCATCAGGAATTCACGACCGCGCATCAGACCAAAGCGCGGGCGGCGCTCGTCACGGAACTTGGTTTGGATCTGGTAGACGTTGATCGGCAGTTTTTTGTAGGAGTTGATCTCCTGCTTGATCAGCGATGTGATGACTTCCTCATGGGTCGGGCCGAGGACGAAGTCACGGCTGTGACGATCCTTCAAGCGTACCAATTCCGGCCCGTAGTCATCCCAACGACCGGTCTCGTGCCAGAGTTCCGCCGGTTGCAGAACTGACATCTGCAATTCTTGGGCACCGGACTTGTTCATCTCTTCGCGCACGATGTTTTCGATCTTCTTGAGCACTCGCAGACCAAGTGGCAGGTATGTATACACGCCCGCGACCAGTTGGCGGACCAAGCCGGCACGCAGCATCAATTTGTGACTGGTGACTTCTGCTTCCTTCGGCACTTCCCTCAGGGTAGGAAGGATCATTCGGTTTTGACGCATTTTGAGACTCCTCCACATCTAATTAACATGATTCTTTATTCTACGGTATTTCATGGCAAAAGACAAACCTCGACCCTTGCGGAGTCGAGGTTTTTTTCTTCTACTTCAGCGAACCGGTCAGTTCGTATTGCTTGGCGAGCAGATCGATTTCCTTTTTCAGTTCTTCGACCATCGTCGCTTCCGGGATCTTGCGCACGATTTCACCGTGCTTGAACAACAGGCCTTCGTTGCGGGAACCCGCGATGCCGATGTCCGCCTCACGCGCTTCGCCTGGGCCGTTGACTGCACAGCCGAGCACCGCGACTTTGATCGGAGCTTTGATTTTCGAAACGTACTCTTCAATCTCGTTGGCGATCGAAACGAGGTCGATCTCGATCCGACCACAGGTCGGGCAGGAGATCAGCGTCACGGCGTTGGAAGCCAACCCAAAAGCTTTGAGCAGTTCACGGCCAACCTTGATCTCTTCGACGACATCTGCGGACAGCGAGACGCGCATCGTCGACCCGATGCCCTTGGCGAGCAGCGTGCCAAGGCCTGCCGCGCTTTTGATCGAACCTGAGAACAGCGTGCCCGCCTCGGTGATCCCGAGGTGCAACGGATAGTTGAAGCGCTCTGCTGCGAGGGTGTACGCGTCGATGGCGAGCATCACATCAGATGCCTTCATCGAGATGATGATGTCCTCAAATCCCAAATCTTCAAGGATGCCGACATGATACTCCGCCGACTCCAGCATGCCTGCAGCAGTCGGGTAGCCGTACTTGTCGAGGATGTGCTTCTCAAGCGAGCCAGCGTTCACACCGATGCGGATCGGAATCTTGCGCTCTTGTGCCGCTTTTACGACCTCTTGCACCTTTTCCCGCTTGCCGATGTTGCCTGGATTGATCCGGACTTTGTCGATGCCGTTTTCAATCGCTTTGAGTGCAAGTTTGTAGTCAAAATGAATATCCGCAACCAACGGGATGTGGATTTCTTTTTTTATCTGTTTGATCGCCTCAGCCGCTTCCATGTTGTTCACGGTGACGCGAACGATCTGGCAGCCAGCTTCTTCGAGGCGGAGAATTTGTTCCACGGTCGCTTTTACATCGGCCGTTTTTGTCATCGTCATCGACTGCAACACAACAGTGTCGGAGCCGCCGATGGTAACGTTGCCCACTTGAACCGGGCGAGTCATAGAACGATGGTGCATGAGTACACGCTCCCGTCTTACAGTTTTTGCGCCACTTCATGCGCTGCGATCCGCGCCCACGCATCCACAGAGAGGATGTCGTCAAGGCTTGGATTCGAGAGCACATCATGGCGCTCCATCACGGACGCGATCACGCGCTCGATGTCGAGGAAGGAGATGCGCTCCTCCCGGAACAGGCCGTTCGCTACTTCGTTCGCCGCGTTGAGCACAGCTGGCATCGAGCCGCCTGCACGACCCGCATCGTAAGCGTAACGCAGGCACGGGAAGCGGTCAAGATCAGGTGCACGGAAATGTAGCGAGGACGCTTCCAGCAAGTTCAGGCGCTTGTAGTTGCCCGGCAGTCGCGTCGGATATGTCAATGCGTACTGAATGGGCACGCGCATATCAGGTGCCCCGAGTTGCGCCATGATCGAGCCGTCTTGAAATTCTACCAAGGAATGCACGATGCTCTCCGGATGCACGACGACGTCAATTTTGTCATACGGCATGTCGTACAGCCAGTGAGCCTCCATCACTTCGAGCCCTTTGTTCATCAACGTAGCGGAGTCGACCGTGACCTTGGCCCCCATCGCCCAGTTCGGGTGGTTGAGCGCGTCTTGGAGCGTCGCTTGCTCCATGTGAGCACGGGTCTTGTCGCGAAACGGTCCGCCCGATGCAGTGACGATAATGCGTTCCACATCGACGCGACGCTCGCCGTTCAAGCATTGGAAAATCGCCGAGTGCTCCGAATCGACAGGCAACAGGTGACATCCTTGTTGCTTGGCGAGCGTCGTGACCAAGTGTCCAGCGGCGACGAGCGTTTCCTTGTTGGCGAGCGCAATGTGCTTGCCTTTCTTCAACGCTTCCAGGGTCGGAAGCAGTCCTGCCGCGCCGACGACCGCCGTCACGACCACATCGACCGCACCATGCGTTGCCACCGCGACCAGCCCTTCGTCCCCGACCTGCACGTCAACTGCAGAACCGAAACGGCTCTTGATGAGGGCAGCACCCTCTGCGGTTGCCACGCTGACCAACTCGGGGCGGAACTGCTCGATCTGCTGCATCAGCAAGTCGAGGTTGCGTCCAGCCGCTAGCGCAGCGACCTTGTACTCCTCAGGGTGTTGGGCGACAACGTCCAGCGTCGACGTACCGATGGAGCCAGTGGAGCCAAGAATTGAGATTGTACGAGACATTGCTTCACCTCATCACTCTTACGAAACTAGTAGCATTGTACCATAATAGGCAATCGGTGCTGCAAACAGAAAACTATCAAAACGGTCCAGCACACCGCCGTGACCGGGCAAGATCGTCCCTGAATCCTTGACGTCTAGTGCGCGCTTCAGTCCGGATTCTACAAAGTCACCGAACTGACCAAACACCGACAGCAACGCTGCGAGCAACATCCATGAGCCCATCGAGAGCCCCATCACGTTCGCGAAGATCATGCCGACGATGACAGCTGCGACGACACCACCCAGCGACCCAGACACCGTCTTGTTCGGCGAGATCGCCGGCCAAAGCTTCGGTCCCTTTAACGTGCGACCTACAAAGTAGGCAGCTGTGTCTGTTGTCCAGATCGTCAAGATCATAAACAGAAAATACGCCAACCCCAACTTCCCATCCACACGCAACAAGATCGCGCAATGGAACGGCAGACCCACATAGAGCGTGCCAGCGAACAGATAGGTCATGTCTTGAAATGTATATCGGTTTTTTGAAATCACGCTGATCGACAGAAACACGAACAGCACCAGCAACAGCCACAGCGCGGAAAGCGAATCGACTTCCGGCATCCAGGTGCCTGCAAACGGTTGCCAGATCGCGCCGACCAACCACATCAAGGTCGCCATGTAACCGACAAGAGCTGGAGCGGACAGTCGCGACCAACCGCGCATGAGCAACAGCTCGCTGTAGCCGACCACAGCCAACAGCACGAACAGCAGGGCGGACGGCAACCCGCCGTACCACACAGCACCCAGATAGAGAGCGCCTCCGATGATTCCGGTCACTACTCGTTGACGCAACATCGAAATCCCCCTACTTCAGCCCACCAAATCGACGGCCGCGGCCTTGGAAGGCGCGAATCGCTTGGAAGAAATAGTCTCTTGAAAAATCAGGCCAAAACACTTCTGTAAACCAAAATTCTGTGTACGCGCATTGCCACAGCAAAAAATTCGAAAGGCGCACTTCGCCGCTGGTGCGAATCAACAAGTCTGGATCAGGTAACCCTGCGGTCAGCAGATGCTGATCCATCGTGGTATCCTCGATCTCATCAAGCGTCAGGCGCCCCGCTTGCACATCCTCGGCGATCTGCCTGACCGCGCTGAGGATCTCGCGGCGCGAACCATAGTTCAAGGCGATGTTCAAAATCATCCCGGTGTTCGCACGGGTCTTCTCCTCCGCTTCGCGTACAACGCGCAACGTGTGTCCCGGCAAACCTTCTGGTTCGCCGATGATCCGGATTCGACAGTTCCGAGCGATCAGCGTGTCGAGTTCCTTGGCCAGCCATTCCTCCGGCAAGCGCATCAGAAATTCAACTTCCTCGATGGGACGCTTCCAGTTCTCCGTGGAGAATGCATACAACGTCAGCACCTTGACCCCGATGTCGTCTGCCGCCAAGCTGATTTCCTTGACTTTGTTCATCCCAGCCCGGTGACCTGCGATGCGCGGCATCCCGCGCTTGCGTGCCCAGCGCCCGTTGCCGTCCATGATGATTGCGACGTGATTCGGTACAGCGTCGGGAACAATCCCGTGCTCATCCGTCTGAATTTGCGGTTGTGTAGTAAAAAGTCGCTTGAGTCGTTGCAGCATCATGAGTCCTCCACGTGAAAAATAACCCCCTTCGATTTGAAGGGGGCTCCGAAGGTCTTTACACTTCCAAAATCTCTGCTTCTTTGGCAGAGAGCAATTTGTCAATTTCCGCGATGTAACGGTCAGTCGCCGCTTGGACTTTGTCCTGCTCACGGCGAATATCATCCTCAGAAACTTCCTTCTCAAGTTTCTTGAGAGAATCATTGACGTCACGGCGAATGTTGCGCACAGCAACACGGCCGTCTTCGGCCAGGCCTTTGACTTGCTTCGCAAGGTCTTTGCGGCGCTGCTCAGTCAGTTGCGGAATCGTAAGGCGGATGATGTTCCCGTCGTTGGACGGCGTGATCCCGATATCCGACTTGGTGATGGCGCGCTCGATCGCTGCGAGGGAACCTTTGTCCCACGGAGTGATCACGAGTTGACGCGGTTCCGGCGTGGAAACGTTCGCCAACTGGTTGATCGGCATCATGCTGCCGTAGTAGTCGACTTGCACACGATCAAGCATCGAAACGCTCGCACGGCCAGCACGAATCGTGCTGAATTCACGCTTGACGTTACCCAGTGCTTTTTCCATGCGCTCATCAAGGGATTTCATAATCTCTTGGATCATTGGTTGGTTCACTCCTCAAGAGTAGTACCGATCGTATAAAGCATCGTATACGCCATACCCTAATTTCTACGCAGGAAATCAAGATTCCTGCTGATGACTTAAAAAAAGGGAACACGGAGAGTGTTCCCTGTCTGGGTCAATTAACCCTTGTTGACTTGGTTCATAACTTCTTCAACGAAGTTATCAACTTTCTTCTCGAGACCTTCGCCCATTTCCCAACGAACGAAACGACGGATGTTGATGTTCTCGCCGATGGTCGAGATCATTTCCTTCACGACGGTTTCAATCGTTTTGTCCGTGTTTTTCACGAACTCTTGCTCGAGGAGGCAATTCTCTTTGTAGTACTTAGCAACGCGACCTTCCACCATTTTGTCGACGATGTTTGCCGGTTTGCCTTCGTTGAGAGCTTGTGCACGAAGGATTTCTTTTTCGTGCTCAACCGTTTCAGCCGAAACTTCTTCGCGGGACAGGTAGAGCGGCTTCGCAGCTGCGATGTGCATTGCGATGTCCTTGACGAAGCTTTTGAAACCATCGTTTTTCGCTACGAAGTCGGTTTCGCAGTTGACTTCGAGCAGAACACCGACTTTACCGCCTGCATGTATGTATGATTCTACAACGCCTTCTGCAGCGATGCGGCCCGATTTCTTAGCAGCAGCAGCCAGACCTTTTTCACGGAGGAAGTCGATTGCTTTCTCGAGTTCACCATTGGTTTCAACAAGTGCTTTTTTGCAGTCCATCATGCCCGCGCCGGTACGCTCGCGCAGTTCTTTTACAAGTGCAGCAGAAATGCTCATGTCTGTCGCCTCCTTGGTTCTTATCATGTCCAAATGGTTGTATTCTGTGTCATACAGATAAAAAAGGGGGACTTAGGGTTCTAGGTTCTAGAACCCTAAGCCCACCCTCAGTACCAAACAATTACGCGTTTTGTTCGCCTTGCTTGCCTTCCATGATCGCGTCAGCAATCTTAGCGGTGAGCAATTTCACAGCGCGGATTGCATCGTCGTTGCCCGGGATCACATAATCGATTTCATCCGGGTCGCAGTTAGTATCTACAATCGCAACGATCGGGATACCAAGTTTGCGAGCTTCTGCAACTGCGATGCGCTCTTTGCGCGGGTCGATGATGAACAGAGCGCCCGGCAGGGATTTCATGCCTTTGATACCGCCGAGGAATTTCTCGAGACGGTCCATTTCCTTCTTCAGAACGATAACTTCTTTCTTCGGAAGAACTTCAAAGGTACCATCTTGTTCCATGATCTCCAGCTTAGACAGGCGATCGATACGTTTTTGGATGGTCGAGAAGTTGGTCAGGGTGCCGCCGAGCCAGCGTTGGTTAACAAAGAACTGGCCTACGCGTTCCGATTCTTCCTTCACGGAGTCTTGCGCTTGTTTCTTGGTACCTACAAACAGAACTGTTTTGCCTTCTGCAGCCAGTTCACGCACAAAGTTGTACGCTTCCTCGACTTTCTTAACAGTTTTTTGCAGGTCAATGATGTAGATGCCGTTACGTTCGGTGAAGATGTAGCGAGACATTTTCGGGTTCCAACGACGGGTCTGATGCCCGAAGTGTACGCCTGCCTCCAGCAATTGTTTCATGCTGATGATCGCCATAATCTTCGACCTCCTTCCGATTGGTTGTTTTCCTCCGCTACCGTCAACCTCTCTCGACACTCGTCCAGACGGACAAGCACCTCCGAAAAAGTCGGGCAGCGTGTGTTGTGTATTCACACCGGAAATTAATATACCACATGCTTGTTAGGAGTGCAACACTTCCCAACAAAAAAACAACCAAGCCGGGTGTTTCTTGGCTGGTTGTTTTATTGGGTAGGCGGCGTGGTAATCACTTTAAAAACCGCCTGCGGATCGCCCTTGAGCGGCAAGTCATAGACGCCTGCTCGGATCGAGGCAGAGCCTTTTTCCCGCAAAGCGATCAATTGGTTGCCGTCCTCCACTACACCAGACGCTTGCAACAACCACGCGACATCTGTCGTGCCCATGCCGGGCTGGATGTAGACATGAATCGTTTGGACTTGCTCCGGCTTTCCAGACAGTTCGGTTTCTTTTTGCTTAGCACCTTCGTCGTGCGCCTGTTTAAGCTGCTGGTCCAGCTCCGTCTGTGCGAGCACGACCATTCCAGACTTCAATGCTTCGGCCTTCCAGTCTGTAGATGGCGTTGGGGTGATAGGTGGCGCTGAGGCAGCAGGCACCAGCGTGCTCGCTCCCCCGATGATCAAGGTCGCGAGGAGCAATCCGGCGCCAAACCCTACCAACAAGCTCCGGCTCTCCATCAGCGCGCTTCCTCCCGCTTCACAAGGCCGAGCACCAGTTGGATCTCTCCAATCCCGATCCCCGTCTCACGAGCGATCTGCGGCGGTGTGAGACCTCCATCTGAGAGCTCCACAACCTTGATGTATTTTTCGTTCAACAAAAAGCCCGGAGCTTTCGGTTCCGCGCTTTCTAGAACCGCTTCTGCCACAGCGGGTATGGGTCTATGTCTCAACTCAACGACTTGCTGCTGCAACTCCTGCACACGCAACTCCAGTGCGTGAACCACATCCTGTTGCCCCGCCAACTTCTCCCGCGTTTCCCGTTGTAAAACGGCAAATGTGTCGTGAATCCGGTTGTTTTCTCGTTCGATTTCGTTCATAAACTCGTCGAACGTGTCCTTCATCTCTTGGTCAACGGCCGTGGAAATTCCAGTGGGAGTTGCTACAACAGAAGACCCGGCGGAGGAGGCAGACTTCGCACGGGTCAGGGCAAACAGAACGATGGCAACGCCGGCAAGGGCCACGTACAGATACAATTGGTTCATCGATCGTCCTCGCTTACATTCGAATGTCTAGACGTTGTCCCTTGTATGGGTGTGGCGCTTCTGACACGGCGTCAGACGCTTGCGAGTCGTGCTTGTTGCCACGTTCCCGCTGCGCGCCGTCTTGACTTTGCTTTCGTTCACGCAGTTCGGCACGGGCACTGTCCTCCGTGTCGAGCACCGTCTGCTCAGTCACGGTCGTGTCTCGGGTCAATTGCTCACCGTCGATCGCATTTTGCAACGCAGCTTGATTCTGTTGAATCTGTTGGTTGCGGCTGTTGTCGACCGTCCGGGGCAAGGCAATTTGTAATTCCACAGGTTTCAAGGACATGGATGTCCACCTCCTGGGTTTCGTTGCCCGATTAGAAACGCGAGGCCGTGATTTCACCGTCTGTGATGCCATAGACAATCGGGCCACGCTGCGGGTCTCGCAGGTAGGTCACCTGTTGCCCCAGTGTGAATTTCACCCCGGCATAGGCCACGTCACTGACGAAGACTTTGGCGTTGCGTGTATCGAGCAGGATCACTTCGATCTCAGAGCGACGATACATCAATTCCTCTTCTTCATGTTGGTAGTGCTCGTAGGTATGCGTGAGGTTTTGACGCAATGCTTGTTTTTCCGGCGGGAGTTGGTTGGCCATCCCTGCCATGTTATCCAGCAATGCTAGCGCTTTCTTGGTTTTGTCCATATGCAGGTACAATTCCTTTAGACGGGTTTGTACCTCGAGCATTTCAGTGCGCAGGTGTGGGTGCACGCCCACTTCAACCTCAGAAGGTGTTGCCATCGGGGAACCAAGCGTTCTCGTGCGCACCTCTTCACCCGCACGCACCAAGCCGCCGACGATGACCGATTTTTGTGCTTCCATCAGCACATGACGACCTGCGGAGATATGACAATGCATGATGCTATCACGGACGATTACATCGACACCCGCCTCCACAGTCGCACCTTGCATAAAGCGAGAACGCACCGTGCCAGATGCCTTGATCAAGCCCTTGCTGCGCATCTGTACACCACCGCGAACGAGGATATCTCCTCCAGCTTCCAAGATCGCGCCATCGATAAAGCCTGTGACTTCAATGTTGCCTGCTGCTACCACTTTAAAACCTGGCAACACACTGCCGTTAATCTTAACATTGCCTAAAAACTCGATATTCCCGACAGAGAAGTCCACATCACTTTTCACTTCAAATACATCGAAAACGTTGATTTTGTTATCGCGCGGGTTGTACGAGACATGACCATCCGCTTCGGCAAGCAATTGCAGACCATCATCGGAACTATGCGTGTTCTTGCCCACGGGAAGCCGCACATCTCGACCCGGTTTTGCCATCAGCGATGCACCGCCGACACCCACACCTTGAATCCCCTCAGTCAACGGCGTTTTCTTGGCCAAGATCTGGCCTTTCAACACGGTGTTCACGATCCCAAGGTTATAAAAATCGACACGACCATCCTCCAGCACACGCGGGTTTTGCGAATGCGGATTGTCGATCAAGATCTCAATTTGAGCGTTTTCTCCGTTGATCGGTTCCTTACCCACAGCGATGCGGGTTTTGCCACCGATATAACCACGCGGATTCATGACAATCTGCTGACATGCGACCATGTCTACACCGAAAGATACGCCATTTTGTCGTAAATACTCCACGAGGCAGTCATAGTTGAGTGCCGGCAATTCCTGTTCTTGCGACAGGCTCTCATGTAAATTCAAACAGGCGGATAGCCCGCCCTGTTCAATGGTGACCTTGGAGTTCTTCGTCCACCAACTCAGCTCTTCTTGTCTGATCGCCATCGTATCACCCCCTGATCGATCCCCTCACGCTCTCAGTTCTTTTTTTCTGCGGCTCAAGGCACCCCGTAACCGGTAGATCGCTTTGGTGTGCAGTTGAGAAACCCGTGAAGAGGACAACTCTACTATCTCTGCGATTTCTTTGAATGTGAATTCCTCGTAGTAGTGCAATGTGACCACGAGACGTTCTTTTTCAGGCAACCGATCTAACACCGCTGACAAAATCGCTTGAACGTCCGCGCGTTCCAACTCCGAATCAGGTTGTGGCGCATTCGGGTCCATAATCGTGTCAGACACCTTAAAGTCGCTGCCCGGATCTTCGTTGGCTAACATGCCATCGAGTGACACCAACGGAGAAACTGACAATTCATAGAGCACACTTTGAAACTCAGCGATGCTTACGCCGATGCGCTCGGCGATCTCCTCGTCCTTAGCCGAGCGGAGCGTCTGGTGCTCCACTTCAGCATAGGCCGCCTCAATCTCCTTCGCCTTGGCGCGGAGCGAACGTGGAACCCAGTCGAGACTGCGCAAACCATCCAGTACGGCTCCACGGATTCGGTGGGTCGCGAAGGTGTTAAACTCAAATCCTCGAAGTGGGTCGAAGCGTGTAACCGCATCGATCAGCCCGAGGGTACCCATCCCGATAAGATCGTCTGTGTTAACAGGTCCGTTCCAATGACTCGTCATTTTGCGAACCACTTTATGCACCAGTGGAAGATGCGCCAGAACCAGAGCATCCCGCGACTGTTTATCTCGTTGTTGACTGTATTGGGCCCACAGTTGTGTATGCTCTTTGGATAAAAGATTCTGTTCCGGCATCTCCACTCACCACCTTTTCTAATCGTCGAGATGTCGCAATGCTTCGGCTAACTTTTCCGGGTCGATATCCTCAAACGGGTCTGTCAAGGAGTCTGAGCCAGGGTTCCAAGGCACGAAATCATCGGCATGATCCAGATTCTTGGCGTCAGCAGAAGCCCCTTGCTTTTTGGAAGATTGTTCTGGAAGTAGTAAGTCAATGTGCTTTCCAAGAACATCATTATGCTTTTCTTCAATAGTGCCTACAAACGTATGCAAGGCAACACGAACGATGATACCAAGGATAAAAGAACCAAAAAGTCCAACTGCACCTCGCAGTATGCTCGTCATCACTGTATTGCCTGCCGCAAGACTCAGTGCTCCCGTGAAGAAAAACCCTACTACGGCAAACGCCACCGCAATACCAAGATCTATACTCTTGTCCTTGTTGTTCATTACAGTGTGCTGACTCCTTGCTTAGCAGTTCGAATAACCAGAGAACCGTCAGCGGAAAATAGCTCAATGGTACGACCGCAATTCCCGCCCGTATCCTCTGCCACCACCGGAATTGTGTACAGCTGAAGCGCTTCTTTGACAGCTTCGACGTTGCGCGGGCCGATGCGCATCAGATCGCTCTGCCCAGCGAACGTGAACATCTGCGCGCCGCCCGCAAGTTTCGCAGTTAGGCGTCGTTTGTTCGCCCCTTTTTTTTCCATCAGTTCGATCAGCAGGGGCACCGCGGTGTTGGCATACTTTGCGCGATTTGACTCGTTAGCGTTCGTGGAGGTTGGAAGCATGATATGCGCGAGGCCCGAGACCTTGGTGTGAGGATCGTACAACGCGATCCCCACGCAAGATCCAAGACCGGTCGTACGTAACGATTCTTCGACACCTGCCACGTTCAAGTCGGCCATCCCCACTCTGATCACGGTCATTGGACATCCACCCCTAATGACTTGAACAGAATGCTTACTGAACCCGGGTCTGGCAACATAAAGAAGTGACCTTCGATGTTGCGTTCCCCTTGTACAAACTCCGTATCAACCAAGAGTGCATAGTCTGCACCCAGTTGCACCAGTCCGATGCTCAGAATTGCGCCCGCCATATCAACAGCAATCGCCGGAGGAGTCGGGGACATTTCTTTTTTGGTGAAATCGGCCAAGGACGAGAGGTACGATCCAGCCAAGATATTACCGATCTCTTGCAGCGCGGAAATCTCCATCTCCGAGAATTCATCCGGCTCAGCCGCCCCCATCGTACCGATCAGGTCAGCGACAAGACGCTTCGCACTCTCGACTTGTAGCAGGAAGAAGATACTGCCGGGGATCTCCCCTTCGACGCGCAGGAAGATTCCGATAACAAACTTCTCGGATCCACCGACTATCTCAGATATCTCCTCGAACCCAACAACGGAGACGCGCGGCACATTCATTTGAATTTCCGAGCCTAACAACTGGGAAAGAGCAGTTGCCGCATGTCCTGCGCCGATGTTCCCTACTTCGCGCAGGACGCTCAGTTGAAATTCGCCTAAATTACGAATTTCTTCACTCATCTCGACTACCTCTCAATCGAGGACATCGCTTGAATCTCTTCGTTGCTCAGAACTTTATCGAGGTTGAGCATGATCAGCAGACGATCTGCAAGTTTTGCTACGCCACGCAGGTAGGCTTTGTTGATACCGCCTACGACAGCCGGCGGCGGCTCGATCTTGTTGACCGGGATGTCGATGACATCGTTAGCCGCGTCCACGATCAAACCGACTTCCATGTCTTCCACCGCTACGATGATAATCCGGGTGGAGTCCGTGTAGTTCTCTTCACCGAGAGCGAAACGAGCTTTGAGGTCGATGACCGGAGTGACGATCCCGCGCAAGTTGATGACGCCCTTAACAAATTCCGGTGTGCGCGGAACGCGGGTAATTTTTTGCATGTGTTCAATCGAACGGACTTGGCTAACTTCCACGCCGTACTCCTCATCAACCAGACGGAAGACGATGACCTTAATTTCCTCTACGATATCCTTGTGCTCCAACATGCCTTTCCCCTCCTCTATATGAGTCCCAACGATTAATGAATCAGAGCGTTGCAATCCATGATCAGTGCAACTTGTCCATCGCCGAGGATGGTGGCACCAGAGATTGCGAACACGCCGCCAGTCAGGTACTTACCAAGCGACTTCAAGACCACTTCTTGTTGCCCGATAAAGGAGTCAACCACGAGCGCCGCCATCTTGTCACCTTTGCGTACGATGACAACATTCTGCTCGTCAAGGTTTTGCTGATCCGGACGCGGGATGGAGAAGATATCTTCCAGTGACAGCAACGGAACGACGCGACCACGGAAATCAATAACCGCTTGCTTGTGGACCTTCTTGATATCCGCTTTGTTGATGATGGCCGTCTCGATGATCGAGCTGAGCGGAATCGCGTATTTCTCATCCGCGATTTGAACCAGCATCGCTTGGATGATCGACAGGGTCAGCGGCAATTGGATGCTGAACTTGGTGCCTTTACCAGGGGTCGATTGCACGAGCACACGACCGCCGAGCGATTCGATCTTGGTTTTGACGACGTCGAGGCCCACACCGCGACCGGAGACATCGGAGATCACTTCTGCCGTCGAGAAGCCGGAGTGGAAGAGCAGGTCGTATACCTGTTGGTCGGTCATGTTCTCCGCCGTGAACTGGTCGACAACGCCCTTCTCCAACGCTTTTTTCAACACGCCTTGGCGGTTGATACCGTTGCCGTCATCGGTGATCTCGATAAAGACATGGTTGCCAGAATGGAAGGCGACCAGTTCGACAAGACCCGTTTCGTCCTTGCCGTTTTGCAGGCGAGCTTCTGGCTTTTCCAGACCGTGGTCGAGCGAGTTACGCAACAAGTGTACCAGCGGATCGCCAATCTCGTCGATGACAGTACGATCGAGTTCGGTCTCTTGTCCACGGATGACAAAGTTGACTTTTTTGTTGAGGTCGCGCGCCAAGTCGCGAACCATGCGCGGGAAGCGATTGAAGACCGTCTCGACCGGAACCATCCGAATCGTCATGACGATGTTTTGCAGGTCGGTGGAGATGCGGCTCATGTGTTCGACAGTCTCATACAAACTCTGATTGCCGAGGTCGCGGGCGATCTGTTCGAGACGAGTACGGTCGATGACCAATTCGGAGAACAGATTGATCAGCACGTCGAGGCGTTCGATGTCCACGCGGACCGATTTGCCAAGTTGCGGCTTTTTCGTCGTTTCTTGGACGCTTGCTTTCGGTGCAGCAGCTACAGGTGCAGAGGTTGCAGCAACCTGTTGAGCAGCTTGGATGATCGGTGCGATTTGTGGGATCGCGACGACAGCCTCCGGGGCCGAAACGTGTACGTCGATCACCGTTACGGTGACATTGGACACTTCCGACACGTTAAGTCCGGCTTTACGAACTTTTTCGACATCTTCTTGCGTGACGAGTACGAGCATGAATTCATTCTCGAACTTCTCTTCTTCGAGGTCTTCAACACGCGGGTCAGACTTGATAATTTCGCCGATTCGCTCATAAGCGTCAAATACCATGTAGGCACGAGCTGCACGCATCACACACTTTTCTTCGAGTTCTACGTTGATCTGGTAAGCGATGAAGCCTTTCTCCTTCGATTGCTGGAGAATGGTCGATTCATATTCGTTTAAGCTGAGGTTGCCAGTTCCCGTAGCATCTGGCGGTACAACCACGTTCGCTGCAGCCACAGCGGGTGCTGGTGTTGCGGCTGCAACAGGTTTGCCTGACGCGATCGCTTTCAGTTGTTCCACCAAGCTGTCCACGTTGACGCCTGCATCAGTTCCCGTCTCGATGATTTGGTTGAGCTGAGTTTCCAATACGTCTACACAACTGAACAGTACATCCATCGCATATTGGGTTACAGACAGCTTGCCATTGCGCATCAGGTCCAGACCGTTTTCCATATCGTGAGTCAGATGTGCCATCTTTTCAAAGCCCATCGTTGCCGCCATACCTTTCAACGTATGTGCGGACCGGAAAACGACATTAATGATGTCAAGAGATTGCGGGTTTTGCTCCAAAGACAGCAAATTTTCGTTGATCGCCTGTAAATGTTCCTTTGATTCCTCAATGAACATATCCAAATATTGATTCATGTCCATGTCTGACACCTCCTAGCGTTTCCAAGGCTTCGTGAGTTCGTCCGCGATGCGGTTCAACGGGGCGACGATGTCAACGCAACCCTTGGCGATGGCCGTGCGCGGCATTCCAAATACAACACATGATTCCTGTGATTCCGCGATCGTTCGACCGCCTTGGGCCTTAATCTTCACCATGCCGTTCGCGCCATCTCCGCCCATTCCCGTCAGGATCGCAGCTCGTACTCGAACACCGCGAAGTTCTGCAACAGAGTCATACATGATGTCTACAGCGGGACGATGACCGCCAAGCGGCGGTTCTTGGTTTAACCGAATAACATACGTACCTGAGGTTTGTTCCACAATTCGCATGTGGTAATCCCCCGGAGCGATGTACACATGACCTTCTTCCAACACCTGACCGTCATGCGCTTCATGTACGCGGACGGTGCAGATTTGGTCGAGACGTTGTGCCAGTGACTTTGTAAAACCCGCTGGCATGTGCTGGACGACCACTACGGCAGCGGGTAGTTCGCCTGGTAGGTGCGATAGAACCACCTGCAAAGCGCGCGGACCACCTGTTGACGTGCCGATCGCCAGAATCTCTTCGACGCGCTTCGCCGTGCGCATTGGCTTTGGCGGAGCGGGAATCGGTTTCGGGTATGGTTTAAAGTACTTCGTGCTTTGGACGACTTGTTCCTTTTTTGCGGCGGCTTTAATTTTATGAAGTAGATCCTCGCTGATCTTCGCCAAGTCGAGCGAGATCGACCCAGATGGTTTACCAACGAAATCGAACGCGCCAAGTTCCAACGCTTTGATCGTGGCGTCCGCCCCTTCTTGTGTGAGGCTGGAGAGCATGATGGTGGGAATTTTGTACTTGCGCCAGATCATCGGCAACGCTTCCAAGCCATTGAGCACCGGCATCTCGATGTCTAGCGTCAAGACATCCGGCTTCAATTTCGGAATAAGGTCGAGAGCTTCCTGACCGTTCTTGGCTGTCCCTACTACGATGATTTCAGGGTCCGACTTGAGAATGTCGCTGATAATGCGACGCATAAGTGCTGAATCGTCACAGACGAGAACTTGAATCGGCTTCATCCCGGTCATTCATCCTTTAATTCCAATTTTATCGAAACAGCCGAGCCATACGATGCAGAAACTGTTTCATACCCTTTGGAGACGTGTCCTGCTCTGCTTCCCCGTGCAATTGCGCTTGAATCAACTGCTTAAGACTGCGAGATGCGACGGTCTCAGGGTGTGCGATATAAAATGGCACTTGTTTTTTGACCGACCTGAGAACGTTTGGGTCATCCGGCAGAATGCCAAGAATCGGGATCTGCAAGTTGAGAAAACGTTCCGCAACGAGCTTGATTTTGTCTGCCGCTTCCCGACCTTCCTCATTCGATTGGGCCCGGTTGACCAACAGTTTCATACGGGCATTCGGTTCGCGGTTGATGACCATCTTGATTAACGCATACGCATCGGTGATCGAAGTCGGCTCTGGTGTCAAGACGACAAAGATATCATCTGCCGCCAAGATGAGACGGAGCGATTGGGCGGTCAAACCTGCCCCCGTATCGATCAACACGTAATCCGCGTATCCTTGTAACAATCCAAGTTGCTCGATCAAGTAGTCAAATTGCTCCGGCTGTAAATCAAGCAGGTCTTGAAATCCTGAACCTCCGGCGATGAACTTGATGCCCATCGGACCAGTTTCCAAAATGTCCCACACGGTAACCTGCTTACGGATCAGTTCTGCCAACGTAAGTTTCGGCTTGACGCCCATCAGCACATCAATGTTGGCAAATCCAACGTCAGCATCGAGAATGACGACCTTCTTGCCTTGGTCTGCCAAAGCAAGCGCATAATTCAGAGTGAAGTTCGACTTGCCGACACCACCCTTGCCGCTGGAGATTGTAATCACCCGCGTGTCCCGGCCGGCCGAGCTGCGATTGGCTTGTGCGACCATCGTACGCAAACGCTGTGCCTGGTCATGCATCGGACTTCTCTCCCACTACTAGACTCGCTACTTTTTGGGCAGACACGATCTCGATGTCATCGGGAACGGTCTGACCCGTGGTCAGGTACGACAGCGGAATGTTGCGACGGACGACTAAATTGTAGATCGCGCCATAGCTTGTGGTTTCATCAGCCTTTGTGAACAAAAACTTCTGGATCGGTACTTGCTCGAAGTTTTTCACGATGTCGGTGAGGTCGGACGCTTTCGAGGTTAACGCAAGTACCAAGAACGTTTCATCCGGTGTTAGCGCCTGTAAAAATGGCTTCAACTCCCGGACGTTCAGTTGGTTGTGATAGTTACGCCCTGCTGTGTCGACGAGAATTAAGTCAAACTCTGCGAACTTTTCCATCGACCGCTGGACATCCTCCGGCGAGTAACAGACCTCCAACGGCAGATTCAGAATCGTTGCGTAGGTGCGCAATTGCTCCACCGCTGCGATTCGGTACGTGTCGGTGGTGATCAGCCCGACCCGCTTGCCGTGCGACAACACTTGCTCAGCTGCGAGCTTCGCAATCGTTGTGGTCTTCCCCACGCCAGTCGGTCCCATGAACGAAGCAACGCGGGTGGTTGGAGCAATCGATGACGGAACACCGACCTTCTCCAACTCCTCACTTATAAACTTTGTCAAAATACCTCGAAATTCCTGCTCAGTGATGTCTTGAACTTGTTGGAACTCGCGAATTCCTCGTTCAACAAGGTCGTCAACCAATTCCTCATCAACTTGATTCGCTAGAAGTTCCTTGCGAACGCGGACAACCGCCTCAGGTAGCACTTTGTTATCCGTGGTGTGGATAAGACTGCGAATCAGGTGTCGCAGGTCTTGCACTTCCTTCAAAACCTGTGTGTCATCCTCCTTAGCGCGGGGAGCAAGGAGCGGTTCCGTAAAGACTTGTGGAGGTTCTAGAACTGGCTCCACAGGGGTGGCGGACACCGCAGCAACAGGGGCAACCGGTGGGGCTGCCTCAGGTTGGAACGCCATTGCTCGTTCCGGCTCTAAGGTTGCAGTCGCGCCTGCGGCAGTGGGTCGCACTTGATGTTGTTGGTAAGCGCCCATCGCGAAGTTGCGCGGCATCGATGAAGGTGAAACCGGCGGGCGTTCCGGCGGTTTTTCCTCATTGGCCGCAGCCACCACTTCAATGTGCGTTTTGCTGAACAATCCGAGGAAGCCTCGGCTCTGAATTTTTTTGGTGGAAAGGATCACCGCGTCCTTACCCAAGTCTTCTCGAATCATCGCGACCGCTTCCGGCATTTCCTTGACCAAATAACGTTTGACCAGCATTACAGGTTCACCACCCCTCCGCTTTGAACATCAACGGTAGTATCGAGTTCGTTAAAGGAAAGCACCGCCACATCCGGCAACACGCGCTCGATCAATTTGCGAACGTGCATCCGAGTGTTTGGCGAGGTGAGCAGGAGCGGCGAGTGGCCAAGGTTGGTCACCACTTGCACCTGTTCCGCCAACTTCTGGTAGATCTGTTGTGAAACGCGTGGGTCCAGCGCCAAGAACGTACCTTGTTCCGAACCCTGGATGTTGTCCAGCAACAGCTTTTCGACGTTCGGACTCAAGGTGATCACCTTGAGCGGACCGCCACCCGCCTTGTGTTGGTTTGTGATCTGGCGAGAAAGTGACTGGCGAACATACTCTGTCAAGATGTCCGCATCCTTGGTATACCCAACATAGTCGGCCAAGGCTTCGAGAATCGTGACCAGATCGCGGATGGAAACTTTTTCGCGCAAGAGGTTGATGAGCACTTTTTGGATTTCACCGATCGACATCTGGCTTGGCACCAGTTCGTCGACGAGCGCCGGGTAGGTCTCACGCAGCGAATCGATAAGCTGCTTGGTCTCTTGGCGACCGAGCAGCTCGCTCGCATGCTTGCGAAGAACTTCCGTCAGGTGAGTTGCGACGACCGATGGTGGATCAACGACGGTGTAACCAGCGAATTCGGCCTGTTCACGGATGTTGTCCGCAATCCAGAGCGCCGGAAGTCCAAAAGCTGGCTCCTTCGTCGGGATGCCCACGATGTTCTCGTCGTCAAATCCAGGGCTCATCGCAAGGTAGTGGTCAAGCAACAACTCACCACGGGCTACCTCGTTGCCTTTGATCTTGATTACGTATTCGTTCGGACGCAGTTGGATGTTGTCACGGATGCGGATCACCGGAACGACCAGCCCCATTTCCATCGCAAATTGGCGGCGGATCATGATGACACGGTCGAGCAGGTCACCGCCTTGGTTGACGTCTGCGAGCGGGATCAGCGCGTATCCAAACTCGAACTCGATCGGATCGACATGAATGAGCGAGATCACACTCTCTGGGCTGCGTACTTCTTCTTGCTTGTTCTCCTCCACTTGCTCCAACTCGCGGATCGTCTCCAGTTTCATCGTGCGTTCCATCATGTAGCCACCGTACACGATCAAACCTGCGATCGGCCAAGCCTTCAGCACACCGATCGGTGTGAAGATGCCAAGCATCCCGATCACGGCCCCGACGATGTACAGCATTTTCGGATAAGCGAGCAACTGCTTGATGAGGTCGTCGGAGAGATTTTCCTCCGATGCCGCTCGGGTGACGACGAGACCCGTTGCTGTCGAGATGAGCAGGGCCGGAATCTGCGAGACCAACCCGTCACCGACAGAGAGGATGGTATAGTTTTGCATCGCTTGCACGGCGGACTCGCCACGCATGGCTACCCCGATGATGAAACCAGCAATGATGTTGATCGCAACGATGATGATCCCTGCGATCGCGTCGCCTTTGACGAATTTCGAGGCACCATCCATCGCCCCGTAGAAGTCAGCTTCGCGTGAAATTTTAGTTCGCTTTGCTCGCGCTTCATTTTCATTGATCAAACCTGCGTTCAAGTCAGCATCGATGGAGATCTGCTTACCCGGCATCGCGTCCAAGGTGAAGCGTGCTGCGACTTCCGCTACGCGCTCCGAACCTTTGGTGATGACAAGAAATTGAATGATGACGAGAATCAAGAACACGATAAAACCGACGACCGCATTCCCTCCGATGACGAATGTACCGAACGTGTGAATGACTTCCCCAGCTTCCCCTGTTGAGAGAATGGCTCGGGTGGACGACACGTTCAGAGACAACCGAAACAGCGTCGTCAAAAGCAGAAGCGAGGGGAAGATCGCAAAATCAAGCGGTTCTTTGGTATTCATCGCCACGAGCAGAATCGTCAAGGCGATGCTTAAATTGATGATCAACAAGAAGTCTAGCAAAAAAGTAGGCAAAGGGATGACCATCATGATGACGATCCCAATGACAGCTCCGATGACTCCTAAGTCTTTGAGTTTCAACCCCGGTCCCTCCTACCTACACCTTGCCTTTTAGTCTGTATACATACGCTAGCACTTCGGCAACCGCTTGGAAAAGGTCCCCCGGGACAGCATCCCCGATTTCGACCGTTCTGTAGAGCGCTTGCGCAAGTGGGCGGTTTTCGACACATATCACATTGCTTTCTCGGCCAATCTTCTTGATTCGTTGGGCCGTTTCATCTACACCCTTCGCGATCACCTGGGGGGATTCCATGTTGTCAGGGTCGTATTTAAGAGCCACTGCAAAGTGCGTCGGGTTGGTGATGATCACATCGGCTTTCGGTACGTCAGACATCATGCGACGCATCGCCATCGCACGCTGGCGCTCTTTGATCTTGCCTTTGACTTCCGGGCTCCCTTCCATCTGCTTGTACTCTTCCTTGACCTCCTGCTTGGACATCTTGAGGTTTTTCACAAAGTCGAAGCGTTGGTAGATCAAGTCGGCAAGCGCGATCGCAAATATCGCAAGCCCAACTTTCCAAAAGATCCCGAAGGCAAGTGAACTGATGACAGAAAGTATGTCGATGACGTCCATCTCACCGAGTTGGCTGACTCTCATCCAACCGCTCTTCAGTTCACTGTACACGAGAAAACCGATCACGAGCATTTTTACAATCGATTTTAGAAGTTCGACGAACGTTCGCATCGAAAAAATTCGTTTAAACCCATCGATAGGGTTGATTTTTTTGAAGTCAGGCATTAAAGGCGTTAAAGTGAACAGCGAGCCCACTTGTAGATACGAAGTAAAGGCACCGACTACCATGATAACACCAGCAACCGGCAAGATCAGCTTGGCAAGCTGGATCAGAAATTTTAAAAACAGTGGTGTGATTGATTCATCTGTCAATTTGTAATAAAGTCCACCGGTCAGGTCAAACTGAAACATGTGTGTGAACTGATCCATGTAGTAACCGGAAAGTACTTTGATGGTGAAGAGTCCGGCCAGAAGAACGGCCGCTTGGCCGAACTCCTGACTGCGGGCGACCTGCCCCTTTTTGCGGGCGTCGCCCCGTTTCTTAGCTGTTGGTTTTTCTGTCTTCTCGCCGGAAAACAACTGGAGGTTCAGTTGAATCATCGTTATCCTCCTAGCACCCGCAGAACGGTGTCCATTTGAGTAAACATCGTATGGAACATCTCGCGGAGAAGGTAGATGAACGTTGGCAAAGTGACGATGATCATCAGCCCGCCAATGAGAGTCTTTAACGACATCCCAAGCGCAAACACGTTCATCTGTGGAACAGCTTTGGAAAGCATTGCAAATCCGAAATCGATCAAAAATAGTACAGCAACAACTGGAATTGCGATCTTCAACCCCAACACGAACATCGCAGAGAACGTCGCCATCAGCACAGACATCAGGTTGTCAGTTATCTGAAAAGCTCCAATCGGAACGAAGTTGTAGCTTTGCATCATCGCGGTAATCAGACCGTGGTGACCATCGAGTCCTAAAAACAACAAGAACGTGAGTGCGTACTTGAATTGACCGGTCAGCGGAGAGGAAGCTCCAGACATCGGGTCAAAGACATTGGCCATCGCGAACCCGATCTGAAGGTCGATGAACATCCCACCCAGCTGTACAGCTGCGAAGATCATCGCGGCCGTCAATCCGAGCGTTATGCCCACCATAAATTCCTTCACCAAGACCAGCACCAGATCGGCAAATGAGGCTCCCATGTAGAGCGCTCCCATATCCGTTGTCGCAATTGAGGGAGTGATGATGATCGTTAACAAAAAAGCCAGCCCTGCTTTCACGGACGCCGGTACGTTCCGGGTTCCGAAAAACGGCGTCAGGAAAAAGAAGCTGGACATGCGGACGAGCACCAAGAGAAACACTTGCGCATACTGAAGTGCGACATCTAGCATCAGATATCGCCCCTATCGAATAAACGAACTTAAGTTGCCGAGGATTCCGCGCGTAAAATCCAGAGTCAGTGAGAGCATCCACGGCCCGAAAACCAGCATCGTCACGAAGACGGCGATCAACTTCGGGATGAACTGCAGCGACTGTTCCTGAATTTGCGTGGTGGCTTGAAACACGCTGACAATCAACCCTACCAAAAGCCCGACCCCAAGCAAAGGCGCACAGATCTTGAGCATCGTCCAGATGGCGTTTTGACCGAGCGTGATCACGAAATCACTGCTCATGACGTAACACCCTTCCCATACCTTATTGGTAACCGGCTAACAGGGACTTGACGACGAGATACCAACCGTCGACCATGATGAACAACAAGACCTTGAACGGCATTGAGATCATCACCGGCGGCAGCATCATCATCCCCATTGACATCAACACGCTCGCAACGACCATATCGATGATCAAAAAAGGGATGAAGATCATGAAGCCTAGCTCAAACGCAGTCTTCAATTCACTGATCACGTAGGACGGCACTAGTGTGGAGAGCGGAATCGCCTCTACAGAGTCTGGCATGGGCTGTTTGCGGTAGTCCAAAAACAGCTGCAGGTCTTGTGGGCGAGTCTGGTTCGCCATGAAGTGTTTGAGCGGAATTTCGGCCTGAGTAAGCGCCTGCGTCTGAGAGAGTTGTCCTTGCAGATACGGTTGAAGCGCTTGGTCATTGATCGTCGTAAGCGTCGGGTACATGACGAAAAGCGACATGAACATCGCGAGCCCGATCAAAACCTGTGTCGGTGGCATCTGTTGCAACGCCAAGGCGTTGCGCACAAATGACAGCACGACGACGATACGAGTAAAGCAGGTCATCAGAACCAAGATCGACGGCGCCAAGGAAAGCACCGTCAAGATGGTGATGATCTGCAAAGAGGTCGCAACAGATTCAGGGTTGTCCGATGTTGAAACACCGATGTTGATGCCTGGAACAGCCGTCCCTTCCGCAAGCGCCGGGTGCGCCCACACCAAAGTGAACAGCATCATGACGAAGAGGAAGAGCATTCTCATGTTTATCTTCATTTGGAAGGATCCTGCCAATCGTCGACCGTCTGATGACGCCTTTCCTTCAGGTTGTGTAGCTTTTCGCGCAAGGCAGCGTCAAACGGCAATTCTTCTACTCGGACCTCTTCCGCCTGAGCTTTGGATTTAGGGCGCAGGCGGGTGATCCATTCTTGCATGCCCGATACCGGACGTGCGAGTGGCTGCTGGGAGGTTTCCCGCAGTCGTTCAATCAAGGCGGCGTCGGTTACAGTATCCAACAGCGTAATGCTGTCCCCTACTCCTAGCAGGTACACTTTGTCCCCGACGGAGAGCAAGTGTACCGAGCGGTCCTTGCCAAGCGATTGGACGCCCAGCGACTGGAACACTTGGTTGCGGGAGAGATTCGTTTTCTGCGAGAGGAATCGAATCAGGAAATAAATGATGGCTATAATAATCCCTAAGGCGAAAATCAATTGTAACAACGACCATAGGAGCGAACCATCACCGGAGGCAGCTGGCGGTGCCGTCGGAACGGACCCGTTTTGCTTGTTATTTATCAAATCCGTGACGTTTTCGCCAACCGCCAACACGTGAGGTGGGGAGGACAACAAGAAAGTACCCAGCGCAACAGCCATAGCGGTACTGATACGTTTGATCGTCGGTCGCATGACCCCACCCTTTCTAAGATGTTGACGTTCAGGGTAAAACTAGCCCAAAGTCTTCTTGATCGCTTCGATAACACGATCGGCTTGGAACGGCTTGACGATAAAGTCTTTCGCACCAGCTTGAATTGCATCGATAACCATGGCTTGTTGGCCCATCGCGGAACACATGATAACTTTCGCGTTGGCGTCGAATGCACGGATCTCTTTGAGCGCGTGGATCCCGTCCATCTCCGGCATCGTGATGTCCATGGTCACGAGGTCCGGACGCAATTCTTTGTATTTTTCAACAGCTTGTGCGCCGTCCTGCGCTTCTCCTACCACGTTAAAACCATTGCGGGTGAGGATTTCCTTAATCATCATCCGCATGAAGGCCGCATCGTCTACGATCAAGATTTTGTGAGACATTGTTTGGTTCCCCCTAGTCTAAATTACTGTAATTTGCGAACTCGTTCGGCCGGACTAATAATATCCGTGACCCGTACACCAAAGTTTTCGTCAATGACTACGACTTCTCCTTTGGCGACCAACTTATTGTTGACCATGATATCAACCGGGTCCCCTGCCAATTTGTCTAGTTGGACGATCGAACCAGGTACGAGTTCGAGAATGTCACGAATTAATTTCTTTGTGCGTCCTAATTCAACAGTAATCGAAAGCGGGATATCTAGCAAGAGGTCAAGATTCCCTTGCGCACCAGTAATGTCGGACGCATCGAACGAAGCGAACTGAGCTGGCTGCACATTGACGTTCTGTTGAACGGGACGCGGCTGATTGGCAGGAGCTTGAAGTGCCGGGTCCATGTAACCAGGCGGATACCCTTGGGGCGGGTATTGCGGCGGATACTGAGGATACGCATACGGTTGCGGCGGGTACTGAGGTGGATATTGTGGGTAACCAGCCGGCGGTTGTTCCGCGTACATCGGTTGTTGTGGGTAGTTCGGTTGCGGCGGCGGGTAGTGTCCCTGTGCGCTCTGAGCAACCGGTGCCTCATACATCGGCTGCGGTGCAGGGGTTGCCGCGACCGGAGTCGGTTCTACCGGGGCAGCCGCGACCGGTTGCGGTGCAGGTTCGGATGCAGCCGGATCGTCCATACCGCCCGTCAGTTTCGAGATCATGTCTTTTGCGAACGCAATCGGAACCAACTGCATGATGTGCGAGTCAATCAGTGTCCCGATGATTAGACGGAAGGAAATCTTGATCAGCACTTCGTCGTTCGGGAACAGCGTTGCGGATTGCTTGTTGTCAAAATCCATCACGTCTACAATCGGCGGCGTGATGTTGACCATCATATTGAAAATCGTCGACATCGAAGTAGAAGCGGAGCCCATCATCTGGTTCATCGCTTCTGCTACAGCAGACAGATGGAGTTCGTTGAGTTCAGACGGAGCAGTTGTCCCGTCGCCTCCCATCATCAAGTCAGCAATAATCTGCGCATCCTCAACACGAATCGCTAGAACGTTTGCACCGATAAAACCATCTGTATATTCCACTTTGATTGCCACGTGCGGCAGAGGGAAATCATTGCTCAGTTGGCTGCGAAGCACGGCCGATACTTTCGGAGTCGTGATGTCTACTTTTTGCCTCAGCAAAGTCGAAAGAGCCGTTGCAGCAGTCCCGAACGAAATGTTCCCGATCTCCCCGAGAGCGTCTGTTTCAAAGTCGCTCAGGTGTTCATTCAAGCGGATATCGTCGGAATTCGTGTCAGTGCCGTCGTCGTCGCCATTCTGCCTGAGGAGGGCATCGATTTCTTGTTGTGACAAGACATCCTTATTCATCATCGCCCACTCCTTCATCTATAACTTGTGAAATCTGCACCGCGACTTTGCCGCGCACGGTTCCAGGTTGACCCGTGAACTTCAGTCGTTCTCCTACTTTGAGTTGGAGTTTTGCTTTGACGTCTTGGTCCAGCGTGATCACATCGCCCACGTTCAAGGCGAGAAACTCGCCAATGGAGATCGAGGAGGAACCAAGTTCAGCAACCAACGGTACTTGCGTCTTCCCAAGGTTTTGACGGATGGATTCCCATTCCTCACTATAATCCTTGGTGCTCTTCGAAGTACCCATCCAGTAGTGGGTGGAGAGTTGCGGGACGATCGGTTCCAGCACGACGTGCGGCATACAAATGTTGATCATCCCGGTGATTTCTCCGATCTTGGTAGACAAGGAGACAACTGCAACGGTTTCGTTAGGAGACACCAGTTGCAAGAACTGAGGATTGACCTCCAAGTGATCAAGTTCTGTCACCAACTCTGCGACGCCCTTCCAAGCCTCTTCAAAATTATCAAGCGCCCGTCCGAACACGCGTTCCATAATCGTCATTTCAATCTCTGTCAAATCGCGCAAGACATCCGTTCCGAGACCCGCACCACCGAGCAGGCGGTCAAGCATCGCGTAGGCGATGTTCGGGTGTACTTCCATCACGAACTTTCCTTCAAGTGGTCGGCAATTGAACACGTTTAGGATCGTCATCTTGGAAATGGAGCGAATGAACTCTTCGTAAGGTAACTGGTCGACAGAAACGACGGAAATCTGGACGAACGTTCGCAATTGGGCTGAAAAGTATGTGGTGAGCAGGCGCGCAAAGTTCTCAAAGATCCGCGTAATGCTTCGGATGTGGTCTTTGGAAAAACGCATGGCGCGTTTGAAATCGTACACTTTGATCTTGCGGTCAGAATCGTCCTTGCGGATCTCTTCCGCAGTAATTTCACCAGAAGTTAACGCTGATAACAGGGCGTCGATTTCATTTTGCGACAAGACCTCAGCCATCGGTCATCACCTCCTTTGGACCAGGATGTTCTTTATTGAACGACGATGTCGGAGATGTACACGTTGGTTACTTTCCCCTCAAGCATCACTTTGTTCAGTTCGCCAATCAGCTTGACTTTCAGCAGTTCAATGCCTTCCGCCTTTTCTAAGTCTGCCGGCGTTGTTTTGTGCAGAACGGAGTTGACGACGTCTTTCACTTGCACTTTGCGTTCTTCGAGTTCGGTCTTCATCTTGGTGCTATCTCCTTGGACGGAGATTGTAGCTTGGATGAGAGCGTTCCCAGCCAAGTTCGTGGTCATCTTGCCAATTTCAAATTGGCTGGCCAGCAATTCCTTTGCGGTGGGCACTTCTGGTTCCGCACCGTCTGTTTTCCAAAACATTTTGTAGCCGACAAGACCCAAGATCCCAATCAATACGACAGCGATAATGGTAAGTAGAGCAATATTAAATGCCTTGTTCCGAAACATCTGATACCTCCGCATTCTGTTGGACTTGTATAGCGAGCAGCCCAACTCTTCGGTAGTACTCTTCAACCATCTTCAGAACGTCCTCGACAGTCTCACGAACGATTAGCTTTTTCCCGTTGACCAGCGTAATCATCGTGTCTGGAGTCGATTCAACCGACTCGACGAGTGTAGCATTGACATACACCGTCGAGCGATTGAATTTGGTGACCGGAATCATGGTCTTAATTCACCGATTAGCCGCGCTTGAGGTTGACTACTTCTTGCAGAATTTCGTCAGCAACGGTGATCGTGCGGGAATTCGCTTGGAAACCGCGCTGTGCCACGATCATCTCGGAAAACTCGTTGGTGAGGTCGACGTTCGACATTTCAAGTGCGCCAACTTGCAAGGTACCAAGACCGACGTCTGTGCTGCCCGGGCCACCGAATGCCGCAGTGCCGGAGTTACCGGATTCACGGAACAAACTTCCGCCTACTTTTTCCAGACCAGACGGATTGGAAAACTTCGCGAGGCCGATGGTAGCTGCTGCAGTGCCGTCTGTGGTTCCATCGTTGTTGACGAGGTACAAGTTGCCTTTGGAGTCAAAGGTGTACGACTTGACAGCTTCCAGGTCGATTGTGATCGGGGTAGCTCCGTCATTCGCAGCTACTTTCCAACCATCGGAGTTGACCAGGTTGCCACCGTTGTCAAAGTAGAAATTCCCTTGACGAGTGTAGAACTTTTCACCTGCGTCATTGACGAGGGTGAAGAAGCCATTGCCTTGGATCGCAAAGTCAAGCGGACGGTTGGTGATCTGGGTCGATCCATCATTCATGACGGTGTCGATCGCCGCGATACTAGAACCCAGACCGATCTGCAAAGCGTTGGTTCCGCCAAAGCCGTTGGTCGGGCCGCCTGCACCTTGCAGGGTTTGGCTCATGATGTCCTTGAACATCACGCGTCCTGCCTTGAAACCAGCGGTGTTGACGTTTGCCACGTTGTTACCGATCGTATCGAGCTTGGTTTGGAAACCACGCATACCAGAGATACCCGAGTAAAGAGAGCGCAACATCAGTTAGTTCCTCCTTTGGGTTTTGAACCGCGTCTGTCATTCGGCGGTTAGGGGCCTCCACATCGTGGGCCAGCCCTTGCATTCCATCAATTACGCGAACACGGCGCTGTCTATTTTTGTAAAGACATGATCTTGCATATGTGCTTTGTCGACGGCTGTGATCACGGTACGATTCTTCACATTAATCAGATAGGCGGTGTCGTTGTAGACCACCAGAGACTCGCGTCCCCCTTTGGCGGCCACCCGATCGATGGCACTTCCAAGACGTGTCATGTCATCCTGAGTGAGGCGGATGTTCCGCATGCGCAGTCGTTCCAGCGCGTGCGCGGAGAACGTGACGGGTTGTTGCTGGCGAACTTGAAGTTGTTTATTCAGTTCATCTTGAAAGGACACCGTTCCGGCCGCTCGCTGAGCGGACGGGTTGTTTCGGATCGGCAACTCGGTTTGGGGAGCGTTTGGTCGTGTTACAGGCCGCATCGGCCATCCCTGACTCACAAACTACACCCCCTGGTGCCTAAATTTGCTTCTTTTTGACTTCGAGAATTTGATTCAGATCGATCATGTCGTTCCCAATTTGTACTTTTACAACTCCGTCGATCGTCTGCGCGGAAGTGACTTCGCCCTCTTTGAGAGAACCATCTGGCATTTGATAACCCGCGATGTTCCCAATCATCTGCGTGCCGAGTGCGAGCGAGTTAACTTGGTAGACTTTGCTCGTCTGTTCCAAGGCGCTGAATTGTGCCATCTGCGCGATAAACTCCTTGTCTTGCATCGGCTGCGACGGGTCTTGGTATTGCAACTGGGTGATCAAGATCTTCAGAAACGCGTCACGATCCAATTGTTTGTTCGCAGGTGCCTTTACAGCAGTCGTGCTGCGGACATACGAACTGGGATCAAACGAGATGTTGCCGCTGTCTGCCATTTCGATTGCCCTCCTTTACGCCGTGACGTCGATGCTCGCGTCGGAGTCAATTTCCTCCGGCTGCGGATCGTTCGCGGTCGTTAATGCGTCAATGCCATCAAGGGAGAAACGCTCTTCGTCCGAGCGCTTGCGGTTCGATTGATTGCCAGACTGACCTTGCGAGTTCTGACCCGATTGGCGATCGTGTGGAAGGCCGCTGTTCAAGCTGCTATTTTGGTTGTTGTTGCCCGTGTTCGTAGAGGAGACTTCGATACGATCGAACTGGATACCTTGTGCTTGCAGTTGTGACTTAAGACTCGAAAGGTTCGAATCCAAAAGTCCCTTGGTGGCGGCACTGTCCGCCGAGAGATGCATCGTAATCTGATTACCGATGGCTTGCACGCGCACTTCGATCTCACCGAGACCCTGCGGTTGCATCACGATGCGGAACTCATGACGGCCCGGTGCTTCGATCAAAGCCGCACGTTTTACCACGAGGTTCGCAAACTCCTTGTTGAAGTTGTCAGCATGCAAAGTGACGACAGGCTTCATCTTGGCTAGTTGATCGGCACGAGCACTTTGCAACGGAGTTTGACCCCCGGTGAGCGGGTTGCCCAGCAGTTGCGAGCCGTCGAGAGTATCCCCTGCCTGTGCTTGCTGTTGAACGGGTTGGTCGCTCGCCAGTAGGGCTGCGGTCAACACGGATGCTTGCATCTGTGTGCCCGTCAACTGCGCGGTAGTTGTGTCAACTTGTGTTGATGTGCTCAAGACTTGGAGACTGTGCGCGGTGAGCGTCGTGGCTTGCAACTTTCCGAACAAAGGTTGCTTGTGCGTGCCTGCTCCCGGAACGTCCTGCGTCTCGCTCGAAGCTGCTGGTTCCTGGGTCCCTTCCGGTTGCAGGAGTTGGGCGAAGAGGGCTTCTACCAAGGTGGCCGCCTTCGGGCTCAAGGCGAGTTGTTGCGGGTTCTGCGTCACTTGCGTGACCAGGTTCGTCAGCGCCTGCCCGAAGTCGTTTAGCAGCTCCGGATGCCCAGCCAGCGTTTGTGCCAGCTGTTGATCTGGATGCTCCTGCAAGACCCCCAAAAGGCGTGCGGACGCTCCGAAGTTCTGTAGCAAAGCGGCCAAATCTCCATTGAGGAGGGACAAGCCATTTACTTGTACGGATAGCGTATTGATATCGAGCAGCGCGTTCCCAACTGGCGCCGTTTCCTTAGGACCATCTCCCGTTAGCACAGTCGGCGTCTGCTGGAGAGCCAGCGGATTGAAACCGCCTGCGAGTGCTGCGAGAAGCGTTGCCAAGGGATCTGTGCCTTGCTTTTTGTCAGCGTCGAGCGCTTGTCCGCCGAGGGTTTGCAAAAGCGTACCGAACGGAGACTTGCCACCATCTGCTTTACCGCTTTTCTGTCCTGCCGCGTTGGTAGTGGTTCCATTCGCGGAAGAAGTGGTTGTAGCTTGGATTTCCATTGTCTTTCACCTCCTTTCAAAGGATCAAGAGGACAGGATTTTGCTGGCGATGGCAGGGTCCATTTTTTCTAAAATGGCTGCCTTTTGCTCGTTGCTCATCTTGGCCAAGATACGTTTCGCTTCAGTAACAGACAATTGACCGATGATCAAAGCTGCCTTGGTAGCGTTCATCTGCGAATAGACTTGCGCCTGTTGCACATAGGGATCGACCGCCGTTGTAGCGGTATTGTCCTTTTGAGCATCAGGTTTTTTCTTGAGGTCTTCGATCTGCTTTTTCAGGCTCTCGATCTCCGAGTCCTTTTTCACCAAGTCGGTCTCGAGTTGTTTTTTCGAGCTCTCCAAGGATTGAACTTGGTCTTGAGCGTCTTGCAGTTGTTTTGCAGGATCAACTGCGGTCTTGTCTGCGTCAGCCACCGTTGGGTCGGCCGGCAGGATCTTGTTGATCACCGGTAACGAACGGGTGGCATGACCAATTTTGCCCGTGATGTCATAGCCTAGAAATTGCAGGATGATTCCGACGAGCAGAGCGGTGAACAGCATCGGGAGGATGATGATGTAAAACACCCATTCCAACCCACTGTAGCGACGTTCCGTCTCTTGCATGCTGTCTGTCACCCCTTTATACGTTGATGTCGGGTCACAGCGATCTCGTCTAGTGCCTCTTGCCCAATCTTGTTCAGAAAGACTTGATGTTCCTCTAGACGACGACCTTGGAGTTTCACCCACTTTTGCTCCTCCAGATAACTTTCCGTCATCTCTTGTCGCTTTTCGGTGCACTCCGACCTTTTTCCTTCTAATAGATGGTTTTGCCGCTCAATCTGGTTGCGTTGGGACAGCATAAACTGCAACCAATCTTGCAACTCCTGTGAGGTGGCACCATCCATCGTCAAGCTATGCAATTCACCAATCGATTGGTCGTGCGAATGCAGCAGCTCTTGGAGTTTCTGTTGCTCGGTCTCCAAACTTCGCAACGATTCACTGTACCGCCAATTCGCTTGCTGGGTTAGGCGGTTTTTGAGCCCGGTGATCTTGTGCAAGGATTCCATTCGAATGCTCATGCGTCAATTCCTCCGAACGTTTCGATCAGCATTGATTGGGTATGTTCCAAGTCCATTTTCTCGTGAACGTCTTGGGTGGTGAACGATTCGATGGTCGAGGCAAACTGAATTGCACGATCGATCTGCAGATTGCTCCCGCGTTGGTACGCCCCGATGTTGATCAAGTCTTCCGATTCCTTGTAGATCGAGGAGAGCTTTTTGACCGTGTTCGCTGCTCGGCGGTGTTCAGGCGTGACCAACTCGTTCATCACGCGACTGACAGAGGCCAACACGTCGATAGCGGGAAAGTGCCCCCGGTTTGCCAACGAACGCGAGAGCACGATATGACCGTCGAGGATCCCACGCACTGCGTCTGCGACAGGCTCATTCATGTCATCCCCATCGACGAGAACCGTGTAAAAAGCGGTGATCGTACCGCTATGACCAGTGCCCGCACGCTCTAAGAGGCGAGGCAACAAAGCGAAAACCGATGGCGTATATCCACGCGTGGTTGGCGGCTCACCGACAGCGAGACCGACTTCGCGCTGGGCCATCGCAAAACGTGTGACAGAGTCCATCATCAGCACCACGTCTTGGCCTTGATCTCGAAAGTACTCGGCGATCGAAGTGGCAACCATCGCCCCTTTGATGCGCACGAGCGGCGGTTGATCGGAGGTGGCGACGACGAGGACAGAGCGTTTCAGTCCTTCTTCGCCCAAGTCTTTCTCGATAAACTCGCGCACCTCGCGCCCCCGCTCCCCGATCAATGCGATGACGTTGATGTCTGCCGTGGTATTGCGGGCCATCATTCCGAGCAACGTAGACTTGCCGACTCCCGAACCAGCAAAGAGACCGACGCGCTGTCCACGACCGACGGTGAGCAAACCGTCGATACAACGAACACCCACGCTGAGCGGTTCCAAGATCCGCTTGCGAGTTAAAGGGTTTGGCGGCTGTTGCATGGCGCTGACATGTTCACGGCAATCAAGCGGCCCCTTGCCGTCGATCGGCTCACCCAGACCGTTCAAAACACGGCCTAGCAGGTGCGGTCCAACTGGAATCTGCAAGGAGCTACCTGTCGCCACGACATCGTGACCTGGGCCGATTGCACCGAGTTCACCGAGCGGCATGAGCAGTACGTTGTTCTCGCGGAACCCGACCACCTCTGCGTAGATCGAGGGGGCACCTTCCGACTCGATCGTACAGACATCGCCGATCGTGGCGACAGGGCCTTTGGATTCGATCGTCAGCCCGATGACTTTGGAGACTTTTCCGTTAACTTTTATCGTGCGAGTGCGATCGAGACGTCTGAGGTAGCGTTCGAGTTTCAGCGGTTGGCTCATGCTTCCAGGTTTGCAGCGACATCCTGCAAAGCCTTCCTCACCTCTTCCAACTGAGTGTCAATGCGGGCGTCGATGTTGCCAAAAGCAGTGTGCAGGACACAACCGCCTGCCGCAACCGCACGGTCGGGGATGATGACGAGGTCAGTCTGACCCGGAACGACCTTGCGCAAGACATCCCGGTTGTCGCGAACGAATTCGAAATCGTCTGGATGAACGCGAACTTCGACCTTGCCAGAATCGTGGATCTCTTCCAAAGCAGCTCGTACCACTTCGAGCACCCACGAACGATCAGTCTCGGATTCACGCCGCATGATCTTGTCAGCGATGGAACAGGCTAGGTTTACAATCATCGGTTCAGAAGCGTCGAGGTAGTGTCGACGATCCTCTTCCGCCAGTTGGTAGAGAGTTTGCACTTGGGCAAAAGCGTTCGCGTATTCCTGCGCGACCGTCTCTTGCGCAACCGTGTACCCTTCGTTGTACCCAACCCGTTTCGCCGCCTCTATTTCATTGTGCAAGATCATCTCCACGCGCGTCCGTTCTGCTTCCAAGAGACCTTGCGCCTGTTGTTCAGCCGCGAGGATGATCTGTTCTGCATCACGACGCGCCGCTTCCCGGATCCCTTGTGCCTCTTGCAAGGCTTCGAACTTGAGCTCGTCGAGTTCCGGATCGACTGACTGATGTGCTTCCCGGATCGGCTGGACATGGACGAAGTATGCGCCCTGAGTGACTTGAGCTTGGGAAGCCTTGAGAACCTTAGACAATGATATCGTCTCCTCCGCCGCGAGCGATTACGATCTCGCCGCTCTCTTCGAGACGACGGATGATGCCCACGATGCGTTGCTGTGCTTCTTCGACATCGCGAAGTCGAACAGGGCCCATGAATTCCATGTCTTGCTTGAAGGTTTCCACCATCCGCTTGGACATGTTGCGGAAGATGACTTCCTGCACTTCCTCGCTGGAGACTTTGAGCGCCAGGGCGAGGTCTTGGGTTTCGACATCGCGGATGACACGCTGGATGGAACGGTTGTCGATGTTGACGATGTCTTCGAAGACGAACATGCGTTTCTTGATCTCTTCCGCCAATTCCGGGTCTTGCAATTCGAGCGACTCGAGGATCGTCTTCTCCGTCGAACGGTCGACGCCGTTGAGGACTTGTACGATCGCATCGATGCCACCGCCTGTAGAAAAGTCGTGCATCGACATCTGGGAAAGTTTATTCTCCAGCACGCGCTCAACTTGGTTGATGACTTCTGGTGAAGTTCGGTCCATCAGCGCGATACGACGCGCAACATCTGCTTGGTTGTCTTGCGGTAGGGCAGATAGAATCATCGCAGCCTGTTGTGGATCAAGGTAGGAGAGCACCAGCGCGATCGTTTGCGGATGCTCGTTTTGAATAAAGTTCAAGATCTGGTTCGGGTCGGCTTTGCGCGCGAAGTCGAACGGTCTGACTTGGAGCGATGCGGTCAGGCGATTGATGACTTCGAGCGCCTTTTGCGAACCGAGCGCTTTTTCCAAGACGTCCTTGGCGTACTCGATCCCGCCTTGGGCGATGTATTCTTGGGCCTGGACGATTGAGTGAAATTCTTCCAATACGTCCTCGCGCTGTTCGAACTCAATCTTGCGAACGTTCGCGATCTCTAGTGTCAGTTGCTCAATTTCATCTTCACGTAAGTGTTTGAATACTTTCGAGGCAATTTCGGGACCCAAAGAGACCAGCAGCACGGCGGCCTTTTGACGACCAGATAGTTTCTGTTGTCGTGCCACAAGCAAGTCACTCCTACTCTTCTACCAACCAGGTACGCAACAGGTTGACAAATTCTTCCGGTTTTTGTCCAGCCAGTTTCTCCAGCTGTTTTTTCATCTTCATGTTCTCGGTCTCTTCTACGACTGTGCCCACATCGGTGATGCGCGGTCGATCGAGTACCGGGACCTCTGCCACTTTGCGTCGACGAGAGAATGCGTACACGCCGCCGCCCAGCAACACGAGCGCCGCTGCCATTGCACCAAGGAACCACGGTTGCTTGTAGAAACTTGTGGTGGTTGTGAACGGGTTCGCTGGGGTTTGGAAGGTTCCACCTGCAATGGTGATCGTGTTGGTTGCACCATCGTTGGTATCCCCGATCGCGGTCGAGACGAACTTGCGGATGTCTTCTTGCTTTTGATCGACGAGCGCCTGGTCCCCAATCAGTACGGAGACGGTGTACGAATCGACTTGGTATGGTGCCGATTGACCATTCTCATCGTAGGTATCAAAGTCACGGTTGGTTGTGGATTCCTTTTTCGACGAGGAGTTGTTGCCATTCGCCGCTGAAACGTTTGCCGGGACTTGACCAGGATTGTTGGTCTGCGTTCCCGTCACACCCGTTGCGCCGGTCGTACCTTGACTTTCCTCGTTGATCACGTGATCAGAGATCACGGCCCCGGTCGGATTGTCTTTTGGCGGCTCGACTTTATGGTTCTTCCAAGTGCGTTGATCGAAGTTCAGTTTCGCATGTACGACAACTTCTACATTGCCTTGACCCGCTAAACGCTCCAGTGAATTACGAATTCTATTCTTGGCTTCGGTCTCCACTTGGTTTTGAATCACTTGTTGCTTGGTCAGTTGCGGGTTGGTGGAACCGTCCGCAATCGCTTGTCCCGTCTCATCGAGCAGGCGGACACCATTCTGGTCCACGAGCGAGATGCCCTGCGGTGTCAATCCCGGTACCGAATGCGCGACCAATTGTTGGATCCCGGTGATCTGATCGGTCGAGAGCTTCACTCCATTATCGAGCAAGACGACGACGGAAGCCTTGGCATTGTCCTGCTGTTGGGAGACGAAGAGTTTCTTCTCCGGCAACACGAGGTTGACTCGTGCTTCGCGAACCCCTTTGAGCGTGAGAATCGAGTTCTGAATCTGCATCTCCGTAGCTTGCTTGTTGCGGACACTGAATTCGTTCTCGGTCATTCCCAAGTTCATGCTGCTGCTGTCAAACACGGAGTACCCGGAGTTGGTTGTGTTCGGCAAGTTTGCCATCGCCAACTTCATCCGCGCTTCGTCTTGGTATTGCTCTGGCACGGAAAGCGTATCGCCGCCAGTTTTATAGGGAATTTTGAGTTCGTCCAGCTTGGTGGTCACTTCGCCAAGCGAGGCAGGCGATTGATTGAACAAGATGGTAGTGTAATTCGGTCGCAATGCGAACCAGCTCAGAAAGGCCACCGTAAGAACGAACAATCCAGCGACGATGAGTAAATTGCGGCGCTGGTGCTTCTGGAGGTTTTTCCAGTAACCTGTGAGTTTTTCGAATATTGCTTTGATCTGTTGGTTCACAATGTCACCCCGTCATCACTTCTTACTCCCTATCATTACATCTGCATTCTCATGATCTCTTGGTAAGCTTCCATTGCTTTGTTGCGGATCTGAACGCCGAGTTGGAACGACATCGTCGCTTTCTCAGAGGCGATCATCACGCTGTGCAAGTCGGGAGCTTTGCCAGCGGCCATCAGTTCTGTCAGCTTGTCCGCTTCCACCTGCTGCGTGTTCACTTGTTGAATCGCGGAGTTAAGAAATTGAGAGAAGGAAGGCCCTTGGGTTTTCTTGCTATCTGTCGGTTGAAGTGCTTGTGCACTGCCCGTCCCATTGATCGGGAGAAGACTTGCAACGGAGTTAATCATTTAACGGGCTCCCTTCTATCTACCGATTTCGAGCGCCTTCATGGCCATCGATTTGGCTGAATTGATCGCGGTGATGTTGGCTTCATAAGAACGAGATGCCGAAATCATGTCGACCATCTCTGTCGAAATGTCGACATTAGGCATCTGGACGTACCCGTACATCGGCGAACTCGGGTTCTTCTCCGCATCTGGATGGCTCGGGTCATACATCAACTTGAAGGGAGCTTCATCACGGGTGATCTGCGTCACGCGCACACCTTGACTTGGTGCTTGTTGCAGTTGATCGTTCAGCGCGTCTTGAAAACTCGGAGCGACGCGTTCGCCGAACGTGACTAACTGGCGACGATAAGGCTGACCGTCCACGCCCCGTGTGGTGTTGGCATTCGAGATGTTGGAGGAAACGACATCAAGACGCAACCGCTGCGCAGTCAAACCTGATGCAGATATATTAATGCTGTCGAACATCCCCATGACTATCGCTTCCCTTCGTTAATCGCGTATTTCAGCAACCCGAATTTCGCATTGATCTGTTGTGTCATCGCATTATAGAGGATCTGGTTCTCCGCGAGGTTGGTCATCTCCACGTCAACATCGACGTTGTTGCCGTCGAGACGCAGTGTGGTGGTGTCTTCCTTAAACACCGACGGGCGCACATCCTCAAGCTTCGAAGAACCAATCTGCATGTGGCGGGCATCGGTCGTGCGACCTGCTAAGGTATCGCCGGACATCGCATCTTGCAAAGCCTCTTGAAACGAGACATCACTGCGTTTGAAGTTCGGTGTGTCGATATTGGCAATGTTGTTGGACAACACTTTTTGGCGCAGACTGGACGCGTCGAGTGAACGCTCCAGCAAGGAGATCGAACGGGATTCCATCAGAGACATTCATCATCACCCTTACTGTTGTAGATTTTATCGTATTTCACTTCGTTACGATACACGAAAATCCTGCATATTACGACAAACCGTTCAAACCAACATTCACCATTTTATTCCCCTATAGCCCATTTTACTAGGGACTTTCGCCCTGACTCGACAGTTTCCTGCCGTAAATATCATATTTTTACATAAAAAATATAAAAAAGAAGCCCGCCAATCGGCGAGCTTCCTTTTTTTGCGTGATAAAAAATACAAACTTTATACTAGCGAGACTTGATCGCTTCCAGCATTGGCATTAATTTTTCATTCAAAATCTTGATATGTGTGCCTTTCATGCCAAGCGATCTAGCTTCGACAACACCCGCGCTTTCCAACTTGCGCAACGCGTTGACGATCACCGAGCGGGTGATGCCCGCACGATCAGCGATTCGACTGGCCACCAGCAAGCCCTCACGACCGTTCAGTTCGGCAAAAATGTGGTCCACCGCTTCCAATTCGCTGTAGGAAAGCGAGGAGACCGCCATCTGAACGACAGATCGATCACGACCCTCTTGCATCTGACGGTCTACCGTCTTGCGCATCATCTCCATGCCGAGCACAGTTGCGCTGTACTCGGCCAGCACGATGTCTTCCTCGATAAACTCTCCGCTATGGCGGGTCAGAAGCAGCATCCCCATGCGGTCGTGACTCCCGTTGATCGGGACCATCGTCCAGCACCCTGCCTCGGTGCTCACCGCGCAAAACGGGGTGGCCTCCCGGATGTTTATGAGCGTGTGGTCTTCGCGCAGCAAGCGCCCCACGAAGTCTCGCGGAGCCATCGGCACACCCGACAGGTCGCGCGGCAGTTGGACGCTATCATACGTCTCCGCCAGCGCGTGTCCGAGCACCGCTCCTTCAGGATTGATCAGAAATACGTTGCAGTACAGGATGTCGCGCAACGTGCTGACCAAATCCCCATAACTTACTCGCATCCCATCAGCTCGTTGCAACAACCTGTTGATCACCCGCGTTTTGCTTAACAGTTCCATGACAGCCTGGTACCTCCTGTATACGCTACAGGATAAACTGGCTGAGATCCTTGTTCTTGACGATTCCCTCCAACTTCTCGAGCACGTAGGCTGGCGTGATGACGACTTTCTCCAGCAGGACGTCCGAAGCTTCGAACGAGAGGTCTTCCAACAACTTCTCCAGCAGGGTGTGCAATCGGCGCGCCCCGATGTTGTCCGTTTCTTGGTTGACCGTCGTCGCCAATTCGGCGAGTTTTTGAATCGCTTCCTCGGTGAACTCGACTTTGATGCCCTCGGTTTCAAGCAATGCAATGTACTGCTTGAGCAAGGCGTTTTGCGGTTCGGTGAGGATGCGGCGGAAATCGTCCGCAGTGAGGCTGGTCAGTTCGACACGGATCGGGAAGCGTCCTTGCAGCTCCGGGATCAGGTCGCTCGGTTTGGAGATGTGGAAGGCCCCTGCGGCGACAAACAGGATGTGGTCGGTCTTGACCGGTCCATACTTGGTGGTTACGGTCGAGCCTTCCACGATCGGCAGGATGTCGCGCTGTACCCCTTCACGGGATACGTCGGGACCACCCCCGCGCTCCTTGCCCGCGATCTTATCGATCTCGTCGATGAAGATGATGCCCGATTGTTCGGCGCGGTAGACCGCTTCAGTCGTCACGTCGTCCATGTCGATCAGCTTTTGGGCTTCTTCTTGTGCGAGCAGCTTGCGGGCTTCCCGGACTTGGACTTTGCGCTTCTTGCGACGCTTGGGCATCATGTTGCCAAGCATCTCCTGCAAGTTGTTCACCCCAAGCCCTTCGAGTCCAGGCATATCCATCATGCCAGGGCTGTTGTCCTCGACTTCCACTTCAACGAGCTGATCTTCCAACTCGCCACGCTCCAACTGTTGACGCACCTCATTGCGCTTTTGGCGGATCTCATAAGTTTCCTGTGCGCTTTCGTCTTGTTGAATACCAGCATTGCCACTAAAGAGCATTTCTAACGGGTTTTTGAAATTTTTTGTTTTTGCTGGATCCGGTACCAAGACGCTGACGAGGCGTTCTTCAGCCAGACGGCTGGCTTTTTCCTTGACCGCTTCCATGCGATCCTGTTTGACGATCCGAATCGCAGTCTCCACGAGGTCGCGCACCATCGATTCGACGTCACGGCCAACGTAGCCGACTTCGGTGAACTTGGTGGCTTCGACTTTGATAAAGGGAGCACCGACCAATTTCGCCAGACGGCGGGCGATCTCCGTCTTCCCAACCCCGGTCGGACCGATCATCAAGATGTTTTTCGGCGTGACTTCATCGCGAATGTCATCTGCGAGCAACGAACGACGGTAGCGGTTGCGCAAAGCGACGGCAACCGCTTTTTTGGCAGGCTTTTGACCGACGATGTAGCGGTCGAGTTCCTCTACGATCCGACGCGGTGTCAAGGCACTTTTCATCACAGGCTGTCTCCTCCGATCTCTTCTACAATGATGTTGTCGTTGGTGTAGACGCAGATGTCCGCCGCGATCTGCAAGGCATTGCGCGCCACGTCACGGGCCGATAAGTCCGTATGTTGCATCAAGGCACGACCTGCCGCCAACGCGAAACTGCCACCAGAACCGATCGCGATCAAGTCGTCGTCTGGCTCGATCACTTCTCCGTTGCCAGAGACGAGCAACAGCGTATCGCTGTTCATGACGATCAGCATCGCTTCAAGGTTGCGCATCATCTTGTTCATCCGCCATTCCTTGGCGAGTTCGACAGCTGCGCGTTGCAGGTTGCCGTGGTATTCCTCCAATTTCGATTCAAACTTCTCAAAAAGGGTAAAAGCGTCCGCGACTGCGCCGGCGAACCCAGCGACCACTTCGCCCCGGTAGAGGCGGCGGACTTTTTTCGCTCCGTTTTTCATGACCATATTCTGTCCAAACGTCACTTGACCATCACCCGCCATCGCTGCTTGCCCGTTACGGCGGCAGGCGAAGATCGTTGTGGAATGGAATTGACTTGCACTCATCTTGGGTTGCTCCTCTCTCTTACGCCCGCGGATGGGCATTGGTATACACGCGTTCGAGGTGTTCACGCGCTGTGTGGGTATAGATCTGCGTGCTCGATAGCGAACTGTGTCCTAGCAGTTCTTGGATGGCGCGCAAATCGGCACCGTTGTCGAGCAGGTGCGTGGCGAACGTGTGCCGCAGGGTGTGTGGGCTGATGTGTTGCAGGCCCGCACATAGTAGTACGTATTTATCGAGAATTCGTCGCACACTGCGGTCAGATAATCGCGTGCCATTTTTGTTCAAAAAAACGGCGTGTCCAGCGACGCCTCCGCCTTGTTGCCAAAGCGTGGGGCGACCGTAGGCAAAATACGCTTGCAACGCTTGCAAGGCTTGACTGCCAAGCAGGACGAGCCGCTCCTTCGATCCCTTCCCGAACACCAGCGCCATCCCTTGGCTCACGTCGAGGTCAGGGACGTCCAACGCCACCAATTCACCCACCCGCACGCCGGACGCATACAGAACTTCTAGCAGTGCCTTGTCGCGCAGTCCCAACGGCGTCGTGGTGTCAGGCGCGCTCAACAAGCGTTCGATGGCGTCTTGGTAGAGAAAGTTCGGGAGCTTTTTCTCCAACCTTGGCGACTGTACCGCTTTGGCGGGGTTTTTCTCCACCCATCCTTCGCGGCGTAAAAACTCATACAAGGAGCGCAACGCCGAGAGCTTGCGTGCGATCGTGCGCTTTTCCCGGTCACGGCTGAGCCGCCCCATGAAGGTGCGGACATCCACATGGGTGATGGTGGCAAAATCCTGAATTCGTTCGGCCAGCATGAACTGAATGAATTGCTCGATGTCAGAAAAGTAATGGTCGAGCGTGTGTTCGGACACGCGCTTCTCGACGGCAAGGTACTGCATGTACAAGTCCACTTGGTGTTCGATGTGGGCCGGCCAGTGTTGCTCTTCCTCCATCGGCGCTCCCCTGCCTTTCCTGCATCCCTATGTATAAAAACGTACCCGTATGCAAGTACGCGAAAAGGCGTTTCGTTCGTTTATGAACTCGAAACACCTTTTCGCTTTTCCTGCGTTTAGACTTCGTGTGTAGTCGTAAAATCAGCCAGAGCAGCGAGGGCGCGCTCCGAGATTTTTTCGTTTTTCTCCACTTTGTTGCGGATCTTTTGCCCCAGCGGTGGTAACAGGCCGAACGTGGCGTTCATCGGCTGGAAGTTTTTCGCGCTGGTGTGCGTGATGTAGTGCGCGAGCGAACCGATCGCAGTTAGGTGCGGGAAGACCAGCGGCTCCTTGCCCTCAAGCAACCGACTGGCGTTGATCCCCGCGATCAGACCGGCAGCAGCAGATTCGACATACCCTTCCACACCTGTGATCTGCCCGGCGAAGAACAGGTTGTCCCGGTTCTTGGTCTGGTAGGTCGGGCGCAGGAAATTCGGCGAGTTGATGTAGGTGTTGCGATGCATCACGCCAAAGCGCACGATCTCCGCGTTCTCCAAGCCAGGAATCATCTTGAACACTCGCGACTGATCGCCCCATTTCAGGTGGGTCTGGAACCCGACCATGTTGTAGAGCGTTGCAGCCGCATTGTCTTGGCGCAGTTGCACGACCGCATATGGCGTCTTGCCCGTGCGCGGGTCAGGCAATCCGACCGGCTTCAGCGGGCCGAACAACATCGTCTGCAGACCACGCTTCGCCATGACTTCGATCGGCATACAGCCTTCAAAGAAAACTTCCTTCTCAAATTCCTTGAGCTGCACCACTTCGGCGGTGATCAACGCTTCATAGAAGGCGTTGAACTCTTCCTCCGTCATCGGGCAGTTGATGTACGCTGCTTCGCCTTTGTCATAGCGAGACGCCACCCATACTTTATCGAAATCAATCGTGTCCTTGGAGATGATCGGAGCCGCCGCGTCATAGAAATACAGGTACTCCTCACCGGTCAGTTCAGCGATCGCCTGTGAGAGCGCGGGCGAGGTCAACGGACCGGAGGCGATGATCACGATGCCGTCCTGCGGGATCTCCGTCAATTCTTCGCGGATCACGTTGATGTTCGGGTGATTGTTGACACGCGACGTGACGTTTTCGGAAAACGTGTCACGGTCAACAGCTAACGCACCACCAGCCGGAACGGCCGTCTGATCAGCGGAGGTGATGATCACCGAATCGAGTCGGCGCATCTCTTCCTTCAGGAGGCCGACAGCGTTGGTGAGCGATGCCCCACGCAAAGAGTTCGAGCAGACCAGCTCGGCGAAGTTTTCGGTTTTGTGTGCATCCGTTTTGCGAACCGGGCGCATCTCATAGAGGTTGACTTGGTGTCCGCGTTGGGCGATCTGCCAAGCCGCTTCTGTTCCGGCAAGACCTGCTCCGATTACGGTTATCGGTTTTGTCATGAGGTTTGTACACCCTTCCTTCTTCAGAAAAAAGCACAGGGCTGCGATCAGCCCTGTTTGCTTTCAACAACTTCAATTTCTTCCTTGTGACTGCATTCAGCAGAGGAGCAGGCTAGCGTTTCCTTGCCTTCGCCGCCCTTGCCCGAACGCTTGATCACCAACGGTTGGGAGCACTCCGGGCAGTCCTTGCCAGCCGGACGATCCCAGATGATAAAGTCGCACTCCGGATAGCGGTCGCAGCCATAGAAGACACGACGACGCTTGCCACGCCGCTCGACGAGCTGCCCTTCCTTGCACTTCGGGCACCCCACACCAATCTCTTTGAGGATCGGCTTGGTGTTCCGGCAATCCGGGAACCCCGGACAGGCGAGGAATTTGCCAAAACGGCCGTGCTTGTAAACCATCAGGCGACTGCACTTTTCGCACTCGATGTCAGACACTTCGTCTTCGAGCACGACGTGTTTCATCTCTTCCTCAGCGATCTTCAGATGTCCTTCGAAGTCCCCGTAGAACTCCTTGAGCACCTTCACCCAGTCGATGTCGCCCTCCTCGACTTCGTCGAGGTTGTGCTCCATGTTCGCCGTGAAGTCGACGTCGATGATCTGTGGGAAGAACTCTTCCATCATCTCATGGACGATTTCACCGAGTTCGGTCGGGACGAAACGCTTCTCCTCAAGCAAGACATAGCCGCGCTTCTGGATCGTCTCCAGCGTTGGCGCATAGGTGGACGGACGGCCGATGCCGATCTCCTCCATCGTCTTGACGAGGCGTGCTTCGGTGAAGCGCGGTGGCGGTTGCGTGAAGTGTTGCTTGGGATCGAGTGCAGGTACTTTCAGCACTTGGCCCTCTTCCAACGGAGGGAGGAATTTCTCGTCCTCATCCTTGCCTTCCTTGCCTTCGTCGTTTCCTTCAATATATAAGGTCATAAACCCAGGGAACTTGATCTTCGAGCCTGTCGCCCGGAGCTTGACGTCACCTGCGGCGATATCAACGGTCATCGTATCGAGCACCGCGGACGACATCTGCGAGGCGACGAAACGGTCCCAGATCAGTTTGTAGAGACGGAACTGGTCACGGCTCAGGAATTCCTTGACCTTGTCCGGGTGGCGAGTCACGGAGGTCGGACGGACCGCCTCATGCGCTTCCTGCGCCCCTTTGGACTTGGTGCTGTAGTTGCGGGTCTCCGCCGGGTAGTAGTCAGCGCCGTACTCTTCGACGATGTACTCGCGGGCTTCTTCCTGTGCGACTGGCGAGATCCGAACGGAGTCGGTACGCATGTACGTGATCAAACCGACCGTTCCTTCGCCCCCGATGTCAATCCCCTCGTACAGCTGTTGGGCGACCGACATGGTTTTCGCAGCACGGTAGTTCAACTTGCGCGCCGCTTCCTGTTGCAGGGTGGAGGTCGTGAACGGTGCCGATGGGTTGCGACGGCGTTCCGTCTGCTTGACGCTCTGCACGCGGTACTCGACGTTCTCCATCAACCGCAAGACTTCCTGTACATCCGCTTCCGACTTGAGTTCTCGTTTGTCGTCGCCAACTCCGTGGAAACGGGCTTCGAACTTGGATTTGTCCGTCTGGAAGTTCGCCGTCAAGGTCCAGTACTCTTCTGGAGTAAACTCGCGAATCTCGTTCTCCCGGTCGATAATCAGGCGACAAGCGACCGACTGCACCCGACCAGCGGAGAGACCTTTTTTGACTTTCTTCCATAATAATGGACTGATTTGATAACCTACGAGGCGGTCGAGAATCCGACGTGCCTGTTGGGCGTTAACCAAATTCATGTTGATCGAACGCGGGTGCTTGAACGCATCCTTCACCGCATCCTTGGTGATCTCGTTAAAAACAACCCGGCACTTACCGCCGGTGTCCACATCCAAAATATGCGCCAGGTGCCATGCGATAGCTTCGCCTTCGCGATCCGGGTCAGCCGCCAGAAAGACTTGTTTGACTTTCTTGCGTGCGTCACGAAGCTCTTTGAGCACATCGCCTTTGCCACGAATGGTTATATATTTCGGAGAGAAGTCGCTCTCCACATCGACACCAATTTGAGACTTGGGCAGGTCGCGAACATGGCCCATTGATGCCTTGACCACATACTTTTTGCCTAAATACTTCCCGATGGTTTTTGCCTTTGCCGGAGACTCGACGATGACCAAATAGTCAGCAGCCACGACTCTCTCCCCCTTTCTATATCGTCTTGTAAGCAATATGTACCAATATATAATACCTTATCCACATTTGTCACGGAGTTTGTACGCCCTTGCCTAACACTTTATTCGTTTTCGTTCGCAATTTCAAGATGGGGCGTTCGAGATGTACCGACCCCCCGGTCGGGCGGTGATCAGCCCTAGCAACTGCAAGCGCAACAAATGAGCATGCAAAAGACCCGCCGAAAATCCAGTGCTGGCGAGCAGTTCGTCGAGGTGTCGTTCAAAGGGGCCAAGGATTTGGAGGATGTGACGAGCTTCTGGAGTCAGGTCGGTTGGTGTCTCTCGTGAGGAGACAGAAACAGCGGTGAGGTGATAGTCTTCGAGGATGTCTTGCGCGGTGCGGATCAGCTTGGCACCCTGTTGGATCAGGCGGTTGGTGCCATCGCTTTGCGTGGAGGTGATCATGCCAGGGATGGCGTAGACATCGCGCCCTTGTTCCAGCGCGAGATCGGCGGTGATCAGCGAGCCGCTACGCTCCCCCGCTTCGATGACGAGCACCGCTCGGGACAGCGCGGAGATCAGGCGATTGCGGGCTGGAAAGTTACCAGGGAGGGCGTCCATCAGCGGGTGGTGTTCGGAGAGCAAGCATCCATGACCCTCCGCGATGGCACGGGCAAGCGGGGTGTTTTCACGCGGGTAGAGTTTGAGAAGTCCACTGCCGAGGACGGCGACCGTCTGTCCGCCAGCTGCGAGAGCGGCCCTGTGCGCGACGGTGTCGATGCCTCGCGCGAAGCCAGAAACGATCGTCAATCCGTGTGCAGCGAGCTCGCCGACGAGCTTTTTCGCAACGGTTGTGCCGTAGGAAGTCGGCGTTCGAGAGCCGACCACGGCGAGTCCATTGTCTCCTGTGGGCGGAAGGTCGCCATAAAGAAAGAGTCCGACTGGCGGATCATAGATCGTGTGGAGCGAGGCAGGGTACGCTGGGTCAAGCACGCTGAGAAATCGGATGCCCTCAGGTTCAAACTGCCTGCGAATCGCCACCGGATCAAACGACGCACGCGACTTCGCGAGTGCCGTTGCAATGTTTTTGCGCAGCCCCGCTCCCCGTACCATCTCTTGTGGATCAGCCGCCCAGACCGCTCGCCAATCCCCGAAATAGTCTTGCAATGCCCGTGCAGACAGGCTTCCCACGCCTTGTGTGGTGCTCAACCAGAGCAGAATCTCTTGTTCCCGCACATACGTTCCCCCTCTCGCGTTTGAAAAAAGAGGCTCCCTCGAGAGGAGCCCCTTGCCTACTGTTGCTTATGTTACTTATTTCTTAACGAGAACTTTGTCGTACAGACCCTTTTCCTTCAACAGTGCCACCATCGTGGAACCGAGGTCAGACGGGGTCGGAGCGACGCGGATACCCGCTGCTTCCATCGCTGCGAACTTTTCAGCCGCCGTGCCTTTGCCGCCGGAGATGATTGCACCCGCATGGCCCATCCGCTTGCCCGGAGGTGCGGTAGCGCCTGCGATGAAGCCGACAACCGGCTTCGTGCAGTGTTCTTTGACCCAAGCAGCCGCTTCTTCCTCAGCCGTACCGCCGATTTCGCCGATCATGATGATCGCGTCGGTGTCCGGATCGTTTTGGAACAGTTCCAGAACGTCGATGAAGTTGGTGCCGTTGATCGGGTCGCCGCCGATGCCGACTGCGGTCGATTGGCCGATGTTCTCAACGGTGAGTTGGTACACAGCTTCATAGGTGAGGGTACCAGAACGGGAGACAACACCTACGCGACCCGGGGTGTGGATGTAGCCCGGCATGATGCCGATCTTGCACTCGCCCGGCGTGATGACGCCCGGGCAGTTCGGACCGACGAGACGGGTACGCTTGCCTTCCATGTACTTGCGAACGCGAACCATGTCATACACCGGGATGCCCTCGGTGATGCAGATCGCGAGGTCGAGGTCAGCATCGACCGCCTCCATGATCGCGTCAGCTGCGAAAGCCGGCGGAACATAGATGACCGAAACGTTTGCGCCCGTTGCTGCTTTCGCTTCTGCGACGGTATCGAATACCGGAATGCCTTCGATCTCGGTGCCGCCCTTACCCGGGGTGACGCCTGCGACCATTTGCGTGCCGTACTCGACTGCTTGCTTGGTGTGGAACAGACCGGTCGCCCCAGTGATGCCTTGGGTCATGACCTTGGTATCTTTGTTAATCAGGATCGCCATTGTATTTTCCTCCTCTTCCCGTTATTTCACGAGCGCAACGATCTTCTGCGCTGCGTCTGCGAGGCTATCAGCCGCGACGATGTTCAGGCCGGACTCGTTGAGCATCGCTTTGCCTTTGTCGACGTTGGTACCTTCAAGGCGAACGACGAGCGGCTTGTCCAGACCGACTTCCTTCGCAGCCGCGATAACGCCTTCTGCGATGGTGTCGCACTTCATGATCCCGCCAAAGATGTTGACGAGGATCCCTTTGACGTTCGCATCGGAGAGGATGATTTTGAACGCTGCGGTAACTTTCTCAGTCGTTGCACCGCCCCCTACGTCGAGGAAGTTTGCAGGTGTGCCGCCGAAGTGGTTGATGGTATCCATCGTCGCCATCGCCAGACCAGCACCGTTGACCATACAACCGATGGTGCCATCGAGTGCAATATAGGTCAGGTCAAACTTGGAAGCTTCGACTTCACGCGGATCTTCTTCTTCGAGATCGCGCAGTTCCACGATGTCCTTGCGACGATACAGCGCGTTGGAGTCAAAGTTCAGCTTCGCGTCGAGCGCGACAACTTTGCCGTCGCCAGTGACGACGAGCGGGTTGATTTCCGCGATGGAGCAGTCGTTTTCCACGAAAGCGGTGTACAGAGCCGTCATGAATTTGACCGCTTGGTTGACCAGTTCCTTCGGGATGTTGATTGCATACGCGAGCTTGCGAGCTTGGAAAGCTTGCAGGCCGACAGACGGATCGATCGCTTCTTTAAAGATCTTCTCCGGGGTCTTTTCTGCTACTTCCTCGATCTCGGTGCCGCCCTCTTCGGAAGCCATCATGACGACGCGCTGGGTTTCACGGTCGACAACCAAGCCGATGTAGTATTCCTTTTTGATATCGGTCAGTTCTTCGATCAGGAGGCGTTTTACTACTTTGCCTTCCGGGCCGGTTTGGTGGGTGACCAACGTCATCCCCAAGATTTGTTCAGCATATGTACGAACTTCGTCAAGGGTTTTTGCGACTTTTACGCCGCCAGCTTTCCCGCGACCGCCAGCATGAATTTGCGCTTTAACAACGCCTCTGCCGCCGAGTTCTTCTGCGATTGCAACAGCCTCATCTACAGTGAAAGCTACACGGCCATTCGGAACCGCGACGCCATACTTTTTCAAGACGGCTTTGCCTTGATACTCGTGAATGTTCATTCCGCTTCCTCCTCCACGTTCTATGCATTTCTACATGCGAAACAATAATGTTGGTGAACACCAAAACTGTATATTCGACTCCATTCGTCACTTCCCTGCAAGCTCGACAATAGTCGCAATACTCACTTAAACTTCTGCTCACTGTCGAACTGCACGCGAGCTTTGCAAGCCTCGCAGACATGAACGGGGGCATCTGCATATTTAGCCTGATTCAGTTCCTGAACCGCCGAGGGTTCGACATCTGCTGTCGTGCCGCAGATCGTGCAACGAAGCGTATACTCGTTTGCCATTGGTGGTCACTCCTTGTTGTCAAAGAATCCTCACACACCTGCAACCTAGTATGTCCGAACTACACGCCCCGTCATCCCTGTAGATGGCCTAATGGTTGACCTTCTTGACTCCGCGTTCTGCCAAGTCGGACTTGTCGCTCTCCCAGTTTTCATCGGTGTCGTCCATGATATCGAGGATGCGCGCGACAACCTCCGCGATCGTGTCCTGGCCGTATAATTCATCGCCCAGTTCCGCTTCCATCGCGTTCATCACGTCGATCACAAATTGTTCGTCGAGATAGAGTTCCTTCGAAACTTTTTGAACAACCATCTCGCGGACGGCAGACTTATCCATGTACAATGCCTCCCCCAAAATCACGAACTCCATTTCCTATCATAATTCAGTTGTTTGGAAAATACAAACCCGTTCAGATTGCCACAAAATCCTGCAGCCCTCCTTCACCGAACCGTTGGGTGGCACAATCAAATCATCGTGGAAATCCAGACCCTCACCTTCTATGCGATGTCCGTATACTCGAACCAATTTTATCAGCCACCGCATAGAAACTCTGTGCGAACTGAGAATACAATTACATAGAATACACCTGTTCTCAGGGAGGAGTTGGCGTCCGTGAATGTCATCGAAGCGATCCAGAACCGACGCAACGTCAAGCAGTTCAAGCCCGACTCCATCGCGCGGGAAAAAGTGCTCGAGTGGCTGCAAGCAGCCGCCTGCGCACCAAACCACCGCCTGACAGAGCCGTGGGAGATTCTCTGGATTGGCCCTGAAACTCGCGCCCAGATTCCGCACAAAAATAACTTTGGCGGTGCGCCCGTGCTGCTCGCCATCCTCTCCACACCGGCCCTCAACCAGATCGACCGCAACGAACACTACGCCGCTGTCTCCTGCTTCATCCAGAATTTCTTGCTCGCCGCACATGCCGATGGTGTGGCGACGGGCTGGTCCTCTGCCGGCGCCGGCAAAAAAGTACAGGAACTGCTCGGCGTACCACCTGGCTACGAAGTGGTCGGAATTCTCCCCGTCGGCTACCCGGCCGCTGTTCCCGCTCCGAAGCCGCGCACACCGATCGAGCAAAAACTGCGCGACCTGCCGTAACGAAAAAAGAAGTCACCTCAACGCTTGTTGAGGTGACTTCTTTTTGCGATCCCGAAACTCACTACTCCGGTTTGATCGGTTCGTAGGTCTTATCCGGTGCTCCGTCTAACTGATACCACGTCCCGCTGTATTCAATGCGGTCATTGAAGATGTTGATAATCCGCTTGCCCGACGGCGTGTCACCAATCAACGTGAGCATCGCGGGTGCTTTGACCGGCTCCTTGATGTCGAGTTTGGTGGCGCTCTTGAGCACCGGAACGACCTTCGCCGCCCGGTCTTTGGCTTCCTGACCTTGCCAGATCCAGTTCTTGGGCAAGTCGGAACTCGCCTTGGTGATCATTTCCAATCTAGAGACGGTCAGCAGGTCATCGAAGCTGACCGCCGTCTGGGATTGTTGCTGTCCGGTCGTGCCGGAGGGCGTGCCTGGCTGCGGTGCGCAACCCGCGAGGAGGAGCATCGAGGCTCCGAAGAGTGGTATCCAAACATGACGCATGCGGTGGTTCCTCCGTTCACTTGTTGAGACTCCTTCTAACTGTCGCTCTGTGCAAACGAGTTGTCAAGCCGTTTTTACCCGTTCAGGACGCGGTTCAGGCACGACGAACTTCAGCCAGACCGCGTTGATCAGCAGGAAGGTAAACGAGACAAAAAACAACGTTGAGATCCCATAATGCCCACCGATGAACCCACCCACGTTCGGTCCGCATAGATTGCCGATGAACATCGCGGAAGTGCTGTAGCCAAAGATTCGGCCTTGCATCTCCGTGGGAGCATAGGTGCGCAACAGCGAGTTGACCTGTGGCAACAGGCCGCCCATACACATGCCGAGTCCGAAGCGGCAGATCATCAATTGCCACGGAGCGGTCACGAACGCTTGCGGCAGGTACATCAGCGCGGCACCGCATAGCGCGATCAACAACACGCGCTTGTACCCGATGCGGTCCCCGAGTTTGCCGAGGCGCGGCGAGAACAGGATGTTGGCAATCCCTGTCGATGCGGTGACCATCCCGGCCAGCAGCGCAACGTTTTGGGACGCAGGTGCCAATTGCGAGACATAGACTGACATCAGCGGGTCGATCATCATCATCGAGAACGTGATCAGGAAAGCGACGACAAACATCGGCCAGACCGGTTTGAGCGCGCGCAATTCGTCACTCCAACGCTTTTTGTTTGAAATCGCTCCGGCGGCTTTGGGCTCCGGTTTCTTGAACTCTTCCTTCACGAGCACGAAGACGATCACCGTGGCGGCCAGCAGCAACCCTGATGTGACGAGGAAGACATGGCGGAATCCGAGGAAGTTGGCAAGCACCCCGCCCAGCAGCGGGCCGATGATCTGACCGGAGACTCCGCCGGTTGCGAGTGTGCCCAACGCATAGCCGACATGGTCCTTGGGCGTGTTCGTCGCCACTAGCGACACGGCCGCCGGGATGAATCCCGAGACGACGCCCATCGCCAAGCGCAGGAAAAACAATTGCGAGACATGTGAGGTGAAGCCCATCAGCGCCATGACGATCGCCATGCCCAGTGCCGAGCGGATCAGCATGATTTTGCGCCCTGTGCGGTCAGACAATGCACCCCAAATCGGGGCAAAGATCGCCGACGTCATGAACGTCCCGCTGAACACCAGCCCGGCCCACTTCGTCAACTCAGCCGGGTCGGTCACGCCTAAATCCTTGATGTAGAGAGGCAAGAACGGCATGACCAAACTCATCCCCGCCATCACGGTGAAATTGGCAAACCAGAGGACTAGTAGATTTCGTTTCCAAAGTTGCATGGACTTTCCTTCTTTCTATGTTGTACAATCACCTCAAGACAAACCGATTCTCAGGCAGGTGAGCGTAAAAATGACACAGACCCGCGAGTTTCACGTAGCGGTGCGCGGCCTCGTCGCAACGGAAGCAGACTTGCAATATTCTGACTTTGTGAGCGGTAAACTCGGTCCGCATGTTGATGTTACCCCCATTGTACCGCAGTTTACGGGAATTGCGACCCCGTTTTCTTCGCTTCTCGAAATGATAGCGCCCACGCAGGATGGCACACACGTTATTTTTCACGCCAGCGACGAATTTCAAGCGACGATCCCCCTGCACGAGCTGAATGACGCGTTGCTTCTGTTCCAATTGGACGATCAACCGTTAAAAAAGGGGTTCCCCGTCCGCCTGATCGTCCCGAACGGATCGAGCGAATGCCTAAATGTCAAAGCGGTCGTGAAAATTGAAGTTGTGCGCCATGCACAGCCCGCTCAGCACGCGACGTTCGGTTTTAAAAACCTCGTCCCGCCGACCGAACTGTAAGCAAAAAAACCCCGCTGGTGACGCGGGGGGTCAGTATGGTACATTTGGTACAAAGGTCTACCTCATGTCTAGGAAAGGGTGGTGCCCGATGACCCAAAAGGACTTTTGCTGCGGACTCACAATGATCGGACTCCTTCGGAGCATCTACTCGGAAGGCGGAGTGCTCGTTCATGACGTCCCGATGCTCGTCTGCCCTACGTGTCACAAGAGCCACATCATACCGGACCTCGAGTTCGACTACATCATGCTCACCCACTACTGTGAGAGCGACCGCGTGAAGGTCACTTCGTTGCGCGATGCGATCGGCGAGCGCAAGATCCTCGATGCGCTGGCCAAGTACCCTGAGGATGAACGCATCCGCACGGGACGCCGCGTCCTGCCCCAACAGATCGATGCCGTACTCGACTTGATCAACGTCGCCAAAGGCATGGATGACGAGCAGTGGCACAACGAATTGCTCGACCAGCTCAAAAAATTCTCGTCCTACCAGCAGATCAAATCTCGTTAAAGTCACCTGCGATGTAATTGTGGTGGTAATTGCGCAGGTGGTTTTTGTACAGCACCAAGTTGTGCTTTTTGCAAAACTCTTCAAACTCCTCGTCTGTCATGTCTTTTTGCACGATGGCGCTGTTTTTCGGATAAAAGCCATCCATCGTCTTGTCATGCTGCATCATGTGGTGGAAGGCATCGTTGTACAATTGGACTTTGAACATGGACGGGCCTCCTCTAGTTGCAAAGTACCTCTAGCATATGTCATCTGGACAAAACGTAACGCCCCCAACTTCTACCGTCGGGGGCGTTTATGTTTGAGTATCGATCTCAGCACTACAGGCCACGTTGAGCATGACTGTCTCCTTGTTCCTCTGTCGATTTAGAACCTTCACAGGATTCGCATCGGTTTTGGGAGCGGCGGATTTCGTCACCCTCGAAGAAACCACCACAATCGAGGCACACGTATTCCAACCTTTTCACCTCCTTCTCTTTCTTTTCTACACTTTCATTATAAACGAAAGTCCTCACTTGTGGAACATCCCCTCCTTCAATTAGATAAATTGTCACAGATTTTCTCAGTGCCAATCTTCCCGTTACTCTATTCTATGCTGAAATTGATTATTATGTACTATACTTTCCCTATTTTGGTGAAAAAGCGCGAAATTTGCTCCCCGCTACTTCGTGATGTAGGGAAAAAGCCTGCTGTGGCAAGGCTTTTCACGTTTTGACCAGCTGTGCGGATGTTGACTTTTTTCGTGTATTTTTGGGAGCTATTTGGGTGATTTTGGAGGCTTGATTGGCTTTTTTTGCTGTTTCCAGCAGCGTTCAACTGCCTGTTCTCAGACAGGTGGAACTGAATTTTTCTGAGCCTTAGCAGACGTTACCGAATCGGAGGTTTTCTCAGGATGTATGCACAAGTGAACTCGTTGGCGTTGTATGGGTTGCATGGAACGGTGGTACAAGTGGAAATTGACATCGCGAGTGGATTGCCAGCCTTTGAAATTGTTGGTTTGCCAGATAACTCGGTGCGCGAGGCGAAGGATCGGGTGCGGGCGGCGATGCGCAACGCTGGGTTGGAATTTCCGTTGCGCCGGATCACCGCCAATCTCGCCCCCGCCCACCTGCGCAAGGAGGGGTCGGGTTTCGATCTGTGTCTGGCGCTCGGCATCCTCGTCGCAGAGGAACAGATCCCAGCCGTGCGATTGCATGGTGTGGCGGTGGTGGGCGAGTTGGCGTTGGATGGCTCCGTGCGACCGGTGCGCGGGATGTTGTCGCTGGCGCTCGGGGCGAAAGAACATGGTTTTCACACGTTGATCGTCGCCGCGAAAAGTGCGCAGGAGGCGGCGTTGGTGGAAGGGTTGCAGGTGATTGCGGTGGAGTCGCTGACAGAGGCGGTTCGGTATCTGACTGGGACGTACCCTTTGCAGCCAGTGGTGGTGGAACGAATAGCCTCGACAACTGCCCGCGCAGGTGGAGAGGATTTTTCCGAGATCAAGGGACAGCCGCATGTGAAGCGGGCGTTGGAGATCGCGGCGTCCGGCAATCACAATGTGCTGTTGATCGGCCCGCCGGGTAGCGGCAAGACAATGTTGGCGAAACGGATGCCGACGATCTTGCCACCGCTGACCACGCGAGAGTCGTTGGAAGTGACGCAGGTTCATAGCGTGGCCGGGACGCTTGCGGAGGATGTGGGGTTGTTGCATGACCGACCCTTTCGGACGCCGCACCATACGATCTCCAATGGGGGATTGATCGGTGGCGGGCAGATTCCACGGCCTGGGGAGGTGAGTTTGGCGCATGGGGGCGTGTTGTTTTTGGATGAATTGCCAGAGTTTAAAAAGTCGGTGCTGGAGGTGTTGCGCCAGCCGTTGGAGGACGCGCAGGTGACGATCTCGCGGACGCAGGCGACGTATATGTTTCCGAGTCGATTTCTGCTCGTGGCGGCGATGAATCCGTGTCCCTGTGGGTTTTATGGGTCAAATTACAAGCCTTGTACGTGTACGCCGCCCCAGATCGCGAGGTACCAGAGCAAGTTATCAGGTCCGTTGCTCGATCGGATCGACCTGCACATCGATGTCCCGCGCGTGACCTATCAAGATATCGTCAACCCCGTACCCGATGAATCCTCGCAAGTGATCCTCCAACGCGTGCTGCGTGCTCGCCAGATCCAAGCCGACCGCTTCCCCGATCGGCCCTTCCCCTACAATGCCAACATGACCCCTGTCGATACCCGCCACTTTTGTGCCCTCGCGCCTGCTGCCCATGCCTTGCTCCATGAAGCGTTTGACTTGCTAGGTCTGTCCGCCCGCGCCTATGAGCGGATCTTAAAAGTCGCCCGCACGATTGCGGATCTGCAAGACTGTCCGACGATTGGCGAGATGCATATCGCGGAGGCGATTCAGTATCGCACGTTAGATCGGAAACTTGAGAGCTGACCACTCTCCTATACAACATTTGTGCGTTGTGATTCTCTCGCTCGTCCCTGTAAAGTAGTAGGGTACGAGACTCGTAACTTCGAGAGAGGAGCATACGCCATGAGAACGTGGTCTTTGTTGTTGTCCGTGCTGCTGGCTCTGGTTCTTCTGCTCCCTGCTCATCCGCAGGCGGTTGTGGCCGCGATGGAGCCCACTCTTTCGATCGTACCGGACAAGACGGTCACGTTGACCTTCGACGACGGGCCGGACCCGCGCTATACGCCAGCCATTCTGGACATGCTGAAAAAACGCCACCTGCAGGCGACGTTTTTTATCGTTGGACGAAACGCGATCGAACACCCAGACCTCGTGCGCCGCATCGAGCGCGACGGGCACACGATCGCCAACCATACCCTCACCCATCCGCACTTGGAACAACTGACCCTCACGCAAGTAAACGCAGAACTGCAAGGCGGCGATGCCGCACTGACGTCTGTGCTCGGGCCAACTTTCCCAATCCCACACTTCTTCCGTCCCCCGCGTGGCAATGTCAGCCAAGCAATCCTCGAAACCACCGAAAACATGCACAAGCAACTGATCCTCTGGAATGTCTGTGTAGAGAACCACAGCACCACCACACCCGACCAAGTGGAAGCCCGCGTCATGGATCTGATCCGCGAGCGTCATGGCGGAATCTTGCTCGCTCACGACGGCGAACTGGACCGCTCGCTGACGGTACAGTCCTTGCCGCGCATCCTCGACGATCTCCAACGAGAAGGCTATCACATCGTCACGCTTCAAGAGTATCTAGATCGGCAAACGACCAAGGAAGCTCGCTAGACTCGCGCTTTTTGTAAACGAAGCGGAGCCTCAAGCGAGCTTTTTTATCGGGCGTAGGATCTACCGCCAACGCCCGCGCGGACGACGCCCCGAGGACTTGGGTGGCTTGCTTCCCATCGCGCCAACCAGTTTGCCGATCCCGAACCCAACGGCGAGACCGACCGCCAACCAGAGCAGAGATGCGGCGATCGAGAGGGTTTGGACCGCACGGGTTGCGCAACTGCCGAGCAGGACGGTCAGCAACAACAACAGCGGCGCGAACACCAACCACGGCTGGCGACGCATCCGCATCTTGAGTTTCCATAGGGGAGATCCGATCTTCATCGTAGGCTCGCCTCCTTCTCTCTATCTATATGCCACTGGTTGTCTACCTATTTCGTGATTGTCCTCCGCAGCTGCCGTGAGCCTGTCTCCTGCCGTTGCATATCCTGAAGGAGAGAACAACGTCCTCTACGAAAGGAGGTATCTCCCCAATGAACTCCCGCTACAATGCATCAAATTGTCGCCAATACATGGGTCAGATGGTACGCCTGCACACCCATGACGGCCAAGTCCATCACGGTGTCGTCGACGGTGTGACCGCCAATGGGCTCTATCTGCGCCGCTCGGCTGCTCACGTCACAGGTGAAGTGATCCGCGACGCGATGACTGCTGACGGTTCCGGGTCTGTCGAAGCGACCCCTGTCTACTTTGGCGGATACGGCTATGGGTATGGCTATCCCTATTACGGGTACGGCTATGGCTATGGAGCACGCGCCTTCATTCCGTTCCTAAGCATTCTGGCGCTGTCCAGCCTGCTGTATTGGTAACAAAAAACGGCATGTCCTGCACTAGCGCAGGCATGCCGTTTTGTTTTTTATTTTTTCGTCGGAGCTTTGCTCGGTTGTTTCTTCGCGGGTGCTTTGGATTTCGATTGGTTCTGGTTGGCATTTTTCATGCGGCGTTGGATCTGAGCCAGTTGTTTCTGGTTCAAGTTCATGCCCATGCCTTTTGCCATCGTCGCGATCTCCGCGTCGGACATCGTCATGTTCTGCATCTTGTTGCGCAGGTAGTACACGCCGCCGAGTGCGCCCAGAACGAGGCCGAGGATGAAGGTACCAATTGCTGTGAGAGTTATTGCCATTGAAAGTTTGCCCCCTACTTGTCTAATCCTTATCAGTATACATCATAGGTTATACTAGGTGCTAGTAGATTATTCCTACTGCATCTCGTGCAGTATTCCCCGATCAGCAATGGTTTATCCTGCACGCAGATACCCCTAGTTACTTGCAGCGCATAGAATTGAAGAAGAAAGTACAATTGAGTAAAGCCCGTCGATCGCAAATCATGATCGACGGGCTTTTCTATTTTATTGACAACGCAAAAGAATGGCAATTCTAAAGCGGAGATGACTACACAACAAACTCCCTACCCTACAAAAGCAACACCAGTTCTATACAGAACTGGTGTTGGCCCCATTCAAACTAGCAGGTGAGCGAGCACAAAACCGTGTAAGAAGATTCCCACCATTCAACTTTTGCGGTGGGCTTTACTTGAACGTCGAGATCGAACATTGCTTCCATTGGAATCAACCTCCTATTAATATAGTTGAGTAAAGATTTGTAAAAGAAACTTTCAACAAATCATCCTCAAAAACATTATTGCATAGATATAGACTATAATTCAATATAAAATTCTAATTTCAATGTATTATTTGAAAGTCCACTTACTAAACCATCAACGTTTCAGCACAGAAGTAGGAATGGCCCGTTCAACCTACGAATCTCACCCCCTCCACCTAAAAAAGCTCACCGACCCTATATTCCAGGGGTCGGTGAGCATCATGCGTTCTTTTTTCAGCCTACAACTTCTCTTCCGTTTGATTCCACTCTGGCTCACGGTTGTTGTATTGGTCATGCAATTCCTCCCAGCGGCTCCACGGCCACTTGATCGGCTGACCGATCAGCGCAGTGGTGAGCACTTCGAGGTGCACCTGCCAACCGGCGAGCATGGAAGGCAGTGGGTCTGGGAGCGTGAGTCTGTGGGTCAACACGAGCAAGCACCCCGCCGCGTCATGCTGCAATTCCCAGCGCACCACTGAATTTTCCGCGCCTGGGCTGTTCCAGATGAACTCGAATACTGTCGGCGCGATCACTTCTCGGACTCGTCCGATGATCACGCTATCGGTGTTGTCAAAGCGCAGTTCGAACTTGCCCCCCTCCACCAACTCGATCTCCGCTCGTGCCAACCACTGCACCAGCTGCTCCGGCTCCGTGATCGCGGCCCAAACCTTCTCTACGGGATGCTTCAAGTGACACTCAAAACGAATCACATATCCCCCGTCGATTCTCTGTACAGTTCCTTCCATCGCTTACTCCTCCTTCTCAAGGTGTCGTTCTAGCGCATCGAGATGGCGGGACCAGAACCGCCTGTACGGTGCTAACCAACTGTCGATCTCGACGAGCGGTAAAGCGATTGTCCAAATCTCATCGCGACAGGTATGATAGAGGAAACAAATGGGAGAGGGTTGCGGTATGGGACTAACTATTCGCGTGGTACGCGCATCGGATGCAGAGCGCATTTATGAGATGGGATTGCAGGAGAACGTATTGCCCTATGTTTCGTATTCGCCCAGCATGCGGTTGGAGACGATTCAGGAACAGTACAACCAACCGAATCCTCATCAGCATCAATTTGTTGCTGAACTCGATGGCGTTGTGGTCGGGTTGATCGGACTGACGACTTTCACAGGACGTCGCGCACACATCGGATACCTCTATCTCTATGTCGATCAAGCGTGTCATGGCCAAGGAGTTGGCTCGGCGATGTTTACGAAAATCATCGACCTCGCCGACAATTGGTTGCGACTGGAGCGCTTGGAGTTGGTCGTGCTTTCGAGCAACCCACACGCGCAAGCCCTGTATGAACGATTCGGATTCGGCGTGGAGGGACGCAAAGTGGCGGCAAACTTTGTGCAAGGCAAGTTTGAGGACGAGATTCTCATGGCCCGCTTCCGTCCAGCTGGCGAACTAAGCCACAACCAGACGACATAGAAAAAAGCGCCCGTGTCTGGGGCGCTTTTTTTGCTTAAAAGGCATGCTCAAGGTGTTGCAAGGTCCGCACGCGCTGTGTTGAGCGCTCCACGTAGACGGTGACCACGTCGAATCGGAGTTCGCGGAAATAGGTGCTTGGCGCCATTTCGCTCAGATATTGTGCGGCGATCTTGCGCACTTGACGTTGCTTGCGCCCATCCACAGACTCTTCGGCTGTGCCATGCGTTCGCGTGGAACGGGTGCGCACCTCCACAAAAACCAACGCTTGACCGATCTGCACCACGAGGTCCAACTCCCCACCCCGGCGTCGCCAGTTGCGGTCGAGGATCGTGTAGCCGTGCTGCAACAAATAATCGGCCGCCACCTGCTCCCCGAAGTCGCCAAGTTGCTTGCGATGGTCTCTCGATTGCTTGCTTCTGTCCGTTCGTGTTTGAATTGTCATGAGGTGGCACCTCTATTCAGTTGTGTATGAAGTTGTGGGTTTGAGTGAGAGGTTTCATTTAGCGATCCCGCTTGTCGAGGCGTTGGACGAAGGCGAGGACTTCTGCCACGACTTGGTAGAGTTCAGCGGGGATCTCCTTGCCGATCTCGAAGGCGAGCAGGGTTTCGACGAGCGCTCGGTCTTCGTGCATCGGAATGCCCGATTCCCCGGCGATGGCGAGGATATTTTCCGCCACCGCGCCTCGCCCTGAAGCGATAATGCGCGGCGCGGTGTCTTTTTCGTGGTCGTAGTGCAGGGCGACCGCTTTTTTCGGTGGTGTGGGTTTCTTGTCATCTGAACTCATGCTCGTCACTCCCCCCTCCTCTCGCTACATGCGCAGGTCAAAATGACCCTGCGTCAACAGCGGTGGCAACAGCGGCAGGCGCTGGCCTTCCTGTGGAGGTTGTTTCTCTTCACTCTTCATCACGCCGAGGTGGAACCCGACCCCTTGCAACTTGTCGCGCAATTCGCGTTGGTCGGCGGCTTCGATCTGCACCGCATCTTTGTCTTCGGCGACAAATCGCACGCCGACCACCCGGTCGACGATGTGCAAGTGGATATCCAGCGGCCCCAAGTTCGGCATGTCGAGTCGGAACAGGATGTAGCAATTCGCCGGGTCGAGGCTTTTCTGCCCGGGTCCCTTGCGCGACATGACATGCAATTCCACCGTCTGCTCGCGTCCGTTCAGTTGTAACGGCACGGCGGCGAACTGGTAGAAGAGATCAGACCGTTGCGCCGTCTGTCCCGGTGTGCTCATCAATTGTTGGCCGGTCAGGTTGTTTAGCAACGTGCTGACATCGTCTGCCAGCGCCGCATGTCCAGCCGCGGTGAGCTCCGATGCGGAATTCTGGACGTTGAGCAGCGCTTCCTTCAGCCCAGCACCTTGCGTTTCGGCGGCAAAGTTGCGCAGCGCATGCTGTACCGCATCACGCACCGTCGCCGGGTCGCTGTCTGCGGGAAGTCGGCGCAGCGCGGCCCCGAGGCGTTCCTCCAAGGCAAGCCCGAGTTGCTTGGCTTTGTCACGCAGCGCATCAGCGCTCCCATCCCCTTGGGAAACAAGTTCATGTACCGCCTTCGCCAATTGACGAAGTGGTTCACGGGCCTGTTCTGGAAGTGACGGCTGTGCTTCGACAGCATTCCCCGCCTGCGTTGTCGGGAGCGGTCGAGGAATCTCATTTCTCGGGAAAAGTGACTCTGACCGCGCCGGCGCGGAGAGTCCGTCCGGTTGAGATGCGCGGGCCGATGGCACATCAGGAGTTTGAGCAGACGACGAAGTTGCCGGTAGCGCGTTACCAGCAAGGGTTCGAGCGGTTGGGGAGGTGTCCGCCGAAGTGGGAACGGCTTGGCCTGATGCGCGAAGCACATTCTGCTGGGTGCTCTGGTTTAGTGTGCTCTGGCTCGCGGGACTTGCGGACTGTGCCGGGCTTCCCGCTCCCGCTGCGTCAGATGGAGTTCCTGTCAGGGGAATTCCCACCCTCGCCGTCGTCTGTTGAGCAGCGGACGCGGATGCGCCGCTTTTTCCCCCATCGGCCAGTTCTGGCAACAGGTCTTGTAACTTCGCCGCCACGCTCTCCAAGAGTTGGTGCAACTTCGGCCCGTTGTCGAGGGTGTTCAGCGCTTGGAACGTCGCGGGAGTTAGCGGGATGCCGAGCTCGACCATCTTGCCAAGCGTGGCGACCTGAGCAGGTGTCGCCGTGCTGCCTTGGGCCCGCAACACCTGTGCGGCTCCCTTCAACGCCTCTGGCGTCAATGGCAGGTTGCGCCCGACAAATTCTTGGACGAGAGCTTTCATTTCCTCTCCGTCCGGCAGTTGCAACGCCTGTAAAATCCCTGCGAGGTCCAACGGCATCGCCCGTCCCGTCTCACCGCGCACGGGCTGCCCGATCAATTTCAACTCCATCGCTCCGCGCTTCTGCTCACCGGTCACCAGCAACTCCAACTGATCGCCCGGTTGCAGATTCGCATCGACTTGTGCGCGAACCTTGGCGTTGCCAATCTGCAACAGCGCGTTCGACTTGCTGTCGAGAAATTCCAGCAACGTCGCTTTGACCACAGTGCCGACTTTCAACTCCAGCTGTCCTCCGACGTCCTTTGCCCCTTGGAGCGTTTGCATGATGATCTTGGCCATCTGCCCGGTGCTGATGCGCATCCCGATCTCCCCCTCTGCGCCCTCGCGGCGCTAGAACTCAAACCCGTCGAACAACGAACCTTGGAGTTGCAACTTCTGTGCCACCGGCGCAAACGAGGTCCGGTGGAGCGGGCATGGCCCATGCTCCTCCAGCGCTGCCAGATGATCCGGGCTGCCGTAGCCTTTGTTGCGAGCAAATCCATACTGCGGATACTGTGCCGCATACTCGACCATCAGCCGATCTCGCGTCACCTTCGCCAAGATCGACGCCGCTGCGATGGAGTACGAACTGGAGTCGCCCTTCACAATCGCTTCATACGGTTGCGTCACACCAGGGATCTTCAAGAAATCGGTCAACAGATAGTCTGGAACCAAGCCAAACTGTGCTTCGAGTTGGGCGAGCGCTCGACGTGACGCTTCGAATGTGCCTTGCAAGATGTTGTGACGATCTATATAATCCACGTCCACGATGCCTACGCCATAGGCAACCGCTTGTGCGCAGATCAGGTCGTAGAGCTGATCGCGGACGTTTTCTTTGACTTGTTTGGAATCGTTGAGGCCAGGCAGGTCGATCTGCTCTGGCAGGATCACCGCCGCTGCGACAACAGGTCCAGCTAACGGTCCGCGTCCCGCTTCGTCGATGCCGGCGACCCGCAGAAACCCTTGCTCGCCGGCGCGTCGTTCATAGCTCCACATCCGCTCTTGGCGCGCCGCTTCCACGGTGAGCCGCTTCTGCTCGCGGAGGTAGCTCTCGATCAACTTGCGCACACCGGCGCGCTCATCCTGACTGATCGTCTTGATCTGGCGCGTGGACGGTGTATTCGTCTGGAGCCAGTCACGGACGTCCCCGATGGTCATGGTGTGAAACTCGATTTTCTTGCGAGACATCCTGACATTCTCCCTTCACTCACTGTTCCTATTCCATTCGCCAATCAGCAGTCGAATCCTGTCAAACAACAAAAAACCACCGCGTTACTCCACGGTGGTAGTTTCTGCAAGTTTCACTTCAACTTCAGGTGTTGCCGCTTCACCAGCAGGTGTCTCATCCGTAGAGGAAGACTCAACGCCCGCAAGAGCAGACTCTTTACCTGCAAGATCCGCCTCTTGTGCAACGGGGGTAGTCTGTTCCACTTTTGCGGAGACCTTGACCGCTGGCTCTGCTTGCACTTCCTCGACCGGCAAGTCCTGCGGATTCTCCAAGGAGATCCGCCCGTACTGCCCGCCACGGAATTCACGGATCAGCAACTTCCACGTCGCTTCTAAGTCCACGATGTTGCCGTGGCGCAGGAAGCCGCGCTTTCGACCGATCACTTCAATCGCCTCACGCGGGTTCTCCGGCAACGATTCGATGTTGTAGCGGGTTTCCAGCACGTTTTTGTAGCGCGAGTTCATCAGGTTGACGATGTAGATCGCCACCGGCTCGGTGTCAAGGATCTCCTCCTTGATCGCGCCAGTCGAGGCCAGACGCAGGCCGACTTGCGGGTCTTCAAACTTCGGCCAGAGAATCCCCGGCGTATCGAGCAGTTCGAAGTCCTTGCCCACCTTGATCCACTGCTGGGCTTGCGTGACGCCTGGACGGTCGCCCGTTTTGGCGATCGTTTTTTTCGCCATCCGATTGATCAGCGACGACTTCCCGACGTTCGGGATGCCGAGGATCATCGCACGGGTTGCACGAGGGCGGATGCCCTTTTTCATCATCGCTTCCATCTTGGGCCCGAACAGGCGCTTCGCTTCTGCCGCAGCCTTGGGCAAACCTTCACCCTTGATCGCGTTGATCGGCAAAGCATCGAGTCCCTTGGAGCGGAAGTACTTCACCCACAGCTCGGTGATCCGCGGATCGGCCAGATCGGCCTTGTTCAGCAGCACCAAGCGCGGTTTGTGTTGCACGAGCTCATCCATCATCGGATTGCGGCTGGAGAGCGGGAGTCTCGCGTCGACGAGCTCCATGACGATGTCCACCAGCTTGAGCTTCTCCGTGACTTCCCGGCGTGCCTTGGCCATATGGCCGGGGAACCATTGAATGGTAGTCATGCGGACGTTCCCCCTATGTGGTTAAATTTTGCGGAAGTTGCCAAACGGCCACCAGACGATCTCAGCGCGGCCGATGATTTCCTCGTCCTTCACGTAGCCCACTTGCGGGTCACGGCTGTCCTTGGAATAATTGCGGTTGTCACCCATGACAAAAATCATTCCGTCCGGCACGGCGAAGGTCTTTTCCGTCGGACCCGTCGGTTCAGCGATGAACGACTCGTCCAACTCCTGACCGTTGCGGAAGACTTTGAAATCACGGATCTCGATCTTGTCTCCGGGAAGGCCGATGACGCGCTTGATGAAGTCCTTGCTCTCATCGGAAGGGTATTTGAATACGAGGATGTCGTTGTACTCCGGCTTATGTAAATGATAGACCAGCTTGTTGACAACCAAACGCTCGCGGTCTTGCAAGGTCGGCACCATCGATTGTCCGTCGACCATAAAGATCGCAAACAAAAATTGACGGATCAAGAGAGCCAACACAAAGGCGATCAACAACGACTTGATCCACTCCCATGTCTCGTTGCGCTTCTTGACTGGCTTGGTGTCAGGCGTGGTCGTTCCCTGTACGTGCTCACTCATTAGCGTACCCTCCTGCGCGATGACAGATACAAAAGATACAAAGAAGGGACTTGCAACGAGTCACAAGTCCCTGGTCTTTGTTGATTAACGGATCTCTTTAATACGCGCAGCTTTACCGGTGAGGTTACGCAGGTAGTACAGTTTCGCACGACGTACGCGGCCACGGCGCATCACTTCGATCTTTTCGAACTTCGGGGTATGGAGCGGGAAAGTACGCTCTACGCCTACGCCGTAAGAAATCTTACGAACGGTGAAAGTAGCAGAGATGCCACCACCACGACGCTTGATAACTACGCCTTCGAAGACCTGGATACGTTCACGAGTACCCTCTTTTACTTTCACGTGTACGCGAACAGTGTCGCCTGGCTTGAAAGTCGGGATATCGGTGCGGATTTGTTCCGCAGTGATTTGAGCCAAAAGGTTTTGGTTCATGGTATTACCTCCTCCCTGCAGGCGTTCGTGTCATGGGCCTTCAGGCACCAGATAGCGGACCGCCTTGATGTCACAAAAACGATTATAACACAGGGTTGGAGGGCTTGGCAACGGTTCTCAGGGGAAACTTGTTACTTGATCACTCGTTTGCCATACAAGAAGTTTTTGGTCCAGTAGCTGGACGTGGTGAACTTCGTGATCGTAACCCCGGTGCGCGGGATCGTATGCAACATCTGCCCATTGCCGATGTAGACACCGACGTGACCGATCCGACCGTCCGAGTAGCGTTCCGGATATTTGAAGAAGATCAGATCCCCCGGTTGCAACTGCGATTTCAGCACTTTCGTCCCGATCGCACCTTGTTGGCGAGAATCTCGCGGCAGTGCGATCCCTTGGGATTTAAAAATGTACTGCATGAACGACGAGCAGTCCATCAGACGCGGTGCATCGGTGGTTTTCGCCCCGAACTTGTACGGCACGCCCATGTACTTTTTGCCGAGCGTGATGATGGCTTGTGCCTTGGCTGCGGCACTCGGAGACAAGGTCGCGGTCGGCGTCGCAGCTTCCGGGGTTGTTCCTTCTGGCGCTTGCGTTGGCGCGGTGCCTTGTGGCGTCGATTCCATCTCGCGCTTTTGGTCCTCTGCCGGCAAGCGCAACACTTGACCTGGCATCAACAAGTCAGACTTCAACCCGTTCGACGACCGTACAGCTGTCGCGGTGGTGTGATGCGCTTGAGCGATTGTGAACAGCGAGTCTCCAGCTTGCACTTTATAGGTCATGGCTGGCATCTGAACGCGAATCGACCCATCCGGTGGGTTGAAGTACGTGAAGGTGTTGAACACCGCACTCACCGCATCGAGGCTCAAATAGGTAGTGCCGTTGATAAACTTCGGCGCGGGGATGATCAAGGTCTCATCACCCTTGCGTGCTTGTGTGCCGCCGATCGTCACGCGCACGGTGACAGAACCATCTGTTGCGCTGTACGTCTTGGTGCCGGTGTTGTAGCTGATCGAGTCGTAATCCAACACATGTGCGATGTCTTTAAATGGCACATAATAGACCCCGCTGATCAGAATCGGGTTGATCGCCGCCTTGGCGGTGCCATTGATCAGGACACCTGCGCGAGCGACGCTCGAATAACTGAGACTTGGGACGGCGGGCTGGACCGTGCTCGCGGACTGCGCATCTGTGGTCAGTGCATTGACAGCGGTGGGCAACGGCATCAAAGCGAACAGGGCGACAAGTGCTAAAGCCATGCGTTTGTTCTTCCGATTGTTCATCTCTATCACCTCAGCTACAAGATTTCGGACCTCAGGGCTATTGTTTGTGGGTACGAAGTTTTGCAGTCTGAGCAATAGATGGTAGAAAAGCCAAGAGACCCGCCGCGAGGACGGGTCTCTTTTTCAGCAAGGACGGAGGTTACGCGCGCAAAAACGCGATCTCTTCCTTGTACTTTCCTTCCGGTGTTTCCAAAATCAGCGGCTTGTCCTTCGCCAGTTCGTGATGCACGATCCGCTTGATCGCTTCAGCGCCTATCGTGCCTTCACCGATGTTGGCGTGACGGTCCTTGCGCGAGTTGAACTCGGTCTTGGAATCGTTGATGTGCCAAACTTTTAGGCGGTCGAGTCCGACGGTGTCGTCAAACTTCTGCATCACGCCGTCAAAGTCGTTCACGATGTCATAGCCTGCCGACCACAAGTGGCACGTGTCGAGGCAGACGGCGAGCTTGTCCCGGTGCTTGACGAGCGAGATGATCTCCGCCAATTCCTCGAAGTTGGAACCGACTTTGGAACCGTCTCCTGCCATCAGTTCCAGGCAGACGTTGATCGTCTCCTCGCCGGTCAGGATCAAGTCAAGCCCTTCGGCGATGCGCTTGATGCCGTATTCGACCCCAGCCCCCGTGTGCGAGCCTGGGTGGAAGACGATGTGCTGGATGCCGAGATATGTAGTGCGTTCGATGTCTTCGCGCAGGAGGTTGACACCATATTCGAACGTCTCTTCCTTATTAGAAGCAAGATTGACGAGGTACGGCGCATGGACGACCGGATCGCTGAGTTTGTGCTCTTGCATCAGCTCATAAGCTTTCTCACGGTTGAACAGGGTGATGTCCTTGGCCTTGCCTCCGCGGTTGGAGCGGGTGTAGATCATATAGGTGTCAGCTTCATAGCCAATCGATTCCTGAACGGCTGCGAGCAGACCGTGTTTGGCGATGGAAACGTTCGCGCCCAATTTCGGCATCTGGGTCAATCCGCCCTCTCTATGGTAGTCTTTCGAAAGTGTAGCATAGGTTCCCCGCACAGGCAAACGCGCATACGCTGTGGAAAAAAGGAGGAGATTTCACCTATGGCGACCAGCATCCGCATCTCGCTTGGCAAGCGCCAACTCACGCTGCTCCAAGACGGCAAGACCGTGCGCACCTACCCTGTCGGCGTTGGCAAAATCGCCACGAAGACCCCGACCGGCACCTTCAAAATTATCAACAAAGTTCAAGACCCTGAACGCCGCCCGGGCGGACCACGCTCGGTCTACGGCGACTTTTGGATGGGGCTGTCCAAAAAAGGCTACGGAATCCATGGCACGAACAACGAGTCCTCAATCGGCAAGTTTGTCTCACACGGCTGCATCCGCATGCACAATCGGGATGTGCTCGATCTCGCCAAACGTGTGGCGATCGGGACGGTGGTGCAGATTGTGCCCTAATGAAAAAAAGCATCTCTCCGCGAACGGAGAGATGCTTGGTTGGTACTAGGTTGGTGCGGGTGGCCGGACTCGAACCGGCACGGGAAACCCGACAGATTTTAAGTCTGTTGTGTCTGCCATTCCACCACACCCGCAAGGACAGTATATAGCATAACATAGAGAAAGAATTTTGGCAATAAAAAAATCGGACGTTTGTATCCGACATGGTAACGCGTTATGGAGGTGGCACCCGGATTTGAACCGGGGATCAAGGTTTTGCAGACCTACGCCTTACCACTTGGCTATGCCACCAGAACATAAAAATGGAGCGGAAGATGGGATTCGAACCCACGACCCTCGCCTTGGCAAGGCGATGCTCTACCCCTGAGCCACTTCCGCATGAGGTATTGAGTAAAATTGGTGACTCGTACGGGATTCGAACCCGTGAATGTCGCCTTGAAAGGGCGATGAGTTAAGCCGCTTCTCCAACGAGCCAAGCAAATATGGTGCCTTTTACCGGAATCGAACCGATGACCTCATCCTTACCATGGATGCGCTCTACCTACTGAGCTAAAAAGGCGTGGCTCCCCGAGCAAGACTCGAACTTGCGACCATCCGATTAACAGTCGGGCGCTCTACCAACTGAGCTATCGAGGAATAAAAATGGTGGAGAGTAGCGGATTCGAACCGCTGACCCCCTGCTTGCAAGGCAGGTGCTCTACCAACTGAGCTAACCCCCCAAAGGGTGAAAATGTGGTGCCGGAGAAGGGACTCGAACCCCCACGGTTTCCCGGTCGATTTTGAGTCGACTGCGTCTGCCATTCCGCCACTCCGGCGTGTGTGTATGTGGCTGGGGAGGAAGGGATCGAACCTTCGCATGACAGAGTCAAAGTCTGTTGCCTTACCGCTTGGCGACTCCCCAACGTTTGTATCGGTGACGAGAATTAGGATAACACATCCTCGAATCGATGTCAACCACTCGTTCGTGTGAAGCAGAACCTCTCGCGGCGACAAGACAAATATAACACGGACCTCCTGAGGAGGACAAGTCCCACTAGGGTTATTTTCGCGCAAAATTCGTGATTACATCGCTCATGCTCATGAAAAAAGCCCCGATCGTCACCGAACGGGGCTTTTTTTACCGCGAGATGCCCTCTTCCCGCTTCACTTCGTCGAGGAGTTTGCGATCTTCCTTGGTCAGTTCAAGCGATTGCAGCAGGTCCGGGCGGCGTAGCAGGGTGCGGCGCAGCGATTCCTTGCGCCGCCAGCGCTCTACGTTGCCATGATGCCCAGAGAGCAACACATCGGGCACCGACCAGCCACGAAACGCTGCTGGGCGGGTGTAATGCGGGTATTCGAGCAAGCCTTCGCGAAACGAATCGAGCACGGCCGATGTGTTATTCCCCAACACGCCTGGCAACAACCGCGTCACGCTGTCCACGATCACCATCGCGGGCAACTCGCCCCCGGTCAACACATAATCACCAACGGAGATCTCGTCGGTGACCAAGTACTCCCGGATGCGCTCGTCATAGCCTTCATAGTGACCGGCGATGATCACCAAGTGCTCCTCAGAGGCGAAATCGAGCGCTTTGGCTTGCGAATAGACCTCGCCCTGCGGACAGGTCAAGATCACGCGCGGGCGGCGCTTGTCCTGCTGTGCAGAGGCTTGACCAGCCTCTGGTGGCTCTGTAAGCGCCTCCACAGCGGCGAAGATCGGCTCGGGCTTGAGCACCATGCCGCCGCCGCCCCCATACGGGGTATCGTCGACGGTGTTGTGCTTGTTCGGCGAGTAGGCGCGGAAGTCGATCAAGTTGATCTCGACCAGCCCCTCACGGCGCGCTCGTCCCAGAATCGAACTGTTGATCACGCCTTCAAACATTTCTGGAAAGATGGTTACGATGTCAATACGCAATGCTGTCGCCTCCAACCATCGATCAGTCCAGCAGGCCCGGCAAGATATGTACCAGAACTTTTTTGTTGACTACATCCACATCCAACACACACTCCGGAATCACCGGCAGCAGGATGTCCTTGCCCTTGGGCGGTTTCACGACATACACGTCGTTCGCCCCTGGTTGGAGCACGTCCCGGAGGACGCCGAGCTCCTGTCCCTCATCCGACACGACTTGGCAGCCAATCAATTGGTAGATAAAGTACGTATTCTCCGGCAGCTCGACCAGTTCGGTCTCAGGGACCATCAAGTCGCCACCCTTGTACTTTTCCACATCGTCGATGTTAAAATGCCCCTCGAATGTCAGCAGGATGAATTGTTTATGTGGTCGGGACGAAGCAACTTTCAACTTAATTGGCTTGGGGTGATTCGGATGCACGAGCAACAGCTGCGAGCCGGTCTCGAAACGGACATCATCGAAGTCTGTTCGCGAGACAACTCGTACTTCACCGCGCACCCCTTGGGTGTTCACCAAGTGGCCGACGAGGATCAGTTTCTTTTCACTCAAACAGCATCACCCGCACGACGAATTTCCACGACCACGCCATCCTTGAGCACGATCTCGGTGCCTTGAACGGTTTCTTCCCAGATGTCGCCAACGCTCACGTTCACGGAAGATTCCACTTGGCCGCCGGGGATTTCCGAGTTGATCGGCGATTGTTGAATCTGTACGAGTTGTTGCATCAGTTGCTCACGACGCTCCATGCGAGCGCCGCGCTCTTGGTTGATGCGGGCGGTCAGGCCTTGAACAGCTTCCGGGCCATGTTGCTCAGCGTCTGCCAGTGCTTTGCGCGCTTGGAATTCGATCTGTTCCAGCTCATGCTGGATCTGTTGGATCGCTTGGTTGATTTCACCGGTGATGCCCTGCTTGGTCTGTTCGGTCAGAATCAATTTAATCCCGACGGGTACTTTTACAGTCAACAATGAAATTCACACTCCTTTGGTATGTGCCTTATTATACCACAAAAAAGCTAGGAAGCATCCGCTTCCTAGCTTTCGTTGTGTTACACGATTTCGATCGTGACTTTTTCGGACTGTCCCGTAGCGGCGGCCGCGACGACTGTGCGCAGCGCCTTCGCTACTCGACCTTGCTTGCCGATGATCTTGCCCATATCAGAGGGAAAGACGGACAGTTCGTACACGATCGCGTCCTCCGTGATCCGTTCGGTGACCCGAACTTGATCCGGTTGGTCGACAAGTGCCTTCGCAATGGTTTCCACCAGTTGCTTCATGCTTACTTGCCTGCTTTCGCTTCGTGTACCTTCTTGAGGATGCCGGTCTTAGAGAAAAGGTTCTTCACGGTGTCGGACGGTTGTGCGCCCTGGTTCAGCCATGCGAGTGCTTTTTCTTCGTCGATGTTGATCTGAGCCGGTTGGGTAACCGGGTTATAGGTACCGATCTCCTCGATAAAACGGCCATCACGCGGAGAGCGGGAATCTGCGACTACCAAACGGTAGAACGGAGCTTTCTTTTGACCCATGCGTTTCAGACGAATCTTAACTGCCATTGTAATTTCACCTCCACAGAATCAAAATCATATCATAACTTCCGTTCCAATGGAACAGAAAACTTGAAAACTCGTGAATTTTTTCGGGGATTAGGGCATGAACGGCAATTTGAAGCCTTTGCCCTTCTTGCCTTTCATCTTTTTCGCCATACCGGAGAACTGTTTCATCATCTTCTGCATCTCTTCGAATTGCTTCAAGAGGCGATTGACTTCCTGAACCGATGTGCCACTCCCGGCAGCGATGCGCTTGCGGCGGCTGGAGTTGATCACGCCCGGCTCCGTGCGCTCCGTCGGGGTCATCGAGCGAATGATCGCTTCGATGCGGCCAATCTGCTTGTCATCGACGTTGGCGTTCTGCAACCCTTTGACCTTGTTCATGCCTGGCAGCATGCCCATGATCTGGTCGAGCGGACCCAGTTGCTTAACTTGCTGCAACTGGTCGAGGAAGTCATCGAGCGTGAAGTCGGCATTGCGCATCTTCCGTTCAAGGTCGATCGCTTTGTCCTTGTCAATGCTCGCTTGGGCTTTCTCGATCAACGTGAGCACGTCGCCCATCCCGAGAATTCGGGAGGCCATCCGGTCTGGGTGGAAGGGTTCGATCGCATCGATCTTCTCCCCGGTGCCGGCGAACTTGATTTGCGTGCCTGTTACGGCACGAATCGAGAGCGCTGCACCACCGCGTGTATCCCCGTCGAGCTTGGTGAGGATCGCACCCGTCACGTCGAGCTGAGTATTGAAGCTCTCGGCGACGTTGACGGCATCTTGACCGGTCATCGCGTCGACGACGAGCAGGATCTCGTTCGGTTGTACCGTTTCCTTGATCTGCTTCAGTTCGTCCATCAACGCTTCATCGATATGCAAACGGCCTGCGGTGTCGATCAGGACATAATCGTGACCATACGACTTGGCATGCTCCAGCGCTTGGCGGGCGATCTCGACCGGGCTGACCTCGTTGCCGAGGGAGAACACCGGTACGTCGAGCTGTTCGCCGAGAACTTGGAGCTGCTTGATCGCGGCCGGACGATAGATGTCACAGGCGACAAGCAACGGTTTCTTGTGGTCTTTCTGCAGAAGACGCGCCAACTTGCCGGTGTGGGTGGTTTTACCCGCGCCTTGCAATCCGACCATCATATATACGGTCGGGGCTTTCGGGCTGATGGCGAGCTTCGATTGAGCACCGCCCATCAACTCGGTAAGTTCCTCGTTGACGATCTTGATGACGTGTTGTCCCGGGGTTAGGCTTTGCAGGACTTCCTGTCCAACTGCACGTTCCTTGACCTTCGCCACAAAGTCTTTGACGACTTTGAAATTGACGTCGGCTTCCAGCAACGCCAGCCGCACTTCCCGCATGGCTTCTGCGACGTCCGATTCACTCAGTTTGCCCTTGCCCCGCAGACGGTTGAAGGTATCCTGCAATCGGTTCGCTAATCCTTCGAAGACCATAGCCATCCTCCCTTGTCGGTTATTCCTCGATCAACTCGCACACCAGACTTGCGATCTGGGCGCTTTCCTGTTGGTACGGGCTGTTCTCGAGGAGCGACAACACCCGACTTCCGACTTCGCGGCGGCGTTCAAACCGCTCGACCAAGTGCAACTTCGCCTCATAATCGAGCAATTGTGCGCTCGCTCGGCGGATGTTGTCGTGCACAGCCTGTCGACTGATCTCAAACTGTTCAGCGATCTCCGCCAAACTGAGGTCATCCAGGTAGTACAGTTCCACAAATTCTCGCTGCTTCTCGGTGAGCATAACCCCGTAGAAGTCGTATAACAGGTTCATCTGGGTGGTCTTTTCGAGCATGTCCGACGCCCCTCTGCCTGTCAAGTCGATTTGCTTTACAGACGTATATTACTGAAAAGCGAACGTGTTGTCAACTCTCTCATAAAAATTCTTTTTATTCGTGTTCTTCCTGCTCTCCAGAGAACAGTGCAGCCACGAATTCCTGTGGTACAAACGGTTGCAGGTCGTCGATCTTCTCGCCGAGTCCGACGAATTTCACGGGTATTTCCAGCTCTTTGCGGATCGCGATCACGATTCCGCCCTTCGCCGTGCCATCGAGTTTGGACAGCACGATGCCGGTGACGCCAGCGGTGGCGCCGAACAATTTCGCTTGTTGCAACGCATTTTGGCCGGTGGTGGCATCGAGAACGAGCAGGACTTCATGCGGAGCATCCGGCAGTTCGCGCTTGATGACGCGGTAGACTTTGTTCAATTCGTCCATCAGGTTGGATTTGTTCTGGAGGCGTCCTGCCGTGTCGCAGAGCAGCACATCCGCTTTGCGAGCGCGTGCGGCGGCGAGACCGTCATAGATGACAGCCGCCGGGTCAGAACCTGCCGATTGCTTGATCACGTCGACCCCCGCCCGCTGACCCCAGACTTCGAGTTGCTCAATCGCCCCAGCGCGGAACGTATCGCCCGCAGCGAGGATGACTTTCTTGCCTTCGGATTTGAACTTATGCGCCAATTTGCCGATCGTCGTGGTTTTGCCGACGCCGTTGACGCCGACGAACAGGATGACGGTCAGCTGGTCGTTCGGAGCCATGCGCAGACCTTCTTGCTCCTCGCTTCCCATGAGATCTGCGAGCTTCTCTTGGAGGACAGGGCGCAACTCTTCGGCTTGCGAGAGTTTGCGCTTTTTGACCTCGACACGCAGTTCGTCCATGATCTCCATGACGGTGTTGACGCCGACGTCCGCCATGATCAGCGCTTCCTCTAATTCCTCGTAAAACTCTTCATCAATTTTGCGACCGAACGTGATGATCGATTCGACCTTGCCCAAGAAGGCATCGCGCGTCTTGGAGAGACCTTCCTTGATCTTGCTGAAAAAACCCATGCCAACTACTCCCTTCTCCTATAAAAAGGCGACTCCGTCACCTAGGTTGCCAATTCCATCGCTTGATCGACCAATCGCACAGAGACGACCTTGGAGACGCCCGATTCTTGCATCGTAATACCATAGAGGACATCAGCGCCCTCCATCGTGCCTTTGCGGTGCGTCACGACGATGAACTGCGTCTGCTTGGAAAAATCTCGCAGGTACATCGAATAACGCGCCACATTGGCATCGTCGAGCGCCGCTTCAACTTCGTCGAGGACACAGAACGGCACCGGCTTGATGCGCAGGATGGCAAAAAGCAACGCCAGCGCAGCCAGTGCGCGTTCTCCGCCAGAGAGCAGTTGCAGGTTCTGCAACTTTTTGCCCGGTGGCTGAGCAACCACGTCGATGCCGGTGGTTAGCGGCTTCTCAGGATCGGTGAGGGTCAAGTCTGCACGTCCACCGCCAAACAGCGCAACGAACACGTCAGAAAACTGCTCGCGAATCGCGTAGAACGTCTCATTGAAGCGCTTCGACATCTCATCCTCGATCTCGCGAATCACTTCATACAGTTGTTCGACTGCCGTGGTCAGATCGTTGCGTTGCTCGGTCAGATAGGCGTGACGTTCCTGCATCCGGGCATACTCCTCGATCGCACCATAGTTGACGTCGCCTAAGCGCTCGATCTCTCGACGGAACTCTTGAACTTTGCGCTTGGTGATCGCCAGTTCCTCAGGCATCGGGTAGCGTTCCTTGGCCAGTTCAAATGAGATGTGGTACTCCTCGGCGAGCTTGGTCAGCGAGTTGTTCAACTCGACGTCGAGGCGGTTGACTTTGACCTCGTTGTGGTGAACGAGTTGTTCGAGGTTTTTCAATTGCAGACGAGCTTCGCGAAGTTGTGCCTCCATCTGTCTCATGCGACTGGCGAGACCCAGTTTAGCCTCACGATGCAAATCCAGTTTGGTTTCCGCTTCCTTGCGGTGTTCCTCGAAGTTGGCGTACAGCGATTCAGCCGCGAGGAGCTCCTGTGCAGTCTCCTCGAGACGCTGGGTTAGACCTTGACGTTCGCGCTCCCGCTCTTCGATCTCTTCGGCCAACTCCGCGAGGCGTGCCTGCAGGCGCAGGACATTGTTCATGACGCTCGCCTGTTCCTGCTCGACGCCTGCCAGTTTGACTTTGAACGCGGTGACTTCCTCGTTCACATCGGCAGCGACCGTCTGCTGTTCCCTGAGCACGGACTGCAACTCATCGACCAGCCGTTGTAACGAGATCGTTTCAGACTCCAACACAACCAAGGAGTTGCGCACTTGATCTTGTTTGGAGCGATTGTCCTGCTCCTCTAGTCTGTACTGCCCCAATTCCAGTGTCACCAGTTCAAGGCGTTCTTCAACCCCACGAAGTTGCGCGGTGAGTTCACGAATTTGTGCGTCGTAGCTGTACATCGACCCACGTTGTTGCTCACTGCGCTCCGACAAGCGGCGGATCTCATCCTTCGCTTGGACGAGTTGTGCTTCTTTTTGTTCATAGACAGATTGGGCGTCGGCGATTTTCGTGTTCATCGCCTTCAGCTTGTCCTCCATCTCCTCGATCTCACGGGTACGACCGAGCAGGGATGTGCCCTTTTTCTGCACAGATCCTCCGCTCATCGAACCTCCAGGATTGACGACATCTCCATCGAGGGTGACGATGCGCACTCGGTATTGCAACAGCCGAGCGAGCGCGTTGGCATCAGCGATCGCGCGGGCGACGACAACGGAGCCGAGCAGGTTGTCCACGATGTTTTGGTACTGAGCATCGCTTTTCACCAACTCAGAGCCGATGCCGACGAATCCGCTGTGGCCTTGGATCGCCATGCGCTCCGACTTGCCGAGGGGTCGACCCTTGATGACATCCAGTGGCAAAAACGTCGCACGACCTCCGCCGCTGCTTTTCAAAAAATGAATGGCATCGCGAGCTGCTTTCTCATCGCGCACGACGACGCTCTGCATCGCGCCACCCAGTGCAGTCTCCATCGCCAGTTCGTACTCGCGCGGCACCTGCATCAATTCAGCGACGGCTCCGTGCACGCCTTGAACATTCCCTCGTGTAGCTGCTTGCAAGACGTTGCGGACACCGACTTGGTAGCCACCGTACTGGGACTCCATATCGCGCAACAGTTCTAGGCGGGAACGGTGCGAGGTCTGATCAGTTTGCCATTGGCGCAAGATCCCACTGCGCTTTTCTTGGTCGCGCGTTTCGGCGTCGACTTTTTGGCGCAGGCTTTGCAGCATGTCGGTGACTTCTGCTTCCTGGACGCCTTCCTCACCGCGCTGCTTGTTCGCTTCGTCCAACGCCACGCGCAGTTGGGTGACGCGCTGGGTGAAGTCACGCTCCTCCTCGACTTGGCGAGCGATGCGGCGCTCCAGAATTTCGAGCGCGGATTCGAGATTTTTTAACTCGTTGCGCTTGGAGGCGCTGTCGTTGAGCTTCTCAATCAAGTCGGACTTCAAGCTCTCCACTTCACCCTCGCGTTCGGCGCGGTCGAGAAAGCCTTTGGCGAGGTTCAACTTTTCCTCGAGATCGCGTTTTAACGATTCGATATGGGCGTGTAGTGCATCGGCCTTGGACTGCTCCTCGACGCGCATCGCGGTGTGCTGCTGATGCTCGCGGGTCAGTTTTTCCAACACGGAGTCGAGGTCGGTGTGGCTGGCCTGCAGGTTTTGTTGCCGCTCCTGCAGGAGCTTGCGGCGGCCTTCCGACTTTTCGTGCTCTTGGACAACCTCGACGAGTGCCTTTTGTGCCGCTTCGATCGATTGCTCGATCTGGGCGAGTTCCCAGCGCAGTTTTTCGTAATCCGCTTCTTGGAGGTTGACTTGTGCAGAACGATCGAGGTGATCGGCCGAGAGCTTTTCGCCCTCGCCGCTGCCTTCCTTCCAGCGCTGGTGCAGGTCTTCGATGTCGTGGACGTAGAGCGCGACTTCGTAACGTTCGAGCTGCTGGCGAAGTTCTCGTGCTTCCTTGGCAACTTCGGCTTGGAAGCCCATCGGTTCCATCGACGCATCGAGTTCACCGATCACGTCCGCGATGCGGATCAGGTTGGCGGTGGTTTCGTCTAGTTTTTTCTCGGCTTCTTTTTTGCGGGATTTGTACTTGACGATCCCTGCTGCTTCCTCAAAAATCCCTCGTCGATCCTCCGACTTGTTGGACAGGATCTCGTCGATGCGGCCTTGGCCGATGATCGAGTAGGCTTCCTTGCCGAGGCCGGTGTCCATGAACAGTTCGGAGATGTCCTTCAAGCGACAAGTTTGCTTGTTGATCATATATTCGGAGTCGCCCGAACGGTATACCCGGCGGGTGACAGTGACTTCGTTGTAGTCGAGGTCTAGTTCACGATTGCTGTTGTCCAGCGTCAGAGAGACTTCGCAAAAGTTGACGGCCTTGCGACCATCAGACCCTGCAAAAATCACGTCCTCCATTTTCGAACCGCGCAAGGACTTAGCGCTTTGTTCGCCGAGCACCCAACGGATCGCGTCGGAGATGTTTGATTTGCCCGAACCGTTCGGGCCGACGACAGCCGTCACGCCCGGCACGAATTCCAGCTCCGTGCGGTCGGCGAACGACTTGAACCCGATCGCCTCTATTCGTTTCAGATACAACCTGTTCCCCTCCAGAGCTTTAGATGGGCTTTCAACTAATCTATTCTATCACAGTGGTTCACTTCCTGTGCAGATGCACAAATAATCAAAAGGAAACGATTCCTTCACACGCCCTTCATGGTCGTGGGGTACGATAGAGGTGTTGGAAAAAACTTCTCCTGAGGAGGAACACCGTGATGAAAAAGGTGGCAAAGCTGCTGGAAGCGCTTTTTACCTTGCATCAGATGGATCGTGATTACGAGATGTACCGTGCGAATTCTTTGCAATCTGTACGGTAAATCGTGCAGACATGCAAACTTTTATATGATTTCCCCTTAATTGGACGGCCAGTTTCGCGCTGGCGGTCTTTTTTTGTGCGTATTTTGCAGATGCTAGGGATGTGTGGGTACGGATTTTGACATGCATCTCAAAGGAGGTTTTCTATTTGTTCGAACGTTACGAGTTGCAACCGATGGGTGATGGAGGTTTCACGATTGTGTTGCATCTGAAGCGCAACTTAGAAGAGTTTGCACAGGAGCCAGGTCGCCGTTTGGATGGGAAAAAGCGGCATCAGTTGGAGCAGAACGTCAACGAGTACGTGAAGGAACGCTTCCCGAACTCGAAGATCACCCGTGCGAAAGTGATGATGGGGACGGCCCTGCTGGCGACGATCCCACTTGTGGGGGCCGCCGCTGCACCGGCGGCATTTGCGACCGGAGATACTGGTGGGACAACGACCGGCACAACAGGCGCAGGCACGACCGCTGGGGAAACAGGAACGACGACCACGACGGAAACAGGTACAGGGACTGGCTCTACGACCGGGACTGGCACTGGAACCGGGACGGAAACGGGTGCTGGGACTAGCACTACGACTACGACGGAAACGGGTACAGGGACTGGCACAACGACTGGGACCGGGACGGAAACTGGCACTTCAACCGGGACTGGCACAGGGACGGAAACTGGCACTACAACCGGGACTGGTACAGGGACGGAAACCGGCACTACAACTGGTGGGACTGACACTGGCACTCCGGCTGGCGGTACCGACACTGGCACGACAACGGGTGGGACAGACACTGGCACTCCGGCTGGTGACACCACCCCACCTGGGGGTACGGACACCGGTGGCATTGACGCGGGTGGCACGACCACGCCTTAGCAAAAAAGAAATCCCCTACACGTTTCCGTGTGGGGGATTTTTTCGCAACATATCCTTGACATGTTAAATGGGTTTGTGGTTAAAATAGTACGAACGTTCCCCTGCACACCCTCTCATACTTCCTCGTAAGGAGACCTCACTGTGATGCCGAACAAAAAACTCTTGCTCGACCTGTACCGTCTGCACCCTGAACGCAGTGCCGTTCAGGAAGGAGTTCTGCCAGAGATGATGAAGTCGATCGGCAAACTCTTGCTCTTCCTCACCAATTCCTCCCTCCGTCGCTCCGTCCCCCTGATCCTCTGGCACGAATTCTGGCTCGAACGCAACCAATACCCGGAAAACCACACCCGCTACAAGCGAGGGCGGCTGATCTACGCTGACCTCGGTGCCTACAACATCGGCTCCGAAACCTCCTATCGCCACCCCTGCCTACTCCTCTTCGAAGGCCGCAACTGGGCCTTGATCGCCCCGATGACCAGCAAAAAGTACGGCGATGCGATCGCCCTCCACTACGACCTCCCTCACCATTACCCACTCGACGCTCCCTCTACCCTGCAACTAGATGCCATCAAAGTGATCGACAAGCGGCGCATCCTCGGTTACTTCCTCACCCGACAATGGCACCAACAACAAGAAGACCAGACCGGACAGGGCGAACCCATCATGCTCGACAAAAAAGACCTGGACGCCGTTGACGAGCTGATCGCTCGCCACTTTGCACCAGGTCTGCACAAAATGTTTTTGCATGCACGCTATCGCCAACACCAGTTAGAGATCGAAAACCAAATGCTCCGCCATCAGCTCGCCACTTTACGTGCGCTCCATTCGGAGCTGGAAAGCATCCCCTGAACCTAGAAGGCTTCCTCAAGCGATCAAGCTAGTTCCTGCTTGATGCTTTTTTCCCTGATCGCTCCAGGAAGCCCCCCGCTCAGATCTTCCCGAGCATCATCATCGTCATCTGGGCCGCATGTTGTTCGGCTTCTTTTTTCGAACGCCCCATCCCTTCGCCCATCGACTTGTGGTCAAGCAAAACCTGTGCCACGAACTCACGATTGTGCGCCGGGCCACGCTCTTCCAAAATTTGATAGGACAAAGCTCCAAGACCTTCGCGTTGCACATGTTCTTGTAGCATCGTCTTGTAATCGGTCAAGAGCGGTGCGTTGACGTCTGTCAGTTCCGAGACGACAAAGCGGTGGAGAAACTCTTTGACCGCAGCCAAGCCTTGGTCAAGGTAATACGCGCCTACGAACGCTTCAAAAACGTCCGCCAACAGCGCTGGTCGCTTGCGTCCGCCGGAGATCTCCTCGCCGCGTCCCAAACGAATGTACTTGTCGAAGTTCAACTTGGTCGCAAATCGTACCAGTGAAGGTTCACACACGATCGTCGCGCGCAGGCGAGTCAATTCACCCTCCGGCATCTTCGTGAACTTGAGGAACAGATACTCGCTGACGAGCAATTCCAACACTGCATCTCCCAAGAATTCCAATCGTTCGTTGTCCTGTCCGATCTCCGTTCGATGCTCGTTGCGGTAGGAAGCATGCGTAAACGCTTGCTTCAGCAACTTGCGGTTCTGAAACTGAATCCCGAGGTCGGACAACAATTTATCAAATTGAATGACCACCACTACTTCACCTGACCCTACAGAAATGGAGATACCCTGGCAACCGAAACTCCGGTTCCCAGGGACAAAGCGTACTTTCGTGTATGTCGTTACTCGGTGTACTTCTTCAAAATGATCGTTGCGTTATGACCACCGAATCCAAACGAGTTCGACATGCAATAGTCTACGTCAGCCGAGCGTGCTTCATTCGGTACGTAGTCCAGATCGCAACCTTCGTCCGGGTTGTCGAGGTTGATCGTTGGCGGGAGAATGCTGTCGCGCATCGCTTCCACACAGGCAATCGCCTCGATTGCACCGGCTGCCCCGAGCAGATGGCCGGTCATCGACTTGGTCGAAGATACCGCCAATTTGTACGCATGATCGCCGTACACCGTTTTGATCGCTGTCGTCTCAATCACGTCAGCACCTGTCCCAGTACCATGTGCGTTGATGTACTGGATCTTGTTGGCTTCAATTCCCGCATCGCGGAGTGCATCGCGCATCGCACGTGCAGCCCCTTCACCCTCCGGCGCCGGTGCCGTGATGTGATAAGCATCGCCGCTCATGCCGTAGCCGATGACTTCAGCGAGAATCTTCGCGCCGCGCTTCTTAGCGTGCTCAAGTTCTTCAAGCACGAGAATGCCAGAACCTTCGGAGAGGACGAATCCGTCACGGTCTTTGTCAAAGGGACGGCTGGCCTTTTCCGGGGTATCGTTGAAAGCGGTTGACATCGCTTTCGCAGAGTTGAACCCAGCGACCGGCAACGGCAGAACCGCTGCTTCCGAACCACCGCAGACCATGACATCTGCTGCACCGCGCTCAATGATCTTGTACGCGTCCCCGATTGCGTTGGTGCCTGTTGCACAAGCAGAGATCGGCGACGAGTTCGGGCCTTTGGCACCGATCAGGATGGAGACTTGACCAGAAGCCATGTCTCCGATGATCATCGGGACGAAGAACGGGGAGACACGTCGCGGTCCTTTTTCACTCAGTACATCGTGTTGTTCGCATAGCGTTTCGATACCGCCGATGCCGGAACCTATGTATACACCGACACGTTCAGCAATTTCATCATTGATGTCGAGATCGGCGTTCTTGATAGCTTGCAGAGAGGCTGCAATCGCATAATGGACGAAACGGTCCATTTTACGTGCTTCCTTTTTATCGATAAAGTCCTCCGCGTTGAAGTCGACGACTAACCCAGCGATGGTGGTCGCGAAGCCTGTGGTGTCGAAGCGGTCAATCGGCCGGATTCCGGATCTTCCGTTTTTCAAGTTGTTCCAAAACGTTTCTACGTCGTTCCCAACGGGGGAAACAACACCCATACCGGTGATCACTACACGCCTTTTCATGTTGGTTCACCTTCGCTTTATCCTAGGGTTCGGGTACCACACAGTAAGGAGAAGCCCCAATTGCTAGTATGGAGCGGATTGGAGCTTCTCAACCATGTTCGGGTGGAGATTACTTGTGAGACGAGATGTAGTTGACCACATCACCTACGGTGTTGATCTTTTCTGCGTCTTCATCGGAAATTTCCATATCGAACTCGTCTTCGAGTTCCATCACCAATTCGACGACGTCGAGGGAGTCTGCACCGAGGTCTTCCTTGAAGGATGCTTCGAGGGTGACATCGTTGGCTTCAACACCCAGTCGGTCTACGACGATGTTTTTTACTTTTTCCAAGATTTCTACGGACATGCTGTTCACCTCCTCCCAAGTTGCTAGTATACTACATCACCATGCCACCGTCGACAGTCAGGACTTGACCGGTGATATAACCGGCGCGGTCCGACGCGAGGAAGGACACCGTGTGGGCAATATCCTCTGGACGACCCAGTCGTGCCAGCGGAATGGCCTCGAATAGCTTGCTTCTAACATCTTCAGTCAGCTTGTCCGTCATGTCCGTTTCGATGTAGCCTGGAGCGATTGCGTTGACTGTGATGCCACGCGACGCGAGTTCCTTGGCGTTCGATTTGGTCAAGCCGATCACGCCCGCTTTGGCGGAGACGTAGTTGGCTTGGCCTGCGTTGCCGATCAGACCGACAACAGACGTGATGTTGATGATCCGGCCTGCGCGTTGCTTCATCATCGGGCGGGCTACCGCTTTGGTCACGTTGAACACGCCTTTGAGGTTGGTGTTCAGCACGGAGTCCCACTCCTCTTCCTTCATGCGAATCAGGAGGTTATCACGGGTGATCCCAGCGTTGTTGACGACGATATCGACGCGACCGAACGTCTCGGTGGTCGCTGCGACGATTTTTTCGACATCTGCATAGCTTGCCACATCGCCTTGGACCGCGATCGCTTCCCCGCCATTTTCCTTGATCAGTGCGACGACTTCCTCCGCAGCAGATTGTGAGCCTGCGTAGTTCACAACCACCTTCGCGCCTTGCTCCGCCAATTCGAGGCAGATGGCGCGCCCGATGCCACGGGAGCCGCCTGTGACGAGTGCTACTTTGTCTTTAAGCATGGGTAGACTCCCCTCTGAGTGCAGTATCGACTTTTGCGAGCGTTTCGATGTCTTTGAAGAAGAGCGTAGGAATCTTGCGGTTGACCTTCTTGTTCAGGCCGGCCAAAACACTGCTGGAGCCGATCTCCAAGAACGCATCAACGCCGTACTCATCCAACATCAAGCGAGTCGTGTCTTCCCAGAGAACAGGAGCTACGACCTGAGTGATCAGCGCGTCGCGAATCTCCTGAGCGCTTTGCACCGGCTTGGCGGTGGCGTTGGCGATGACCGGAATCTTCGCATCGTGGATCTCAACTGTCTGTAGCACCTCGGCGAGACGGTCTGCCGCTGGAGCCATCAGCGAAGAGTGGAACGGGCCGCTGACGACGAGGGACTTGAATTTGCTCCCTGCTGCTGCAACCGCTTCCTCCGCTTTGGCGACTGCTTCCGCCTTGCCCGAGATCACGATCTGACCTGGACAGTTGATGTTGGCGAGTTCGACCGGACCGTGTTCCGCCGAGACGCGGGTACAGATGTCTTGCAACGCGTCGCGCTCCATCGCGATGATCGCACTCATTGCTCCCTGTCCCGCCGGCACCGCTTCGTTCATGAAACGGCCACGTGCGTGCACCAGTCGTACCGCATCCTCAAAAGACAGCGCTCCTGCTGCGACCAGCGCCGTATATTCGCCCAGCGAGTGACCCGCCGTACACACAAACTCAAAATCCGGGAACTCTTGCTGGAGCGCCCGGTAGAGCGCGATACTTGCGGTCAGGATCGCCGGTTGGGCGTTGTAGGTCAGGTTCAGGGTTTCCTGCGGACCTTCCCACATGATCTCAGAAAGGGAGAAGCCGAGCGCTTCGTCCGCTTGGCGGAACACATCTGCCGTCACCGGGTGTGTCGCCGCCAATTCGCGGCCCATACCGACGACTTGGGAACCTTGTCCTGGGAATACGAGAGCATACTTGGTCATCAGTTTGGTCCTCCCTGTTTCTATCGTTACCAGCGCAGTGTGGTCGCGCCCCACGTCAAACCTGCTCCGAAGCCGACGAGGACGAGCAGATCGTTCTCTTGGATCTTGCCCAGACGCACAGCTTCGTCGAGGGCGACCGGGATGGAAGCGGACGACATGTTGCCGTATTTGTGTAGGTTGACGTAGACCTTGTCCGGAGACAGCCCCAGACGGTTCACAGCCGAGTCGATGATGCGCGTATTGGCTTGGTGCGGGATCAGGAAGTCGATGTCCGCCTTGGTCAGGCCCGCTTTGTGCAGGGCTGCTTCCGAAGCGGAGCCGAGGATGCGGACGGCGAACTTGAAGACATCGTTGCCCGCCATCGAGATGAAATGTTCCCCCGCAAGGATCGTCTCCTGCGTCGCCGGGTTGCGAGAGCCGCCCGCTGCCTGCTTCAGCAACTCACCGCCAGAACCGTCTGCCCCCATCTCAAAGGATAGGAAGCCACGCCCTTCTGTGGTCGGGCCGAGAACGACAGCGCCTGCACCGTCACCGAACAGCACACAGGTGCTGCGATCGGTCATGTCGGTGATCTTGGACAGCGTTTCAACACCGATGACCAGCGTGTATTTGTACATACCGCTTTGCACCATCGGAACTGCACAGGAAAGCGCGTAGAGGAAGCCGCTACAACCAGCAGACAAGTCGAACGCCGCTGCCTTTTTCGCACCCAAGCGATCTTGGATCAGACACGCAGTCGCTGGGAACATGAAGTCCGGTGTGACCGTTGCACAGATCACGAGACCGATTTCTTCCGGCTTGATGCCTGCCGCTTCAATCGCTTTCTTGGCAGCTTCCACAGCGAGATCGGAACTCGCCATGCCTTCGTCCACAAAGCGACGTTCGCTGATCCCTGTGCGGGAGCGAATCCACTCGTCGGTGGTATCCACCATCTTCGCCATGTCTTCATTGGTCACCACTCGGCTCGGCAAAGCCGACCCGGTTCCGAGGATGCCGACTGGAATATTGGTCATACTGCTCTCCCCCTTATTGCTGCTGAACTTCCAAATCGCTACGGATCTGTTCAAGCACGCCCCCTGCGATAAAACGACGAGCTTGTTCGATCGCCATCTCAAAGGCACGAGCATTGGAGGAGCCGTGCGCCTTGATCACCGCACCATTGATTCCCAGCAACGGCGCACCGCCGTACTCGGAATAGTCAAACGTCTTTTTAAATTTGCGCAGACCTGGCTTCAAAACGAACGCCGCCAGCTTGGTCAACGTGCCGGCCATGAACACATCCCGCAAGCGATCAAACAGACCAAGACCAAACCCTTCGATCAGCTTCAACATGTTGTTGCCCGTGAAGCCATCCGCGACGAGCACGTCACACTTGTCATACATCGCCTCGCGCGCTTCGATGTTGCCAACGAAGTCGAACGAACCATTTTGCAGCAGTTCGAACGCTTCCTTGCGCAACTTATCCCCTTTGCCTGGCTCCGAGCCGATGTTAAGCAACCCGATGCGCGGCTTTTTGAGGTCAAATAGTTCCTTGGCGAAAGCGTTGGCCATCAATCCGTACTGGAAGAGATGGAGTGGCTCCGCATCCATATTCGCCCCAACGTCGAGCACCAGCATCGCTTTGCCGCAAAACGTTGGCCAGATCGACGCGAGCGCTGGACGTTCGATCGACGGGATGCGGCCTACGACCAGCAAGCCCGCTGTCATCAACGCGCCTGTGTTACCCGCGGAGACGAAGCCGTCTGCTTGTCCTTCCTTCACCATCCGCGCGGCCACCACCATCGATGAGTCCTTTTTGCGTCTGACCGAGCGCACCGGTTCATCGTCCGCGGTGATCACTTCTGTGGTATGTACAATCTCGATATTCGGGGGTCTCTCGCTGCCGAGGCACCGTTGGATTGCTTCTTCGTCACCGACGAGGACCAACGTAACATCCCGGTTCGCGCGAGCCGCCTGGAGCGTGCCTTCTACGATAGCTTGAGGGGCATTGTCACCGCCCATGGCATCGATCGCGATTCTCACAGGTTGTTACCTCCACTCTGACTGTTCCTGGTGTCTATTTGTTTTTGAAAACTACAAACTGCCCTTCAAACACGATGTCGTCGCCAACTTTGGTAGCGACATCGACGCAGGCACGATCCTCGCGGTTGTCAGCGACTACCGCTTTCGATATTAATCGTTCGCCAAGTTTCACTTGCCGGGTAAACCGCACATCCGCCGTGCCGGTCAAAACGACCTCTGCATCGATGACGGAGACGGCCAGCGAATTCGCTTGGGCGAACAGATGATGTCCTCGGGCGATCTTGGTGCGGGTAAAGACATGCTCAGGGCCGATTTCCAAGATGGAGATCGCGAGGTGGTTGAGGTCGAGCTCGATCAACTCCCCGATCACTTCCGTCAATTCCAACGAGCGTACTTTGCCGTAGTTGTTGTTGGCCACTGCCTTGATGCGCTCGCGCAGTTCCGGAATTCCCAGCGATAGTCGATCCAAGCGAATCGTCTGTACGCTGACCGCAAACCGCTCAGCCAGTTCTTCATCCGTTAAAAAGGGCTCTGTCTCGATCAGCGCGGTCAACTCCTGCTGCCGTACTTGCTTGTTTCTCGCCACCATCTGCAACCGAACCCCCATGTTGAACTTGCGTATCGTGTGTTAGTACCTAGTGCTATTAGAAGTATATAAAACAGCTTCCCGTTTTACAACTCGTTTTTGCGAAAAAATTTTTTGACACGAAATAACGAGAACTATCAAAAAAAACCAAAAAAGCAAGTATCCACAAAGGGACACTTGCTTTTGGTTCACAAAATTAGTTGGACTCCACGATCGTGCGGCCCTTGTAGGTGCCACAGTTTTTGCAAATGCGGTGAGCCAGCTTCATTTCGTGGCACTGCGGGCATTCAACCATACCCGGCAGAGTCAGTTTGAAGTGGGTGCGGCGCATACGTTTACGGGTTTTCGAAGTACGGTGCTGCGGAACTGCCATCTCTAAGTACACCTCCTTATAAAAAAGAGAGAAAAACTCTACTTGTCGGTCTCAAAAAATTTAGCAAGATCTGCTAATCGAGGGTCAATCCGTTCCGTCTTGCATGAACACGTCGTCTCATTGAGGTTCACTCCACACACTGTGCACAGACCTTTGCAGTCTGGACTATGCAACGGGGCATACGGCAACGCAAGCGCTATCTCTTGCTCGACGAACGGCGCTAATTCGATGAAGTCGCCCGCAACAGGTGTGCGGTCTTCCTCCATAGTAGCTTCGGCATCGGCCAGCTTGTCCTCATCAACTTGGACAAACTCCTCGGCAAACGGCGCGCGCAGTTTGTGAGAGTAATCGACCAGACAACGGGAACAACGGAGCGTTGCTTTGGTTCTGAGGCTACCCTTCACCGTCGCAAGTCCGAATGATTCCACGCCATGAAGGTTTACATACACAGGCTCCAAGGCAATCAACTGGAGATTCTCTTTGACTAAGTTCGGTAGTTCTACCGAATCCTGAATATGAACACCATCAGTGTTTTCGCGCAAGTCACGCCAACGCAGTTTCAACGCAATCACCTCGTAAGCAACAGAGTTCATTATAGCTAGGAGTTGGCAAATTGTCAATAAAGAGGTTGCTTGCTATAATGAGACCAGTTGGAATCGTCTATCAAGACTGGAGGAAACGCCCATGCACGTCACCGGAGTGATCGTCGAATACAATCCGATGCACAACGGGCATCTCTACCACGTGGAACAATCCCGACTCCAAACGGGCGCCGACGCGGTCGTCGCCGTGATGAGCGGGCACTTTCTGCAACGCGGCGAACCTGCGATCGTCAACAAGTGGGCACGCGCACGGATGGCGTTGCAACAAGGCGTCGACTTGGTTGTCGAGCTGCCTGTCGCCTACTCGACACAGAGTGCGATGTTGTTCGCATACGGATCAGTCGCGGTACTCGATCGGCTGGGCGCTGTCGACTCGCTCTGCTTCGGTAGCGAGAGCGGCGACATCAAATCCTTACAGACGCTAAGCTCCATCATAGTCGATGAACCCCCTCTCTTGCAATCCTACATTCAGTTAGAGTTGCAAAAAGGCGTCTCCTACCCTCGCGCCACCGGTGCAGCACTCGTGCGTTATGCCGAACAAGACCCGCATCTGGACGAACGAGTGGTCGGTCAGCCGAACAACATGTTGGGATTAGAATACCTAGCAGCCTTGCGCCGCTTGAACAGTTCCATCACGCCTGCGACGATCACACGCATCGCGGCGGGCTACAACGAGGAGCGGATCACGCATCCGAAGATCGCCAGTGCGACCGCAATCCGCAAAGCCACGCTGGAGAGCGGCGTTGAGACGGCAGCACCGCTATTGCCGGAGCTGTCCTACAGCATTCTGCGCGAGGAGTTCGCAGCAGGTCGGGGTCCGATGCGCTGGGAGAACTATCGCCAGACGTTGTTCACGCTGTTACATCGAGCGACACCCGAGCAACTCGCACGCTTCGTCGGGGTGGACGAAGGCTTGGAAGCGCGGTTGATCGAGGCAGCCCGGAGGGTCGATACGGTACAGGACTTGATCGCCCATGCCAAAACCAAGCGCTTTACGTGGACGAAGATCCAGCGGGCCTTGACTTCGATCCTGCTGGGGGTGACCCGAGAGGAGCAAGCTAGTTTGCTGGTCGAGAACGGCCCGGATTATATCCGCGTGCTCGGCTTTACGGAACGGGGCCGCGATGTGTTGCGCAGAGCCTCTGAGCGCTCTGTTGTACCTATTCTCACCAAGATGCCGCGTCAACAATCTCCGATGCTCCAACTCGACCTCCGCGCCTCGCGCATCTACTCCCAAGGGTACACCGTACCGCAGTCCGGAGCCGCATTGTGGGACTTCACCACGCCGGTCATTCGATTATAGAAAAAAGAACCTGACCGCCCGTGCGGTCAGGTTCTTTTTTATCGGCGCTTGCCTGGTTTGCCAGTTGGACGTGCAGCAGGCTTTCCTTGCCCTGCACCCCCACGCGGTTTGCCGCCATCGCGGGAGTTTCCGCCGCCTTGGTAGCCACCTTCTGAGCGAGGTTTGAAGCCACCCTCACGCGGTTTGCCTCCATCGCGGGAGTTTCCGCCGCCTTGGTAGCCACCTTCTGAGCGGGGCTTGAAGCCACCCTCCCGCGGTTTGCCACCATCGCGGGAGTTTCCGCCGCCTTGGTAGCCACCTTCTGAGCGGGGCTTGAAGCCGCCCTCACGCGGTTTGCCACCATCGCGGGAGTTTCCGCCGCCTTGGTAGCCACCTTCTGAGCGAGGTTTGAAGCCGCCCTCACGCGGTTTGCCACCACCGCGGTAGCCTCCCTCTTGGCGGGAGTTGTTGCCATTTCGAGCAAATTCCTCGATCGGCTGGCCGTCCCTGAAGCCCCCGTCTTGATGACGGGGTTTACCGCCTCTAGTGCCCGCTTCCTCGGTAGGTCTGCCACCTTTGAAGCCGCCCTCTGGTCGTGGCTTGCCCGACTTCCAGTCCTGTTGGGACTTGCCTTTGCCATTGAAGGGGCGCAGACGTTTTTGCGACCGGCGCAGATTGGTGGACTGCGGGGTGATCGGCGGTTGCGGCTTGGACTTCGGCTTGGCGATCTCACGCTCCGGCTGATAGTCCAACGCTGCGAACAGCTCCTGCAACTCCTCTTCCGTCAGATTCCGGTACTCGCCTGATTTCATCCCGGCGAGGCGGATGTTCATCACCCGCACCCGTTGCAATTTGCGCACCTCATACCCCAAGTTCTCACACATCCGGCGCACTTGACGGTTCATCCCTTGCGTCAGGATGATGCGGAACACGCGCTCACCTTCCTGCGAGACCTTGGCTGGCAAGGTCTTGGTGCCGAGAATCCGCACCCCGCTCGCCATCGAGCGTATGAACTGCTGGGTGATCGACTTGTTGACGGTGACGATGTATTCCTTCTCGTGCTTGCCTTCTTGGCGCAGAATTCGGTTGACGATGTCCCCATCGTTGGTCAACAGGATCAAACCTTCCGATTCCTTGTCCAGACGTCCAATCGGGAAGATCCGCTCCTTGTGACCGATGAAATCCACAATGTTTCCCGGTACCCCTTGCTCGGTCGTCGAGATCACGCCCGACGGCTTGTTCAACGCGAGGTACACCAACAACGGCTTTTTATCCCCAATCAGTTTTCCATTGATGTGCACATCGTCGTCCTCTTCGACCACGCTGCCAAGTTCCGCCACCTTGCCGTTGATCGTCACCCGACGTTTGGCGATCAGTTGGTCGACCTCTCGCCGCGAGCAATAACCCGTCTCGGCGATGTACTTGTTGATTCTCATGCTGCTCATCGATCCACGTCCGTTTCCTTTTTTGCTTTAGAATACCCCGCTGAGAAAAAAAGTCTCACCCTCACGAGCGAGACTTTCACCTACTGTTTCTCCGGCAGTCCCTGCAGGTAATCAATCGCGTCCTGCATCGTTTTGATCGAGACGACTTTCATCTTGGTCCCGATCTTTTTGGCCTGTTCCTCCGCCACTTTCGTGTTGGTATCATCTGGACCCACATCCGCCGGGGCAAAGAAGAGATCCGCCCCTGCTTTGTCTGCTGCCACGATCTTGTGCTCGATACCGCCGATCTGCCCCACCGTACCTGTGGCATCGATCGTGCCGGTTCCAGCGATCTTGTAACCTTTGGTCAGGTCTCCCTGCGTCAACTGGCTGTAGATCTCCAAGCTAAACATCGTCCCAGCAGACGGCCCACCGATATCCTCCGCATGAATCTGCACGTCGCGCGGCGGTTTGATCTTCATCTCATTTTCTGGAACTACACCCAGCCCCACACGATGTGTCGCTTGCTTGTTGTTCGGGTCGGTGAGGTCCATCAACGCGATCTTGCTTTCCTTTTGCTCCTGCTTGTCCTTCGTGTAGCGCGTGTACTTCAGCGTTACGGTATCACCGACCTGCTTATTGTCGTTGAGGTACTTGATCATCTCATCCGACTTGTTGACACTGTGGCCGTCAACCTCGGTGATCACATCCCCGACTTGCAAGATGCCCGCCGCCTTGGAGTTGGCGGTGATGCTGCTGACGAACACCCCATCATAGGACACGTCCACCACTTGACCCGCGGCTTTGAATCCGGAGATCACGGCATTTTGCTGGGAGGTGTCCATCATGTGTTTGAGCAGTCGGTCGTACTCGCCATCCGACAAGTTACCTTTTACTTCCTCTTCCTTGCGCAATTCCGTGTTCGGTGCAAAGTACCCATAGGCGAGGTAGTAGATATTCGTCGCATGAATCGAAAGCACCGTGGTCAACATCAGGTTGCCCTTTTCATCCTTCTCCCCACCTTCGACGGTGACCTTCGGGGCCAGCACTTCCGCTGTCCCTGGCTGGTAGAGGTAGTACGGGGTGGGGATCAGAAAGGAAGCGGCGATGACCGCTGTTAGGATCACACCTTTTAAATTGCTGCGGCTGAAAAAGCGGCGGGGCTTTTCATCATGGGGTTGTGACATCGGTGAATGCCCCTCCCTTCCATTCTTCAATGGTGGTACGAATCAACTCTGCAACACGCTCTGTCGCTTCCCGACCAAGTCGAACCGCGTCATCGATCTGCGTAAAGGCCGTGGAGGAGATATGTCCGACATCTGGTCGAATCACCACGTCGGCGTCGAGCATCCGCGAACGGAGAATCTCGCGTTCCATGATCTCAATCGATTGAAAAATCACATCAAAAATACTTTTCACCTGCGCCTCGCGGTCAAACAACCCAACGTCTACCGCAATGACGAGATCTGCGCCCATCTCGCGCGCGACATGAATCGGCACGCGGTCGATGACGCCACCGTCGATCAACAGCCGACCTTGGTAGCGATGCGGGATGAAAATTCCGGGAATCGAGATGCTCGCACGGACCGCTTGATCGATCGGTCCCTCGCGAAACACAACCCGTTCTCCCTTCTCCACATCGGTCGCCACGATCGCCAGCGGGATTTTGAGATCCTCGATGTTGTTGCCTTTGGTCAAAAACTTGATCATCTCCATGATCCGCGTGCCGTTGACGAACCCCATCTTGGGCACTGTGAAATCGATCCAGTGACGGCGCTTCAAATTGATCGCCAACTGTTCTAGATATTTGGTATCCATCCCGTTGCAATAGAAAGCACCGACCATCGACCCCATCGAACTCCCGGCGATGTAGTCGATGTGAATACCCATCTGGTCCAACACTTGCAACACACCCACATGTGCAAACCCTCTGGCGCCCCCGGCGCCGAGTGCCAACCCGATTCGCGGTTTCCGCACAGGCTCTCCCCTCCTCGTGCAACGCTTAGGTTCCCATATGTATGTTCCCGTCGTGGTGTCCTAGCTCATCATTTCGTACTTCGCACGCATCGCCGTCTCCACATGCGCGGGTACCAAGTCACCCACCGGTCCGCCGTGGCGGGCGATCTCCTTCACGATGCTGGAGCTCAGGTAGGAATGCTTTTGCGAAGTCGGCATGAACAGCGTCTCAGCGCGGTCGTTCATCTGACGGTTGAGTGCTGCCATCTGCAATTCCGACTCGAAGTCAGACACAAAGCGCAGCCCTTTGATGATCACCGTCGCGCCTTGGCGCTCTGCGTAGTTGACGAGCAGGCCAGGGAAGGAATCGACCGCTACATTCGGCAGGTGCTTCACCGCTTCCCGGATCAGTTCCTTGCGCTCGTCCTCAGTAAATAGCGGATTTTTGTGCGGATTGACCATCACCGCGACGATCAATTTGTCAAAAATTTTCGAACTGCGCTCGACAATGTCCAGATGCCCGAGCGTCAACGGGTCAAACGAGCCCGGATAAATCGCGATCCTCATCTTGTTCTGCATCCCCTTCGCCAACTTCTGTTCCCTCTGATAGTTCGTAAAAACTGATGGAGATCTCTCCGTAGCTCACCTGTCTCCAACGCACCAAGTTCCCGTAGCGATCTGGCAAGTGCACATCTGCGGCATGTTCTGCAATCACATACGCTCGCGGCTCAAACAAGTTCAAATCGAGCATTTTTACGATCAATTCCTCATAGAAGCCAGTCAATTTATAAGGAGGGTCCAAAAAGACCAAGTCAAACTTCATCCCGCGTGTCGCTAGCGTATCCAAAGCGCGGCGGGCGTCGTTTTTGTACACTTCGGCCCGGTCTTTGCCCAGTCCAAGCGTGCGAATGTTCTCGCGGACGACGTTGAACGCTTTGAAGTCCGCTTCGATGAACACCGCCTGCTGGATGCCGCGAGAGAGCGATTCGATCCCCAGCCCTCCCGTGCCTGCAAACAGGTCGAGCGCCGTGCCGCCCTCAAAGTACGGGCCGATGATGTTGAACATGGATTCCTTGACTTTATCGGTCGTCGGACGCGTGTTCTGGCCCGGAACAGCAACCAGTCTACGGCCACGAAACTCTCCTGAGATCACACGCATGCTCATTCAACTCCTTGTCCTTACTTTACCATAGAACGCCGATCGCTCCAACTTTGACCAGTTGGAGAAAAAGAAAATACGACTGCCCTGTATACGCGAGCTGGAAACTGTCCATGATGTGTAGTAGCAACGGCGTGAGCTGTTGCAGGCAACCGCGGAGAAGACTTAGTTTTCCCCATAAGCTCTTCCTCCAGTTTCTCCTCTCCCAGTTCCTGTCGTGCAAGCGATAGGCAAAAACCCGCGTATACCCGGACGCGGGTTTTTGATTTTCTCCGAAAAAAAACCGTGCTGGCTGACAGGCACGGTTTTTTTTGCGCATCACAAGGTCTGCAACATGTTCGCAAATTCTTCGATCGTCACACCACCGACGACGCGCACGCGCGAGAGCAGAACATGGTCTTCCACGGCCGAAGCCAACCCATGGTGCGTGGTGACTGCCATCGTATAGCCCGCCTGCCGCACCAAACCTGCCGCCTCAGGGATCAACCCACCACCTGGGTAGCAAAACGTCGTGACGGGCGAACTCAATCCTTGTTCGAGCGTTTTTTTACTCGCCTGCAGTTCGGACGCGATCTGATCCTGCGGAGTCAAGGTAAAGTTGGAGTGGTAGACCATATGCGAGCCGAATTCCACGCCACCCGCGTGCATCTCTTGCATCTGTCCCCACTTCATATGGTTGTCGAGCTTGATTGAATCGGTGATCACAAAAATCGTCGCCGGAAAGTGATACTTTTGCAAAATCGGCCACGCTGCCGTGTAATTGTCGAGATAGCCGTCGTCAAACGTGATCACGAGCGGTTTCCCGCCTGTCACGTCATAGGTGCCGTCCCAGTGACGACCCAATTGCCCCAGCGTGATCGGCTTGTATCCATGCTCTTGCAACCACTTCATCTGGGCATCGAAATCCTCCGGGGAGACGCGCAGGTCTGTGCCTGGCGAGATCGAGTGATACATCAAAATCGGAACCCGCGGTTCCGGTATATACTTGACCATCGTGACAGCCTCTGATGTAGATCGCTGGTAGAGCACCGTGAAAACGGCCAGCACCAACACGACCAACACACCGAGTAGCAAGCCGAATTTGCGGCGTTGGGAAGCCCTCTTCATTCGCACGCGAGTTTCTTCCTCTCCTCGTATATTCGTGACCGAATGTACCATGATCACGTAACTTTTGCAAGAAAGAACCTGCATGAGAGAACTCCCTCCCACGCATGCTACATCTAGAGGAGAGTGAGCCGTCATGACGATGAGCGAAACGTTAAAACTGATGGCGATCGCCCAATCGGCACGTCAGATTGAATATTCGCTGGGTGAACTCGAAGGCGTCACCAACGCTGTGGTTTCACCAGAGTTCAACCCGCAAGTCTTGAGCCAACGGCTACAAGACATTCGAAACCGGATGCAAAAAGAGCTGCGAAACATCGAGTACGTCGTATCGCAAGGAAATGTGCCGAAGTCACAACAGGAACTTGAAATAGGGATAAAAGTTCAAGAGGCGATCAACGAAATTTCGCAGATCTAGAAAGCGGGGGGAAGGCAATGGAATTCAAATTCACAGAAGCGGAAGTGGCGATTTTCGCCTCGCTAGTATTTATCGTCATCGTCTTATTTCAATTCTTCATCCAAATCCTCATGCCTCCAAAAGACAAGCACCGCAACTGACTATAGCTTCCGTCTGTATTCCAACACTTGAAGATGCTGAAATTGTACAATCAACTCGTCCAATTCTTTGGAGACACGGAGAACGTTCGGATGCAAAAAGTCACCGCTGTAGCGGTCGACCGTTTCGAGAAGTTGCAATCGTAAAGTCTCGATCTGTCCTGCGATCCCGTTCATCGCCACACCCTCGTCCTTTCCACCGAATATTTACCATAAATACACTATAAATCAAACGGCAGTATTATGTAAGGTGTAACTGAAAATATTTTTACTAAAAAAAGAAGGACGATCCTCGCGGACCGTCCTATTTGCTGTGTCGATCTGCCAACTCGATCATGCGCTTGACCATCGCGCCATCGACTGGGTGGATCGGCAAGGGTTTTGCCCGGGCACGATCGGGTCCCAAGTCCAATCCGATCTCTCGCGCTACTTCGGTGCGGAAGACTTCACGGGCGGCTTGGGCTCCCCGCACGAACGGGATTTTCGGCTTGCTCATCCTCATCACTCCTCGCATAAACGATCAAGGTTAGGATAACCGAAAGCACCCGATCTTATGAATCAATCTCCGGCGCGCTGGAGCAAGACTTTCTCCGACTTCAAGAAATCGACGAGTTGTTGATACGCGGGCAATGTCCAGAAGTCTGGTGCGGCCACCAAGCTCTGCACTTCCTGCCGAGCAACGCCCATGATCTTGGCATCCTCCAACAGGTCGCCGATTTTAAACTCTGGAATTCCGCTCTGGCGTACCCCGAAGAACTCACCAGGGCCGCGCAGGTGCAGGTCTTTTTCCGCGAGCACGAAACCATCCTGAGTGGCGACCATCGCCTTCATCCGTTCCTGCCCTGCTTCCGTGTCAGGTTTAGACATCAAGATGCAACAGGAGGCGTGCTCACCACGCCCAACGCGTCCGCGCAACTGGTGCAACTGCGCAAGGCCGAAGCGCTCTGCGTTGTAGACCATCATCGCGGTGGCATTGGGCACGTTCACCCCCACCTCGATGACCGTGGTGGCGACCAGCACTTGGATCTCGTTGTTCGTGAAGCGGCGCATGACCGCTTCCTTCTCGACGGGACGCAATTTGCCGTGCAAGAGGCCGACTTCGTAGCCCGCGAACCATTCCTTGAGCATCAGATAGAGATCGGTGGCGTTGACGACCCCTTCCACCTTCTCCGACTCCTCTACCAAAGGAGTGACGATGTAGACTTGTCGTCCCTTGACGAGTTCGTTGCGCACGAAACGGAGCGCCCGCTCCTCCTTGTCCGGGGTGACCCAGTAGGTCTGGATCGGCTGACGTCCCGCTGGGAGTTCGTCGACGATCGAGACATCGAGGTCGCCAAACACCGACATCGCCAGCGTCCGCGGGATCGGCGTCGCTGACATGAACAGCACGTCAGGTGCGTGACCTTTTTGCCGAAAAATCGAGCGTTGCTCGACGCCAAAGCGATGCTGTTCATCCGTGACGACCACAGAGAGCGCTTGGAATTGCACGCCCTCTTCCAAAAGCGCGTGCGTTCCAATCACCACATTGACCTCGCCGCTGGCGATCTGGGCGAGGACTTCGCGGCGTTCCCTGTCTTTTTGCGAACCGATCAGCATTCCGATCCGGCACCCGAGCGGCTCGAGCAGGTCGAGCGCAGCGCGGAAGTGCTGTTCGGCGAGAATCTCCGTCGGCACCAGCATCGCCCCTTGATGCCCTGAGCTGACGGCGATGAACAGGGCGAGAAAGGCGAGGATCGTCTTGCCCGAACCGACATCCCCTTGAATGAGGCGGTTCATCGGGACGCGCTCCGTCATGTCGCGCATGATCTCCTGCGCCACCCGTTGCTGCGCCCCGGTCATCGCAAACGGTAACCGCTTACAGAACTGCTCGAAGCTGTCACCTGCAAGGCTGTGTGCCACCCCCGGTTGTTCATGGCGGTGCAACCAGCGAAAGGCTTGGAGCTTGAGTTGGAACAGGAAAAACTCTTCAAAAATCAAGCGGCGTCGCGCTTGATGCAACCCGTCGCTGTCGGTTGGGAAGTGGATCTCCTTCATCGCGTGGCGGCGGTCGATCAACTTGTAGCGTTGACGCAAGGTCTGCGGCAAGCGCTCGGGGACGGCATCGCCGTACTTTTTCAAGGCGCTGGCGAGCATGCCGCGCAGCAACTTCGGCGTGATGTCCGCCTTCACATTGTAAACCGGAACGATGCGATCGCTGTGTACCGTCTCCCCTGCCACCACGAAATCGTGTGTTGCGACCGAGATGCTGCGCCGACGAGCGTCGTACTTGCCGGTGATCGTCAGTTTCCGCCCGGGGGTCAGTTGATCCTTCACGTAAGGCTGGTTGAACCAGACGGCGTGCAGGCGCTTGTAGTCCTCCGTCACGACGGGCACGAGCGTCGTCGAATTGCGCTTGCCTTTGTACTTGACTCCCGCCATCCCGTCGACCGTCACGCGCACCGTCACCCGCGTGCCATCGCCAAGTTCGCGCCCTGGCTGGACATTGCGGTCTTCATAGCGAAATGGATAGTATTCCAGCACATCATAGACGGTTTGTATGCCGAGCAACGCCAGTGTTTTCAACCGTTGCGGCCCCACACCAGGCAGAACGCTGACCGGGGTCGAGGCGAGGTCGAGTTTTGCTGTTTCGTTCTGTGTATTCACGATCACGTCACGCTTCCTTCGTGTCGTCTCCGTAGATCTGTTTTTCCAGTTTGCGTCCGGTCGGAGTATCGGCAAGTCCTCCGAGGGCGGTTTCGCGGAGTTCGACTGGCATTTGTTTGCCGATGTTGTACATGGCGAGAATCACTTCGTCGGGCGGGATCACGCTGCGCACGCCAGCCAGTGCCATGTCAGCACCTGCTAACGCCAGCACAGAGCCGAAACCGTTGCGGATGATGCACGGGATCTCGACAAGGCCCGCGACCGGGTCGCAGACGAGGCCGAGGACGTTTTTTAACGCCAGACCTGCCGCTTGGATCGCTTGTTCCGGCGAACCGCCTGCCAATTCCACCGCTGCTGCGGCAGCCATCGCCGTCGCAGAACCGACTTCCGCTTGGCAACCGCCACCTGCACCCGAGATCGACGCATTATTGGCCACAACAAAGCCAACGGCCGCAGCTGTGAACATGCCTAGCACCAACTGCTCCTCCGTTGCACCTAGCGATTCCTTGAGCGACGAGAGCACGCCCGGCAAGATGCCACAGGAACCCGCAGTCGGCGTCGCGACCACGAGGCCCATCGCCGCGTTGACTTCTGAGGTGGAGAGTGCCATCGCCACCGCTTCGGTCGCTTGTTTGCCGAGCAGGGTCTTGCCCTTTTGAGCGTATTCGTAGACGCGCTTCGCATCACCACCGGTCAACCCGGAGAATGAACGGATGTCCTCTGTCAAACCGCGCTCGACCGATTTCATCATCACATCAAACGATTCGGTCATCTGTTGCAAGACAGTAGCGCGCGTTGCCCCCGTCTCGTGAACGTGCTCGTCGATCATCACTTCATAGATCGGCTTGCCTTCCTGCCCGCAGAGTGCGACCAATTCTGCCAAGTTGCTAAATCTCATAGCTGTCTGTTCCTCCTCAGGAAGGATCGATGCGTGCAACACGCTTGACCGCTTCCAACTGGTGTATCTCTGCAACGGCTTCCTCCGGCGGTTGTTCATCTGTCGAAATCAACATCAGCGCCTCTGACCCGCGCCCACGGCGCGAAACTTCCATGAACGAGATGTTTAACTGGTGCTTCGATAAAATCGTCGTCACTGCCGCGATCACGCCAAACCGGTCGGCATGCGGGATGACGAGCGTCGGATACTGCCCGGTCATCTTGACTTTAAACCCGTCGATCTCCAGAATCTCCACCGCTCCGCCACCGATGGAGACGCCGAGCAGGTCGAACTTGCGCTCGCCTTTGCTCAACAGGATGCGAACGGTATTCGGGTGGTAATCGGCATTCGGCGGTCCTGGCTTCATGCTCACCTGCAAGCCCGAGTCCTGTGCGATCTGCAACGACTTCGTGATGCGCGGATCATGCGTGGCAAAATTGAGCAACCCAGCGACCAACGCCACGTCCGTTCCGTGTCCGCGGTACGTCTTGGCAAACGAGCCATAGAGCAGGATCTCAGCAACGTCCGGCTGTTCCCCGAAGAGGTTGCGGGCGATGCGACCGATCCTCGCAGCACCGGCGGTGTGCGACGAGGACGGTCCGATCATGATCGGACCGATGATGTCAAATGAATGGCGAAATGATGACGACATGCTAGTTTCCCCCTAAGCCTTACCGTAAAAAACGGCCTGCCGCACTGCGACAGGACCGTCTGTCTCCCCGAATTGCTTACTCCACCGAGAAGATATAGGAATACAGCGGTTGCCCGCCTTCATGAAGTTCGAATTCACAGTGGTCAAATTGTGCTTGTGCGGCCTCCACCAGCTCCTGAGCGACTTCCTCAGAGATCTGATCGCCGTAAAAGACGGTGACCACTTCACTGTCCTCATCCACCATTTTCTCAAGCAATGACAGCGCGGTCAAATCCAATTCCTTCCCGAGCGCAACGACCTTGCCTTCTTGCATGCCCATGAAGTCGTCTTCCTTGATCTCGAGGTCTTGGTACACCGAATCGCGCACCGCCTGTGTAATCGAGCCAGACTTGACATGCGAGATCGCGGATTTCATCGTCGTCTCGTTGGCTTCTGCGCCCGCTTGTGTGTCAAAGGACAGCGCAGCCGCGATGCCTTGCGGAATCGACTTGGTCGGGATGACCGTCACCGTGTCGCCGAGCACCGTTTTGGCCTGCTCTGCCGCCATGATGATGTTCGAGTTGTTTGGCAGGATGAACACATGTTCCGCGTGCAGTTGTTTCACCGCGTTGATGATGTCCTCTGTGCTCGGGTTCATCGTCTGTCCACCCTCGATGATCCCCTCAACGCCAAGCGACTTGAAGACATCGACCAGACCCGTACCGGTCGTGACCGTCACGATCCCGTAGGGCTTTTGCACAGTTGCTTCTGCCGGAGCCTGCTCCGCAGTCGCTTCTGCCACTTCCGCTTGGTCCATCAAGCGCAGGTTGTGGTTCTGCTCGGTCATGTTGTCGATCTTGATGCGGGTGAGCGCGCCAAATCCCATCGCGGCGTTGAGCACGTTGCCTGGTTGCAGCGCGTGGATGTGGACTTTGACCAACTCATCCGCTGCCACGACGAGCATCGAATCACCCAGTTCCATCAGCGCATCGCGAACGCGTTTCTCCAGAGCTTGCTCGTCAGGTGCCGCACTCTCGAGTCGGATGATGAATTCTGTACAATAACCATATTCCGAATCCTCGTCCCCGTGTGCATACGCACCCGCCGGAGTCAGCGCTTGTGCCTTCGCCGGTTGCACATCCGCCAGCGTCTCCGTGACATCCTCGCCCTTGAGCGCAGCCAGCCACCCACGGTAGATGCAGACCAGACCTTGTCCACCCGAATCGACGACACCTGCCTGCTTGAGCACAGGCAACAGGTCAGGCGTGCGCTTGAGCGAGGCTTCCGCTTCCGCCATCGTGGCTTCCATGACGCTGAGCACGGTCGCGTGCGAATGCTTGGCCGCTTCCAGAGCAGCCTTCGCCGCGTCCTTGGCAACCGTGAGAATCGTGCCTTCCACCGGCTTGACGACCGCCGAGTAGGCGGTGGTGACGCCGTTTTGCAACGCGTCGGCGAATTTCTTCGCATCGATGCTCGCCAGCTTGGCAACCGCTTTGGAGAATCCTCTGTACAATTGAGAGAGGATGACGCCCGAATTCCCGCGAGCGCCCATCAGCAAGCCCGTAGAGACCGCTTCAGCCGCTCGATACAACGGTTCGTTTATGTAGCGACGTAGCTCGTTGACACCGGATGTCATCGACAAGCTCATGTTCGTTCCGGTATCACCATCTGGAACCGGAAAGACATTGAGTGCATTGACTTGTTCCTTATTGGTTTCCAAGTTTCGATGTCCGGCCATGACCATCTGCACGAACAAATTGCCATCTAAGTGTTGACTCATAGAGTGTAGGAACCTCCTTTGTTACCTCTCCCCGGTCACGCGAACACCCTGAACGATTACGTTCACTTGTTCCACTTTCAGTCCCAAGTAGGTCTCCAACGTATACTTCACCTTGTCCATGACATTGTGAGCGACTTCAGAGATGCGCGTCCCGTAGCTGACGATGATGTACATATCGACGATGACTTCGTCACCTTCTGTACGTACTTGCACACCACGGCTTAAGTTTTCTCGACCTAGTAATTCGGTAATGCTATCTTTGACCTGTTTTCGGGATGCCATGCCGACGAGGCCGTAGCAATCTAACGCAGCGTGGCCTGCAACCATTGAAATGACATCTTCCGCGATCTCGATCTTCCCAAGTTCCGTTACAAGTACCTTTGGCATGAACCAAACACACCTCCTGTAAACTCTCGGACAGCTAGCACCAACAGTGTACTATACTTACTGAGAAAGTAAAAGTCTAGTGCATGTCCCAAGAAAAAATTTGTCGAGTGTTTGGTCTTGGAGGCTTGCAAGCTAGGAATCGCTATGGTAATATAAGTGAGTGTTTGCGACTTATTGCGGTTTTATCAAGCAAAACTGCAGTTCGTCACGGGACTACGATTCGTCGTAAGGAGGTGCACATACAAATGGCAAAACGTTGCGAGATCTGTGGGAAAGACCCGAAGACCGGGAACCAAGTTTCTCACTCCCATATTCTGACCAAGCGTCGCTGGCTGCCGAACATTCAAAAAGTTCGCGCAAACGTCAACGGTACTGTAAAGCGCGTCAATGTCTGCACCCGTTGCTTGAAGGCTGGTAAGATCAAGCGTGCTGTCTAATTGAAGTGAGAAATAAAAAAGCACCTGTGAAGGTGCTTTTTTATTTTTCCTTTTGGAACGCATTCAACATCGCTTTGACAATCCCGCCTAAGAAACGAGGCAACTTTATCGTGTAAAAGCGCAAAGTGACCCCTCCTTCTTGCATTCATGGTGGTTAGCTTTTGAACAGAACCCATCCTACCCATACCAAGGCCAGGCCGATGCTTGCAGCCCACATCTCGGGCGGCAGGAATCGCACGACGACGAAGAGTCCGGCGCTGGCCAGCAAGATGCCAGAACTGCGTTTGACTCCGAGCTTCCACCCCCGTGATCGGTATCGGATCAACATCAGCACCTCTCTTCGCCGCAGCTGGGCATCCCGCCCATCTCACGGTACAATATATTCGTATGAGTGCATTTTGTGCAACGAAAAAACGGCCGCTCCGTCGCACGACGGGAGCGGCCGCTTCTCTTTGGGCTCTCCCGACTAGTACATCGTATGCTTGGCGATGTACTTTAGACGTCGGGACGGGCCCTGTTTTTTTATCCGCGAATGCGGCGGATGGCTTCGGTGCGGTCGGGTGCGTTGTAGATCGCGTTGCCCGCGACCAACACGTTCGCTCCTGCCTCGCGCACGAGGCGCGAGGTTTCTTCGTTGATGCCACCATCGACTTCAATCTCGACGTGCTGCAGATCCTGTGCGTCGAGATACTGGCGCAAGGCTTGGATCTTCGGCAAGGCATTCGCGATGAACTTCTGGCCGCCAAAACCTGGGTTGACGGTCATCAACAGCACCATGTCGAGGTCGGTCAGCACGTTCTCGATCAACGATAGCGACGTGTGCGGGTTGAGAGCAACGCCCGCCTTGACCCCGTGAGAGCGAATCAACTGCAAGGTGCGGTGCAGGTGCGGGGTGGCCTCTACGTGTACCGTGATCACGTCAGCGCCAGCCTTGGCGAACGCTGGGATGTACGCATCCGGGTTGGTGATCATCAAGTGACAGTCGAGCGGCAGTTTGGTGTGCGGCTTGATCGCTTCCACGACCAGCGGGCCGATCGTGATGTTCGGAACGAAGTGCCCGTCCATCACGTCGACGTGCAGCCAATCGGCGCCGCCCGCTTCCACAGCGGCGATCTCCTCGCCGAGCTTGGAAAAGTCGGCGGAGAGAATCGAAGGTGCGATACGGATGTCCATGCAGGTGACCTCCTAGTAGCGGTATTCCTTGGTTTCTTTGACTTCTGCCAAGAAATCAAGGTAGTGACGATAGCGACCCGGGCTGAGACGCCCTTCCTCTGCCGCTGGACGAACCGCACAACCGTCCTCCGTCGAGTGCAGGCACCCTCGGTATTTGCACTTCATGCCGAGGTCCCAGATATCGCGGAAGTATTGCGAGAGGCGATCTGGCTCCATGTTGTCAAACTCCAGCGTGGAGAAACCTGGCGTGTCGATCAAGTAGGTATTCTCAAACACGCGGAAGATCTCCGAATGGCGCGTGGTGTGCTTACCGCGACCGAGCTTCTGCGAAATCTCCGCGACGTTGAGGTTTAGTCCCGGCACCAGCGCGTTCAACAGCGTCGACTTGCCAACGCCGGAGTTGCCCGCGAGACCGGAGAGTTTGCCTTGCAGGAGCTCGCGCACCCGCTCCAGACCGATTCCTTGGCGCGTGGATACCGCGACTGTCTCATACCCCATGTCACGGTACGGTTGCAACCACTTATCTGCGTCGTCCGGGTTTTCCAGCAGGTCGATTTTGGTTAGCACGATCACAGCTGGCAAACTTTCCAGCTCCACGTGTACCAGCATGCGGTCGAGCAGTTTCGGGTTGAAGACCGGCTCCTGTGCGGAGAAGGTCAGCACCGCTTGATCGAGGTTGGCGACCGGTGGTCGGGTCAGCTCGTTTTTGCGCGGGAGAACTGCATCGACGATGCCTTCGCTGCCAGACGGCTCGTAGACCACGCGGTCGCCGACCAGCGGGGTGATGTTGTTTTTTCGTAAGATGCCGCGCGCCCGACATTGGCTGACGACATCTCCCTCTTGCACGTAATAAAATCCAGAGATCGCTTTGACGATGATTCCTTCCGGCATGTACAACCTCCTGCCGTTACGTATGGGTTTATTGATCTTCGTACGAAACGGGAATGGTGTTCGTCTTGGTACCGTCTTGGTAAACCTCGATAGAAGCCAGATGGTCCGGCTGGACGATACATTCAATCGTGTAGACTTTGGTCGCGGTGATTTTGTCATCTTCGACGACGTTGGAGATGCCGCGTGCGTCGGTGCGGACAATTTTCACGCTGACTTTCTTGCCGTCTTTCACTTCAACGGTGACGTTGACGTTTTTCTTTTTCGGCTGGTTCTGGTCGCTCGTCGCAGGCGGACCTGCGGAGATGACCAAACCGACCGTTTCCCCTTTGTCGACCTCAGTGCCCGACTTGAACGGAGAAGTGCTGATCACCTTGTCCTTCGGGACTTCCGCGCTCGGCATGGAGATCACTTGACCGATTTTCAAGCCAGCACCTTCCAGCACTTGTTTCGCTTCGTCAGCTGTCTTGCCGCTCACTTCTGGGATCTTCACTTTCTCGATGCCCTTCGCGACCGTAAGTTTGACTTTCACAGACGGATCGACCTGCGTGTCCGCATCAGGGTACTGCGTCAACACGGAACCCGGTGTCGCCTCTCGGTCTTCCTTCTCCGTGACGGTGATGTTCGATTCCTCAAAGTTTTTGGCTCGCAGGGCGGACTTGGCGTCGTTGACGTTCATCTTGACGACGTTTGGCATCTTGAACTTCTCCGCTCCAATCGAGACGGTGAGCGTGATCGGGCGGTTCGCCTTGATCGTCTTGCCTGGGAATTGGTCTTGCTTGATGACGACATTCGGCGGCACGTCGTTGCTCGCTTCGTCCGCACGGGTGATGTTGTTGAAATCAAGACCTGAGTTGACCAATTCGCGCACGGCGTCGTCATACTTCATGCCTTCGACTTTCGGCATCGCGACGTCTTTCTCCCCCATGAAGTTCGTAACCAACGAGTACGCGGTGACCGCACCGACTCCGAGCAGGAGGAAGATCGCGAACAGCCAGATGACCGGTCGCCAGAACTTGCGCTCTTTTTTCTTCACTCCGGCTTCAGACGGTTTCGACATCGCCTCTTCCGCTTCAGCAGAGGTGGCGTTGATCGCTTCCTGCTGTTTCTGTGCGCGCGTCGGCAACGATTCTGCTGCCGTGCGCAGACCGACCGCTGGCATCTGGATCGTCTGTTGCTCGTCGAAGTCTGGAATCGTGAACTTGGCAACGTTCGGGTAGAGCAACGCTTTTTCCAAGTCCTTGTGCATCTCACGCGCCGATTGGTAGCGGACGAGCGGGTCCTTGGCGAGCGATTTCAAGATGATGTTTTCAACCGACTGCGGAAGTGCCGGGTTGATCTGGCGTGGCTCTAGGTAGTGATCCTGCAAGTGCTTGAGCGCCACCGAGATCGGGGTCTCACCGGAAAATGGCAATTCGCCCGTCACCATCTCGTAGAGCACGACACCAAGGCTGTAGATATCTGACTTGACGTCGGTGATCCCTCCACGCGCCTGCTCCGGTGAGAAGTAATGCACAGAGCCCAGCACGGAGCCGTCCTGTGTGATCGTGTTCGATGTGATCGCCCGTGCGATGCCAAAGTCGGTCACTTTTACGCGGGCGTCCTTGGAGATCAAGATGTTATGCGGCTTGATGTCACGGTGCACGATGTTGTTTTCGTGGGCATGACCCAGTGCGGCACAGATCTGCTTGGCGATGTCGATCGCTTCGCTGACGCCCAGCGGTGCACGGTCTTGGATGATCTCCTTGAGCGTCAAACCGTCGACGAACTCCATGACGATGTAGTAGTCTTCGCCTTCAACGCCGACGTCATAGATGTTTACGACATTCGGATGGGAGAGCGAGGCCGCCGCTTGCGCTTCACGACGGAAGCGACGTACAAAATCCTCGTCGGTCGAGAACTGCGCCCGCAACACTTTAATCGAAACGTTGCGGTTGAGCAACGTATCCAGCGCGCGGTAGACGATCGCCATGCCTCCGCCACCGATCTTCTCAATCACTTCATAGCGATTGCCAAGTTTGCGTCCAATCATGTCGAGTCACCTCGATCCGACTGGTTTTGCACGAGAACGACGGTGATGTTGTCATGTCCACCAGCGAGAATCGCTTTATCGATCAATGCATCCACTTTGGCGGCCAATGACAAGTCCGAACGCAAGATGTCTGTCATCAAGCGCTCCTCCACCATGTTGGTCAACCCGTCTGAGCAGATCAGGAACAAGTCCCCCTCCGACCATTCCAGTCGCAACAGATCGGCTTGCACGCGCTCGTCGGTGCCGACGGCGCGGGTGACGATGTTGCGCTGCGGATGATGCAAGGCTTCCTCCAATGTGATCTGACCGTTTTTGTACAGTTCGTTTACCAGCGTGTGGTCATCGGTGACTTGACGAAACAGACCTTCGTGGAGCAGGTAGCCTCGGCTATCCCCGATGTGGCCGAGGTAGATCTGTACGGCATCGAACAGTGCGACTACCAATGTCGTGCCCATACCGCTCAGTCCTTGTTGGGACAGCGCGCGCTGGTGCACCGCCGTGTTCGCTTCCTTGATCGCGCCGACCAGCAATTCATCAGGGTCGGTCACGTCTTGGCTGGTGTGTTCGGTGATGTGCTTGACAACCGCTTCGACTGCGAGAGCGCTGGCCACCTCACCCGCAAGGTGGCCCCCCATGCCGTCAGCGACGACCGCGACACCATAGGGTACTTGGTGTGCCACGATCGCATAGGCGTCTTCGTTTAGTTGACGCACGAGACCCACATGGGTCTTCGCTGCATATTGCATCCTCAATCACCTCTTAGTTTCTCCCCTGTTCTGCGCGCAGTTGCCCGCAGGCGGCCGCGATGTCGTGGCCCTTCTCCCGGCGAACAGTCGCGTTGACGCCGAGACGTGTCAATTCATTGACGAACGCACGGATCTGATCCTTAGGCGTGCGCGTGTAGTTGCGCTCTGGCACATAGTTGACCGGGATCAAATTGACATGGCAATCCATGTGCCCAATCAGTCCGGCGAGTTCACGCGCATGTTCAATGTCATCGTTTTTCCCACCGACCAGCGCGTATTCAAACGAGATCCGGCGTCCGGTCTGTTTGAAGTAGTACTTGCAGGCATCCAACAACTGGTCAATGCTGTACGCTTTGTTGATCGGCATCATCGCCGATCGAATTTCGTCGCGGGTCGCGTGCAGCGAGATCGCGAGCGTGATCTGGCGCTTTTCGTCGGCCAATCGTCGGATCGCCGGTACGAGGCCGACCGTGGAGACCGTGATGTGGCGAGCCCCGATGCCCAATCCGTTCGGGTCGTTGATCAAGTCGACGAACTTCATCGCCGCATCGTAATTCTCCAACGGCTCTCCCGATCCCATCAACACGACGCTGGAGACTCGCTCGTTGTCCACGTCGAGGAAGCGCTGGACGTTGAGCAACTGTTCGACGATCTCACCGCCCGACAGGTGGCGCACCAGTCCACCAAGCGTCGATGCGCAGAACGTACAGCCCATCCGGCATCCGACCTGCGAGGAAACACAGACGGAATTGCCGTACTCGTGGCGCATCAGCACAGTCTCAATCGTAGAGCCGTCGTAGAGCTCCCACAGCCACTTGATCGTACCGTCAACCGATTCCTGCCGGGTGACTTCCTTCATCGTCGTCACCGCGGCCACTTCCTGCAACTGCTCACGAAACTTCTGCGGAAGGTTGGTCATCTCATCCACAGACGTGACGCGCTGTTGGTGCAACCAAGCGAAGATCTGCTTCCCACGGAATTTCGGTTGGCCGAGGCTTTGTACGTACACTTCCAACTCGTCCAACTTCATGTCGAGCAATTGTTGGGGTCGCTTTTGTTCAAAAAGCTCAAGAGTTTCGATTACACTCACCTTCTTTCCATTATGTTTGGCGAACAGGCTCTATGAATTTCTGCGCAGACGCGCGATGAAAAATCCGTCGCTTTCATACTGCTGCGGGAAGATCTGGACAAAAAACGCATCTGGTTCCGCACCTTCGAGGACGCGATCTGGGAGATGCCCTTGCAACGGGTCGCCTGAAAACTCCGGATGCTCCGCCAAAAACGCACGAATCATCGCCTCGTTCTCTTGCGGTGCTACCGTACAGGTCGAATACACGAGCACGCCATCTGGTTTCAGCGCTTGAGCCGTGATCTGTAACAGATCGCGCTGGATGTCAGCGATCTCTTGGATGTCGCCTGGCACTTTTACCCACTTCAAGTCCGGCTTGCGGCGGATGACACCTAGCCCGCTGCACGGAGCATCGAGCAGGATGCGATCAAACAGCCCAGCCTCTCCTACCACATCGCGGATATCGCCCGCTTGCATGGTGATCGAGCGCAGATCCAGACGATCGGCGATGTTCTGGATCAGTTCGATCTTGTGTTCGTGGATATCGACCGCCACCACTTCGCCTTCATCCTGCATCAACTCTGCGAGATGTGTGGTCTTGCCACCCGGTGCGGCACAACAGTCCAGCACGCGCATCCCCTTTTCAGGTGCCAAAGCCTGCGCGACCAGCATCGAACTCTCGTCCTGTACCGTACACAGCCCTTCGCGGAACGCGGGAAGTTTGGTCACATCCAGACCTTGATCGAGCAGGATGCCGTAGGGAGATACCTCAGAGGCGTGCGCCTCCACACCGGAATCTTGCAGTTGTTGCAACAACTCGTCCCGCGAGATGCGGTGGCTGTTCACGCGCAACGTGATCTTCGGACGTGCGTTGTTGGCGATGCAGATCGCCTCAGCGATGTCACGGCCATACGCTTGCTCCCACAGTTTGACCATCCACTCCGGGTGGGAGTGCTCGATCGAGATGCGGCGAATCCAGTGTTTTTCCAGAGACGGCATCTTGATGTCGGCTTTTTTGCGCAAGAAATTCCGCAGAACTCCGTTGACAAATCCGCTGGCCTGTCGACTGCGGCGCTTGGAGATCTCCACCGCCTCATTGATCACGGCAAACGGAGGTACGCGGTCGAGGTAAAGCAATTGGTAGACAGAGAGACGCAACAGGTTTCGCACCCAATCCTCCAATTTGTCAAGCGGAGTCTTCAAGAGCGGGGTCAAAAAGTAGTCCAGGGTGTTGATACGCCCAATCGTTCCGTAGACCAGTTCGGTCGCGAGCCCTACATCGCGGGGGTCGAGACGTGCGTGGCGCAACGCGTTGGTCAAAGCCAAGTTGCTGTACGCCCCGCGTGTTTCCACTTGCAAGAGCACATCCAAGGCGAGGTCTCGTGCATTCGTAGCTGTTTTTGTCTTCAAAAGTGGTTGCCTCCTACTCGCCGAATCGGGTGCCTGGAGCCAGTTTCACTCCGCGCAGGTAATCAGATGCCGGCATGCGGCGCTTGCCTGACGGTTGAATCTCCATCAAAGCGAGCGTGCCACGCCCACACTGAATCACGATCGCATCGGACGTGGTCGTCACGACCCTGCCTGGCTCAAACTTCGACGGTACGCTATCTTCCTCTATAACCTTAGCTTGCCATATCTTCATCACTTTATCATCGAGCGTGGTGAACGCCACCGGCCACGAATTCATGCCCCGCACTTGATTGTAGAGACGCCGTGCGTCCTTCGTCCAATCGATGCGTTCATCGTCGCGCGACAGGTTGGGAGCGAACGTCACGAGCGCTTCGTCCTGCGGTGTCTCGGTGATCGTGCCCGCTTCGATCTGCGGCAGGGTCTCGATCAGCAGATCAGAGCCTTTTACCGAGAGCTTCTGAAAAAGCGACTCCGCCGTGTCGGCTTCGTCGATCGGCACAACCACGCGCGAGATCATATCGCCTGCGTCGAGCGCCATCACCATGCGCATGATCGTCACGCCAGATTCGGCATCACCCTCGATGATCGCACGGTGGATCGGTGCACCGCCTCGCCAGCGCGGAAGCAAGGAAGCGTGAACGTTGACGCACCCGAGGCGCGGCATGTCGAGCAAGCGCTGGGGTAGCAACTGCCCGTAGGCTGCCGTGACGAGCAGGTCGGCCTCATACGTGGCCAATTCCTGCAACGCCTCCTGTGCGCGAACTTTTTCCGGTTGCAAAACGGGCAGGCCTAGACGCAATGCCGCTTCCTTCACCGGTGTCGGGGCCAGTTCGCCTTTGCGCCCCTTCGGACGGTCTGGCTGCGTGACGACCGCAACGACGTTGTAGCCATTGTCGATCATTTTTTCCAAGCAAGGCACAGCAAAATCGGGAGTGCCCATGAACAAAATACGCATCTGTGTCTTCACCTGCTTTGGCTGATTATCGTCTCGGCAACGTGCTTTTCGAACCCCCGCCACCCATGCGGCGGACGTGGTCGGTGAACAGCACGCCGTTCAAATGGTCAATCTCATGCAACAAGCAACGTGCGAGCAAGCCCTCCGTCTTGATCTCGACTTCCTCGCCGTCGCGGTTCAAGCCTTTCACAGTTACACGGGCAGCGCGCAGCACATCGCCAGTCACGCCAGGGATCGACAGACAACCCTCGGGCCCGAACTGTTCGCCCTCCGCATGTACGACCACCGGATTGACCAGTTGAATCAATCCAGGCCCGCCTTCGCCCACATCGGCGACGATGCAACGCTTGAGGATGCCGATCTGGTTAGCCGCGAGACCGATCCCTTGGTTTTCGTACATGGTTTCTGTCATATCGGTCAAGAGTTTCTGTATATTCGAAGTCACTTCCGGAACGGGTTTGGCCACTTCGCGCAAAGCCGGGTCGCCTTCCTTCCGGATGATCTTAATCGCCATGATATGTCTTACCTCCTCATCTACACAATCTTACCAAACGCGTCTACGAACTAAAAGCCTTCTAGAGAATCATTTGCGCGTTGACGTCAATTGTGAGGTACCCTCCGAGTTTTTGCGCTTCTCCTTGCAGAGATTGATATGCCTCACGAATCGGCGCGCTCACTCCTTTGAATTTCTTGTACTTCAAAACCACATTGAAGCGGTACTTGCCCTGCAACCGAGCCAAGGGGGCCGGCGAGGTGCCGAGTATGATGACATCGTCGCGTCCGTCCAACGAACGTCGCAAGCGGTCTTCCAAGGTTCTCGCGATGTGCAACGCCTTCATCTCATCTTCATTTACCGATGTAAAAGCGGTGAGTTCAAAAAACGGCGGGTTGTTCAACGTATAGCGATGCCGCACTTCATGATCAAAAAACTTCTCATACTCTTGGTGCTTGGCAAACTGGATCGCGTAGTGCTGGGGGTTGTACGTTTGCACGATCACCTCACCCGGCAATTCATGCCGTCCGGCGCGTCCCGCGACCTGTGTCAACAGTTGGAACGTCCGCTCTGCCGCACGAAAGTCGGGCAGATACAGTGAAGTCTCTGCGGAGATGACTCCGACCAATGTGACTTTCGGGAAGTCGAGACCCTTGGCAATCATCTGCGTGCCGAGCAAGATCTGTGCCTCCCCTTTGCGAAAGCGCGACAGCAAGGTCGCATGCGCGTCCTTGCCACTCGTGGTATCGACGTCCATGCGGATCACTTTCGCCTCTGGGAAAACTTTGCCGAGTTCCTCCTCGACGCGCTGGGTTCCGGTGCCAAAGTGGCGGACGTGGTCACCTTTGCAATCGGGGCAAGTCTCCGGCAAGCGCTCTGCAAAGCCGCAGTAGTGACAGCGCAAGGATTCCAGACCGCGCGCCTTGTGGTAGGTCAGAGGGATCTCGCAATCACGGCACCGTGCAACGTACCCACAAGAGCGACAAAGCACGAACGTCGCAAACCCTCGACGGTTTAAAAAGAGGATGACCTGCTCGCCGCGCTCCAACCGCTCCTCAATCCCTTGCTTCAAAGCGTTGGCAAACATCGAACGGTTGCCACTCTGCAACTCGTCACGCATGTCGATCACGCGCACCTTCGGCAGTTTTTGCCCTCTGACTCGCTCTGGCATCTCGATGCGTTGCACGATGCCTTGATGCGCCCACCACCGCGTCTCCAGCGCGGGGGTCGCCGAGCCGAGGACGACGGTGGCGCGGTGTTGACGAGCACGGTACATCGCGACTTCGCGGGCGAGGTACTTCGGATGATCGTCTTGCTTATAGGAGGTTTCATGCTCCTCGTCGATGATCATCAGTCCCAGCGAATCAAACGGGGCAAAAATTGCCGAGCGGGCACCGACGACGATGTTGACTTCTCCGTGGCGGATGCGTCGCCATTCGTCGTACTTCTCACCTGTCGAGAGGCGCGAGTGCAACACGGCGACCTCGTCGCCAAAACGCTTTTTAAACTGCTCCACCATCTGCGGGGTCAGCGCGATCTCCGGGACGAGCATGATCGCTTGACGGTCTTGTTCGACACAGGAGGCGATCGCCTGCAGATAGACCTCTGTTTTGCCAGAGCCCGTCACCCCTTGCAGCAGGATCGTTTGCGGCGCACCGCTGTCGACGGCGGTCTTGATCGTCTGGTAGGCGTTCTCCTGCGTCGGGGTGAGCGGGAGCGGTTGGCTCTTCTCCGCATGCTGGATGCCGTAGGGATCGCGATTGACTTCACGCTCTTCCTTCACGACATAGCCTTTGTCGAGCAAAGGCTTGAGCGTCGCAGAGGACGCACCTGTCACAGCGAAGACATCCTTCATCATCAGGGCCTCTCCTGCATCGAAGAGGTAGCTGAGCAGCTCTTTTTGCTTCTTGGCACGGTTGGAGAGCTCGTCGAGGGCCGTCTGCAGATCTGCTGAAGTCAGCGGTGTGAACAGAAAGGCCATCGTCTTGGCTTGGATGCCGTGCTTGACGCCGTGCAGTTCTTCGAGAAAGCCCTTCTCAACCCACGCGCGGATCAGCGGTCGCCATTCGGTATGTTCACTGACCAGTTGTTCCTTGGTTTTGTTCGGCGATTGGTAGAGTTCTTGTAGCAATTCAGATTCCCAAGAGCCTGGCAGATAGACATCCGGCGGGTCGGTTTTGATCCGCAAAAAGGTCGTCGCCTTCGCGCGCATCCCGCTTGGCAACAAGGCTTGGACAGCGGCGGCCTTCGTGCAGAGGTAGCGTTCGGAGAGCCAACCCGCGAGTTTGACCAAGTCGGGTGTCAGCGGCGGTTCGTCATCGAGCACTTCGGCGAGCGGCTTGGTCTTGTCGGGAGCATCTGTGGTCTCGCTGAAGCCGACGATATACCCCTCGACCCGACGCGGGCCGAACGGAACCAGCACACGGGTGCCGACATGGACGCGGTCGGCGAGCAACGCGGGCACCTCGTAGTGAAAGGGGCGGTCGACAGAGGCAGACTTGACCTCGACGATCACCTCGGCGTACTTGGGGGCAATCATTTTAGAAGTCGCCCTTCGCGCAGGGTGATCATCTTGTCGAGGATGCGATCAGCCACTTCGCGTTTGGAGAGCAGCGGAAGCGGTTCGTCTCCGTCATGACCGACCAATGTCACGATGTTCGTATCCACGCCAAAGCCTGCTCCAGCCTGTTTCACATCGTTGGCGACGAAGAGGTCCGACTTTTTGCGTTCCAGTTTACCGCGCGCGTTGGCGAGAACATGCTCCGTCTCGGCGGCAAATCCAATCAGCACTTGGTGGGGTTGACGTTTTTCGCCACAGGTGGCGAGGATGTCCGGGTTGCGGACAAACTCGACGAGCAGCGGCCCGTCCGCTTTTTTCAATTTGTTCTCGTGGTAGGATTTCGGGCGGTAGTCAGACACGGCGGCCGCACCGATGAAAACGTCTGCGTCGTCGAAGTGCTTCATGACCGCTTCGTACATCTCCAAGCCGGTCTCGATCCGCTCCACAGCTGCCAGTCCTTCTGGCAACGAGAGGTGGGTCGGCCCGGTGACCAGCGTGACCTGCGCTCCACGGTCCACAGCGGCTTGGGCAACTGCATAGCCCATTTTCCCCGTCGCCCGGTTGGTGACCAGACGCACTGGGTCCAGCGCTTCCACGTTGGTGCCGGCGGTGAGGAGGATGCGAAGACCTGCCAGGTCTTTTTTGGCATTGGAGGTTGGTGAAAGCGAAGTCGTTGATGAAGACGCATTGGCAAAATGGTCTTCGATATACGCGACTAGGTCTTCCGGCTCCATCAAACGCCCTTTCCCGGTCCAGCCACACGCCAGCAAGCCCTCCTGCGGTTCGGCAAACAGGTAGCCCTTGCTCTGGAGGTACTCGACGTTCTCCTGCACAATCGGGTTCTCAAACATGTTCACGTTCATCGCCAACGCAAAAAGCACGGGGGACTTGGTCGCCATGATCGTCGTGGTGAGCATGTCGTCTGCGATCCCATGCGCGACCTTGCCGACGATGTTCGCCGTCGTCGGGGCGACCACGATGAGATCCGCGAGATCCGCCAGCGCGATGTGAGCGAGTTCGGACGGGTCCGGCTCGGTGAAGATGTCGGTGAGCACCGGGTGCTTCGTCAAGCTCTGGAAGGTCAGTGGCGTGATGAACTTCTGCGCTGATTCCGTCATGATCACGTGCACCTCGGCGCCCCGCTTGCTCAATGCGCTCGCCACCGACGCCGCCTTGAACGCAGCGATACCGCCAGATACGCCGAGCACGATTCGTTTCCCCTTCAACATGCGATCCATCTCCTCTCATAAAAAGAAACAACCCGAAGCAAAGGGTTGTTTCTCTCCACGTGTTACTTAATGCTTTCTTTGGTGCGAACGAACGTCACTTTGTCTTCGGAAATTTCGTTCAGTGCGACGGTGACGTTTTTGTTGGTGTTCACGTTCAGGAGCTTTTCGGCCCCGTCTTGGATGCGGCGTGCGCGTTTGGAAGCTGCGACCACCAAGGTGTACTTGCTGTCTGCTTTATCCATGAGTCGGTCAATGGAAGGATAGATCATCTACTGACCCTCCTTTATCAAAGTAGTGTAGTATTCCAAGTTGCGTTGCACCGAGCATTGTTCCGCCGTGATAATCGCACGGATGCGGTCGGAAGCTTTTTCCACTTCGTCATTGACGACGACATAATCGTACTCGCTTATGTAACTCATCTCTTCCGCCGCTGCCCCAAAGCGCATGTTCAGGGACTCTTCGGTCTCTGAACCGCGTCCGACGATGCGGTGCTTGAGCTCTTGCAACGACGGCGGAATGAGGAAGATAAACACGCCGTTCGGGAATTTCTTTTTGACTTGCAACGCGCCTTGGATGTCGATTTCGAGCAGTACGTTCTCTCCGGCGTTCAACATGTCATCCACGTATTTGCGCGGCGTTCCGTAGTAGTTGGTGTAGACTTCCGCCCACTCCAACAGCTCGTCGCCAGCAATCATTCCTTTGAATTGCTCTACGGTCTTGAAAAAATAATTAACCCCTTCTACTTCCCCTTCGCGCGGAGCACGAGTGGTGCAAGAAACGGAGTAATGCGTCGTCTTCATCGTCGGCAGCATCGCCTTGCAGACCGTCCCTTTGCCGGCGCCCGACGGACCGGACAAGACGATCAGCAAACCTTTTTGAACCATTTCTCTACCCCTCCGGTTTGCGTGATCTTACTCTTCTTCGTCCTGGCTGTTATCCTTGGCCACGAGGCGGTGGGCAACAGTTTCCGGCTGGACGGCCGACAGGATGATGTGATCGCTGTCGGTGATGATCACCGCGCGGGTACGACGGCCATAGGTTGCATCGATCAGCATCCCGCGATCGCGCGCTTCCTGAATGATCCGCTTGATCGGCGCCGATTCCGGCGAGACGATCGAAACGATTCGGTTGGCAGAAACGATATTGCCAAACCCGATATTGATAAGTTTGATGCTCACAACCCATTCCTCCTAAAATCGCAACTCTCTGTCTAACATGTTTACCATTCTGGCACCCGCTGATACGGATGCCGCTGGCTCACTCGACGTTTTGGACTTGTTCGCGGATCTGTTCAAGCAAACTCTTCGCCTCGACGACGAGCTGTGCTGTCTGCAGATCGTTGGCTTTGGAACCGATCGTGTTCACTTCACGGTTCATTTCCTGTACCAAAAAGTCGAGCTTGCGTCCGACCGGTTCCGGGTCTTCTACGATGTGTAAAAACTGCTCAAAATGGCTGGCGAGGCGGACCAATTCCTCCGCGATACTCGCCCGATCGGCAAGGATTGCGACCTCGGTCAGCAAGCGCCCCTCGTCCAAGGTTGATTGCCCATCGAGCAAGTCACGCAACCGTTTCTCCAGCCGTTCGCGGTACTCCGCCACGACCGCAGGACTGCGTTCCTCGATGCGTTGCACCAGCGCTCGCAGTTTCGCCAGCCGCGACAGGAAGTCGTGGTGCAACCGCTCGCCTTCACGCTGACGCATCTCCAGCAGGTTGTCAGCCGCCTGCGCCGTACATCCGAGCAACAAATTCCCAAGTTCTTCTGCGTTCTCAACCGCTTCTGCCACGCTCAGCACGCCAGGATGCTTCAGCAACTGTTCGAGTTGGAGCGTCTCGTTCATCCCAAGACGCTGGGCCAACCCGTCGGCAGCCGCTTTTATCTGGACCGCCAACTCCTCGTCGACGGTGACTGCACGCCTGTCTGAACTCATGCGCTCCACGGTCAAGAACACATCAAGCCGCCCGCGTGAGATGCGTTCGTTGACCGTTTTTTTCATGAGGTCTTCGAACTGCAGATACTCTCGCGGGAGGCGCACGACGATCTCAGCATAGCGATGGTTGACCGCCTTGATCTCGACGAGAACGCGGTAGCCGCCCTGTTGCACGTCGGCGCGGCCGTATCCGGTCATACTCTTGATCATGGAGATTCCCTTCTTTCGCTCTCTAGTTTTCGCCGTTTTTCGGGCTTTTCCTGCTCATATTACGCAATTTCCCGCCAAGATGCAAGCAAAAAGGCACCGCTCCGGCGAAAAACACTCGCCGGAGGAGTTGCCTTGTCGGTTACAAAAGCCAAGTTGCCTCGTAGACCTTCACAGCAGGGCCCGTCATATAGACGCGGTTGTCCGCCGCGCTCCAGACGATTTGCAGATCGCCACCCTTGAGATGGACGGTGACTTCACGCTCTGTGTGACCGGTCAACACACCCGCGACCACGACAGAACAAGCCCCTGATCCGCAGGCCAGCGTCTCGCCGCATCCGCGTTCCCAGACGTGCATCGTCACATCGGTCGGCGTATGGACTTCCACAAACTCGACGTTGGTCTTGCGCGGGAAGTACGCATGCGTTTCGATCTGCGGCCCGACGTGGTGCAAGTCCACCTCCTCCAGTGCCTCGACAAAGATCACCGCGTGCGGGTTGCCCATCGAGACGGCGGTGAACTTGTACGGTTGACCGGATTGGGTCTCAATCGGATGTTGAACGACTTGCTCCCCAACCAGCGTGGTCGGAACTTCAGCAGCGGCGAGTTTCGGTTCGCCCATGTCAACGGTGACGCGCGTGACGACACCGTTCTCTACAACTAGATCGAGCGTTTGCAGTCCCGCGCCGGTTTGCAACGTGACTTGGGTGGCGGTGGTCATGCCAGAATCGTACAGGTACTTGCCCACACAGCGCACGGCATTGCCACACTGTTCCGACTCGGTGCCGTCCGCGTTAAAGATCCGCATCCGGAAGTCTGCTTGCTCGCTTGGCAGGATAAAAACCAACCCGTCTGCGCCGACACCGAAGTGGCGGTCGCAGACGTTTTTGGCTACTGTAGCGACCTGCTCGGGAATGGACAAAAACTCGGCAACGACTGCGAAGTCGTTGCCGAGACCGTGCATTTTCGTAAATTTCATTGGATGTGTGGCCTCCTGAATGAAGGCAACCTCGCACCCCTTAGCGACGACCGAAGTTGATCTTGGTGCTGGTTTTTTTCTTGCTGACACCGCGACCTGCCGCGAGGGCGAAGGTCGGGACGGCAGCTGCGAACAGCACGATCAGCCAATCGACACCGCCAAGCGGCACCGTGCGGAAGACCGGTTGGAACGCCGGAATGTACATGACGCCCAGCAGCAACAGCACCGACGAGAGGACCGACCAGATGAGCCACTTGTTCTCAAACAGGTTGCGGGAGAAGATACCGCCTTCTACCGAACGGCAATCGAACACGTGAATCAACTGCGCCATGACGAGGGTGACGAACGCCATCGACTGCGCCTTGATCAGGTTGTCTGGCTCCATTTGCAAGGAGAACCAGAACACCGCCAATGTCGCGATGCCGATGAGAATTCCGCGCGAGAGGATCTTGAAGCCCAAGCCGCGGGCAAAAATCGATTCGCGCACATTGCGCGGCGGGCGGTTCATGATGCCCTTTTCCGCCGGGTCGACGCCCAGCGCAATCGCCGGCAGACCGTCGGTGACGAGGTTGACCCAGAGAATTTGAATCGGGACGAGCGGCAGCGGGAGTGCTAGGATCATCGCGAGGAACATCGTGACAATCTCGCCGACGTTCGACGCGAGGAGATAACGAATGAACTTGCGGATGTTGTCGTAGATCGAACGGCCTTCCTCGATCGCGGCGACGATGGTGGCAAAATTGTCGTCGGAGAGGATCAGCGAGGACGCGTCCTTGGCGACATCGGTCCCACCGAGACCCATCGCGATGCCGATGTCAGCCGCTTTGATCGCCGGGGCATCGTTGACGCCGTCGCCCGTCATGGCGACCACGTGGCCGTTCGCTTGCAGCGCTTTGACAATGCGCAGTTTATGCTCAGGAGACACGCGCGCATACACAAAAATATCGTCGACGCGCTCTTGCAACTCTCTATCTGACATATTATAGAGATCCTGTCCGTTCACTGTCAAACCACCGCCCTGTAAGATGCCGAGCTGACGTGCAATCGCTTCCGCGGTGACTTGGTGGTCGCCGGTGATCATGACCGTCTTGATCCCGGCTTTTTTGCAACGAGCGATCGCATCAAATACTTCTGGACGTGGCGGGTCGATCATGCCGACCATCCCGATGAAGATCAGGTCTTGCTCCGGGTCGTGCGAACGGAATTGTTGCTCACTTTTCAGCGGGCGGTACGCGAGAGCTAGGCAGCGCAACGCTTCGGTGCCCATCGCATGGTTGGCGCCGAGGATGCCTTTGCGCAGCGAGTGCGTGAGCGGCGTGACTTTTCCGTCGATCAGCATGTACCCGCATCGGTCGAGCAGAACATCTGGTGCGCCTTTGGTGAGCATGAACAGCTCGCCTTTTTGGTCGCGGGTCAGAACGGACATCATCTTGCGGGTGGAGTCGAACGGCAACTCGTCGATGCGCGGTTGCGCTGCGTCCATCTCCTCACCGCGCAGGCCCGCTTTGGCTCCCAACACCATCAGTGCGCCCTCCGTGGGGTCGCCTTGGATCATCCAGTCTGGATGTTTTTTCGCGGTGTCTTGGGTGAGCAAGGCGTTGTTGCAGAGCACGGAGACTTCAAGCAGGCGCTTGAGGTCGGTGCGGCGATGCGGGTCGATCGCTTTTCCTCCAAATAAGAACTCCCCGTCCGGGTTGTAGCCCGTACCGGAGATATCATAGAACTGACCGCCGACAAAGACGCGTTGGACGGTCATCTTGTTTTGGGTGAGCGTGCCGGTTTTGTCGGAGCAGATGACCGTTGCGCAACCGAGCGTTTCCACAGATGGAAGTTTGCGGACGATCGCTTTGCGCTTGATCATGCGCTGGACGCCAAGGGCCAGTGCGACGGTGACGATCGCTGGCAATCCTTCTGGAATCGCAGCCACGGCGAGCGAAACGCCGGCGAGGAACATCGTATACAGCGAGTTGCCGTGAAAAACGCCAGTGGCGACGACGACGGCGGTGATGCCGAGTGCCACGTACACCAAAATTTTGCCGAGCTGTTCGAGGCGGCGTTGCAACGGGGTTTCCGTGTCTTCGGCCGTCTGGATCAGGTCGGCAATCAGGCCCATCTCCGTGTGCATGCCGGTCTCACAGACCACGGCGGTGCCTTTGCCACGGGTGATCAGCGTACCCATATAGCACATGTTTTTGCGGTCCCCAAGCGTTGCGTTGCCGTCGACGACGGGGGCGTTCAGCTTTTGCACCGGGAGCGATTCGCCGGTGAGGGCGGACTCCTCCGCTTCCAGCGAGGCGCTGTCCAAGACGCGCACATCAGCCGGAACGCGGTCGCCTGCTTCGAGGAAGAGGATATCCCCCGGCACGAGATCGAGAGCCGGGACGGAGACTTTTTTTCCATCGCGCAGAACTGTGGCGGTGGGGGCGGTCAGTTGTTTAAGAGAAGCGAGCGATTTTTCAGCCCGCAGTTCTTGGAAAAAGCCCAAGATGCCGTTGACGATGATGATCGCGATGATCGTGATCGCGTCGGCATGTTCACCAAGAAGTCCGGAGACGAGCGTGGCGGCCAGCAGAACCAAGACCATGAAGTCACGAAATTGATTGAAGAACAGCGTCAACAAGGAAGTCTGCTCTGCCTCATTCAGGCGGTTTTCCCCGACTTGTTCTCGCCGTTTGTCAGCCTCGGCGTTCGCGAGACCTTTTGGCGAGACGGAGAGCAGCTGGAGTACGTCCTGTACGTCCATTGTGTGCCAAAGTTTTTTCTGCACCAGGTGCCACCCCTTCTTTCACAACATTTGTCCTGAGAACATGTCTATGCCTGTACTCCGCCGCCTAGACCAAGCCTGACAGGTTATGGTTTGAGCAGTTCTGCCAGCTCTATTTCAACCCGCTCCAACACGCCTGCCTGACCTGCAGACCCGTTTGACCCAACGCATTATATTGTAGAAACATCTTTTTCACCGCACATCAAGTATTACAAACCGCCTCACACAAAAAAAGGAGCGCCTGCTCAGGCGCCCCGCGCTTCATATTCGGCTAAGCGAAAGTATTGCTCCGTCTCCATCAACACCCGATCGTGCAACTGCGTACCCGTTGCCGACAGCGTGCCCGCCGGGAACTCGATGACATGAGCGGCCTTGCGCACGAGCTTGGCTAGCTGATTCGGGCGGACTCCATGCAACATATCCACGATCCGATGCTCGTCATCCAGAAAAACCACGTCGATCTCCTCACGCATGAAAAACGTATGGATGCCATAGCACTGCCTGATCACCAGCGCCGCACCCGTCTGCAGATCTCGTCCCATCCACCCACGCAGACCCGTCCAGAACGATTGCGCCGTCTCAACTTCCCAAGCCAACCGCACACCGATGCTTTGATTCCAAACCTCCATCTCGAACTCCTCCTCTAGATACGATGCATGGACCTTCGCCAGCACCTGCCAAAACCTTGATTTCCACTTGACAACAACGTATACTAGCAATATTCGCACTCATTTCAAGTTGCGATTCATGGGCGTTTTCGAATCTATTCAGCAAGCTTTACCATGTTTGTTGAATCTTGTCTTTACTATACACCCATGTCGAATTTACCCGGAATAGGTCGATATGCCTTTTTGGGACAGTCTTTGGACTTAGTTTTCTGACAATTAAAGCACAACTTTTTAGAAGTCTTATAGGAACAATGGCACTCTCCCGCTCGGGAGTCAGTGCCTTTTTTTCCATTTCGAGAGGTGATAGACGATGGCTTATGACGGCTTGGTTTTACGCGCCGTGACACATGAATTGCATACTGCGCTCGTCGGAGGGCGCGTGGATAAAATCTACCAGCCGCTCGACCGCGACCTGTTGCTGCACATCCGCGCGACCGGCAACAACCACAAACTCTTGTTGACTGCGCATCCTTCCTACCCGCGTGCGCAACTGGTCGACGACTACAAGGGCGTCAACCCCTCGGAACCTCCGATGTTTTGCATGCTGTTGCGCAAACACTGTGAAAGCGGCCGGATCACCCGCATCGAACAGATCGGCAACGAGCGCATCCTGCACTTCGCGGTGGAGAATCGCGACGAACTTGGCGACCTGACAGAGCGCGTGTTGGTGGTCGAAGTGATGGGCCGCCATTCCAATGTGATCTTGCTGGATCCGCAGGAAAACCGTATCCTCGACTCACTGGTACATGTCAATTATGGCACCTCCCGCCACCGTGAAGTCCTGCCAGGTCGCACGTACATCGCCCCGCCCGAACAGGACAAACAAAACCCGTTCGAACTCTCCTTCGGCGACTTCCAGACCCTGCGCGCCGCAGCTTCAGAGCAGGTGTTTGACAAGTTTCTGCTGGCTGCTTTCACGGGGCTCTCCCCCCTGCTCAGCCGAGAGATCGCCGCACGTGTGACCCTCCCCGGCAACCTCGATGCGGAATGGCAGGCGTTTGCGAACTTGATCGAGGATGCGCGTGTACACCGTTATACCCCGACGATCGTCTACCAAGATGAACGACCGGTGGCGTTCTCTTGCTTCGATCTGACGCATCTGGACGGTGAACGCAAGACGTTTACCTCGATCTCCGAAGCGATCCACCAGTTCTATGCGGAGAAGTCTTGGCGAGATGCTCTGCGTCAAAAGTCCCAAGACCTCGAACGGATGCTGACCAACGAGTTGGATCGCAATGTCGGGAAACTCGGGAAATTCCAGCAACAGATCGAAGAAGCGGACCAATCTGACGTGCATCGAATCTACGGTGAGTTGATCACCGCCTATCAACATCAGATCGAGCGTGGGATGACCTCGGTCACAGTTCAGAACTTCTATGACGAAAACATGGCTGACATCACGATCCCGCTCGACCCGGCCTACAGCGCCAACGAAAATGCCCAGAGTTGCTTCAAAAAGTACAACAAAGTCAAAAAGTCGATCCCGATCCTTCAACAACAGATTGAGGAGATCAAGACGGAGATTGAATACTTGGAGAGCCTGTTGCAGCAACTGTCGACCGCTTCGTGGACAGACATCGAGGAAATTCGCGAGGAGTTGGCGGCAGAGGGCTACCTCAAGATCAAGCGCAAACCCGTTCCCAAAGGCAAGAAAGCACCCAAGGAAAAAGTCACCCCGATCAAGCCAGAGCGCTACGTCTCTTCGGATGGGATCGAGATCCTCGTCGGCAAGAACAACAAGCAAAATGAATTCCTAACCATGAAGCACGCGTCCAACAGCGACACGTGGTTGCATACGAAGGACATCCCCGGCAGCCACGTTGTGATCCGCGCGCGGGAGTTCTCCGATACCACGCTCCTCGAAGCCGCTCAACTCGCCGCGTACTTCAGCAAAGGCCGCGAATCCAGTCAGGTCCCGGTCGACTATACGCTGGTCAAGCACATCTGGAAGCCGAACGGCTCCAAACCGGGCTATGTGCTCTACGACAACCAAAAGACCCTCTACGTCACTCCCGACCTCCACATCACCGAACGTCTGGGCCAGAACGCAACCAAAAGCAAATCCTAACGAAAAAACGTCCAACTTCACACTCCGCCTCTACGTGTACAGTTGACTCCCCACTCGTTTCGCACGAGGGATGCACCAACGGTTTGAACTTGATGTGTGTCGCAATTAGCAGAAGCCTTCCTACACAACGGCCCGCGCCACACAGGGCCGTTTTTGCAAAAAACGCCACAGTTGCACCGGTGGCGTGACTAAAGACGTGCCCGCTGGACGTATCCTGTACCATTCAATCTGATACGTTCTGATACAAGGAGAGCCCACGCGATGCCCATACTCGATCTGCTGTTTCTCTTGATCATCTTGATCGGTCTGTTCACTGGCTTTTTTTCCGGGCTCATCAACGGCATCGCCCGATTGGTTTCCTATGTGATCGCCGCTGCCATCGCTTCCCGGTTTGCGGAGCCGGTCGGCAGCCGGATCTGCGAGTGGCTTGGCTTCGACAAAGTCGTCCGCGACATGCTCGCCAAGCAAATTCCGGTTCCGTTGCAGACGGCCCACCTCAGCGCGGAGCAAGTACAACCGCTGCTCCATCAAGCGCAGATCCCGCTGTTCTACCAAGCGGAGATCCTCGAAAACCTCAAGCACCACACCTTGCTCAACGCGCTCTCCATGACCTACATGCACTGGATTTCCGCGATGATCGGTCTGCTGATTCTGACCACGCTGTTCTACTGGGTGATCCGCATCCTGACCACTCCGATCGTCAAACTGTTGCGCGCCGTGTTCCCCACGCTGCTCGACCGTCTCGGCGGGGTGGTCATGGGCGTCGTGTTGTCACTGCTCGAACTTTCATTTCTCGCGCTGTTCCTGACAACGTTGTCCGACCTGCCGACCTTGCCTCAGGGAGTCAAACTGGCGATTCAAGACTCGCAGTTGCTCCCGTCGCTGAACAATCTCGCCCACGCGTTGCTGGAAGGCTTGGGTGCCAACGGTCTCTTGCCACCCGCGTTGCAGTCGCCAGCGCTGTCACCAACTCAACCACCGCAACTTTGACTGGCAATCCGAATCGAGACTCCCGTCACAGTTTGGGAGTCTCTTTCTATGGTATGATCCCTTGGGAGGCGATGAATGAGATGGCACTTATTGAAGTACAGAACTTACGCAAGGAATTCAAGCGCGTCATTCCGAAAACAGGCTTCCTCTCGGGAGTCCGCAATCTTTGGAATAGCAACTACCACACGCATGTTGCGGTGGATGATATCTCCTTCCAAGTGGAGGAGGGCGAACTGCTCGGCTACATAGGACCCAACGGGGCTGGCAAATCGACATCGATCAAGATGCTGACCGGCATCCTCGTGCCAACCGCTGGAAGTGTGAAAATCGCGGGGCTCACCCCGTGGAAAAACCGCCGCGAACACACGCAGAACATCGGGGTTGTATTTGGCCAGAAGACACAACTCTGGTGGGACATCCCGGTCATCGAGAGCTTCCGCGTCTTGAAGACCATTTACAAGATCCCTGACGACCAATACCTGCGCAACCTCAACCAGTTCCGCGACCTGTTGGAGATCGACCAGTTCGAGAATACCCCCGTGCGCCAGCTTTCTCTGGGTCAGCGGATGCGCGCGGACTTGGCCGCATCGCTTTTGCACGATCCGAAGATCCTGTTCCTCGACGAGCCGACCATCGGTGTCGACGTGCTCGCCAAGGAGCGCCTGCGCACCTTCATCAAGGAAATCAACCGCACGCGCGGCGTCACTGTCCTGCTGACCACGCATGACATGCAAGACATCGAGAAGCTCTGCAACCGCATGGCGATCATCGATGATGGGAACATCCTCTACGATGGCTCGATTGACGATCTCAAATCAAAATTTGGCAATGAGCGCACGCTGGTCATCGAATTAGACGATGCACCGTACCGCCTGAATCTGCCGGGCACACGCGTCCTGCGCGAGGAAGGACCGCGCGTCTGGCTGGCGTTCAACCGCGACCAACTCTCCGCGTCTGACATCATGATGCGGGTCGCCGAACATCACACGATCCGCGACCTGACCGTCGAGGAACCGGAGATCGAATCGATCGTGCGGGAAATCTACGAAGGCGGGATGTCCGGGCAGAAAAAGGAGGAAGAGCATGTCCCTGTTTTGGATCTTCAGTAGACAGAATTTCTATCAGCAGTCCGCCTACCGCCTGAATTTTTGGCTGGAGATCGCCGGGATCATGCTGCAGATCTACGTGGTCTACAAGCTCTGGAACGTGCTGTTCGAGCAAACACCGGAGTCATTTGGCGGGATCACCCTGCCACAGATGCTCACCTATGCGGTCCTCGGGATGTTGCTAGGCTCGATCCTGAGCATCGGTGAAGGCGTTCATACCTACATCCAATCCCAAGTGCGCATGGGGCAGATCACGTCCGACTTGATGAAGCCGGTCGATTTCATCGTACACATGATGGCGCGCGACTTCGGGCAGATCTTCGTCCGGTTGCTGTTCTTCCTCTTGCCGCCGATGGTGCTGTCGTACTTGATGTTTGACATGGTCGTCCCCACCTCCCCCGCTCAGATCGCCGCCTTTGTCGTAGCGGTCGTACAGGCGTGGGTCATTCTCTTTTTCTGCAATTTCATGTTCGGACTTATCTCGTTTAAAACCTTAGATCTCATGGGCTTTTCCTTCACCTACTTCGCGCTCGTCCGGTTCGCCTCGGGGCAGATCGTCCCGCTGTGGATGTACCCGGATGTGTTGCAACCGATCTTGAACTTCCTGCCGTTCAAGTCGGTGTTCTACACCCCGCTCGCGATCTACAACGGGGTGCTCAACGGTTCAGCGATGACCACTGCCCTGCTGGTCCAGACCGCTTGGATGGTCGGGTTGTTCGCCGTCGCCCGCTTGGTTTGGGGTCGCATCCATCACAGCCTGATCGTACAAGGAGGTTGATCCCGTGCGTGATAATCTAACTATTTACCTGACGATGATCCGCGCCGCCGTGCTGACGCGGATGGAATACCGGGCCGACTTCATCATGGGCATCATCGGTGTGTTCATCCTGAACGCGGGTACTTTGGCAACCTCGTGGGTGTTGCTCAGCCGCTTCCACGATCTGCACGGCTGGACATTCTGGGAGATCGTGTTCCTCTACAATCTGTGGTTGCTCGGACATGGCATCCGCGCTGTATTTTTCCGCCACATCAACTTGTTGGAGCAGTTTATCGTCGAAGGGACATTCGACCAGATCCTGACCCGCCCGGCGAATGCACTGGTGCAGTTCCTCGGTCGTGAAGTGCATTACCTCGGCATCGGCGACGTCCTGCTCTCCATCACCATGCTGACGTTAGCCTACCAAAACCTCGACCTGCATTGGCCGGTGTGGATGTTTGGCTGGATGGTGGTCATCGCGCTCTCCAGCGCCATCGTCGAGGCGGCGATCACCTTGCTCCTCGTCTCGACTTCGTTCCTGACCACCCGCTCACGGGCCTTGGTCAACTCGGCGAGTTTGTTCTCGTGGGGGGTTGTGCAGCAGTACCCCGTCGACATGTTCGGCAAGTTGTTGCGCAACATCGTCACGATCTTCCTGCCCTTTGCGTTCATGAACTACTACCCTGCGCTGCTGTTTCTCGGCAAGCAAGACCAAGTTTCGTGGGGCATCCTGACATGGTACGCGCCGGTAGTCGCCCTCATCCTGCTCGGTCTCTCCATCGCGATGTGGAACTTCGGCATCAAGCGGTACCAGAGCACCGGGTCCTAAAAAACAGACACCAGAGCGGATAGCAATTGTGCTTGTCTCCCCATAGAGTAGTACAAGATACACCTCTGAGGAGCCGATTCTATGCACATTTGCTATCTGTCTCCCGGTTCTGTCCCACTTCCCCCCGCACCTTGCACCTCTGTAGAAATCTACGCCAAAGAAATCGCAACCGCCCTCTCCACCCGTCATCCCATCACCCTCTACGCCAAGTCCAGCCAACCTAGCACCCGACAGACCGGCAAGTTGACAACCCGCCGTCTCGTCACCCAGGGAGGACTTCCCTACGCTCGGCAAGTGATCCGTGATCTGCAAGGTCATACGCAGCACCCCGACATCTTGCACATCGAAAACCGCATCGCCTTCGTCCCCGTGCTACGAGCCGCGTATCCGAAGACACCCCTCATCCTCAACCTCCATTCCAACGTCCTGATCGCCTCCACGCCGCTCCAAACTGTCAACAAAGGTCTCTCCAAACTCGATGCATTGGTGGTGAACAGCCACTATCTGAAGCGCTCGCTCGTCCGGCGCTACCCCGCCCTCCCGTTGAACAAGATCCATGTCATCCACCCCGGTCTCGACGTGCGCCGCTTTCCCTCGCGCTTCTCTGCACAGGGTCAAACGTTGCGCAAAGCGACCCGCAAGCGGCTCGGCGTGCCCTCCGATCGCCGCGTGTTGCTATTCGTCGGACGCTTCATCTCGCGCAAAGGCATCACCGTCCTGCTCGATGCCTTCCGCATAGTCCGGCAAAAACACCGCAACACCGAACTCTGGATCATCGGCGGACGCCCGCACGGCACGTCCGCTTTTCACGAAGCGGTACGCGCCAAGTCCAAAGCCCTGCCCGTTCGCTTCCTCGGCTTCATCCCGCAAAATCGCTTGCCCGCGTACTACTGTGCCGCCGACCTGTTCGTCTGTCCCTCGCAAGCCCCAGAAGCATTTGGCCTCGTCAACACCGAAGCGGCCGCCTGCGGATTGCCTGTGATCGCCAGCAAGGCATGGGGCATCCGCGAAGCCGTCGCTGACGGGATCAGTGGCCACCTCGTGCAAAACTACACCTCGCCTGTCGCATTCGCCACCGTCATCAACCGGTTGCTGGACAACCCGGCCCGGCTCGAAGTTCTCGGACGCACGGCCCACCATTGGGCGGTGACCAACTTCTCTTGGGAGCGCACTGCACAGAAATTCGAGACGTTATATCGCAAGCTATGACCCCTGTGCTACCCTAGAGGAAATGACAAACCACGGAGGTTCACACCGCATGCCGATCTTGCACACCGAACGACTGTCCTGCACAACCTCGGCTTGACTTGTATCGCGCAGACCAACGTCGGAATCTCCTACGAACTCCGCCGTCCGTAACGAAAAAAGGCTTGGATTCGCCCGTGCGAACCAAGCCTTTTTCTCAGCGACGTTGTTCCCGTTCCGCTCGTTGCCGTCCGCGATACTTCTTGGTCGCCATGTCGTTGGCTGAGCTGTACAAGTCCCACAATTTCTTCGCCCGTGCGTAACTGCGCGGCATCTTCAACAACAGGAAGATATCGATCCGTGGCACTGTATTCGCCTCGATGAGCAAGAGCTTGCCCTGCCGATCAAGCCCGATGTCGAGGCCATAGGTGGCGTTGCCATACGTCCGTCCGAACTGCCGGGCAATGCCCAACGACACCGAATTCAGACTGCGGAGGATCGCTTGCGATTCGGTTTGCTTGTAGCCAAGGGCTGTCAGATATTCCTCGACGGAGTGCGCAGTTCCACCTGCGCTGACGTTGGTGATCGCCAAGTCTTTGCCAGCGATCTTGGAGAACATCCCGGTGACTTCCCAGTCCCCGCGGTGGTTTTTCTGCACAATCGTGCGCAAGTCGACCGGCCGCCCGCGCCAGAGCGCGAGGTCGATGCCTTGCTGAATCATGAAGGTGCGATGTTTTTGCCGGGCAGATTCTGTGATCCAGTCATGAATTCGACGCAGCGACGATGTCTGCATCCGCTTGCGTTCCATCTTGACCAGATACCCGCCCTCCTCCAAGCGTTTTACGCAAAAGATGTTGTGACCGCCCCCGCCGATCGTCGGCTTCACGAACACCGTCTTGTACCGGTTCAGATACCGCTCCAACTGGGCATAGGAGTACAGCGCCGAATCGGGTAGACTTTTGCGCAGTTCTGCCGACCGTGCGATGATGCTGTGTTTCAGCCACTTGCTACCCGGCAGCATGGGTTTCGTGCTCATCAAGCCGTCGCCTCTCTCTCCGTCATGATTCACCACAGTCTATGGAGGCGGTCAACCCTGTGCAACGGACAACGGTCTACACGGCAAAAAGCAACCCGGCTCCAACGAGAGCCGAGTTGCTTTGTAGACGATCCTTAGTACGCCATCCAATACGAGATGCCCAGCAGGGAAAGCCAGACGTTCAGCCCCATGAAGTAGCTAAACTCGAGGATCGCATTGCGTTCATAAATCAGCTTGCGGAACATCAGGGTGAACAAGTAGCAGACGAGGGCAAAGCACAAGAACAGCATCACGATCGCGAAATTGGACTGGAGCCACTCCGGTGCATAGACCCGGAAGTTGTCGAGGTTGCTGTAACTTACGAAGATGAAAATCTGTGAGGCCAAGTACAGGAGCACGGCCACCCAGAAGTGTCGGCTGGCGTTGTCGTAGAGCTCATCTTCCTTTTTAATGATGAAGTACATCAAATAGATGTAGGAAATGCACGGCCAAGCCAGTGCGACGAAGACCTGCACGATCACAACGCCGAAGTAGAGCGGGACTTGCCCCGCCGCTTGCTTGAGATCTGTAGACGTCAGCTTGTTGGAAGCGGCTGCGTACTGCGGGTTGTTGGTGTTCGCGAAGATGTCGAACGTATCGTAGGTCGTCTCCTCGGTGAAGATCGCGGTAAGTTCCTGACCGTTGTACTGGACGACAGGGTTGAGCGCGACTTTCTGGATGTTAGACACTTGGGCTGCGTCCTGATTCCAAACGCCGTTCTGCAACGAGCCGATGAATACTTCATACCCACCGACACGCGGAGAGATTGCATAGTTCGCGACAAAGGCAAATTTCAAACCGTCGTCGCCCTGCTCCTGAGCAAGCGTCGCCCCATATACGCCCTTGGCTTCGTGCCCCATCATCGTGTTCGTCACGACAGCCGACTGCTGTACCTCGGTCGGGTGGGTCAGCGGGAAGGAATACACGTTCAACGTCTTGCTGCCGAGCTTGCCGATTTTGATCGTGGTGAGGAAGTACCCGTGGGTTTTGTCGACACCAAATGTACTGCTGTCAATCGAGGTATCGGTCGACATCGAAAGTTCGCGCAGGACGATCGGGTCGGCACCCTGCCAAGTCTTCGTGTCGAGCGTCATGTAGGACAGGTGGTACATCTCGCCGCTGAGCTGGTCAACCGCTCCGATGTGGTAGATGCCTTGGTCATCGAGTGCAGCGGTCACGTTGGTGACTTTTTTCAACGGATAGCTTTTCAGCAGGTTCGGTGTGTTGGCGCTGACGTCATAGACGCGCAGATCGCCTTCCCTGCCGACGGTGAGCAACGTTTTGCCCGCGACCGCTTGGAGTTGGAGCGCGGTGGCTTGCTTGGTGATCTCTTGGGGCTGGCTCCATGCGGACCCTTGCCACTTGGCCCATTTCAGCGTCTGCCCCTTGCCGATCCAGAACAGGTCGTCGCCCAGCAATTTGTAATTGGTATAGGCAAAAATATCGTCGGCCGGAATCGGCCGTTTTTCCTCAGTGGTAGATTGTGTGGCCGGGTCGAGCGTGGCGAGCACGAGACTTTTCTCACTGAGGTACGCGAAGCGGTGTTCCCCGATCCATTCGACCGGGCGGTTCGGTGTCATCGTGCCGACTTTGACAGCGCGGCCATACGGATCAAGAAACGGCTGGTTTTTGGCCGTGGTTTCCCAATACGTCTGTAAGCCAAAGATGACGATAAAAATCAAGAAAAAAGGAAAAATTCGTAAAAATTTCTTCATTCGTCGAGCCCCCTCATATTTTTCCAGATTACTACAAATCATGATTTTTGAAAAGTAGAGATGTGTCTGATCAATAGCCGAAGGTTTTGGTATAATGAAAAGGACTTGAACGAGGAGGAATGTTGCATGTCGTCCACGGAACAGCAGACAGGTACTGTCGAGCGCGTTGAGATCGCCAGCCGATTCTTGAAGGAGACGCGCGAGGTCCATGTCTACCTGCCGCACAACTATTCACAGCTCTACAAATACCCGGTGCTGTACATCAATGACGGCCCCGATTACATGATGATGGGGCGGATGATCTCGCTCCTGAACGACCGTTTCCAAGACCGCCTCGCGGGGCGTTTCCTCGTGGTGTTCGTACCGGTCGACAAGTCTCGTCGCCGCGAGGACTACCACCCGGAGGGCGCACGCAACGAAGCGTACATCCGGTTTTTCGCAGACGAACTCGTTCCGATGATCGAGGAGAAGTTCGCGGCGTTCCCGATGGGGCCAGCGCGTGGGATCATGGGGTCGTCGCTCGGAGCGACGGCAGCGTTGCACACGCTGTTGAGCTATCCGAAAAAATTCCACTACCTCGCCTTGCAGTCGGGGGCGTTCCACGAATCGAGCTTCGCGTCTGTAGCAGGTCGCCGTGACCTGGCGACTGTGCCGGTCTACCAAGTGGTCGGACTGCAAGAGGATCAGTTCAAGAGCGGCTCCGGCAAAGTGATCGACATCCTCGCGCTAAACCGCCAGATGCGCGATCTGTTGCAAGCGCAAGGTGTCGAGGTGGAATACGGTGAGTACGACCATGACCATACGTGGGGCTTTTGGCAAGAGGATCTGCCGCGAGCGTTGGACCACTTCGTTAGACACACTTCCTTTTGATGCGTTACATGGAAAAAGCGACCAAGCCGCGTGCGGCTGTGGTCGCTTTTTTGTACAATAGGTAGACATCCCTATTGTCGAAACATGTCGACTGTGCTATTTTAGAACGAATCAGGACTCGAGATGAGCTGAGTGAGATGAGCAAAGGAGAGATCGAGATGAGCAGGGACAAGCAAGAGTTGGCGCGCAGTTTAAAAGAGCGTCACATCATGATGATCGCGCTTGGTGGGGCGATCGGTGCCGGGATCTTCAAAGGCAGCAGCAGTTCGATTACGATGGCGGGTCCGAGCGTTGTGTTTGCCTACTTATTGGGTGGCATCATTTTATTGTTCGTGATGCAAGGGTTGGCGGAGATGGCGGTGCGCAACACCCGTGCCGTCACGTTTCGAGACCTGCTAGAACCGATACTGGGTCGCTTCGCCGGGTACTTTGCCGGTTGGATATACTGGATCACGTGGGTGCTGGTCATGGCCGCCGAGATTGCCGCAGCAGCTGTGTTTCTGAGCCATTGGTTCACCACCGTGCCCCTGTGGGTGATGGCGCTGATCGTGTCGATCGCCCTCACGGTTTTGAATCTGTTCCAAGCCAATGTGTTTGGCGAAACTGAATTTTGGTTGACCGGCGTTAAAATCATCACGCTGGTGATGTTCATCCTCATCGGCGGCCTGCTGTTGTTCACCGGATTTGGCGATCATCCGGCGACAGGATTCCAGCATCTCACAGATGCCGGTGGATTTTTCCCGAACGGGCTGTCCGGGTTGGCACAATCGATGCTCGTGGTCATGCTTTCTTTTGGTGGAACCGAGATGATCGGGATGACACTCGGGGAGACCCAAGATGCCTCGGTCACCATTCCGCGTGCTGCACGTGGTGTGATCTACCGCGTCTTGGTGTTTTACATCCTGCCGATCCTCATCATCACAGCGCTCGTACCGTGGAATCAACTCGGTGAGGACTCCCCGTTCGTGTCTGTTTTCTCAGCCATTGGCATCCCTTATGTCGGGGACATCATGAATTTCGTGATGTTGACAGCTGTGCTGTCAGCCGCGAACACAGGTATGTATGCCACGTCGCGCATGCTCTTCACACAAGCTACAGACGGTGAGGCACCCCGTTATTTTGCGAAACTCTCGAAAAACAAAGTGCCCGCGCGCGCACTACTCGCCTCCACGGCCTTTTTGTACATCAGCGTGATCATCGCGTTTTTTGCAAAGGGGCACACGTTCGACTACCTGATGGTCATCCCCGGTTATTCGATCATGATCACCTGGATGCTGTTGCTGGTCGCGCACCTCAAGAGCCGACAGAACGTGTTCGACGCGCATGAGTACCACGTGAAGGCGTTCCCTGTGACCACTTGGATCGCATTGATCGCGTTGGTCGTGATCTTCCTTGCGGTGGTCGCGACTTCCCCTGTGCCGGGGACGCTGGTCGCTTTGCTGGTGATGGTGCTCGTCGCCATGTCTTATCAGCTACTGAATCCCAGAAAATCAACAGACGCTCGCAACTCCGCGATGTAAAAAAAGACCGTGCATCCCTACAGGGGAGCACGGTCTCTTTTTCGGCCAATGAGCTGCGGACGAGCCGATGCTTGCGACCAAGCCTTGTGAGCAGTGGTCGTTTTTTGTAGGCGAAGTCGCTGGGTGGCCATTTAGTTGAAGAAAGGCGACATGGGCTCGTCGTCTCTTCTCTATAAAGTGGCTTTGTGCAAAGCAATTGCCGCTTTCTTGACTCCGGCTTTCAAGTCGTCTAGATAACGGGCGGCGAGTTGGTGGAGTTCAGCCTGGAAACTCGGCGCATGGGTGGCGACCACGAGCAGCCCTTGGAGGGCGCGAGATCGCTGTTTTCCTTCTAGTGCTTCTACAAGCAAGGGATACACATCGGTGGACGCGGTTTCTCCCCGAATTGCATAGTTGCCCAAAAGTTCTACGGCGTAGTCGCGTACAATGGTGCTCGTCTCCACGCTCTGCATCTCGCGCAACTTCGGAAGCAACTCGACCACCACATCTGGTGTGAGGTGCGCAACGAGTGCCAGCGCATGCATCGCTTCCCAGCGTACCCGTGTAGCCTTGTGGTTCAACAGCGCGACGAGTGCCGGGGCGTAGGGCGATACGTAGGCAGGATGGCTCTCTGCTACTTGGGTCAACACTTCGGCGGCGTCGCCGACGAGACCTTTGTCCGTGCTGTCCAACCCCTGCACGATGTGCTGCAAAAGTTCTGGATGCTCCACGCAGTCGGCCACAACTCGACGGTTCGCCGCTTCCGTTCTGTCCCCTACTTGTGAGGACAATTGTTCCAAGATGCTCATGTCCGTACTCCTCCAGTGCATCGATTCAGTGTGATGAAAAAGCCATCGCTCCGTCACAGATGAACGATGGCAGGTAGGTGTGGTCTCGTTTATTGAATGGTCTTCTGTAGTCTGTTGTAGTGAAAATGCCAACTCACCGAGGTTGCCGCCATGCTATTGTTTTGAGATACGCGCGAATCACCGGAAGCATCGGCGGCGCGATCTCGCGGTCTGCCGGAAGTTCATTCCGTGCAAAAAAGCGGACTTCCGACGTTTCCGTCTGGTCCGCCTTCAACTCCCCCGTGTACTCGGTGGCGAGATAGGCGGCTGTTACACTATGTACTTGATCCCCATTGGGGTAGGTGTAGAAAAACTCCGGTCCGGAGTACACATCGAGGAGCTGGAGTTCACGGACGGTGATGCCCGCCTCCTCCCAGATCTCGCGTCTCGCCGTCTCCTCCAACGATTCCCCCGGTTCCATGATCCCCCCAGGCAGCCCCCAGAATCCATTGTCGGTGCGGTGGTTGAGCAAGAGCCGGCCTTGTTCATCCACCAGCAGAACGCAGGAGCCCGTCAGGATCAACGGTCGTGAGCCGACGAGTTGGCGGATTTCTTGGACATAGTCCTTCATGTACGGATCACCTCGGGGTTAGAGTAGCATTTTTGGGGAGAGGAAGGTATATCTGACCAACGCCGAGCGTGAGAAAAAAACCTCATTCGCGATGGTAAACGCGGCAAGGTCCTCCCTTCTCGCTCTCTTCAGCGTCGTTTTTAATCAAACAATCCTCTGCGAATCAAGTTTGCGGTAACCGGTGGCTTTCCAATTTCTCGTGACCAGATTGACAATTGTCCGATGTGGTGGATCTCATGGGCGATCACATGTCGTATAATCTCCCCGTATTTGTAGCTTTCCCATTCGCCGGTATCTTCGTTTTGATCGGACAATCTATTATCTTCCATGCTGCTATTCCAAGCGTAGATGAATGGGGCGATTTCCGCATGGCATCGTGCTGAACAATCTCTTAACGTTTGCACGCTGGCATCCTCAGGCGACGGAAGCGTTTTAGGCTCCTTTCCTTGCAACAAACTGATCCAGCCGTACTCGACATAAACAATGTGGTACAGCGTGTAGAGAATGCTTCCCAGACCGCCTGTTCGTTTCTTCAACAACTCTTCCTCGAGAACTTGGTCGCACCAGTCAAACCAATCTTTGCGAACTTGCCAGTTATACTCGAATAGTTTCAACATGTATGTATCCCCTTTATTTAATACTATGTTCCTCCTACCATTCGCTAAATAAATGTGTTATCCTGCGGGGCGACATGACAGGTACGATTAGGCTTTCCTCTGCACGACTGTTTAGGTTGGTAAGCACCCGAATCATGGAGAGATGGCCTAAAAGTAACCCCAAGTCCAATTCTACGGTTGAGTTGTTGCCGTATTCTCGTGCCATGTTTGCTCGTTCAACGGGATTGTCCGCTGGAGGGAATGCCCGAACGATTGCTCCAATAGTAACAGGAGGAGGTGTGAGCCAGAATCAGTGCGGACAAACTCACTGACGTTCTTCGGCAAAACAACCTGACTCATAGCACGATCCCCTTTTGCTCCCGTGCTTGCCGATTGAATGACCACATCTCGTGCATGACACGTAACGCACTTTGACAGTCATCGTGGGACTCGTACAAGTGAGATAGTTCCTGCATCGTCTCCTCGTATTCCATGTGGCAATCGGTGAGCTTGAAGCAGTCTGCCGCCTGTTTCATGTATTTGACCGCGACAGTCTGTTGATTTCTGGCCTTTGCGATACCAGCTTGAATCCTGGCTACCCATGCTTGGTAGGAATGAACGGTTGGCAACAGTTTGCGAGCCGTTTGACACGCTTCCTCCGCCAGATCGAGTTTCCCACCAGCAAGATAGAGTTTCGCAAGCTCTGTTACAGTGATCCCCGTTTCTTCATCCCGCCGAAGTCTTCTATAGTCCTCCACAAGAAACTCTAAAACACTTATCGCCTTGTCACAATTCCCCATCTCCCCTTGGAGAACTGCAAGCCGGACTTCAAGACTCAACTTCTCCGATTTGTTGTTCAACGCCTCGAAGCACCATTGGGCACGTTTGGCGTAGTCTGTAGCTTGCTCGTACTGGTCGGCAACGTGGGAGGACTGAGCTAGTTTCATATAGAGATTCCCCAGTCCTTGAATGTCCTCACGTTCATCAAAGATCGGCAAGGCCAATTGAAGCGTAACAACTGCTTGTTTCAATTGACCCGACTTTTGTTGAATCTCCGCCTTCGTCAGCAACAACGAGCATTGGAGATGTACGTCCTTCAAATGAGAAGAACGCATCTGTGCGAGCGCATTTGTCAAATAATGCTCTGCGATCTGAAATCGTCTGCGTTTCAACTCTAGCTGCCCAAGTTGATGAAAGACACGGATGAGCATGATGGGGCTTCCGCTATTTGATTGTGCGTGGTCTAACAATTGCTGGAACGACTCTTCGGCTTCTTGAAACTGATTCAACCCAAGCAGACAGCAGGCGTAGTCATAGCGAATTTCAAACGGATCGAGTTTGCCATTATTCGTTTGGATGACTTTTTTCAAATACGGCAACGCACCTGAAAATTCACCGGCAGATAGCATGCCTTTTGCCAATCTGTACTTACTGATGATGACAAGGTTCAGTTCCAAGTTCCCAATCAGTTCGTCTAGGGGGATTTCAAGTTTCTCCGCGATCTTCCCCAAGACGTGATAGCTTGGTTTTGCCTTGTCTGATTCGATCTGTGAAACCATTGATGGGGTTACGATCCCTTCTGCTAGTTGGATTTGGGATAAGCCTTTTTTCATCCGCAGTTGACGGAGCCGTTGACCGAAGGTTTCCATGTAACTACCACCTCTCATTGATTACTAAACTGTTTTCATAGTATCACCTCCGTTTAATATATTGTTAGATATTTATCTAGTTGTTGCCGCTAATTACATACACAATAATTGTCTGACTATTTCGCAAAAAAGCACCTTCATAAAAGAAGGCGCTTTTGCGCTGTTACTAAATCCGAGATAAAGTTATCGAATCTGGTCTAATAGGGATAGTTTCTGAAATCTTTACAGAATCTCCACCAATTGGAGTCGTTTCAGCTAGAGTCTTACTGATAGTATTTGTGTAAAATGCCACGCACACAAAAAGTAAAGCTATAATGAGTCCCTTTTTCATCTACAACTCTCCTTCATCTAAGAAGTCAGAGAAATCAATGCACATCTTCTCTGCTACCTCATGATAATGTAAAAACATTGGTGCGTCACCAGAAAGCCTATAATGCTCTAGCAAGCATTTGCAAGCAAGGTAGCGAATCTTCAAGGAATATCCGTTATCATCAAGAATGGCTTTGGCATAACTTGGCTGATCTGTGGCTAACGTGTAGAGGATCAACAACTTCCCCAACATATCGCGCCAATTCATGTCCCTCGCTTCCACTATAGCAGTCTCAAGCACAGTAACTGCGCTGGATTTTAACCCTTGTTTTAGAAGTGTCTTGACAATCTCTTTTCTAGTGATGATTCGCGATCTACTATCTTGATCAAATTCTTTTATGGCATCCGTTAGTAATACTTGCGACTTACTATAGTTGGCCATCTTGAACTCAAAGTGAGCTAGATTGAATTTGGTTTGAGCTAATAGAACTTGGTTTCCGGATTCTTTAGCGTGTTGGACTGATTCAACAGCAAATTTGTGTGCTGCAACGATATTGCCGTTTGATTCTTCAATCATAGCCTTCTGATAGCTAATTGATGATAGTCTGCTTGGTGTCTCTTCAAAAAATGGCATGATCTCGTTAAGTAGATCGGAGGCTGACTTAAAATCTCGTATGGCAGTGTAAGATGCCATGAGTTGATACATGACACTATATAATATATCTGTCTCACCGTAATGCTCTTTAGTCCTCAATGCTAGTTGATGTGCCTGTTCGAGCGCATTTTTCGATTCAATGAATTGATAAGAATCGTTGAATGCTTGCCCAAGTCTAAGCATCGCATTGCATCTCTCTGACAATCCTAAAGCTTGGTCAGCTAACTTTAACGCTAGTTTCAAGGTTTTATCTGGATGTTTACGTTCTAGCAACAGTGCTATTAGTTCTTCCGTTTCCTTCTTTACATCTACCTGCAAGATTCGTTCGACTGGTAACTTTAAGTCTATTGCAATTTTATCTAGCTCAAATGTATATATTTCACGTTTCCCCTTCCACATCAAACGAAGAGTCTCATGGTTAGTACCTATACGGCCAGCCATCGCCACATTGGAATAATATCCGCCCTTCTCCTTTTTGATCTCCTCGATCCTTCTACCCAATGGTATCTTGTCTACCGCTGTAAAAGATGGAGCTACAAGCGAATTCATTTCGATCCCCCCAGAACTATGTCTCTATGTTCAACTTATTAGTCGAAAGTCACTACTTATCAGTAATCAATTATACTAAAAGACCCAAATTCTGTACATATTCTCATAGAATATTCCGAACTATTACGATCTTACTGTTTACACAGGGTTCAAAGGTGCGTTGTTTCGAAAAAACCGCAAGAAAACGAACAAAAATAACAGGTCAATCATGGTAGTATCTGACCATAATTGACCTGTTCAACGAAACGGAACAGGTTGTCTTTTTCGAAAATATCTTCAATTATCTCTTAGTATAATCTTGATTTAAGCGCATCTTCTAACATCGTACTAAATTCATAAAAATCATTCATGACGGTACACGAAGGTTTATCAAGTTCCAAATACATCTTTTTGGTTAAATCATAACAATACAACGCTATATCAGAATCCCCAAAGAAAACGTACTGTTTTTGCCATTCATTCTCATACCAAATCTCATTCGTTTCAATAAAACCATGGATCGCCTCTTCTACTTCAGTTTCTAATAGAGATTTATCAACCCCATAAATAACTAAACCATCGAAGTCCAATCCATTTACTTCCATTAAAAATTGCACGAAGTGGTCAGGTAAAATAAACCCATTCAATTTTAATACAACATTTTCCTGTAGTCTCTCGATTTCTTGACTAGTTGCAGGTTCTCTTAAAGTAAAGCCATATTCGCCTACTATTTTTTGAATATCTGCTAGTAAATCTCGCCACATAGTCGAACTCCTCCTAATCATTCTGTTTTTTTGGGGTATACAAACCCTTCTGGGATTGGCCAATCCATCGTCTTACTTTCGCCAGGCTTTAACCCTCTAGTCGCCTCCATTTGGGCATTTGTAATAACTTTATGGTAAGGGTCATTATTTATTAAAACTAAATTATCGAATAAATTTGTCCCACCATCGTCCAGTGGCAATTTGTGATGCACCTGCCAACCTATTGGAACGTTGCCATTCCTCATGAAAGCAATATCAGCTTCTGCTAAGCCTGCTTCCCTAAGTTGTTCGACTTTTCCAGGGTCATTCGCTAGGTCTTTAAGAAACTTTTTTCTGACGCTATTAAAATCTTTCCGAAGCTGAGCCGTATCTTCCGGTGCTCTCTTGTTATACACGATTTTCTGCGTCTTTACATCTTTAAGGATAACTTTTTCTCCCTTCAACGTACCTGCAAAAACACCCGTCCTCTCAGCAACTTTTTCAATGGCTTGGGAAGTAGCAGCATGTTTAGCGACCTTACCTGCAACCTTTCCAAAGCCGCCTACGAACACTCCAGCCAGTGCAAATCCACGATCAAACCAAGATAGATCGTGTGAGGTGATGTAGTCTTTGCCGGTGACTGCTTCCACGAGACTTTTCAGGTTTCCCAAAACGGGAATAAAGTCAGCGCCTGTTGAAATGGTGTCATTCATGACCGCTATTTCATCAAGATCAGTTTGGGCTTGATTTTTGAGTAGACGGGCAAAAACCTGCGCTTTCAACTCATCTATGGACATGTCTCCATAGTCTTGCTCAAATACTTGTTGAACTGTAGTTTCATCCCAATAGCCCATTCTTTCTTTTTGGGTCAACTGTTTTAGCAAACCCAGTAAACTTACTTTTACTTCCGCATCCTGTTGAATAAATCTCTCATCAGCCTCTTTCACCGATGCCCAAGAACTCGTGCTTGCAACTTCCGCAGTTGAATCATCTTCCAACAACTCAGGATGCCTTTTGTAGTAGCTTCTCTTGGGCTCTGGCAGGTCGTCAAGGTCACCAGAACGCCCAACCCCATGAACGTGGCTCAATACGTTTGGAATCATCGACATGATCTGTTGGAACTGACCAACCGCCATCGAATCCGCCTGATTCGCTTCCATTTCGGCTTGTTGGCGATAGTAAGCCGCTTGTCGTGCTAAGTTCTGCCTATGGTGGAGATCGTCTTGGGAATCACCGCTGTACTCCCAACTGGCCATCTCACATTGCTCCGCTTGTCTACGAAGCTCCATGACATGCTCCATCTTATTCGCAAGGCTATTCAATACAGTAGTAGCATTCTCCAAAACCTCGGCGTTTTTTCTCAAATGGGTGACTTGGTGCTCCACTTGCGCGTCAAAGGATTGCGAAGCTGTTCCTTTCCATCCGTTTGAGACAAGCTCTATTTTGCTTCCAACAAGTCGAGACGCTTGAAAGCGAAACTCATTCGCTCCAGCAGAGAAACGTGAAGCCGTATACCGAAGTGCATACGGATCTGCTTGTAACATCGGCTCACCTCAATTCAGTAATTTTTATTTTATATTTATTACACCCCCTTTGCAACGCTACATTCCCCATTGTTTACAGCTACAACTGGTCGCCGCCATACTCTGAACAGTTCCTCCGCGATAAGGAAAACCTGTCGATCCCACTCACCGAAACTGAACTACCATTGACCAAACAAAAAAGAGAAGGCATTTGCCTCCTCTAATCCTTTTTGATCGAGATCCAAATTATGCACCAGTACGGATGCAGTTCTATTGAGTGGAGATTTCGTAGCATCGGACATCTCTTCTGAATCGATCTTTTTTCCAATGGGAGTCGATTCGAAACGCTAATACGACATCAAGTTTAGCAATCGAGGGGACTCCTATTTTGCTTGCCTATGTGTCGATCAATGCCACAAAAAAGCTAGGAGAGAGAATTAAAATATTGGACTAGTTCCTTCTTTCCTTTGCCTGCATGCTCTTTTTGTAAGAAAAAGAGTTCTTCCTTAAAGTGACTTTCAGCTACCGTAGTCACTGCCATGTTTTTCTCATCATCATATCTGAACTTACCTTGAACGGAGCCAAGGATATTGTAACCCCACTGTGCATCCGGGTTTTGTTTCAGGAACACGAAATAGCTGTGACCCTTTTTCATGACCGTCGAACCTTCAATTGTTGTTTCCATTACACCAGTTTGCTTAGGCTTACCGTCTGAAGACTTTCCGATATCAGGTATTTTGGAGAAATCAACAGGTCCGCCAAGTTCGGAAATGAGTAGACCACTTGGCCCTTTCCCCTTAAATGCTTGCTCGATAGAAACTTGAGATTTCGTTGTCACCAGCGAGTCTGAATGACTGACAACTTCTTGTTCATTGACCTTAACAAGCGCAACGATATCTGCTTCCTTGAACATTTCCTTATCATTGTGATACAACTTTCCAATACTGGCGGAAGACTCAGTGGTAGGAAGGGAGGTTTCTTGAGAATATGGAATTTCCTGAGTGGTCGAGGAAACGCTCAAATCAGTCTGGGGACTGTTCGAAGTTCCTAACGGGTTGTAGTTGTATGAAAACACTCCTACACCAACGAGAACGACAAATGCCGTAGTAAGTAGCATGTTCTTTTTCATGTTGTTATCCTCTTTTCTTAATAAAGTTTACCATAAATCGCTTGAACTCCGGCAACGTCATATGAAAGTGTTTAGTTTTGGAACTTTGCAGGATTCGAATTCACTCGAGAAATATAATATCATAACTACTTGTATATTTTTAATTTTACAAAAAAAAAAAAAAGATTCCTTAGACCTATTTACTCCAAATGCTGGGAGCGTTTTAATAGAGTCGCAACTAAATTAGACAAAAACCTTTTTGGGAGTGAAAGATTTGAAACGTTCACAAAAAATCTTATCCGCTGTTGGATTGGCTGGCATTCTTGCAGTAGGTCTCGCTTGGGGCGGTTCTGTTTACGCATCGCAAGAAGAGCTGAAATCTGCGAAAAAAGCGGCACAGGAATACGTAGTCGCTTTTGAACAACACGACGTTGATGCGATGATCAAGTACATCAAAGATGCTCGCGTCAAAAACAATACCGAACTACGTGCTTCTTTTGAAGAGTTCGTAAAGCATGATAAAGAGGATGACACCAAACTGAAACTGGTTGATGTCGTCCCGGTTTCGGATGGCGTGTTCGAAGCAAAGTTTGAGGAAAAGTCCAAGCGCTATAATTCTGTACAGTTCTCACTTCCGATCGTCAATGAGAACAACCAGTGGAAAATCTACGTTGACGGCAATCAAGTCGTCAATACCCAGAACTAACATAATAACAGGGGACATTTTTGTTTCTAACCACTAAACGGCATTATCGGATTTTAAACAGCACTTTTCCCCACGAAAAAAGGAGATCCCCGTCATACGGGCATCTCCTTTTTTTTGCTACTTCCTCCGCTTCTTCGCCAGCAACTTCGAGATCGTCTCGGAGTCTGGTGGCGAGGTCTGCGGTGGCGGTGGCGTGGTGGTTGTAGAGTTTGTCGGCGCAATCGCACTCGATTGCGGCGTGCCCACTCGCGTCTCACGCGGCTCCGCTCCCGATCCCCGCTTCCGCTCGCGCACCTTGGCTACCAGCGACGAGATCGCCGGTACAGACGCAGCAGCTCCAGCCGTCTGCGGCCTTTTCCAGAGCTTCCACTTCCACGTAATACTCACCCGCCGCAACGCGGTGTCAAACGGCCACAACAACGCCGCCACCAACAAGAACCACAGCGACAAGTCCCTGTACTGCCACTTCGACGGGAGGTTATCGCGGAACACATCCTCCGCGCTCTCCAGCACTTCTCCACCACCGGCCTCGGCGATCCGTTGGAGCGTATCGAGGCCATTTTTTGGCAGGCTGTACTCAGGGGAATACGGAACGGAGACCCCCGTGGTCGAGGTGTGTAGCACGACATCTCCCGCTTGCTCGTTCACCGTCACCATGTACGTCCCCGGCGTCGCAGAGGAGAAATTCCCCGTGTACCGCCCCGGTGCCTGCAACAGCAACGGAACCTCTTGCTCGCTCAGGTCGGTGCCGATCACTTTCGCTTTCAACACCGCTCCGCTGGCAAGCGGTTGTTTAACCTGCACCTCCACTTGCCCTTGTGCCCCGGAGATCCCAGAGCGCACATCCAAGTCGCCCGCGTGATACTGCGGCAACAGCCAGGTCATCAACTGGTTCCAGAACGCACTCGATCCCTCCCATGCCGCCCATTGGTTCGACCAGACGCCCTTGGCATCTGATGTCCACGCAACGGCGCGACCGAGGCCGTATTGCCAGCGCACGAGCAACGGTTCGCCGCTGGGATTGGCGAGCATGGTGTCTGCCGTTTCCTTCGCCGTCGTGGCGATCTGCGCGTTGATCTGTGGCAACCCGCCTGCAAAAAGCGGCGCCAAGTCAGCCGCTACACCGATCGCGGGCGTGAAAGGTGCGTCCTGAATGTAGGTCTTGCCCGCCAGCGCAGTCTCTTTGGAGAAGATCTGCGGGACATTCTGGGAGTCTGTCGTGTTGTAAAAACGACCCTTGGCCTTCTCCGCCAACCCCCGCAACAAGTTCTGATCCGCATCCTGCCCGACCGCAACGGTGGACATCGTGACATTCTGGTCGCGCATCCGTTTCGTCAACCCATCATAGTCCCCATTGGGCGCTTGACCGTCTGTCAGGAGGATGATGTGCTTGCGTTTCGCCTGCACGGTCTTCATGCGGTCAAACGCGGCGACCAACGCCGGGTAGATATCTGTCCCTCCGCTCGCTTGGATCGAGGACACTTGATTCTGGATGTCCTTCACATCGTTCACATGCTTCGGCTCCACCACCCAGTACGGACTGGAGTCAAACGCCAGCACCCCCAGCGTGTCTTGCGGGGTCAGCATCTGGGCGGCACGGCGGGCCGCTTCCTTGGCGAGTTCCATTTTCTGCCCTTGCATCGATCCCGAGTGGTCGATGACCAACATCAGGCCGAGCGACGGGATTTCCTTTTGACTGCGGATGTCCATGTAGACGGGCAACGCTTTTTCCACCGGAGTCCCAAAGTAGCCCCCAAGTCCAAACGCATCCTGTCCACCTGTCATCATCAGCCCCACGCCGAAGTCGCGGACGGCGATCTCAATCTGCTGTTGGACTTGCTCCGGCAGATCGACCCCAGAGACGTTGGCCAGCACGATCGCCGCATAGCGGCGCAGGTCTTCGAGTCGGTCTGGGGCGGTTCTGCCCGGCTTGACCTCATACGCCAGACCTGAGGCTTGCAGGGCGGAGGTCAACCACTTGGCATCGCCCGGCTGGCCTTCCAGCACCAGCATCGCAGGACGGCCCGCCACTTCGCCAAAGGAGAAGGCGGTGTTGTTGGCCGCCACGGTGTCGTCCGCCGACTGCACTTCCACCCGGTAACGGTGGAAGCCCGGCTGTTCGCTTTTCAGCGGCAGAGCGAACGAATTGTCGCCTTTTTGCAACGAGACGCTCTGGGTGCTGACGAGGGAGTTGTCCTCGTAGATGTTCAGTTCTGCTGTCGTGTCGACGGTGCTCTCCAGCGTGGTTTTCAGCGAGAATGACTCGCCCTCATAGAGCGTCGTCGGCGTGGAGGCGGATCGGATGAGCACTTCGCGACCGACGTCGCGTTTTAAGGCCGCAACATCCACCAGCACCCCGCGCTGTTTCAAAAACGCCGCTTCCGCCACCGCGTCGCCAGCGTTTTGTTCGCCATCGCTGAGCAGGATGACGCGCGGACGGTAGCCCGGCTGCACCAACCCTTCCGCCAAACGCAGGCCCGACGCGAGATTGGTGTAGTTCGGGTTCGAGACGCCGCTGAGCTCCAAGTTGGTTCGCACCGCTTGCGTCAACGGGTACTCGACCGCAGGTCGTTCGCCCAAGCCGACCACTGCGTATCCATCGTCTGCCTGCTTGCTCTCGACGGCGGTTCGGAGGAAGGACACGGCCTCGCGGGGGGAGTCGATCGATTTGGACTCGTCGATGACAAATACGGCAGCCTGTTGCGTGACAGGGGCGAGCCATGCTGTGCCCGCCACCGCCAGCGTCAGGGAGAGAAACAGGAGCGACCGGAGGATCGCGACTGTTTTTTTGCGCGCTCCGTGCAGGCGGCGTTCGTCGCGGTACCATCGGTAGACCGCGTAACCTGCTGGCAAGAGTGCGAGCAGGACCCACGGGTACATCGCACTAAATCCCACGTTTGTACACCCCCCATTCCACAAACAGCAACAGCAGGATCAGAGCGGCGAGGTAGCGCCAGATCTCCAAACCGCCGACAGGATCGGCCGCTGCTGGTGCTTGTTCAGACCTGCCAACGCTCGGCAGGGAGACCAGTGTCGGCGTGACGACCGATTCGCTGGCGGGCACTGTGGCGCTGAGCAGTTGCTGTGCGTTGCCATCCTTGCTCTGGAATTTATAGAGTCCCGGCTCCGTTGGACGGAAGCCTTGTTCGATCACTTCCTGCGTGATGTCATGTGCCCCGCCTGCCGGGTCGGTGTAGGTCCAACCGTTCTCACGAATCGGCGGGAGCAACGCCATGCGTTCGCCAACCTCAACCTGCCCGAGCGTGCTACCCGCCGTCGGCAACAGATACTCGCGCAGGTGTTTGACGAGGATCGGGAAGGCTGGCAACAGCGGCAAGTCTGATTGGTGCAGGTCAAATGAGAGGACAGCATAGCGTCGCCCGCCCTGTTCGCCGGTCAGCAGGATCGGCGTGTCTCCGCTCTTGACCAACGGCTCCAGCCACGGCGCACCTCTGAGCGGCTGCACGGTCTGCAAGTGCAGGTTGGTGAGGTCGACGTTTTGCAAAAGCGCCGCGTCCGGCTTCAGCACTTGCAGTTTGCCGGCCTCCACGCTCGCGCCCGTAGGCAAAAGCGTAGAGTCCGCAGGCGGGTTGACCACGAGGACAGATCCTGTGGGCCACTCCTTGGGGAGCACTCCCTCATATATGTAGAGGGCGGCGTCCTTGGGGGGTGACTCCACATCGGTGCCGCGCTCGACGCTGAGTCGGTTGCCGAGGCTCAGCGCTTTTTCCAAAAAGACGTTGCCTTGGTTGCTCGCGGTGACCAACCAAGCCTTCGCGGTGGTCGTGCGTTCGGGGAGAACGATCCACAGATTGTCAGCGGCAAGTGCGTCGGTGCCTTCGATCATGACTCTGTAAAAGTCGCTGGACGGCAGGTCGCTCCACGAGAGCGCGATCTGTTCCTTCGCTTTTAACAGCGTGGAATTTGCTTGCAGGATCGTTCCATCTGCTGCTTGGATCTGTACATCTAGGCTGTTGACTTCATCGCTCAAGTTCTCCACCGTAGCCACGAGTGCCGTGTGCCCGCCTGTGTCGACAGCAGCCGCGTGGCGGATGCTGGCGTTTTTGCCGCGTGGTTGGGGTTGGAGCAGTTGCGGGGGGCGTCCGAAGTGCGGGTAGAGTTTCGGATCGAGTCCCCAGTTCCCGTCGGAGTAGATTCGCACATCGCTTGTCGGTTCCTGGGTGGAAAGTGCGGCGGCGAGGGACAGCGCGCTTTCATAGTCGGCCTTGCCATACTCTTGTGTCGCCTGGTCGAGGGCGCGTTGCAACTCCGCGCGGTCGTTGCTCGACGCGAGGACGCGCGCCTCCCGCCCCATCGAGATCAACGTCAGGCGCTGGTTCGGTGAGAGGTGGTTGAGAAGGTCAGAAATTTGGGTTTTCGCACTGTCCAGCGCGGTCTGTGAACCTGATGTACCTGTGACGACCGCCATCGAAGGCGAGAGGTCGAGCACGGCGATGGTGTGGTCGGCGCTTGCGCCTTGGAAACTGGTCAGCGCTGGACGTGCCAGAGCCAAGGCGAGCAACGCTGCAAGCACGAGTTGCAACAGCAACAGGAGGTTGCGCCGGAGCTTTTGCCACGGGGTGTTCGCCTCCATCTCGCGGAGCAGTTTTTGCCAGAGCAGGACGCTGGGGACGGTTTGGTTTTCATAGGTGCGTTTCAATAAATAGAGCGCGACGATCGCGGGAAGCGTCGCCAGCCAGAACAACATATACGGGGAGAGGAAGTTCATCCTGAGACCACCCCCGTGGGCATCAGGCGGCGGAACACCGCATCCTCCACGCTGTCCTCTGCCGACAGCAGGACGTAGTGCATCCCGCGACGGCGGCAGAAGTCTTGCAAGCCCGCCGTGTATTGCGACACCGCCAGCTTGTACTTCTGCACAACATGCGGCGAGATCGAGACATCGCGCCCGAGGCCGGTCTCCGAGTCGATCAGATGCAAGTCCCCGGCGAATGCTGGGTCGAGTTCGTCAGCGGAGAGGATCTGCACGACGACCACTTGATTCCGCCCAGTTTGGAGACGGCGCAGGGACTCAACGTATCCATCTGTAAAAAGGAAATCGGACAGCACGACCACCAGACCGGGCTCGCGAGGCACACCCCCTCTGCTCAACCAAGACAGCGTTCCTTGCTCCCCGAACTCGCGTGCGTGGATGTTTTGCAGGGTTTCGAAGAGGCGGTAGGCGGAGGGCTTGCCCGTCAGCCGTGGCGTGCGTGCAAGCACTTTTTCCGCAAAAACGGCCCCCTCCACGCGGTCCGCTCCCGCCAGCGCGAGATAGCCGAGCGCCGCCGCAAGTTGTTGTGCGAGGTGCAGTTTGCCGCCGAACGCCATCGATTGCGAGACATCGACGTAGAGGTACAAAAGCGCATCGCGCTCATCGAGGAACGTTTTGAGAAACAAGCGATGCAGCCGCGCATACGCCCGCCAATCGAGGTGGCGGAGGTCGTCGCCCGGAATGTACGGACGGTACTCCGCAAACTCAATCGAGGTGCCGATCTGCCGCGTCCGTCGGGAACCACCGCGCAGGGACGGTGTCTCCCGCGCCTGCAATCGCAGGCGCTCCAAGCGAGCCAGCAACGCCGGACTGAGCAGGGTGTCTCGGCTCATAGTCCCACTCGTCCCAAGAGATGTTCGATCAGCTGCTCTACGCTGTAGTTGTCTGCCGCCGCTTCGAAGTTCAGCCCGATGCGGTGGCGCAACGCAGGCAGCGCGACTGTGCGGATATCCTCGGGGGATACGTTAAGACGACCGTGGAGAAAGGCGCGTGCCTTCGCGACTTTGACAATCGCTTGGGCGGCGCGTGGACCTGCACCGTAGCGGACGTAACGGCGCACATCGTCGCTTGCTTGGTCATGGTCCGGCTGAGAATGCAGGATCAGGTCGACCGTGTGCTCGATCAGCTCTGGAGTGATCAACATCTGGCGCACCGTGGCTTGGATGGCGAGGATCTCTTCGGCGGTGATCACCGATTGAGGTTGCCCCTGTGAATGACCTGTAGTCATGGTCACGATGTCGAGCAACTCTTGGCGTGTGGGGAACGGCACCGCGATTTTTAACAAAAAGCGGTCGAGTTGCGCCTCGGGGAGTGGGTACGTGCCTTCCAGTTCCAACGGGTTTTGCGTCGCGAGGACGAAAAACGGCATCGGCAGTTGGCGCGTCTGACCGCCGACGGTAACGGAGGCTTCCTGCATCGCTTCGAGCAGGGCCGATTGCGTTTTGGGCGTGGCACGGTTGATCTCGTCGGCGAGGACGAGGTTACCGTGGATCGGGCCCGGTTGGAAAACGAATTTCAATCCCTGACCCGGCTCTTCGCGCAGGATCTCCGTGCCGACGATATCGGCGGGCATCAGGTCTGGTGTGAATTGGATGCGCGAGTAATGGAGGTCCATCACGTCCGACATCGTGCGAACGAGGAGGGTTTTCCCGAGGCCGGGCACCCCTTCGAGCAAGGCGTGTCCTCCGGCGAGGATGCAGAGCAGGACGCCTTCGACGACTTCCTCCTGCCCGATGACTTGTTGGGCGACGGCCTCGCGCACCTGCTGCATGCGGGCGCGGTAGGCGGCGATCTGTTCGGTGCTCATACGAATGGCCTCCTTGTCTTGGAAAACACGTTAGGGCGCGATCCCTGTGAAATAGTCGCGAATCAGTTCCTGCTCACTGAGCGGGAGGTTGTTGCGCTCGACGCTCTGGCGGGCGGTCTCTTCGTATTGGCGGTAGACTTCTTGGTACGGGCGGGCGACTCCAGAGGTGACTTGGCCTTGGCCGTCAGTCAATTGACCGCTGCCTCCCGCTTGGGCACCGCCAGTGTCGTGACCCGTTTCGCCTGTGCCGAATTGTCCTGCCGGCACCATGACCAGTGAGCGATCCCCTTGACCCCGGCCCCAGCCGGAGCCTCCTGCGCCAGAACCTTGCCCTTGTCCAGAGCCTTGTCCTTGTCCAGAGCCTTGTCCTTGTCCAGAGCCTTGCCCTTGTCCAGAACCTTGTCCTTGTCCAGAGCCTTGCCCTTGTCCAGAACCTTGCCCTTGTCCGGAGCCTTGCCCTTGTCCGGAGCCTTGCCCCTGTCCTGAGCCTTGCCCTGAGCCTTCGCTGCCTGACGAACTGGCCCCGTCACTGGCACTTTGCGAACCATCTGCCGTGGCGTTCGGATCAGCGACTCCTCCCGCTGCGGCGATCGCGCTGCCGACATTTCCAACGCTGCCTGCCGCGTTGTTGCCAGCCTGCATCATGTCCGCGAGGCTGCCTACCGAACTCTGCATCTGTGACAGATCGCCGCTCTGCATCGCCGTCGCCGCTTGGTTCAAGGCTTGCTTCAAACCGCTCTGCGCCTCAGCTCCTGCCTTCGCCAACGCCTCCGCCAACTGTTGCTTCTCTGTCGCACTTAGGTCGGCCAGTTTGTCCTTCAACTCCTGCAACGCCTTCGCCGCTTGTTCTGCGTCTGGACTCTTCAAGGCCTCGGCCAACGCCTTCCCAGCTTCCGTTCCTGCCAGCGCATCGCCCAACCGCTTGCGGTCTGCTGCACGCTTGGCGAGATCGGCTTGCACCGCCTGCAGCTTGCTTTGTGCCTTGGCAAGCGCTTGTTCGAGGTCTTCTTGCTTTTTCGCCGCCTTCAATTCCGCCTGCAATTTCTGCAAGGCTTCGTCGAGCTTGGCTTTGTCTTTTTCGGAAAGCCCTTGTTGCTTCGCTTGCTCGGCTGCTTTCTGGGCAGCTACGGCGACTTGTTCGGCTTTTTGCTGCACAGCATGACGTTCTACCGCGACGCGGTCTAGCGGGTTGTAGGACAGCCCAAGCGCCACCACGATCAGCACGAGCCCCCCTGTCGCCGCCAGCGTCCACCGTGGGAATTGCCCGAAGCCGATCGGCACGATCTCCGACATCTCATCCTGCACGTGCAACAGCCGCTCGATCGCCTCTTGTCGTTGCATCGCGGCAATCGCAGACGCATCGTCTGAAAAGTGCAAGGCGGTCGAAACCCGACCTTCCAGCCCGTAGCGATCGACGGTTGCCGCCGCTTGCTGCCACGTCGGAGGCTTGGCGAGCCCCCAGACGAGACCGCCTACCAGCCCGGCAACCAGCGCACCACCTGCCAACTCCGCGTTGTACAGGATTGGAAAAAAGCGTGCGACGACGAGCAAGCCCGCCGCCGCACCCATTCCGCTGAGCAACCCCCGCCCCGTCGTGTCCAGCACGCGCCGCCAGAGCAGACGCCGCCGAACAGGGGCAAGCCCGGTCAGCAGTTCGCGCGCAATCATCGCGCCTCCTCACCACGCTTCGGCGTGCGACTGAAGAGTTTTTTCTTGATGGGAGAGACCGTTCGCACGCTGAAGAACAACAGCAGTGCGGAGATCGGGATGTAGACCAGCCCGAAATACAACGTGGGTTGCATCGGCAACGCCTGTTGTGCAGACACCCCCCCGTTCTGACCCAGCATGACGGCGGACGGCTCGAACAGCGAGATCAGATTCAAAACAGGATTCAAAGCCGCCCAGAAAAACACCTCCGGGTACTGCGCCTGATTGCCGAGCTGCGCGGAGTGCATCGAGATGTATTGCAGGATAAACACCGACACCAGCGCCGTACCGCCCAGCAACAACATCGTCACACCATACGCGACGACCGTCGAGACACCCGTGCGCTTGAACCACGCCGAGCAGAATATGCCGACCGACCCGAACAGGAGCATCGCCATCAGGTACATCGCGAACACCCCGACCAACTGGCTAGGCGAGATCCCTCCATAGAGGAACACGATCGCATAAACCGGCAGGGTTGCAAACACCAACAGCATCGAGAACGCGAGCGACGAGGTCAGTTTGGACAGCACGATCTTCGCAGGTGACAGGTGTGTCGTCAGCAGGATGTTCAACGTTTGCCGCTCTCGCTCGCCGGAGATCGTCCCGGCCGTCAGTCCCGGCGCTACGAAGGCGATCAGAATCAATTGCAAGACGGCGAGCATCATGAACAATTCCTTGCTCTCGCCCGGACGGAAAAACACTTGGTTCGCGTAACGGAGGTACATGTAGCCAAATATGATGCCTCCCACGACGAGCAGGTAGGCCACCAGCAAGAGCGGCATCTTCACCGTCCGCATCCGCCCTCTGAACTCTTTGACCAACACGGGGTTCATGATCTGCATTAGGAACCCACTCCTTTCGTCACGGTGAGGAATACTTCTTCCAAGTTCCCCGCCTCTTCTGCAAAACTCAACACCGGCAGTCCGTTCTGCACCAATTTTGCCAACAGCGCAACTTGGCTCGCTTCATCGCCCGTGTAGTGGATGAGCAGGTCGTTCTCCTGCACCTCGATGTTCGTGACACCTTCAAAGTAATGGATCTGGGCGTGGGCTTCCTCCACCCGATCCAGCAACCGGATGCGCAGAACGCGATGTCCAGCAACGCGTGAGGCGATCTGGTCGACAGGCGCGAGCGCGATCAGTTGTCCCTGCTCGATGATCCCGATCGTGTCACACATCTCCGCCAATTCTGGCAAGATGTGTGAAGAGATGATGATCGTCTTGCCGAGCGATTTCAGTTCCTTGAGGATGTCCTTCATCTCGATGCGGGCCCGCGGGTCCAGACCAGACGCCGGCTCGTCGAGGATCAAAACTTGCGGGTCATGCACGAGGCAACGCGCCAGTCCGAGGCGTTGCTTCATCCCGCGCGACAGGGTGTCGACATAGGCATCCGCCTTCATCGAGAGGTTGACCAACTCCAACAGGTCGCGGATCAGCGCCGGGCGTTTTTCCTTAGGAATGTCATACGCTCCTGCGTAAAAGTCGAGATACTCGACCGCTGTTAAATTGTCGTACACCCCGAAAAAGTCGGGCATGTAGCCAATGAGTTGGCGCACTTTGTCTGGATGTTTGATGACGTTGAAACCTCCGACATACGCCTGACCAGCTGTCGGTTCCGACAGGGTAGCGAGGATCGACATCGTCGTTGATTTACCAGCTCCGTTCGGTCCGACAAACCCGAACACGGACCCCTTCGGTATGTGCAGATTCAAATTCTGAACCGCTTGAAACTTGCCAAAACGTTTGGTGAGGTTAACGGTACGAATCACTGGGACACCTTCCCTTCCAGACCGACGCTCGGGTACGGCAGGTACTGATCCTGTGGCGAGGTGCTGCTAAATTTCACGCGCAGGTCCCCTTCCGGTGAGACGAACTGTGCGACGAGATCGCCACCGATCGCCGGCGTGTTCTCCTTGGCGACCAGTACCCATTCGCCAGTTTTGAAGTTGTACAGCTGCTTGTCGAACATCGCGTAGGCGGCGGAGTCGAGGTTGGTCGTGACTTTTTCCACCGCGAAGCCTGGGATTTTTTTGAGGTTGTACTGCATCACAACAGAGCCGATCGACATCCGAATGCCTTCAGGTGCCGCGTACACTTGCCCTTCTTGGGTCAGGATCTGCGGACGAATCATCCCGGCGGGGAGTGTCGTGCCGCCTGCTTCATAGGCAATCGGAAGGTCTTGGCGCACCAAGCTTAACGCCGTGTCGTTCTCTACAGTCTCTCCATCGATTTTATAGAGATGGAGCGGGGCATTCGTGAAGCCGAGCAGTTGGACTTGTGCCGTTCCGATCAGCGCCGGTGAGGTCGCATAATTGACGAGGTTGCGGTATTGCTCATTCTCTTGGTTCGTCGAACCTATTCCATAGGGGAACATCTGAGAGCCGAAGTCCGTGGGCTGGACAACAGCCGGACTCGAATTGATCGCGAGGTCGATCGGTTGGGTCGACCCCGCTTTCAGATCTTCCACTTTATAAGGTTGGTTGCCGATCAACAGATGGACCACTTCCATGTCAAACTTGGTGTTGTTGACCAACTTCCCGATCAGGTGGCCGGACTTGTCGATTTTCAGATCGCTCTGCACGCGCCCTTGATCGGACAGCTTGCCTTGGAGATAGGAGCTGCGCATCGACCAATATTCCACGTTCTCATAGTGAATGCGCGGCTTGTCATCACCCAACACCGTGCGGGCTTCCGTATTCCCCGATGAACCGTAGTTCAGGCCGGTCGGATACACGAATGCGTCCGATTTGAATTCCACGCTATAGTTCCCACCGCTGGTGACGAGATAGGAACTGCCCGCCGCAATCTCCGCGATCTGATCGGTTTTGAGGTTGATCACGGCGGTGGTCTGGGCGCGGGTGCTGCTGGTGCGTGGGCCATTGTCGAATAGGAGGATGCCCCCGGTGAACAACAGCGCCGTCGCCGGAATCATCGCCCAGCCCCATTCGCGGCGGTTCGTTCGACGCAACACGACGTACATCAACGGCCCGACGAGCACGACGTAGCCGATGAACACCAGCACCGACGTTTTGATCGCAGGAATCAAGTCGCGAAACAATTGTGACGAGTTGACCAAGAGCATCGTTGGGTCGGAGAAGCCACCATTGGACTGTGCCGAAAAGCTCCCCGCTGGGAAGTTGGCATCGCGCCAAACGTTCGCCCACAGGTCTTTGTTGCCGCGCCAAGACGCGAACGGTTCCTCGCTGAGATCATACGCCGCGTAATACACATGCCCAGCCCCGACATCCCGCACGGCGATCAGCGGTTGGGCGCCCGCTTGCACCAAGACTTGGGCACCTTGGACGAGCGTCCCGTTCGAGACGTTCAATTCGGTCACCGATGGCTTGCTGCCGGTGTAGCGGTGCAAGTCTGACAGATCGGTCGCTTTGCCCGTCCCATTGACTTGCACGGGCGAGAGGTCTTGGAACAGCCCTGCTCCGCCTTGGTAGTTCGGGCCACCAGACAGCAACAGGGTCCCCCCGCGCTCCACCCACTGCCGGATCGTCTGCACTTGTTCGTCGGTCAGCTTCTCCTGTGGAGCATGGTTGATCGCCAACACATCAAGCCCTTGCAACAAGTCGACGCGGTCTGGCAAGTCGGCGTTTTTCATCCACCGCAGGTTGATTTTGTTGCCGACCGCCGGAGCGTTCACCAGCGAGAACACGTTCAGGTCGTCCTTTTTCTCCGTGATCCCGCCGAGCAGGATACCTTCTTGGATCGCCACTTGAGTGGGACGGACATACTCCAGCTCTTGACCCTTTTCGTCGAGCAGTTTGATCTTGACCGCCTGTATGAACAGTCCACCCGGCACTTCGATGCGGAAGGTCTTGGTGCTGCCCTTGGGCACGACCACGTCCTTCTCGAAGCTGCCTGCGATCGAATTCCCTCCGTTGTTGGGATTGTCGGGGGTGACGACCAGTTTGCCGTTGACGTCCGCCCCTTGATTTTCCACTGTGACTTGCACAAATGTCGGTGCACTCAATTTAAAGGTGCCATCCCAGCCCACGGCAGAGGACATCTTGATCTCTCCCGCAGCCGAGACGCCAGGGACCCAGAGTGCGGTCGACAACAAAGCCGCCGCGAGCAACGCCCCGGTTCGGCACCATGTTTTCTGTTTCTTCATGCCTGACCTCCTCATGTAGTAAAAAATAAGAGCAAGAAAGAAAATCGCCTCACTATGTGAGACGCACAGTTTCGCTAAAAGTTACCAATTCTTCAAAACAAAAAAGCATACCAGCTAAAAGTAGGTATGCTCGTCTGCTCGGTATGGGTCTTACATTTCGTCATACACTTCTGGTTTCCAGTACACGATGCACATGCTGGATGGGATGTTGATCTCACGTGCACCGCCCGGTTGACCGTTGATGAAAATGATCTCGGTGACCACGATGCGGTCGCCTCTCATCTCCACTTCGCCTTCGATCTCACGGCGGCTGCCGTCGGGCAGGAAGTGTTCGACTTTACCGGTGCCGATATTTCGCATGAAGGCACGCTCCTTTTTGCTGAATGTCTATCTATTTCGACTTCTGTGCTTTTTTTCCTGCAAAAAAGCGACCCGCACGTTGTCGGGTCGCTTTTTCACACAGGCTGGATCAGCCGTTGGCCTTCATGGTATCGATCAATTCTTGCAAAACGCGGTCCGCCTCTGCATACGGAACTTGGCAGGTGCCGGCTGGCTTGTGGCCACCGCCGCCGTTTTTCAACATCAGCGCGCCGACATCAGTCTGCGAGGTGCGGGTGATGATGCTGTGTCCGCAAGCGAACACGACATTTTGCTTGGCACGGCCGTCGATTGCCCAGATCGAGATGTTCTGTTCTGGGAACAGCGCGTAGACCATGAAGCGGTTGCCTGGGTAGATCGTTTCCTCGCCACGCAGGTCGGTGATGATCACGTTCCCATCCGTGCGAGTGTGTTTCAGAAGCATCTCACGGAACTCACGGTCGAGTTCAAAGTAGCGGGCGACGCGTTCCTTGACATCCGGCAACTCCATAATTTCGGTGATCGACATGTGCGCACAGTAATCCACGAGGTCTTCCATGAGCTGGTAGTTCGAGATGCTGTAATCGCGATAACGTCCAAGACCTGTGCGCGCGTCCATGATGAACGAGAGCAGATCCCAGCCGGTCGGGTTGAGGATGTCATCCGCGCTGAATTGCGCCGAGTCGGCCTTGTCCACTCCGGCCATGATGTCGTCGAGTTCCGACCCAAACTTGTCACGACCGCCGTAGTACTCATACACGACGCGCGCTGCACTCGGGGCGATGCGGGTCTCGCCCTTGAATTTCACTTGCTCGCCCATGCGCAACAGTTCGCTGGCATGGTGGTCAAACCAGAGGCCACATCCCGGCACATACGGAACATTGGCCAGAATATCATCCTCGGAGACCTCGATCAGTCCGTCCTGCATGTCTTTGGGGTGGACGAACTTCATTTCCTCGATCATCCCCATTTTTTTAAACAACATCGCGCAAACCAAGCCGTCAAAGTCGGAACGTGTGATCAGACGCATAGTTCTCCTCCTGTTAAACACTCCATTACATTTCAACATTGCTACGTTTATTTTACTAGTACAAAAACGCATATGCAATCAAATTTTATTGAACTTGGCAATCTTTAGTCTCTATAGGCACTTATTTGTAACTAGACTACTTCTATGTAACTGATAGTCACAGCATAAATAGGGTGATAAAATACGTCCTGAGACAAATTACAGGAGGTACCACCTGCATGAATGCTCTGATCATCTATGCTCATCCGAATCCGGCAAGTTTCAACGCTGGAATCAAGGAAACCCTCGTGTCTGAACTGACCACTTGCGGTCACGATGTGCATGTCCGTGACCTGTACGAACTAAACTTCAACCCTGTATTGTCCAGTCTGGACATCGTGTCGATGAACAATGGCCAAACGCCAGAAGACATCGCGGCCGAACAACGGGAGATCGAGTGGGCGGACATCCTGTTTGTGGTATACCCAACGTGGTGGATTTCGATGCCGGCGATCCTCAAGGGCTACATCGACCGCGTGTTCTCACATGGGTTTGCCTTCAAGTACGGCGAAAACGGCGCTGAAGGCTTGCTCAAAGGCAAACTGGGTTTCGTGGTCCAGACCACCGGTTCGCCGGAGCAGATGTTGGCGGCGGCACATCTCGTCGAGTCGATGGAAACAGCCGTGCAGTATGGGACGCTCGGTTTCTGCGGGATTCAAACCCTCGCACACAAGATCTTCTTTGAAGTTCCAGCCTCCACAGATGAGCAACGCGCTGCGATGTTGAATGAACTCAAACAACTGATCGCCGAGAAACTTCCGGTGAACGCATAAAAGCAGGGTGACCACTAGGTCATCCTGCTTTTTTCTTATGCTTCTTGCTGTTCTCTCTGCGCATCGTCAGCTGCCATCTGGAGTTCCAGTTCGTAGCGGTTCGCCGGGTGTTCCTCGCACTCCTTGGAGCAGGAGCGCAGGTGTGCCGGTTCGCACTCTTCACAGCAGACGTGCATTTTGTGACAAAATGGGTTCGCACAGTTGACATAGCGATCATGTGGTTTGCCACAGTGGTAGCAGGTGGCGATCACTTTGTCCTCGACTTGGTTGATCGGCACCGCGATGCGCTCGTCGAACACATAGCACTTGCCTTCCCAGCCCTCGCCCTTGACTTCCGGGTCCTTGCCGTAGCTGACGATCCCGCCGTGCAGCTGCGAAACGTCTTGGAAGCCTTCCTTGACCAGGAAACCGGACAGTTTCTCACAGCGGATGCCGCCGGTGCAGTAGGTCATGACTTTCTTGTCCTTGAACTCGCTCAAGTTCTCGCGAATCCACTGCGGGAACTCGCGGGTCGTCTCAACTTCGGGACGGATGGCGCCCTTGAAATGCCCGATGTCATACTCGTAATCATTGCGCCCGTCGATGATGATCACGTCTTCACGCTGCATCAGTTCGTGCCATTCCTTCGGGGTCAGATACTTGCCGGTCATGTCGTTCGGATCGACATCATCCTCTGCCGACATCGACCAGTTGACGATCTCCTGGCGCGCCTTGACTTTCATCTTGCGGAAGGCGTGCTTGGGTGCATCGTCAATTTTGAACCACAAATCGGCAAACTGCGGATCAGCGTGCATATGCTCCATATAAGCGTCTGTCTGTTCGACTGTGCCTGAGACGGTGCCATTGATGCCTTCCGCTGCGACGAGAATTCGGCCTTTGATCCCGATGCTGTTGCAGAACTCCAAGTGCCGGGCTGCAAACTCCTCTGGATTCTCGATCGTCGTGTATTTGTAGTACAGCAAGATGCGGTACTTCATATGGATGTCCACCTCTCTGAGTCTGAAGAATCATTGTCTATAGTGTGAGCCTAGTCGCGCTCGACATATGCTGTGTAAAAATACCGCTCCTAGTATATCACATTTTGTCGATTTCATAAAGGTTGGCTCCCAAGAAATGCTAAGGTATAATGAATCCGAGAATACTCTGCGTGACGGCTCGACACAATATTGATACGGACCTTGGAAACTAGGCGGGCCTTCAATCTGAACGGGATTGAAGGCCCGCATTGTTTCCTCTGGGAAAGAATGATGGAGAGGGGCAAGAAAAAGCATGATGGCAGAAAAAGGAGCGGGCATGGTTGCCGCATGGGTGAGTTTGATCAGCAACATCCTGCTGACGGTGATCAAAATCACCGTCGGTGTCCTGTTTAACAGCCAAGTGCTGGTAGCAGATGGTGCCCACAACGGCGCCGATGTGATCGCGTCTGCCGCGACGGTCGGTTCGATGCGCATCTCCAGCCGTCCGGCTGATGAAGACCATCCCTACGGACATGGCAAAGCCGAGGTGTTGGCCTCTAGCCTCGTCGCGCTGATCTTGGTCGCAGCGGCGGTGTTTATTGCGTATGAATCCATCCATGCCCTGTTCGAGCCACCCACAGAAGCGCACTGGATTGCGTTGATCGCTGCCCTGATCTCGCTGGTCTGGAAGCAGGTGCTCTACGTCTATACGATCAAACTCGCGAGGACTCTGAATTCCAAAGGCTTGCTCGCGACCGGTTATGACCATCTCGTCGACGTGTACGCCTCTGGCGCAGCAGTGATCGGCGTAGGGCTGGGGCTGATCGGACAATACTATCACTTTGAATACCTGTCCTACGGTGACCCTGTTTCCGGGATCATCGTCTCCGTCCTCGTCTTTAAGATCGCGATCACGATGGGCAAGGAAGCGCTCGACGTGCTGATGGAAAAAAACATAGACAGCGAAAAATTACACCACTACATCGAACTCGTTCAATCGGTCCCGAATGTCAAGCGGATCGACCGCCTGCGCGCTCGTGAACACGGCCACTATATCCTCGTGGACGTCCGCGTGGGGGTTCCAGGGTACATGACCATTCAACAAGGTCATGATATCTCCCGCGAGATCAAACGCTCGATCATGGAGCATCACAGCGATGTTTTCGAAGTGCTGATCCACCTCAACCCTTGGTACGAGGATGAGGACAATACATCTGCGACGGACAAAAAACAGGTCAGCCCCACCATCTAGGGCTGACCTGTTTTTTCTATTTTAGAGGCTGCTCACTTTCTTGTAGCGCCAGACGTTTTGCAGGCTGGTCCAGACATCAACCGTCTCGCCCCCGATGCGCCAGTATGCGACACCGGCAACGCCACGGTCGAGTGCGATGCTGTACTTCAACGCGAGCGAACGGGCATCCTCGACCCAGACGGTGTGCGTGAGACCTTTTTGCTGATAGGTCGCCACGTACTGCCCAACGCTCGCATCCCAGATGTAGGAAGCGTTCGCCAAGCGCGTCGTCTGTTGCGGCAGGGTGAGTTCCTGCGACAGCGTCTTGCCAGACGAAGCCGAGTACCAGTCGCGGGTGTAGAGCGGCAGACCGACGATCACTTTCGTAGCAGGCATCGCAGCGAGGAAGCTGTCGATGCCTTTTTTCAACCACGGCAGCGAGGAGACGGACCCGGCGCGCGGGCTGCCGTTCCAATGCTCGTCATAGCCCATCAGCACGAGGTAATCAGCGCTCTGCGCCAGTACCGCATAGTCATACGCGGCGCTGATTTCCGTGTGGAAATTCGGCGGCAAGTCGACGGAGATCTTCAAGCCTTGCACGTGAGCCGCACTGGAGAGTTCTTGGATGAAAGCGGTGAAGTCGGCGCGGTCGGAACCGATCAGACCTTCAAAGTCGATGTTCAAACCATCGACACCGTATTGCTGGGCATATCCGATCAGATCGCTGACCAGCTTTTGCCGCTGTGCCGGTTGGCTGAGGTAGAGGTGCGACAGTTGTTGGTTGAAGTGGTTGCCAACCAGCGGCCAGACTTTTTTGCCGCGTTGATGCGCCCACTCCACCATCGATTTGTCGGCCCCTGCATGGGCTACGCTGTCGTCTTCCTGCAGGAAGAACCATCGCGGCGACAAGGTGTTGATCGTGCCAGATGCCTCGACTTTTTGCAGGAACGATTGGTCGGTTTCGCCAAATTGCCAGCCTAGTTGTACCTGCTCCTCGCCGCTTGGCACGCTCGAAACCGGGACGACGCGGGACAGGATGCGCGCGAGCACGATCGCCGTCTCCTCCCGAGTGATCGGCTCCCGAGGACGGAACTCCCCGTCGTCATCACCGTGCATCAGTCCGAACCGATCCGCGTCATACACGTAGGGCTTGGCCCAGCCAGATGCGTCCGAGGCGTCGGCAAAAGGCACATGAATCGTCGCAGCAGAGGACGATGCCGCGGTGTAGTTCGATTCCATCGCCCGCACCAGCAACGTCGCCGCTTCCTCACGGCTGATCTGCGCGGCAGGAGCAAATTGGTTGGCGCTCACACCGCCGACGATGCCAACCGAGTTGCCCGCCTGAATCCACGGGTACGACCAACTGCTGGTCGACACGTCGGTGAAGGACGAAACGGTGCTCGGCAACGGTTGCAAGCCGATCGTGCGTCCGAGCATCGACACAAACTCTTCGCGCGTGATCGGAGCGATCGGATCATAAAGCCCTGCCCCCTTGCCCGACACGATGCCGCGCTGGTAGAGATCGTTGATTTGTTGCTTGGCATAACTTTGCTCGATATCCGAAAACGGCGAGTTTGCTGCGCTGGCGGTGGAGATGGGGCTCAGTTGTCCCAGCACCCCTACCGTCAGCACGACGCCCAGAGCCTTTTTCCATCCGAATGTTAGCATCCGGGCCACCTACTCTCCGCTCTAGTTTATGGTTCTTATGTTAACTAGATTACAGGAGCAGCAGGGGAAAAGGCAATCGGTAGATTCTAGGACACGCCAAGTAGCGCTGGGCAATCACCCAGCGCATCAAGTCTCGCCCGCCCCTTGCCCCAAAAACTCATCCGGGTCCATCCCGTCAAACAGGTCGCGCCACAATTCCTTGTCCTCGACGGTATCGCTCAACTGCACATCGCGGTCTGGTCCATTCGGATAGCGTTGCGCGTAGGCATGATACGACCGCCACAGCACGAACACATTGATCAAGTAGCGTTCCGGTTCATGGTAGTCGTAGAAGTGCCGAATCTCGATCCGACTTGCACACAGCGTGTACAGCAACGACTCGTCAGGAGCGAAGTACTTCCCGACTGCGCGCACCAACAGCATCACCACATCTGTGCGCCGGAAATACAGCGCCGTTGAAGTCAAGAGCATGAACAAGTAGAGGTACGGATACACGCACGCCGGTTGGTGACGATACGGGATCATCTCGTTGCGCAACCACGTCGTGATCTGCACGATATCCCCCATCTCCGACTTCAGAATCAACCGCCGCGCCAGCTTCATGTATTCGAACAGCAACGCCTTCACCAACCCCATCCGCTCCATTCCAGCGTTTGAGATCAAGACGCTCAGCAACTGCCCGAACGCGTGTGAGACGATGCACTTCGCGACGAAGTTGTGCCCGTAGGTTTCGCTTTTTAACACCAGCTTGCCGATCTCGCCGAGGTTGCGGAAGGATTGCAACACGAATTGCCGCGTCTCTGTGCAGAGCGGGCGGCTTTGGACCACGTGGCAAGTGATCGAGAACAGATGCTCCACCGATTGCTGGATCATGTTCATCATCTGCTGCCCGACGAGGTTGTTGCGCACGATCAGCGCATAGGCGTCCAGCACGATGCTCGCCGCCTTCAACGATTCGCTCTCCGCATAGCGCATGCCCATCTCGTGCAACTCCTCCAGCACGCGCCCGGAGACGGCCAACTCGCGCTCCTTGAACGTGATGCTCGCGATCCCGACCAACTGCCCGACAATTCGCTCGTGGTACCACAGCACATCATCCGCCTGCTCAGACGAAGGCAGTTTGGCAAAGTGCATCATCTCGGCGATGTTTTCTACACAGTAAACGGCGGTCACAGCGTCCATCTCGCTGACCGCTTTTTTCGCGATGTCACAGATCTGCTCGACTTTGTCCAGCGCCGACTCATATTCACCGCTGCGATAGGCCGCCAGATATTCGCGCTGAATCGCCTGCACGATCGTCTCCGGCTTCAAGAGTTGAATCACGAAGTACAGGTAGATCAGGAGTGAAAAAAAACACGCGATCAGCAAGAGCAGATCGGCGCTCATGCCTTGGGCGATCTTGGCGGGTGGTTTATCGCCGGGAAAGTCCTCGATCAAGGACAGCATATAGATCGCATGCACAATCGTCCCTAAGTAAAACGACAACAGCGAGGCATTGAACGGAAACCGGACGAAAAAATCCAGTACCCGGTGCGTGTACTTGCTCGCCGTCAATTGAATCGCGACCATGATCACCGACACCGAGAGCGCGAGAATCGTCGCCAGCGTCGAAGCGAGCGTTCCCAGGTAGTTGCGTGCCGTATCCAAATCTCCGCCGAAAAACGACGGTGTGAAGGTAAAAATCAAACCCATCAGCAACCACGACAACAACAGCTGTCCGAACACTTTCGCCGCGGGTGCATGCAGAGCTTGTGGATGCCGCCACGCCGCGAACAGGTGGGCCAGCCCTGTGCGTTTCTGATCGATCATGCGGCTCCCCTCCCTTTCGGTTAGTATCCACTTCTTCATGTTTTTAACACCTATAGCGAGCGGCGCTTGTGAAAACACTACCAAGGAATCGAATCTGCCCGCAGGAGGGATACACATGAAACGGAGCTCCAAATGGGGTCTGATCACCCTATTGACCGTCGGGCTTGTCTCGCCCTTGTACTGGCAAGGCTCGCAGCCCGCTCCTATACGCAAGCAGGTCAGCCCGGCGCCGACCCCACAAGCAACACCGCACGTGACCCAAACTCATGACGCACACCGCGCTGCGGTCGTCCAAGCGTTGCGCGCCAAAAAAGGCCGTGGCAACGAAGCGGTCGTCGCGCGTGACATCGCCAGCACCGCGGCCCTGTGCGTGCGCGATTGCCGAACGATGCTGACGATGATCTCCAACGAACTCTCACACGCAACGACAGCGGAAGAGCGTCGCCGCATCCTCGAAAACCACATGAAACAACATACGCAATTCGTCTCGCTCACCTATACACATGACGGCGGCGCCCCTGTTCAACTCGGCACCCCGTTGAATCCAAGTCTTCACCCACAAGCGCAAGCCTACGCCAAGCGCGATGAGTTTTACGTCTCCGATCTGTATCACAAACCGCAGCAAAAAGACCCGCAGGAGCAGATCGGCATGACGCTCGCGGTCCCCGTGCTCGACACCACCAAAGTTCATGGGGCCCTCACCGCTGACATCGAGATGGGGCACCTGATGTCGGTGATCAAAAACCAAGACGACGAGATGGGCACTCGCACGCAAATCCTTGGAGCTAATGGGCAAAATGAAGCCCTGCCGTACAAAACCTCCGACACGTTCGGCGGAACCACCACCAAGCAAGTCAGTACCAAGTCGGCCCAATCCAAAGTCGACGGCACAGCGTGGTCGGTACACTCCCTCTCCCTCCAAGACCAAGGGCGCAAACACATCCAAACCGTGCAAGACGAAGTGCTCGTCCGCTTCGACCGCGACCTGAGCCCTGCGGAAATTCAGACGATGACCACCGACATCGGCGGTGAATTGGTGAAAAACACCGCCCGCCACGGCTATGTGTTCCGCTCCGCCCGCAAGTCCCCGGCCGACATGATCGCCTACTTTAAGCAAAAAGGCGCCGTGATCGCCGAGCGACACTCCCGCGCCCGCAAAAACGACGACGGGGAATCCGCGTCGTCTGATCGCGTGGTCGAACAGCCCAACGACACGTTCTACAGCAGCAACCAATGGAATCTCCCGCTGATCAAGGCGGACAAAGCTTGGCAGATGACCACGGGCGACCCTGGTGTGATCATCGCCGTCGTCGATACCGGTGTCGATCTGGACCACCCGGACCTAAAAGGCAAGCTCGTCGCGGGTCGCAACATCATCGCAGGCAACGATCAACCACAGGATGACAACGGTCACGGAACCCACTGCGCCGGGATCATCGCCGCGCGCACGAACAACCTCGAAGGGATCGCGGGCGTCGACTGGAATTCCAAGATCATGCCGGTCAAAGCGATGGCAGCCGATGGAACCGGCTCTGTTGCAGATATCGCCGATGGCGTGGTCTGGGCGGCTGACCACGGTGCGAACGTGATCAACCTCTCGCTCGGGGATTACGAAGACTCGGACTACCTGCACGAAGCGATCAAGTATGCCTATGACAAAGGCGTCGTCGTCACCGCCGCGATGGGCAACGACGGAAGTGGCGAGCCCAGCTACCCAGCGGCCTATCCAGAAGTGATCGGTGTCGCGGCCAACGATGAAAACAACGAGACGGCGACCTTCTCGAACTTCGGAGGTCATTGCAGTGTCTCAGCACCCGGCGTTGCGATCCCAAGCACCTATCCGAACCGCCGCTATGTCGCGCTCTCCGGCACCTCGATGGCAAGTCCCCACGTCGCGGGTGTAGCCGGACTCGTCAAATCGATCAACAAAGACCTCAAACCTGACGATGTCCGCCGCATCCTCGAAAAAACGGCCGACGATCTCGGCCCAGAAGGCAAGGACGAGTACTTTGGCAACGGCGAGATCAACGTCTCCCGCGCCGTTACCGAGGCCAAAGCATCGCTTACGACCTCGAAATAACAAGAAGCCTGGGGTGGTTCGCCCCAAGGCTTCTTTTTACCCTGCTGGTCTGCTCACGAACCGTTGCGCAGGAACACCCAGCCGGAAACGCCAAGCTCCAGCGCTACAAAAAGGTACGCGCCCCATGTGCCAGCCACGTTGCCCCGCTTGTGCATCCAGCGTCCAAAGTTAAACGTGTACACCGCCACCCAGAGCGGGATCAGCATCATAGCAAGGAAAGTACTCCAATTCACGCCCAATCACGACACCCCCTCTACTTCGGTCCAACCGGCGCGAGTTGCACACCAATCCGGCGGATGTTCAAGTCGATATCGACGGTGACCTGTGCGGTCTTGAGCTTCTCGCGAAACGGGTATTGCTCCATCTCTTGGATGGTAGAAAATTGACTGCGAATTTTGCGGAACATCCCAAAAGGTGCCGCTTGGTAGTCATGATAGAGGTGCTCCATCAAGTCCTGCTCCTTTTGCTTCAACGTCTCGCGCACCGAATTCTCCAGCACGCGCATGTTGTTTTCCTCGGTGTAATCGATGGAGCTTTGCACGCCGATCAAGTCGCCCTCTAACTTTTGCCGAATCTTGATCTGGATCGGATCGCTGTCCAACTTGATCTCTGTCTGCGGAGTGCGGGCATGTTTGAGCTCGATCACTTCGTACTTTCCTTTTTGCTGGGGGTCGGGAAAGTCCATCTGGGTTCGCAACAATTCACCGCGAATCATCAGCAACATGCGGGTCTCGATGCCATCGAGATACGTGACCAACTTGTCCCCGCGAAACACCCCGGTTCCGATAAAGTCCAGCGAATTGCCGCCCATGCGAACCAATTCCCCTGGCTTAAACGAGACATTTTGGCCGGGCATCGTCTCTTCGCGGGTATCTTTTTGGGATTGTTGCGTCTGCTCCTTCACTTTCTCGTTGACCGCCATCACCGGGGCTACCGGGTCTTCATTGGGCTCCTCGCTCTCGACGATAAATTCGTGAATTTTGCTGGTCACCGAGAGGCCCGTGTGACGGCTGATCTCTGAGATCGATTCATGGAAGCGTGACATCGATTTCTCCAGCACAGGTTGATTGGTCTCAAAAATCTCCCGCGCTTCGCCCGGCACGACAAAGAACGTGACCGTCCGTCGAAACTCCCGCATCCGAACCAGCGGCCCCACGTAGTCCAGCACGCCGGCCTTCGCTACATTTTCACCGATGAGAATTGTCGCCAAATGCAGGAGCGACACCTGTCGCTCGACGGTCGAGTTGAGCAGGGTCAACGCCCCTGCGATCGTGTTCGCGCGAACGGTGATCGGTCGGGAGCCGCCCAACTGTGCGGCGTTGCTCGATGAGCCATTGTTGCCTGCCATCTCACCGGGTACGGCGATCCGCACGGTGACATCGATGGTGTTGTTCGGCCCCTTGTCCAGCCCGAGTCCGACCACGAAAGCCATGCCTTCTAACTCCACACGGTCGTAACAGCCGGTGGAGAACGTTGCCCCGAGCAACGCCACGACGAGCAGGCTAAGAAGCGTTCTCTTGAGGGTCAAGCTCTTCATCGCCTCTAACCTCCCTTCGCTTGCGCACTCGAACGGCCAGCGTGACCACGAGCGGAATCCCCATCGTCACCGCCCAGCCCCACGTCACGATGTACTTGTTGTTATAACTGATCGTCTCCACAAAGCTCCGTGGATAAAAAGACAGGTCGTATACGATGATCGCCACCGCAGCCACCAGCGGTCGGTATACCGGCATCCGAAAAACGGTGGCAAACAGGTAGGTGGCAATCATCACAGCCATCGACACTTTGATCACCGCCATCACCACCCAGATGAACACGAACGCGGCCTCCAGCCGTTGGATGAAACGACCGATGTAGATCAAGCGCCCCAATTGATACAGCGGAAATGGAGAGCGCATCGCCGCCTCCGGGGAGAAGCACATGAGGAACACGAGCGTCACCAACAGATAGGTCACCCCGATGATCCCGATGCTCCAGTACCCGATCGCCCGCACATCGCTCCCCTTGCGCATGCGCGAACTAAACAGAGCGATCACGAGGATGTTGAGGAAGACACTGGTGAAAAGTCCGGCACCGCTCAGGAGCGGACCGATCCCATTTCCCCACAGTGGCATCGCTTGTTCCGGTCGCATCCAGTTCCAATTCAGGATCAGCAAGGCCAGCATCCCGATCGCCAGCCACGACCAGAGCACCAGCGATACGCGAGAGATGCCCTCTATTCCCTTTTTGGCATAGTACATACAGACCAAAAAGAAAGGCACCGCGATGAAGGAGATCGGCGAGCGCGGCAAAACTGTGGTCACCACCGCCTCCGTGAAGGTGCGGGTGAACGTCGACAGATCGGCGATCATATACAGAGCGATCACCACGCATATCGCGCGCGTTGCGAAGCTGCCGAGCGATTTTTCGCACAGCGTGATCAAGTCTTGCTTCTCCTCGCGCACCAACACTGGAGCTACCAACGCCCAGACGGCAAACGCGACCAACATGGAAAATACAGGAATCATCCACCCCGCCGAGGCGCCTCGCATGACCAATTGTTGCGGATAGAACAGCGACACGTCCGCCACAGAGGCAACCACGGTGAGCGCTAGCATTTCACGCCGACCCAAGTGTCCGGTCTTGATCATGTCGGATTTCCTCCTCGCTTGCCTTTCGTGTTGCGCGCTTCGGTGTCTTGTTGGCGGTTCTCCTGCTCATACTGCTCAACAGCTTCTCGTGAATCGTGGGTGGCAGGGTCCCATGGCCGAGTGATGCGCACCTGACGCTTCATCAAGCCTGGGTATAGGGCCCCTGGGCGGATCTCTTGTTTGAAGACTCTTCCGCGCAGGATCACGTCTGCGGACGATTGTTTGTACGGAGAGACATTTGTCAGCATCGGGATGCCAAACGACTTCATCGTGGCCCAGTCCATCAACAGCACCAACATTCCGAGCGTGATCCCGTAAAACCCCCACACCCCCGACAGCAAGATCATAACGAAGCGCAGCGTCCGAACGGCAAAGGACAGGTTGTAGTTCGGCATCGTGAAGGCCGCCAGCGCCGTCACGGAAACGACGATCACGAGCAGCGGAGACACGACACCCGCTTGTACGGCTGCTTGTCCGAGGATCAAGGCTCCGACGATGCCGATCGTCGGCCCGATCACGTTCGGAATTCGAATGCCCGCCTCACGGATCAGTTCGATCGCCACTTCCATCAACAGGACTTCCATGACGACGGGAAAGGGAACTTTTTCCCTGGAGGAGGCGATGGTCAGCATCAAGTCTGTCGGAATCATCTCGGGATGGTAGTTGGTCACGGCGATGTAGAGTGCCGGAAGCAGCAACGCAACGAGAAACGCACTGAAGCGAATCAATCGCAACAACGTACCGAATGGATAGCGGACATAGGCGTCCTCTGCTGTGTGCAACAGGGACCAGAGCATCGTCGGCAGGATCAGCACGTAGGGACTCTGTCCGACGAAGACCGCGACATAGCCTTCGGTCAGCGAGACGGCCACACGGTCGGGACGTTCCGTCGCCAGCATCCGCGGGATCATCGAGAACGGCGGGTCTTCGATAAACTGTTCGAGCGTCCCGCTGTCTTGCAGGAAGTCGACCTTGATCGCCTTGATCCGCCGCTTGACTTCGGTCACCAACTTCTGGCTGACGATGCCTTCCACATACATGATCGCGATGTCGGTAGCAGCCAGTTCGCCAACTTGTGTAATCTCGGTGATGAGCTTCTCAGTGCGCAGACGGGCGCGCACCAAGCCTGTGTTGGTGCGGAGGTTTTCTGTGAAGGCGTCATGTGGACCGCGCACGACCGTCTCCGTTTTGGTATCACTGACGGTGCGATGCTCCCACCCCTTGGTCTCCACGATCAGCGCGCAGTCCATCCCCTCGACAAACACAGCGGTCGAGCCGGTGAGGATGTTGTTTTTCACCGCTTCCCACTTCTCCAAAATTTGTAGCTGGTTGCCGGGCAGCAAGGAGTTTTTTATCAGATCCGCACGGGCTTGGGCGTGCCCGTGTGGCAACGAGGCGAGGAGCATCAGCGGTTGGAGGACATTGTCGTTGATGATCGTCTTGTCTGACATCCCTTCCATAAACACGGCAAACGCTTGGATCGGTGTTTCCGTCGAGACGGTGAACTCACGGATGACAAAATCCGCGTTGCGCGGGATCTGAAACAACTGGATGATGGTGTCGCGATTCTCGTGGAGGCTGATCGAAACTTGCTCTGGATAGGTCGGCTTGAAGCTGAGGTTGTGCTGCTCAGGATCAACTTCGTAGTTTTTGGCTTGTTGCTTGCGTTTCTCCCGTCGCACTTTCTGGGGGGCGTCAGGTTTAGGTTCTGGTTCAGATTCTGGTTCAGGGCGAGAAGATTTTGCAGCGATTTCGGAAGGTTCTGCGGAGGGGTCGTCCGCTTCCGTTGATCGATGTCCGATTTTTTTAGGCTTCACAGGAGAGCGTCGGCGAGGCTGGGCATGTGAGAGGGTGGAAGCCGAAGGTCTGTCGTCCTCATGCTCATGCTCGGGCTCTTGCTTGAGATCTTGCTTAGGCTCTTGCTTGGGCTTCGAGGACTGTTCGCTTTCTTGCGTTTTTGGCTGCTTTTGCTTGCCTTTTTCTGGGCGTCCTTCTTGCAACTCTTCGGGCATAAGCGAGAAGTCCTCGTCGAGAATCGCATCATCGACCGCAAACGCCCGACTGATTTTTTGCCAAACACTCACGGTCTCTGACCTCCTATCGTCCGAATATGTCCACCATAGCTTCCCCGCCCCAGAACCTTCCATACGCTTTTTTTCCCATAAAAAAGACCCATCGCAGTGCTGCGAAGGGTCTTGCTCGATAAAATCGTTCCGCCAAACCGTGTTTCACTATTTCTCGGGAAATATCGGCACCCGCAAGTAGGTCTTCCCTCACGCGCACTCGCACCTCCAGTGCCATTAGACCTACTTGAGGGTGTTGGTTTTTTGACAGGACTCCAACCATTCCACCGTCGCCGCCAGCACAGCTTCGCGCTCCGGCTCGTTGAACAGTTCATGGTAGAGGTTGTGAAACGGAACGAACTTGTGCAGTTCATGTGCGGGCAAACGGTTGTAGAACACGGGCGCCACCGCCGGGTCGACGAGGCGATCCTGTCCGGCCTGCATGACCAGCAACGGCACGGAGATGCGTTGCGCCTGTGCCACGGCTGTTTCCATCGCGGCGTTGAGTTCTTGGAACCAGCGAACGGAAACCTTGCGCCCCATCAGCGGGTCGTTGCCATACTCGCTGACGACCGTCGGGTGGCGGGAGACGTCTGACGGTTGAATGCCACTCGCCATACGCAGACGCGGGGCGAGCGAGTTGAGGACTCCGGCGAGGCTTTTTTTCCAACCCGGCACTTCAAGGGCGAGTTTCAGGCACGGTGAGGACAGCACAGCTCCGATCAGGTGCTGGTGTTGGTGGGCGCGTTCCTCTAGGAAGCGCACGGTAACCAGACCGCCCATGCTGTGCCCGATGATGGCGACATGACCGTCCGGACCGCTGGATGCCTCCGCGAGTTTCATCCATTCACTGACACTGTCCAGATACTCGTCAAAAGATTCGACATGCCCGGAGATGCCTCCTGAGCGCCCGTGTCCGGGCAAGTCACCGGTGATGACGGAGATGCCTCGTGCTGTTAACGCCTCGATCACGTGCCCATAGCGCCCGCTGTGTTCCCCGGCACCGTGTACGAGAACGACGGTCAGCGGAACTGTGCGCTGGACCTGTTCCCGTCCAAGAAACGTTTGTGTATGTAGACTCATCCCAATCTGCCTCCTCGTGTTCTGTCAATTGTCCACTGCTCATACAATCGACAACAAAACCTGACTTCGGAAAGGAGGGAGCCACATGGAGGAACATACTTGGTTCACCCTCCTGCGCGACACCCTCAGCATCGCCGGAAACCTCGCCGAATGCGTGGGTCTCCTGTTTTTATTCACCCAATTCCGTTCCACAGGCAAGACCCCACCTGCCCCGGTTAAAAAGCGTGTCGTGCGACAGCGCGTGCCCGAGAAACGACGAGAGCGCATCGCAGACGTTAGCTAAGTCCAACATCGGTACGTTCAGAAAAAAAGACCTGCACAGGTGTCAGGTCTTTTTTTGTTGTGCTCTCATTATACGAGGAATGAAACTGTCGCACAATTCCCAAAATCGTGCCGCTCTGCTATGCTAGTGGAAATCAATTCCTGATGGAGGTGCGAGATCGATGAAAAAACAAATCATCGCCATGGGTGGTGGCGGCTTCTCGATGGAGCCGGACAACCTGCTGCTCGACGAATACATCCTCTCCTTGACTGGCAGGGAACGTCCGAAGGTCTGCTTTATCCCGACGGCAAGTGGAGATTCGAAGGACTATACAGAACGCTTCTATGCTTCGTTTACCACATTGAATTGTGAGCCGAATCATCTGTCGCTGTTCCACCACCATCCGGGCACATCTAACTTCGAAAGCTACCTGCTCGCGCAGGATGTGATCTACGTCGGCGGCGGCAACACGCGCAACATGCTGGTGCTCTGGAAGGAATGGGGCATCGACAGCATTCTGCGCAAGGCTTGGGAGCAAGGCATCATCCTCGCCGGGCTGAGCGCAGGCTCGATCTGCTGGTTTGAATCAGGCGTGACCGACTCGGTGATCCCGAAGCAATTGCATCACATGGACTGCCTCGGCTTCCTCGCGGGCAGCAACTGCCCGCACTATGACGGCGAGGCAGATCGCCGTCCCACCTACCACGCGCAACTGCGCGAGGGGCTGATCTCCCCCGGTCTCGCCGCGGACGATGGCGTCGGCCTACATTACATCGGCACCGACTTGCACCAGATCATCTCCTCTCGCCCGCAAGCACATGCCTATCGCCTCTCGCTGGTTGACGGGGAAGTTGTGGAAGAAACGCTACCTCCCCTCTACTTGGGTCACAGCAAGTAGCGCAAAAAAAGGAATCAGGAACCTGCTCCTGATTCCTTTTTTGTCTTGTGCATTAATAAAATAGCTCATTTCTGTAAAAAAAGATTATTCTTTTGCTGATTTTTTTGTAAATGACCTTAGTATCGGAAAGGTTTCATCGAAATGTGTCGAACTATCTACTCATAGACATCAGGACATAAGGGGGAAGGGACGTGTTGTCAACAAGTAGAGACCTCGAAGCGTACCGTCGAATGGAGGATGAACTCCGCACGATGAAGCAACAGTTCGAGGCGTTGATCAACAACTCCACCGTGGCGTTTCTCGTCATCGACCTCACGGGACATATCGTGCGCGTTAACGATACGTTTGAACACACATTCGGTTGGACTCAGGAGGAAGTGCTGGGACACTATCTGCCGTTTATTCCGGAACAACACCGGCTGTTATTTGAAGAGAGCCTCCTCAAGCAGTCCTTTTTTGGCATCGCCAGCGAAGAACTCTGCCTGCGCAAGGACGGCACGCAATTCATCGCCAGTGAGACGGTCACGCCGATTCGCAATGAGCATGGCGACGTGACTTCATTTGCCTGCATCCTGCGCGACATCACGGAACGCAAAGCATCGGAGCTGCGTTTGAACGTCAGCGAACAACGCTACAAGTCGCTTTTTGAAAACAATCCGAACGCCATCTATTCGGTTGACCAGACGGGTCGCTTCACCGAATTGAATCCCGCCGTCGAAGCGATCTCCGGGTACAAGCCCGAGGAGCTGCTCAACCGGGATCATTCTGAACTGCTGTTGCCCGAGTACGTGAAGATCTCCTACGCGAACTTGCAAGCAGCCAAATCAGGCGAACGCCAGGAGATGGAAGCCTCGTTCATCCATAAAAACGGCCATCGCGTCGACCTCTCCGTGATTTCCTTGCCCATTCAAGTCGACGGCGAAATGGTCGGCATGTACTGCATCGCGCAGGACATCACCGAACGCAAACATGCGGAACGCATGATCAACCGCATGGCCTTCACCGACTGCCTGACCGACCTGCCGAACCGCCGCCTGTTCAAGCAACGGCTCAGCGAATCGATCAAGGAAGCCCACGCACAGGACGAGCAGCTCGCGGTGCTGTTCATCGATCTCGACCGCTTCAAGATCATCAATGACTCGCTCGGACATGCATTTGGCGACCATGTGTTGCAAGCGATGGCCGAGCGCCTCAAGTCGTGCATCACCCCACAGGATACGCTCTCCCGGATGGGTGGCGATGAGTTCACGCTGCTCCTGCCAAAACTCAATGGCATCGAACATGCGATCACGGTTTCCCAACGCCTCCTGCAGATTGTGCGCGAGCCCTTGGTAGTCGAAGGAACCGAGGTACATATCACCACGAGCATCGGGATCGCGCTCTATCCTGACAATGGCCTTGACACCGACACACTGATGAAAAATGCGGACATCGCCATGTATCGCATCAAGGAACGCGGCAAAAACAACTACCAGTTCTTCTCCGACGTCATGAACGAGGACGCGGTGCAAAACTTGCAACTGGAGCGCGAACTGCGCAAAGCGTTGGAGCGCGATGAATTCATCCTGCACTACCAGCCACAAGTCAACGTCGTCACCGGTCAAATCACAGGGATGGAGGCGCTGATCCGCTGGCAACATCCGGTGCGCGGCCTGCTCTCCCCGATCCACTTCATCCCGCTCGCCGAAGAGACTGGACTGATCGTGCCGATCGGCGAGTGGGTGTTGCGCAAAGCCTGCCAAGACGGCTGTCGCTGGTCGAAACTCGGCCGCCTGCCGATGCGCATCGCGGTCAACTTGTCCCTGATCCAATTCCAAGAGGAAACGCTGGTGCAGAACATCCAGAGCATCCTCGACGAGACGGGATTGGAACCGCGCTTCTTGGAACTGGAGATCACGGAAAGCATCGCGATGCACAACGTCGAGCAAGTCGTCGCCAAGTTGGAGCAGTTGGTCAAACTCGGCGTGCAGATCTCGATCGACGACTTCGGAACCGGGTTCTCCTCGCTAAGCTATCTCAAAAAATTCCCGATCCACAAGCTGAAAATCGACCGCTCCTTCATCACCGACATCACCAGCGATCCTGATGATGCGTCGATCGTCTCGGCGATCATCGCGATGGCGAACTCGCTGAAGCTGAACTTGATCGTAGAAGGCGTGGAAACGGAAGATCAGCAGTTCTATCTACACCGTCTCGGCTGCTTCGAGATGCAAGGCTACCTGTTCTCCCGCCCACTCCCCGTCTCGTTGTTGGATCAGTTGTTGGAACAATGGGTATAAAAAAAGCCCCCGCTTGCACGGGGGCTTTTTTATTTCATTTCTGCCAAGACTTTTTGATCGATCAAAATGATCTGACGCTTTTTGACGTCGATCCAGCCGTTGCCTTTGAATTCGTTGAGGATCTTGCTGGTGGTTTCACGGGTCGAACCGATCAAGCTCGCGATGTCCTCGTGGGTCAGTTTAATCATGATCTGCACCCCTTGGTCAACGCGTTCGCCGTGGATGTCAGCCAGTTTGAGCAACAGGCGGGCGAGGCGGGTCTGCACATCATAGAACACCAGATTCTCAATCTGTTCCTGCGCTTCGGTCAGGCGATGCTCGACGATCTGCGCGATCTTCATCGAGACGCTCGGGTTGTTCAACGCCACTTTTTCGAATTCGCGCTTGTCGATCATGCAGATCTGCGCATCGTCCAGCGCTTCGGCAAAGTTGCGACGCGGCTCATCATCGAACAGTGCGCTCTCCCCGAATATATCGCCCGGCTCCAAGATGACCAAGGTAAAATGCTTCCCGGTCTCTGACAAGCGCGAGATGCGGACGCGACCCGACTTCAGCATGTAGATTTGATTGCTCGGCTCATCGGGGGTGAAGATGTACTCCCGCTTCGGGATGGTCGTCGGAATGCTACCACGACCCAGTTGATCCAGTTCCTCTTGGTTCAAATCCTTGAACAGCTCATATGTCTTGAGGGAACAGATTTCACAGATTTCACTCATCGTTACTTCCCTCCCCGTTTGTTGTTTCGTTTCGTGTGTCGCTTCACTTTCTAAAGTAACATATCTTGAAGCGTCCTGCAACAGGGATTCTCAACTATTCTCAATGCGACGGTTTGCTGGCGACGATAACAGCGGCACGGCTGATCTCGCGCAACACGTCTGCTTGGTACTGTTCATCCATCATACGAACCAATACGATCATGCGCCCCTTGTCATGTGCAACATATCGAGTCGGCAAGGCGTTGAGCGCCAGCGCCATCACGTCGTTTTTGCAGAGGTCACAGGCACAGGGCATACGCAAGTGATTCCACTGAGTGGCCAATACTTCCTCAACAATCCGCTCCATGAGATTGACCACTTTCATTGGCGTTCCCCCGCTGTCTTAGATTGTAAATGTTTTGGCAGATGTTGTGAGTATCGTTGGATATCACAATGATTCTCGATTGCTTCTTGATATCCTGCTCATGAAATAAAAAAAGACCCCTGTGCGGGGTCTAGCGATTGCTTAAAACTGATCGGGTGCGTCCTTCCACTTGCTGAGCAATTCGAGGTCGTCAGCGCTGACGTAGTTTTCCTGTACGGCGATCGGCAGCAGTTGGGAATACGTGGACAGGGTAGCGAATTTGCAGGCGGCCGCACGGAAGTTGTCGGTCGCTTTTTGAAACTCGTAGGAGAAGATCGCGGCGACGCCCGCCACTTGGCCACCTGCGTCGCGCACGCCTTCGACAACGTTCAGCACAGAGCCGCCTGTGGAGATTAGGTCTTCGATCACGACGACCGTCTGGCCTTCGTGGAGCACGCCTTCGATCATGTTGCCCTTGCCGTGTTTTTTGGCGGAGGAGCGGACGTAGATCATCGGCTTGCCGAGTTTTTGTGCCACCCATGCCGCATGTGGGACACCGCCCGTAGCGGCTCCGGCGATCACATCGACATCACCATAGTGCTCACGGATCAGTTCGACGAAACCGTCGGCGATCATGTCGCGAATCTCCGGGTAGGAGATCGTCAGGCGGTTGTCACAGTAGATCGGAGACCGCATGCCTGATGCCCAAATGAAAGGATCGTGTGGCTTGAGAGCAACAGCTTGGATGTCGAGCAAGGCTTTGGCGATTTTGTCACCGATTGTGGTCGTGGTCATTGTACGGCTCCCTCCGATGCTTGTACTTCTTCGAGAATGCGCAGCGCGGCGGCGCGCGGGTCTGCGGCGTGTGTGATCGCACGCCCGATGACGAGATAGTCAGCGCCAGCGCGCAGGGCGTCTGTCGGCGTCATGATTCGCGCTTGGTCGTTGGCCGCCGCCCATGTCGGGCGGATGCCAGGGATCACGGTCAGGAAATCAGGCCCGCAGGCTTCCCGGATGGCTTGGATCTCGTGACCAGAAGCCACAACGCCATCGAGTCCAGCTTGTTGGGCGAGGCGTGCGTACTGGAGTACGCAGTCACGAATGTCGCCGGGGATGCCGATCTCTTCGTTCAGCACGCCTTGCGAAGTCGAGGTCAGTTGGGTGACACCGATCACTTTCGGGACGGCGATGCCGAGTTTTTCGGCACGGAGGACCGCCGCTTGCTTGGCCCTGCGCATCATCTCCACCCCACCGCCGACATGGACGTTGAACATGTACACACCATGTGACGTGACAGAATCAGAAGCTCCGGCGACGGTGTTCGGGATGTCGTGGAATTTGCAATCCATGAACACTTGGAAGCCCCTCTCATGCAAGCGGTCGAGGATGACGGGGCCGCTTTTGAAAAACAACTGCAGGCCGACCTTCATGGTGCGAATCGTGTCTCCAAGCTGGTCGGCGAGCCGCAGGGCCTCGTCCATGTTGTCGGTATCGAGGGCGACGAAAATTTTCTCCTCGGGGCGAAGCAAGTTCGGTACGGTCATCAAAAGCGTCTCCTTCCGGCTGTCTCCTGTTGTTCGTGGTTTTGTGAGCGAGTACTGCTTATTTCCAAGCGACGCCGGTCAGGTCGCGGACGTTGGTGATCGAATGTTGTTCGCAGTACGTTCGAATGCCTTCAATGATGTCCGGGCATGCCGTCGGGTTGACGAAGTTTGCCGTGCCCACCGCGACGGCCGTTGCACCCGCCATCAGAAACTCAATCGCGTCCTCGGCCTCCATGATGCCGCCCATGCCGATGATCGGGATGTTGACCGCTTGGGCCACCTGATAGGTCATGCGCACCGCCACCGGCTTCACAGCCGGACCTGAGAGCCCACCGATGCCGTTGGCGATCAACGGACGGCGCTTGTGCAGGTCGATGCTCATCCCGACCAGCGTATTGATCATCGAGATCGCATCCGCCCCTGCTGCTTCGACCGCTTTCGCCATCGCGACGATGTCGGTGACGTTCGGAGAGAGCTTGACGATCACCGGGACTTTGGAGACTTTGCGGATCGATTCGGTGACATGTGCCGCCTGTGCCGGATCGGTGCCGAACTGGATGCCGCCACACTTGACGTTCGGGCAGGAGATGTTCACTTCAATCGCATCGACGTCCTCCGAGTCCATCAAGCGCTCTGTGACCGCCACATAATCCTCAACCGTCGTCCCGGCGACGTTCACGATCACCGGGATGTCGTACTTGCGCAGGTGTGGGAGTTCATCGGAGATCACGCGCTCCACGCCAGGGTTCTGCAAACCGATCGCGTTGAGCATCCCACCCGGCGTCTCTGCGACGCGCGGGGTCGGGTTGCCGAGGCGCGGTTCCAGCGTGGTGGCTTTGACGACGATCGCGCCCAGTTGCGAGAGGTCGTAGAAGTCCGCATATTCCTTGCCAAAAGAGAAGCAGCCAGATGCGGGCATCACCGGGTTCTTCAATTTCAGGGAGCCGATGTTGACAGACAGATCGATCATGCGAAGTACACCTCCGGTGCCGGGAAGACAGGGCCGTCCTTGCAAACTTTTTTGAAACCGACGCTGCCGTCTGGCAGGACGCACGAAGTCACACACGCCATGCAGGCGCCGATGCCACAACCCATGCGTTCCTCCAGCGACAGGTAGCCTTCGACGCGACCTGTCATCCGTGCTTGCACGGCGCGCAACATCGGGGTCGGCCCACAGGCGTAGAAGCGGTCTGCCGATGCCAACAGCTCGTCCGTCATGTAATCGGTGACGAAGCCTTGCAGACCGAGTGAGCCATCGTTGGTGGCGACGAGGACTTCGCCGTATCTGGTTAACTCGTCGATGAGGATCGAGACGTTTTTCGATTGGAAGCCGACGATGGTGGTGACTTGGACTCCGCGCTGCGTGAGTTGGTCGGCCAGTTCCACCATCGGAGGCACACCGATGCCGCCGCCGACGAGGATCGCATGGCGGTCCTCGTCATGGAGCGGAAAGCCCTTGCCTAGCGGACCGAGGACGTCGAGCGTATCGCCGACGTTTTTGGCAGCGAGCAGTTTCGTTCCTTTGCCGCCGACGCGGTAGGCCACGACAAGCGCGTTGCGGCCCCCGTCGACCCGGCACAGCGAGATCGGGCGGCGGAGCAGATGATCAACCCCGTCGGTCACGCGGATGTGCAGAAATTGTCCCGGTTCGTATTGCAGATCGTGCGGTGCTTCAAACGCCAACCAGCGCATGTTGTCGGCGATCTCGCGATGTTCTAGAATCGTCAGCCGTGCCATGCTTGTCACGCCCCTTGTTCTCTAGATTTTTTGCAGCGGTCTCGTCGTGAACTTGATCGAACTCAAGACGTCGAGCATCGCTTGGGCGGTGTCGAGCGAGGTCAGGCACGGGATGCCGTGTTCAACCGCTTCTCGGCGGATGCGGAAACCGTCGCGGGTGACGTCCTTGCCTTTGGTCAGCGTGTTGATGACCATATCGGATTCGCCACGGCGGATCAGGTCGACCAGCGTGTTCTCCGCTTCCTCCAACTTGTTGATTTCAGTGACGAGGATGCCGTTCTCACGCAGCAATTTCGCGGTCCCGGCTGTAGCGACAAATTTGAACCCGAGGTGGTAGTAGCCGCGCAGGATCGGGAGCGCCTCCTCCTTGTCTTTGTCGGCAATCGTCGCGATGATCGTGCCGTGGTCCGGGATGTTGATGCCCGCTGCCAGCAAGCCTTTGTAGAGCGCTTTGGCGAACGTTTTGTCCTGACCCATGACTTCACCGGTCGATTTCATCTCCGGGCCGAGCGTGACGTCGACGCGGCGAAGTTTCGCAAACGAGAACACCGGTACTTTGACAGCGACGTTGTCGGTCGGTTCCGGCCAGAGACCCGGTTCGTAGCCTTGGGCGCTCAGCGATTCGCCAAAAATGATCTTGGTCGCCACATCGACCATCGGCACGCCGGTGATCTTGGAGAGGAACGGCACCGTGCGCGAGGAACGCGGGTTGACTTCGATGATGTACACTTTGTCCTTCGAAATCACGTATTGGATATTCAGCAGGCCCTTGACGTTGAGGGCGCGGGCGATGCGGGTCGTGGACTCGATGATCTCTTCCTTCAAGTGTGGATACAGTCGCTGGGTCGGGTACACCGCGATCGAGTCACCCGAGTGTACGCCTGCGCGTTCGACATGTTCCATGATCCCTGGGATCAGTACATTCTCCCCGTCAGAGATCGCATCCACTTCTATTTCCAGCCCTGTCAGGTAGGAATCGACGAGCACAGGATGTTCGGAGGTGACTTTGACCGCGTGTTTCATGTAGTAGAGCAGGTCTTCCTCACCGTGTACGATCTCCATCCCGCGTCCGCCGAGCACGTAGGACGGGCGGACGACGACCGGGTATCCGATGTGATTGGCTGCCTCCACCGCCGCTTCGACGGTGAAGACCGTGCGGCCTTGTGGGCGCGAGATGTTCAGCTCGGTCAGCAGTTGGTCGAATTTCTCGCGGTCTTCGGCGCGGTCGATGTCTTCCAGTTGCGTGCCGAGGATCTTCACGCCGCGCTTGGTCAGCGGGGCGGCGAGATTGATCGCCGTCTGTCCGCCGAACTGGACGATCACACCCTCCGGCTGCTCCCGGTCGATGACATGCATGACATCCTCGATGTGCAGCGGCTCAAAGTAGAGGCGATCGGAGGTGTTGAAGTCGGTGGAGACCGTCTCCGGGTTGTTGTTGATGATCACCGACTCGTAGCCTGCTTTTTTCAAGCCCCACACCGCGTGGACGGAGCAATAGTCAAACTCGATGCCTTGACCGATGCGGATCGGGCCGGAGCCGAGGACGATGACTTTTTTCCGATCGTTGTCGACGACTTCATCCTCTGTCTCGTAGGCGGAGTAGTAGTACGGAGTTGCCGATTCGAATTCGGCGGCGCAGGTGTCGACCATTTTGTAGACGGGGCGCAGGCCAAGCTGGTTGCGGGTGCTGTAGATCTCATCCTCCGTGGTGTTGGCGTAGCGTGCGATGGTGCGGTCGGTGATCGCCCACTTTTTCGCAGAGGTCAAGTTCTGTTCGTTCAGGCCGTTCGCCGCGATGCTTTCCAGCAGGCGCACGATGTTTTCGACTTTGACGAGGAACCAGCAGTCGACTTGGGTCAGGTCGTGCAGTTGCTCCACCGTGTAGCCGCGCTTGAAGGCTTCGGCGATCAGGAACAGGCGCTCGTCGTCCGCGACGATGAGGCGCTTTTCCAACTGTTCCGTAGAAAGTTCGTCGGCACCCGGCAGATCGAGGCTGTCGAGACCGATCTCCAAGCTGCGGACGGCTTTCATCAACGACGCTTCAAACGTGCGCTCGATCGCCATGACTTCGCCGGTCGCCTTCATCTGGGTGCCGAGCACGCGCTTGGCGGAGATGAACTTATCGAACGGCCAGCGCGGGATTTTTGTGACGATATAATCAAGCGCCGGTTCGAAGCAGGCATAGGTGTTTTTGGTCACCGGGTTGATGATCTCGTCCAGCGTGTAGCCGATCGCGATCTTGGAGGCGATTTTGGCGATCGGGTAGCCGGTCGCTTTCGACGCCAGCGCCGAGGAGCGGGAGACGCGTGGGTTGACTTCAATCAGATAGTACTTGAAGCTGTGCGGGTCGAGCGCAAACTGGACGTTGCACCCGCCTTCGATCCCAAGGGCGCGGATGATCTTCAGCGAGGAGTGGCGCAGCATCTGGTATTCGTGGTCGGACAGCGTCTGTGACGGGGCGACGACGATCGAGTCGCCGGTGTGGATGCCGACCGGGTCGAAGTTTTCCATGTTGCAGACGACGATGCAATTGTCGTTTTTGTCGCGCATGACTTCGTACTCAACTTCCTTGAAACCTGCAATCGAGCGTTCGACGAGAACTTGCGAGATCGGCGAGAGCGTGAGACCGAGGTTGACGATGTCCTCGTACTCCGACCATTCCTTGGCGATGCCGCCACCAGAGCCACCGAGCGTGTACGCCGGGCGGATGATGATCGGGAAGCCCAGTTCTTCGGCAAAACGCTTCGCTTCTTCATACGTGTTGACGATGGCCGATTCCGGGACCGGTTCCCCGAGTTCGCGCATCAAGGCGCGGAACTGTTCGCGGTCTTCCGCTTGTTGGATCGAGGACAGCGAGGTGCCGAGCAGTTCGACATTTTCCTCGTCCAGCACGCCCATCTCGTGCAGTTTGACCGCCAAGTTCAGGCCGGTCTGTCCGCCGAGCGTTGCGAGTACGCCATCTGGGCGCTCTTGGCGGATGATCTGCGCCACAAAATCCGGGGTGAGCGGTTCAACGTACACTTTGTCTGCCATGTCGAGGTCGGTCATGATCGTTGCCGGGTTGGAGTTGACGAGGACGACTTCGATGCCTTCCTCGCGCAGTGCTTGGCAAGCTTGAGTGCCGGCGTAGTCGAACTCTGCCGCTTGGCCGATGATGATCGGGCCGGAACCGATAACGAGAATCTTCTTGAGGTCTGTGCGCAACGGCATGGTTTAGTTCGCCTCCCAATGTTTGTCGATCATGTCCATAAAGCGGTCAAACAGATAGTCTGAATCATCTGGGCCCGGTCGAGCCTCTGGGTGGTATTGCACCGAGAAGGCCGGATACTTCGTATGTTGGACGCCCTCGACGGAGCCGTCATTTTGGTTGATATGCGTCAATTCCAGCCCTGTGCCTGCCAGCGACTCTTCGACGACCACGTAGCCGTGATTTTGCGACGTGATGTAGCAGCGACCGTTCAACAAATCCTTGACCGGGTGGTTGGCACCACGGTGACCGAACTTCAGACCGTCGGTCCGGGCACCGCACGCCAGCGAGATCAGTTGGTGGCCGAGACAGATGCCAAAGATCGGCACCTTGCCAAGCAATTGGCGCACCGTCTCGATGATGTCGTTGAGATCGGCGGGGTCGCCAGGGCCGTTGGAGAGCATCACGCCGTGCGGCTCCCAATTCAGAATCTCTTCGGCGGAGGTATCGGCGGGGACGACCGTGACATCACAGCCACGCGCAACCAGCGAGCGGAGCACGCCCGACTTCATGCCGAAGTCCATCGCCACGATGCGGCGTTGTTCGCCCGGGCAGCGGTAGGTGGACTTGGTGGTGACGCGAGCGACTTGGTCGCGCGGGAGCAGATTGTCGGTGTTCAATTGCTTCACGTACACGTCGACCGGAGTGTCGAGCGTCGTGATAACCCCTGCCATCGTGCCGCGCACACGAATTTTCTTGGTCAGCATGCGGGTGTCGATGCCGTGGATGCCCAGAATGTTGTTACGTTTCAGATAGGCATCGAGATCGCCACGGTTGCGCCAGTTGCTTGGATGCTCGCTCCATTCGCGCACGACGAAGCCGCGCACATGCGGGTGAGCCGACTCGATATCATCGACGTTGACACCATAGTTCCCGATCAGCGGGAACGTCATCGTGACAATCTGTCCAAAGTAGGACGGGTCGGTCAGAACCTCCTGATACCCGGTCATGCCGGTGTTGAACACGACCTCCCCAAACGATTCACCGTCTGCGCCGAAGGCAAGGCCTTCGAATACCGTTCCGTCTTCCAAAATCAATCTCGCTCTCATGACTACTCCACCCTTCTGAAAAATCGTGCTGTGAGCGGAAGAGGGCGAGTCCACTTGGACTCAGACTCCCTCCCCCGCGTCTTGCCGCTCTTGCTACGCTTGATAAGTAATCCGACCTTCATTCACAGTCAGAACCGTCCAACCCTTGGCCTTTTGCCCTGCAAACGGAGTGTTGCGACCTTTTGAATAAAACTCGTCCGGGGCAACCACACGCTCTGCCTCCAGATCGACGACCGTGATGTCGGCGATTCCGCCCTCCACCACGCGACCGCCGCTCAGATTAAAGACCTCCGCCGGATTCGTGGCAAACTTTTTGACCAGTTCATGCAGCGGCAACGAGCCGCTTTTTTCCACCAGTTCGGTATACAGAACCGAGAAGGCGAACTCCAGACCGACGAAGCCAAACGGGGCGGTCCGGAACGGGCGTTGCTTCTCCTCTGGCGTGTGTGGCGCATGATCGGTCGCGATCATATCGATCGTGCCGTCTAGCAAGCCATTCAGGCAGGCAAGACGATCTCGCTCCGCTCGAAGGGGCGGATTGACCTTCATGTTGGCATCCTCACCATCCGTGGCATCGATGATGGACTCTGTCAACAGCAGATGGTGAGGCGTGACCTCTGTCGTGACACGAAGGCCCATCGACTTCGCCCAGCGCACCAATTCAACCGACCACGCGTCCGAGATGTGGCAGACATGCAGATGAGCGCCCGTCTCTTGAGCCAGCAGAATATCGCGAGCGATCATCGCGCTCTCCGCCAAACCGGGGATGCCCGGCAGACCGAGGCGTTGGGAAACCACGCCTTCATTCATGCAACCATCCTTCGCCAGATCCTCGTCCTCCGAGTGAATGACCACGGGGACATCCAGCGATGCCGCGATGCGCATGGCTTCGCGCATCAGGGAGGAAGACTGGACGCCGACACCGTCATCGGTGATTGCAACAGCGCCTGCAGAACGCAGACCGGCGATGTCGGTCAACTCCTCGCCCAGTTCGCCTTTGGTAATCGCGCCATAAGGCAGCACCGTGCAGGAACCCTCGCGAGCGGTTACCTCGTACACGTACTTCATCTGTTCGGGTGTATCGAGCACGGGGCGGGTGTTCGGCATGCAGGCGACCTTGGTGTAGCCGCCGCGAGCTGCGGCCCGCGTGCCAGTGGCGATGGTTTCTTTCCCTTCAAACCCCGGTTGACGCAGATGGACATGCATATCAATGAACCCTGGGAGGATGGTCAAGCCATCCAGACCTACAACTTCATGTCCATCCGCCTCAATCGAGTTCGCGATGCGAGAGATCGTGGAGCCCTCGACCAGCACATCCAGCGACTCAAGCGAACCCGTTTCCAAATTCAGAAGGCGACCGCCTTTTAACAAAAGACCCACACAAAACTCCTCCTTTTCGAAAAAGAAATCTATCAACAGCGGACGGTGGCAGGTAGATCCGAAGAGGCGACTTTAGAACGGGCCCTCCCAACCGCCTTACCCTAATCCAAGGGAGGCCCGTTCTACCGAGCCCGTAGGAACTACCTGACACCGGGAGCGGGCACAATCCCCCGCAACCACCTCACTCAACTACTTCAACAGGCTCTCCAACGCCGATGTATCACGCACCACCCGACCCTCTTCCAGACAGTAAGCCAGCAGAGCCATCCGAATATAAACCCCATTCTTCGCCTGCCGGAAGTAAGCTGCGCGAGAGTCCGAATCAACCTCTGGCGAAATCTCCCCCGCTCTCGGCAGTGGATGTAGGATGATCGATTGCTTTTTCATCAACTCGAGCACCCCAGCATCGATCTTATAAACCCCTGCCGCCTTCGTATACTCCGCCTCATCAGGGAACCGTTCCTTCTGAATCCGCGTCATGTAAAGCACATCCACAACCTCAGCTACTCTTCCCAAATCGGTTTCCTCAAAATACACCACACCCTGCTCATCCAAAAACGCCTTGACCTTCTCCGGCACTGGGCAGTTTTCCGGGGAGACGAAGTACATGGTAACCCCTTCATACTTTGCCAAGAGGTACGCCAGCGAATGCACGGTGCGGCCATAAGTGAGATCGCCGACCATCGCAACCTTCACGCCATCGATCCGCCCGATCTCCTTCTGAATCGTGTACAAGTCCAGCAGAGCCTGTGTCGGGTGCTCGCCGGCCCCGTCGCCGGCGTTGATCACCGGCACCGTTGCAACCTTCGCCGCCCGCATCGCGGCGCCAACCTCATTGTGGCGCATCACGATCACATCTGCATACGAGGAGATGACCCGGATCGAGTCCTCCAACGTCTCCCCCTTGATCGCGGACGAAAACTGCGCCGCATTTTCAGTGGAGATCACCTGTCCCCCCAACCGCATCATCGCGGACTCAAAACTAAACCGCGTCCGCGTGCTCGGCTCAAAAAACAGGGCCGCCATGATCTTGCCACCCAGCAAATTCAGCCCGCCCTTTCGCGCGTTGAACTCCATGATCTCCGCCGTCTTGAACAGCTCATCCATCTGCCCACGATCAAACTGGTGTGCACTCAACACATGATACATCTCGGCAACCCCCTCCATTTTTCGTAAAAAAGACTCCATTCCACACGCGGAAGGGAGTCTCAAACAGACAGAACGAACCTGTCTCGTTTCAGGCGACTCACCTTTCCAACCTCTCGGATTGAATTAAAGGTGACTTCTAGGTTAATGCAGCACGCTCCCCGACTTCACCTCGACAGGCTCCTCATTCAACCCGCGCGGTAGCACCAAGTTGAGTAGAATCCCGGCGAAGGTCGCAAGCGCCATGCCTTCGATCTGCAGATCGCCGATATGAATTTTCGCACCGCCGACCCCCAGCACCAGAATGACGCTGGAGATGATCAGATTGCGCTTGTGATTGTAGTTGATCCCACTCTCCACCAGCATCCGAAGCCCAGCGGAGGCGATGATCCCGAACAGCAGGAGCGAGATGCCGCCCATGACGGGCACCGGAATTGAGGAGATGAGCGCCGAGAACTTCCCGATGAAGGAGAACAGGATGGCGAACACAGCAGCTCCCCCGATCACCCAGACCGAATACACGCGGGTGATCGCCATGACCCCGATGTTCTCGCCGTAAGTCGTGCTCGGCGGGCCGCCCAGCAGAGCTGCGATCCCCGTCGCCACGCCATCCCCGAGCATCGAGCGGTGCAGGCCCGGGTCTTTCATCAAATTGCGGCCGACGATATTCTCCGTGACCATCAGATGCCCGATGTGTTCTGCGATCGTCACCAGAGCCACGGGAGCGATCACGATGGCTGCCGTCCAAGAAACTGTCGGCATCGTGAACGCCGGAGCCGCGAACCAAGCCGCACTGCCGACCCCTGCGAAATCCACCAGCCCTTGTACCAAGGCGAACACATACCCGCCGATGATCCCCAGCAGGATCGGAATCACCCCGAGGAAGCCACGGAAAAACGCGCTCGCGATGATCGCGATCAGCAAGGCGACCGAAGCGACGCCCCAGTCCTTCGATGCCATGTCAACCGCCGTACCTGCCAAACCCAACCCGATGACGATCACGATCGACCCGACCACCACCGGCGGCAACAGACGGTCAATCCAACGCGTCCCTGCATAGCGCACCAACACGGCGACGAGGACGTACACCAGACCCGATAGCAAGCACCCGAACAGCGCCGCTCCGACCCCTTGCGACTTCGAGACCGCGATGATCGGCCCGATGAAGGCGAACGACGACCCGAGGTAGCCTGGGATCTTGCCTTTGGTCAAGATGATGTAGATCAACGTCCCGATCCCACTCGTCAAAAGTGCTACCGACGGATTCAGCCCCGTCAAGAACGGCACCAGCACCGTCGCCCCAAACATCGCGAACAGATGTTGGAGGGAGAGCGGAAGCGATTGTCCGAGCGGCAGGCGCTCATGCACGTCTACGATGCGTTGTTGTTTCGCCATGTTGTCTGTCTCCTCCTCGTATCAAAAACCCTCTCGTGCGCAGGCGCAGAGAGGGTACACGCCGACCACCCGACGGTCCGCAGACCGCCCTGTCGAGCGTAGTAGCCACCCTTTCGCGCCTCACGGGACCCGGTTAAAGAGTGCTGCTATTATCTTGTCTACCTGCGATCAAACTGAGTCGTCTTCGAGAATGATCACACGATCGTCCTCGTCGGTTTCTTGCAGATGCACCGCCACGACTTCGCCGCGCGAGGTCGGGACGTTTTTGCCCACATAGTCTGGGCGGATCGGCAGTTCGCGGTGACCGCGGTCGACCAGCACCGCCAATTGAATCTGGCGCGGGCGTCCGATGTCGATCAAGGCGTCCAGCGCAGCCCGCACCGTGCGTCCGGTGAACAGCACATCGTCGACGAGCACCACATGGCGGTCGGAGATCTCACAGTCGATCTCCGACCCGTGGACCACCGGCTGTTCTGAACGCAACTTGAGATCGTCGCGGTAGAGCGTGATGTCGAGCGACCCGACCGGCAGTCGCACACCTTCGAACTGCTCGATGCGCTCCGCCAGCCGTTTCGCGAGGTGGATGCCGCGCGTCTTGATCCCGACCAGCACCAAGTCCTCGGTGCCTTTGTTTTTCTCCACAATCTCGTGTGCAATCCGGGTCAGCGCCCGGCGCACGCCTTGCTCGTCCATCAGCACCGTTTTCGCCACCAACGACATCACAACTCCCCCTTCCTTTGAGTCCAACAAAAAAGGCTTCCTTCCCAGAGGGAAAGAAGCCTTTTTCGCAAAAGGGCACAGCATGCCCCTCACAAGCGCCGCTCCGCAGAGCGACTATCCGGACTCCTTACCGACCTCACTGGATCAGTTTAAAGGAACTATTAAGTTCTATTGGCAAGTCTAGCAGTTTACCAACGTACCGTCAAGCGTCCTGTCGTAAAAAGTCGATCAGTTTCTGCATCTCTTCCGGGATATCGGTGGAGAATTCCAGATATTCACCCGTGCGCGGATGCTCAAAGCCTAGCACTTGCGCATGCAGCGCCTGACCTTCGATGAGATGGCCATAGCGGTTGCGCTTTTGGTTTCCGTACTTCGGGTCGCCGACGAGCGGGTGTCCGATGAAGTCCATGTGGACGCGAATCTGGTGGGTTCGACCGGTCTCCAGCTTCAACTCCACGACGGTGTGCTTCGGCAGACGTTCGAGCACTTGGAAGTGCGTGACCGCCTCGCGCCCGTTCTCGCGCAACACCGCCATCTGCTGACGATGCACCGTGTGACGACCAATGGGGGCGTCCACCGTCCCGAGATCATGTGCGATCACGCCGTGCACGATCGCCAAATACTTGCGGGTCACGGTGTGCTCCTTCAATTGGTGCGAGAGGTTGCGATGGGCGTTGTCGTTTTTCGCGGCCATCAGCAGGCCGGACGTGTCCTTGTCAATGCGGTGTACGATGCCTGGGCGCACCTCCCCATTGATGCCGGAGAGGTCCTTGCAATGGAACATCAGCGCGTTGACGAGCGTCCCGCTATAATGCCCGACCGCCGGGTGTACAACCATGCCGCGCGCCTTGTTGACGACGATCACATCGGCGTCCTCATAGCGGACGTCCAGCGGGATATCCTCCGGCTCCAGCTTGACTTCGACAGGTGCGGGAAGCGTTAACGCGACGACATCACCGGTTTTGACTTTATAGTTGGCCTTGATCTTTTTGTCGTTGACCAAGACTTGTTCCTGTTCGATCAGTTCTTGCACTTGCGAGCGGGACACTTCGCTCACCCGTTCGGTGATCAACTTGTCGGCGCGCTCCCCTGCGTGTTCCTCCTCGACGGTCCATGTGAACGTCGGTTCGAGTTCTTGCTCCTCAGTTTCGAGCTGCAGGTCTGCTTGTTGAGATTGGGACATGGGACTTCCTCCTACTCCACGACTTTCTGGGTCTTCGGCTTGAACGTCTCGATCAAAATGGACAGCACCATCAACCCGACAGCTACGTTAATCGCCACATCGGCCACGTTGAAGATCGCAAACCGCACGAACTGCAAGTCAAAAAAGTCGGTGACCACGCCAAACACCATCCGGTCGATCATGTTGCCGATCGCCCCGCCGACGAGCAACGCCACGCCGAATTCCATCAGCGAGCCGCGTTTGAGATCACCCTTGCGACGGTAATAGATCACAGCGGCGACGACGAGGAGCGAAGACAAGATGAAAAACCACTGCTGCCCTTCCATGATGCTGAACGCTGCACCCGCGTTGCGGTGCGAACTGAGATTGATCACCCCGTCGATCCATGTGACGGACTGACCGATTTCCAGATGCGTACGAACGTAGTATTTCACCCATTGGTCGATGCCAACCACGAGGGCGATCAAAACGTAAAAATACATGCTGTCACACCTCTCCCGGAGAAGTTCCGGCCTTTTTTAGCGTGCCAAGTATAGCATAGAGAGGAGAATAAAGACAAGAGACCAACCGACTTGCGGTTGGTCTCTTTTTTAATACATCTCTCCGCCGTCCCCCGCTTCTTCAAATGCACGGCGATACGGCTCATTGCGGATAAAGCCGGGCTCGATGGGGTTCCCGTTGATATCCGCGATCAGGAAGCCCTCCAAGTCCTCCACATACCCGATGCGCTCATCAGCCTCGATGTACATGTGGTTGGTCTCATTGCCCATGAAAAACGGATTGTCGTCGTTGCCAGAGGCTGTCCCGTACCGCGCAACCGCCTGCCACGCGTCCTCGCCGTCGAAACCATTGTAGTCTTCGTCATTCTCGTCCATATCGCTACGGCCAAAGCCTGGGAACAGGAAGTTCTCCTCAACAGGACGGTTCGCCTGCACTTCGCGCGCATCGGCTTGCTCCTGACAATCCACACAGAATTCCGCAGCCGGCTCAACTTCCAGACGAGCGAACGGGATCTCCTGGTTGCAATGCACGCAGGTCCCGTAAGTTCCATCCTCCATGCGCTCGATGGCCGCATCGACTTCGTTCAGGCGGATCGAATGATGTTCCCGAAGTGCCAAGTCCTTGCCACGCTCGAACGTTTCGCTCCCGAGGTCAGCAGGATGATTGTCATAGAACGACAGCTCGTCGGTCATCGTCTCCTGCGATTCGCCCATCCCAAACCGATCATCCATCATGTCCCGGAGTTCGGTCAGTTCTTCCTCCAATGAGGACCGTAATTTCTGCAGTTGGGTCTGTGTCAACGTCATTGCCAAACTCCCCCTTCCTCTCGTGCTCATCTAGTACGAAGAAGTGTGCAACTGCGCATCGACGATCCGCACGATATCGGCGATAAAGTCCCCGATGATCGGCAAGTTCAACACAGCTACTTTCTGTAACACATACAAAATCACAGCGGCGACGATCGTAAACCCTAACGCAATGCCGACTCCACGTGACATCCCAGACACAAAGTTGAGAAAGATCAGGCGTCTCGGGCGTTGCATGAGTTGCACATACTCCGCGAAGTTGGCGCGCTCCATCTGGACGGCCAGGCGTTGAATTTGGCTGGAGAGAAATCTCGTCTCATCCGGCAGCGTGGCGTGATCATCGCGCACCCGCTCCGTCGGTCGTCCTGGCTTGCGGTCGCCTTGCTTCTCGTCCTCGTGTTTTCGCATCGCAACCCCTCCTGCTTGACTGTATCTTGCCCGCTGAACGGACTCCCCATGATGACAGTATTCGGCACCCGACTCCATTCCGTCTCCATTCCGTGCACAGAATTGTCAAAGTTTCGAGAATCGCAAGGGTTGAGGGAGACGCCCTGCACAGGTATCATAGGAGTAGACATGCACAACTATGACTCGGATCTATTGCCCTTGTTGATTTGGAACCTAGAGAGGAGCACCAACATGCGTCGCCAAACCGTGCGCTCGCTGGCGTCGATCATGATATGGATCGGCGGAGTGGAGCTCTTTGCCAGCTTTTTATCCAAGATCCTGTTTGATTACCGGATTCCGTACTCCGAAGTGTTCATCGGCCTGCTGATCATCGGGCTTGCCAGTTGGATTTATACGACCGTGTTTTATTGGAAATAAGAGAAGACCAAGTGCTCTGCGCACTTGGTCTTTTTTTGTTACAATTGAAATGTAAATGGCTTAGATGATATGATTAGAATAACAGCTGGATCTTGACATCATAACTAAAGTGGACCCATCTAAGGAGGCACCTGTATGACCAAGAACCTGTATATGCCGTCCGTATTGGAAGCCATCTATCCAAATGTCGCCGCATGGGATGCTGCGATGGCGCGGGTGCAAGCCAAAACTGAGGGTTTCAAGGCGGAGTTTGAAGACGTAGTCTGTGAGTCCCCAGCGAAGTTGTGGGAAGTGCTGCGTCAGTTTGAACGGATCTTGATCGAGGTGGAATCCGTGTTTGTCTACGGGCAACTGGGCTTCGACCTCAACCCGGATTCGGACGAATCCGCCCAACGATTTGCCCGCGCCGAGGAAAATAGCTTATATGTGGAAGAATTGACGTCGTTTCTGCTCGATGAGTTGCTCCAGATCGACATGGCGCAGTTTGACGCGTTCACGGCCGAACAACCGGAGTTGGTACGCTATCGACCGTTCCTGCTACGCGTAAACCACGCTTGGACCCACGGAGGCGCCCCCGAATTGCGGTCGGCGTTGGCCGCACTCGATTCGGTTGGCCAACACTTTGAGGAGTCGGCCAAAACGCTCCTGCTTCGCGAACTCAAGTTCGTGCCGGTGGAACACCCGGATAACGGGACGGTAACGCTCACGTGGAGCAACTACCGCACATTGCTCAGCGACCCAGATCGCGCGTTTCGCCAACGTGTGGCACAGTCCTTCCTCGGCGGACTGCACCAGCATGTGGAAACGCTTTCCTCGCTGTACCACGGCTATGTGAAAAAGGAACAACAAGCTGCAAACCTCCGAGGTTTCACCTCTTCCTTCGAAGCGGCGATGCACCGTGATCAAGTGGAGGGCGAACTTTACGACCACCTCCTCGAAGTGGCCCGCAAGCATGCGCCCGCGTTCCAAGCCTCGCTCGAATTGCGCCGTCAGCGTCGAGGAGAGGCCGGGGATGCCCTGCGTTGGTATGACCTGTTCGCCCCGCTGGCACCTGCTGTCAGCCGCACCTATACGTTGAAAGACGCAGAACAGGTACTGACTGCCGCCTTGCAACCGCTCGGCCCGGAATACGTGCAGTACGTGCGCGAGTCGTTTACCCACATCGTGCCAGATGCGCCGATGCCGACCGTGTACACGACCAACGTCTACGCCCGTCGCCCCGTCGTGCTGATGAACTACCGGAACACAGTAGACAGCCTGCTGACGCTTGCGCATGAATTGGGACATGCTCTGCACTTGCGACTCGCCAACCGCCGCCAGCCGTTCTTCGCCGCGGAAGCCTCGGTGATTCCAAGCGAAATCGCAGCGTTGACCAACGAATGGCTGGTGCTGCTCCATCTGCTGGACATGGCAACAGACGAGGAGGAGCGTTCCTACCTCACAACGCTTGCTGTTGAGAAGTTCCAGACGGCGTTTTTCCGTCAAGCCTTGCTGGCTGAGTTTGAACGGCATGTCCACGACCAGATTGAGGAGGGGGCGTTTTTGACAGCCCCGCTGTTGGGTGAGTTGTATTCGACGCTGCTGGCAACGTACTACGGCGAGGAGTTTGCTGCAGCGGAAGCGGCTGATGATTGGGTGCGCGTCACGAATCTCTACGAGTGCTTCACGACCTATACCGCTCCGATCGCCAGCTGCATCGCGGTGACGCTGGCCTCGTCCCTGCACCAAGAGGGCGGCTTGCCATTGGCGGACCGCTACCTGCAGATGTTGGCCAAAGGCAATTCGTTGCCGCCCGCCGACCTGTTGCAGATCATCGGTGTCGATTTGATGCAGGGTGATTATTACAAACAAGCTCTGGAAGCCTACAAATCGCTCTTCTAAGGTACGCAAAAAAGGATATGCAAAAAAGACCCGATTCTCTGTGAGAGAATCGGGTCTTTTTTAAGATAGGATGGTCGGAATGCAGGGATTCGAACCCTGGACCTCACGCTCCCGAAGCGTGCGCGCTACCAAGCTGCGCTACATTCCGAAATGGCGGAGCTGACGGGATTCGAACCCGCGGTCTTCCGCGTGACAGGCGGACATGTTAGGCCACTACACCACAGCTCCATGTGGTTGCGGGGACAGGACTTGAACCTGTGACCTTCGGGTTATGAGCCCGACGAGCTGCCAACTGCTCCACCCCGCGATAATATGAAGTTACTTGATGTTGAAGGTAAAAATGGTGCCGGCGAAAGGAATCGAACCCTCGACCTACTGATTACAAGTCAGTTGCTCTACCAACTGAGCTACACCGGCAAAATCGGAATGCAGAGATTGTTGTAAGCCACGTTTTGTTACTCTGTGCTCCAAACGGCTGATTAGACCTCGCACTACGAGTGGTAACCATCTATCTATCGACGATTGTCGATCCGCCCTTCAGTTCAGAGTTTCTAGTTCCCTCCGGGCAGTTCCCCGACCATAGTTTGGGTTTCTCGCAGATGGGGTTTACCTCGTTCCACCCTCCTCGTTTCCAAGGAGATTCGTCACTGTGGCACTTTCAGGGTAGTAGCAGCATATCCCGAAGGACGTAGCTGAGTTCCCCGCCGTCAGCCCTTGCAGGCTGCCCTGACTTATTTATTCATCAGGCATCCGAACTCTGAGCATCTCAGCTCAGGCGAGCGTGGACTTTCCTCACTGTCGTCAAGCGACAGCGCGATCACCGCACATATCTCTGCAGAATTTCGTTTGTACAACACCGCTCATCGCGGCGACAAGAGTTATCTTACCATGCTGGCGGCGATGGCACAACACGCCTGATCGGGCATTCAGAAACAAATTCCGCTCTCGTAGAGGTTCACCACGCATAAGGTCTACGATTCTACTGAATGCTCCTGATCTCGCAGGTGTTTGGTTCCGCTAGATTGTACAAAAAAGGCACACATCTCAGTAGAGAAGTGTGCCTTTTGTAGATGGTCGGAATGCAGGGATTCGAACCCTGGACCTCACGCTCCCGAAGCGTGCGCGCTACCAAGCTGCGCTACATTCCGTTACAGAAATGGTGCCGGAGAAGGGACTCGAACCCCCACGGTTTCCCGTTCGATTTTGAGTCGAATGCGTCTGCCATTCCGCCACTCCGGCCTATTCGGTTTCTGTAACATCTGTAAAGAGGATAAAACTGGTGCCGCTTACCGGAATCGAACCGATGACCTATTCATTACGAGTGAATCGCTCTACCAACTGAGCTAAAGCGGCATGATGGCGGAGAGAAAGGGATTCGAACCCTTGAGACGGTTTCCCGCCTACACGATTTCCAATCGTGCTCCTTCGACCAAACTCGGACATCTCTCCATCAATGGTGCGATCAAGAGGACTTGAACCTCCACAGGGTTGCCCCCACAAGAACCTGAATCTTGCGCGTCTGCCAATTCCGCCATGATCGCAAAACAAACTTGATACACTGGATGCTGCAACTTTGTGAGTATAAGACCTTGCATTTCGTAGGATAAGCCCTCGACCTATTAGTACTGGTCAGCTAAATGCCTCGCGGCACGTACACACCCAGCCTATCAACCCAGTCTTCTACTGGGGGTCTTACCACGTTGACCGTGTGGGAAGTCTTATCTTGAGGGGGGCTTCGCG
>NZ_QGGL01000010.1:0-53569 GCF_003148565.1 Tumebacillus permanentifrigoris
TAACAGGGTTTGCTATGATCACGCGGTCATGATTCACGTCAACTCTTGGACAAAAGTTACCGTCAGTTTTCGGACATCAAAAGGCGGTAGTAACATGATTGGTCAGCAAGAAAGAAGATGCAAGTGCAAGAGAGACGAAAGCTTTTTTCAATTCCAATTCTCCTTTCAGATTGACTTATTTTTTGTACGGTCGATGGTTTCAATTTCATCGAATACAACTTTCCATCCGTCTGCATCCTTTACCATCTTCGTTGTGAAACGTTGGTTTCCAAGCTCCTTCGAGTCATACTCGAAATCCATGACAACATGAGTTGCATCTGAAACTTTGACAGAATGGATTTTGTAGTCGTAAACAGGATCGTTTTGAAGCATCGTTTTGTAGGCAGATGCCAACTCGTCATGGTCTTTGAAGCGAACGTCTTTGACGTACTTGGTGGCTTCCTCAACGTTCTTGTTCACGACAGCATCAAAGTAAGTAATTGCTGTTTTTTTTGCTTCCAGTTCGGGAGTAGCGGACGCTTCGGACTTGGAAACACCAAAGTATAGACCGCCAGCTACACCGACAGCTATGAGCGCGGCAATTAGAGAAGTTGATTTCTTCAATTTACTGACCTCCTTGTAAGTTATCACTACAATTATACTTTTTTTGGCAAGTTTTACAAGTCGAATTTTAAACGCCAATTATTTAGTTAAATGAATTTATGCACACTGTAGTAAGCACTGTCGGTGTGGTCATTTACTGTCGAAGATCGGACGTATCACTACCTCCCCGCAACCGTGTTTCTATTTCTCGACGACGAAATTGATGTAAGTGGCTAAATCCGTGTAAGTTCTTGGTGATTGGTAAGATCGTCGATGACATGCTGACTACGGTATTCGGCTAACGTCCCGTACAAGGCTCATTAGGGCATGTCTATATGCAAGGGGCAAGATTGTGCGCCCTCCCACTCTGTCGTACCTTCGCGCTTACGTGAGAGCTGTTCGCGAAGGCTATGGACGTTGGCATGGGTCGTTGGTGGTGAGAACGTAAAAGGGTAACTCATTCCCACTATAAGAATAGATTATTAGAATGATAGTACATGTGAATATATTACTATACTGCTAAAGAATTACCCTTTTACGGTTGAAGATGCTGAGTTGGTCGGTCAGTACGGATGAATGCAACACAAAGCATGATAATATTGCATTGAATACAACATATTGGATAGAGGTGTTGAAGATGGAGTTCGTTCAACCGATTCGAAATTCAGAAGACATTGCAAAGATGAAAGCCACATTGAAGCGTCAATCCATGCGTGACTGGTTCCTGTTCGTCATGGGTATCAACGTGGGACTTCGAGTATCCGATCTACTGCCACGAACCGTAGCTGACGTTCGTGGACGGACGCACATCGTCATTCGGGAGAAGAAGACAGGCAAAGAGAAGCGATTCAAGATCAACACCACGATGCAATCAATCGTTGAAGAATATACCGAAGGGATGGCAGACACTGACCTCCTCTTTCCCTCTCGTAAAGGTGACAAGCCCATTGGAAGAGAGCAAGCGTACCGAATTTTGAACAACGCTGCAAAACAATGCGGTCTGGAAGAGGTTGGGACGCATACCATGCGGAAGACGTTCGGCTATCACCACTACCAGCGTAACAAGGACGTAGCACTGTTGCAGAAGCTATTCGGTCACTCTGCGCCTTCAATCACTCTCAGATACATAGGGATTGAACAGGACGAAATGGACGCATCTATTGATGACTTTAGCTTGTGAGCCACCTACTAACGGTGGCTTTAGGATTGAAGGAATTTGTAAGAATATGTAGAATCAAGTTGTTAGTCTAAAGGAGGGTTACTATGAATTTGGAAAGCGTTACTAATCTTATCATGGAAATGAACAGCAGGATGAAGGAATACGCAACCGCACTTGAAGAAAAAGGTAATATTGTTGTTGTGAAAAATTCCCCGCTCTATTCTCAGTACGAGGAACTTCTGTCCCTAATTGCTGAGTCGCGCTTAACTTTGCGTGATGTGGTGTTGAGGTTGGTTTATCTGGAACTTGAATATAATAAATTTTATCAAGTTTATGAGGAGATGAAGGTATCCCTTAATTTCATGGATGACTTCGAACCTCACAATATCCTCACAACGATATGCAATAAAGATCAACTGCTTGAAAACTTGGAGGCATTTGACGAAGAGGGCGATTATACAGAAGAGATGATTGTGGACTATATCTTGTTAACGAAACAAGAATTAGACGCAAAGTACGCCACCGCTTAGGTGGCTTTTTTTGTTCAATGAAACAATAGTTTTATCTGGGTTGAGGGGTGGGGGGCTAGTTTAGACCTTTCGCCCCCTATCTCTTTTGGGGAATGAGCATAGCACATCTAGCGCTCGACCCGTGAACATTTACCGACTCGATAACAAATAAGCCCTCCGTTGATGAAGGGCTTACAATTCTATTACAAGCACATTTGTTCTTGTGATAAGATAAACCGAGTGTAGTCTCCGTTTTCTCGTATACGTTACGCTTTGCAGAATACGTTACGATGATGGGAAACTACCTAAAAACTACAATGTTCTCTTGGGTTAATATACATCAGCTACCTAATCATCCCCTAGTATTAACAAACCCGCTCCGGCTGGAAGTACTCACTGTGTGTGTACTTGCTCGCAAACTGATACAGGCTCATCTGGGCAAGGTCGTGGAAGATCATCGGAAGGTCATCGCCTACATAGAACAGCGGGTTGGAGGCGAATTGCAGGTCGTACTCGTTGGGGTCGTCTGTTGCGGTGACGAGGTGGACTTCGAGGTGGAGATCGAAGATTGCTAAGGCGGTGTTGTCATTGACGAGGCAGCCGGGGATCTTGAAGTAGCTACCAGTGTCTTCGTTCGGCCAACGGATGACAATCGGGTGGGTTAGCATGGGGGAACCTCCTGTGAGATGGAGTATTGTGATAGAATGGAAGGGATGTTTCTATCATAAACACAACTATAGTTTCAGTCGAGTGGGCGAGGGTCAAAATTTGGCGATAGGATCGCTGTAGCTCGTTGTAGGTCATTATTTGGAGTGAAAACGAACGTGTGTTTGGGAGGCGGATGCATGGCGGAGTTGGGGACGTTGATTCGACAGGCCCGCAAGGAGATGGGTCTGACGGCCGTACAATTGGCGGAAGCGGTCGGCGTGACACCGACCTATATTGGGGAATTGGAACGCGGGGTCAAGAAAAACCCTTCGATGCAAGTGATCGCCGGCATGGCGGAGCGACTGGACAAGCCAGTCAATTACTTTTTCGGGGCGTCACAGGAGAGTCGCATCATCCGCTCGTTGCCACAGGACGTCAGCGGTTACGTGCGCGAGACGATCCTCGAACCGTACTGCGCCACGCGCGATCGTGTGGAGACGTTGAGCGACGCTGACGTGATGGAGGCGCTGGTCGACTATTTGCGCACGTTGAAAAGACGGACGGAGAGTGAAGAAAAATGAACCCACGCCTCGCGCTGATTCTCGCGTTATTCGCAGAGCTCGGACTGCTCGGCTGGCTCTATAGCCGCTACCACCAACTCGAACAAGACATCCTGATGGTCCAAGGGCAAAATCAACTGCGCTACGCAGAGCTGCACGCGGATTGGTTGAAGCTGGCGGGCGGGATTATCCTCGTCGTGATGGTGGCGGTCGGCACCGGCTACGCGCTTTGGAAGAACTGGCGCAAAGGGTAGCTTTTTTTCTCGTTGTGATCATACATATGGAACAGGCACAAACTTGATCGCAACTAGAGGAGAGAAGTGAGTGTGAGAGACCTTACCTATCATGATTTTTTGGCGACGTTCGGCATCGGCGGTGCCCACCCAGGGGGGATCGCACTGACCCGGGAAGTCGTGGCGAAGGAAGTGTTGACCCGCAAAAGCCGTGTGCTCGATGCGGGCTGCGGAACTGGGCAGACCGCCGCCTATCTCGCCAAGGTCTTCGGCTGTCAGGTGACGGCGCTCGACCTGCACCCGCTGATGTTGGAAAAAGCAGGCCGCCGCTTTCAGCGGGAGCATCTGCACGTGCAACTCGTGCGCGGCGACGTGCACGAGTTGCCTTTTGCCAGCGGGTCGTTCGATCTGGTGCTCGTCGAGTCGGTGACGATCTTCACGACGATCAACAAGGCGCTCGGCGAATACGCTCGCGTGTTGAAGCCAGGCGGCGTCCTGCTCGACCTCGAGATGACAGCCGAACGCCCGCTCTCGGCCCGGGAGCTAGAGGAGCTGCGCAGCGTCTACAACACCCGTCAGGTTCCCACAGAAGCGGAGTGGACCGGGCGGTTGCAAGGGGCGGGCTTTGCCGATGTGTCGGTCCTCCACGGCGGAACCGTCGCGTCGGCGATCCCTGGACAGGAGGTTTCGGAGCAGGAACTTCCGGAGTTTGACCCGTCTCAGCAGGTCGACCCACGCCTGTATGAGATCTGGCGCGGGCATCAGGAGTTGACGGAGCGATACTCGCGTCGACTCGGCTACCGGGTCTATCGCGCTGTACACCAGAGGTAAAAAAGGGACGGGGGAGCAGCGCTCCTTTCGTCCTTTTTTTGCTTGCAAGTGTGTGAGGGTTTGCTACAATGTGTTAGGTTAGGACATAGGATGGGGAGACGAGAGAGATGCAAGAAACAATGATGGAACTGCGTACTTATCAAGACGTGGAGCGCGCGGTGATGGAGCAAGTGGAGACACACATCGTGCGAGGACGCTTTTTACAAGCATTGGGTGCGGGGACGTTCACTCCAGCCCAGATTCGCGAGTTTGCGTTGCAATACGGTTATTACAGCCGCAATTTCCCACGTGTGTTGGGCGCGGCCGTCGCGGCCGTTGAACCGCTCGACCGCTGGTGGGTGCCATTGGTCGACAACCTCTGGGATGAGGCGGGACGTGGCAATCCGAAGGGCCTGCACTCGCGGATGTACCGCACGTTCCTCGAATCAGCTGCTCCAGACGTGGAGATCAACGACGAGCATGTGCCGAAGTATCCGGTCGGAGCCGCGACCAAGCGCGCAGTCGATGCGTTCCTGGATTACCTGCGCAGTGCGACCACGTTGGAAGCGATGGCGGCGGTCGGACTTGGTTCTGAGCTGTTTGCAGGCCTTGTGATGGGTTTGATCGGCGAAGGGTTGCGCCACCCGAACTACAACGTCGCACGCAAGTTGAACGTCGGGTTCTGGATGGCGCATGCCGACATGCATGAACCACGCCACTACCAACTCTGCCGGGATGTGCTGGTTGATTTCCAAGAACCCGAGCAATTACAGGCGATCTACCGTGCAGGCGTGACGATCGCGTTGTCAGAAGCCGCGTTCTATGACGGGTTGTACGACGAGATGATGGGCAAATAAAATATCCATTTGAGGTCATCCTACAGGTTAAGGGTGGCCTTTTTTTCATGGGCTGGTAAAAACGGGACGAAAGGGGGCGGCGACTTGTGGCCAGGATGATCAAACCGCGCAAACTCAAGGACTTCAAACAAGACAAGAAATTAGAGCAACGGTTTGAAGAGCAGATGCAAAAACTTCCTGATGCACAATTGGCGTCGAGTTTGGACGACCAGATTCGGGAGGTTAAGCTGATGTTGGGTGAGAGCAACGATCTCGTGATCCGCGAGTTTCACTGGGGGCCAGGTCGAACGTTGCGAGCCGGGTTGGTGTTTCTGGACGGACTGATCAAATCGGAGACGATCGACGAACAAGTCCTCGCGCCTTTGATGATCAGAACTGTCGAACTGCCCCCGTTGGAGAGGATACAGGAGTCGGAGATTCCCAAGCTGGTGTTGCAACACTACCTACCGCGAGCGGATGCCCAGATCGCCAAGAACTGTCGCGACTTGGTGAAAGGCGTGCTATCCGGTTCGACGGCGTTGCTGTTTGACGGCTCGGAGCAAGGCGTGCTCCTCAACACGCAAGGGTGGGAAAAGCGCCCCGTGCAGGAGCCGGTCTCTGAATCGGTTGTGCGCGGGCCTCGTGAAGGCTTCACGGAAACGCTGCGTGTCAACACGGCACTGATCCGGCGCCGGATTAAAGACCCGAATCTGCGCTTGTACAATTTCAAAGTCGGCACGCGCACTGCGACCGATGTGACGATGATTTATATCATGGGGCTGGCCAAGCCGGGTGTGGTCGAGGAGGTCAAAAACCGTATTGCGGCGATTGAGGTCGATGGCATCCTCGACAGCGGCTATATCGAACAGTACATCGAGGACAACCACTGGACTCCCTTTCCGTTGATCCAAAACACAGAGCGATCCGACAAGGCGGTGGCGAACCTGTTGGAAGGCAAGGTGATCATCCTCGTCGACGGCTCGCCGTTCGCGCTGATCACACCCTCTGTGTTCTCGCAGTTCTACCACAGTCCAGAGGATTATTATGAGCGGTTTCTGATCGCGACGTTGCTCCGTCTGATTCGAACAATTTCGATGACGATGGCCTTGTTGCTGCCTTCCCTCTATATCGCGTTCACGTCCTTCCATCCGGAGATGATTCCGTCAAAGCTGGTGATCGCGATGGCGGCGGGTCGAGCGACGGTGCCGTTTCCCTCCGTGATCGAAGCGCTTGCGATGGAGGTGTCGATCGAAATACTGCGCGAGGCCAGCGTCCGCTTGCCGGGCCCGATCGGTCCGACCATCGGGATCGTCGGAGCCCTCATCGTCGGCGAAGCGGCGGTGCGTGCCGGCATCGTGTCACCGATCATGGTCATCATCGTGTCGCTGACGACGATCGGCTCGTTTGCCGCACCGAGTTATAATTCCGCGATCGCACTGCGCATGTTGCGCTTTCCCGTCATGTTGCTCGCAGCCGCCTTCGGTCTCTATGGCATCATGTTGTTCATCATCGCCATCGTCATGCATCTCTGTTCACTGAAATCATTTGGCGTACCCTATCTATCTCCCATCACGCCAGTCAACTTGCTACAGATGGGGGACAGCTTTATTCGCATTCCGTTGCACAAGATGAAAAAGCGTCCGAATGAGTTCGCACAAGATCGCGAAAGTAGACGGATCAACCCCACTTCGGCGGAGGACATTGAACCCAAATGAGCAACGTAACCCAAAAAAAGTCGACCAAAAACAAGGAAACCTCGAAATACAACATCACCAGCTACCAGATGACAGCGATCATTGCGAGCACGATCATCGGCGTAAGCGTGCTCACCTTGCCGCGCTCCTCCACAGAGAAAGCTCATCAGATGGGCTGGATCTCGATCCTGTTCGCGCTTTTGATCTCGCTTTTGGGGATGTTGGTGATGAACAAGTTACTCGTTCGTTTTCCTGGCAAGACGCTCGTCGACATCTTGGCGGAACTGCTGGGCAGCCGCAAGAAACCTTGGGTCGGGCGTGTGTTGTCCATGCCGTTCAGCTTGATTTATTTCGCTTATTGGGCGTGGTTGACCGGGATGGTTTTGCGCACGTTCGGGGAGGTGGTGGTGACGGCGGTGCTCGTCAACACGCCACTGGAGGTGATTGTCCTCACGATGCTGTTGTTGTGTTTCTCCCTCTCGTACTATGACGTTGAGGTGGTCTCCCGCGTCAATGAGACTTTGCTGTTGCTGATCGTCATCCCCGTCATCGCGCTCGCCGTTTCTGCCTACCAGACGGCGCATCTCGACTTCATCCTGCCGTTGTTTTCCCTGCGTCACATGTCGGGTATTTTGCATTCGACAGTCACAGCGATGACGAGTTTATTCGGTTTTGAGGTGTTGATGATGTTCAATTCGCACTTGAGCCATGACCGACACATGTTGCGAGCGCAATTGATTGGGGTCCTGTTGCCGGGGATGATTTACTTGTTGATCGTAATTGCCGGCATTATGGCGTTCGGTTACGAGGAACTGTCGCGGCAAGCTTGGCCAACGTTGGAGTTGGTCAAGACCACGCAAGTGCCGGGGCTGGTCCTCGAACGGCTAGAAGCCGTGTTCTTGGGCGTCTGGGTGGCGGCGGTGTTCACGACGGCGGGCAATTGGTTTTACTGTGCCAACTGGATCATGAATGCCTTGATCTCCCGCAAAAAACGCACGTGGTGGAGTTCCGTGCTGTTGTTTGGGACCGTGTATTTGATTGCGATGACCCCGCGCAATGTAGAGGACTTGTTTCACTACTGGGAATGGATCGGCTACGCAGGATTCGCAACGACGTTTCTGTTGCCGTTGCTGTTTCTGATCTTCGCGATGATCCGTCGTCTCGATCATCGCCAGCAGGAAGGCGGGGAGACGGATGCGCAGGCTGCGAGCTAAACGCTTTTCGTCCGGCTTGCTGGTCGTGCTCCTGTTTAGCACCCTGTTGACCGGCTGTTGGGACAGCCATGAACTGGAGGAACGCACTTCGGTGGTCGCCCTTGCGGTCGACAAAGTCAAAAGCGAGAACTCGGCGCAGCAGTTGATCAAAGTGACGGTACAGATTCCGATCCCGATCAAGATCGCAGGATCTGGAGGAGGAGCGGGGGAGGGCGGACGCACGGCTGTCCGGGTGATGTCGTCAACGGGTCTCTCGATGGCCGATGCGTTGCGGCGACTGCAACAGCGGCTGAACCAAGAACTTTTCTACGGGCATACCCGCGTCATTGCCGTCAGTGAGGAGGTCGCTCGCGACAACATGGCGGGCATCATCGATGCCTTGCGCCGCACGCCACAGATGCGCCGCCTGTTGTGGTTGTTGATCACACCGGACGAAGCGGTCAACATGCTCCATACCGACCCGAAGTTGGAACAGATTCCGATCGTCTACGTCATGGATCTGATCCAGAACGGTGCCAAGCAAGGCCGCATCCCAGACATCACACTGGGACATTGGTTCATCGAGCGCTCCTCAACTGGGGTTGAGCCTTCAGCCAATCTGATCAGGGGCAATGACGAAGAGATCAAGTGGGAAGGCTTGGCGTTGTTTCACGGAGACCAGATGATCGGGAAACTTTCGGAGAATCAGTCTTGGGTGCTGATGAACATCAAGCAGGATCAAGTCGGAGGCACGATCACAATTCCGAGCCCGATTCCAACTCCGCAGGCCGGAGCCTCGCATTGCTACATCACCGTCCGCCCGAAAAAAGTTCATACTAAAACCAAGGTCATGCCAGACGGCGACACATTTCGCATGCAAAGCAAGGTCAAGATGGAAGTCGATGTGACAGAGACCATGTGCGATATCGACTACACAGATGAAAAGTCGTTCCGCATCATTGAGAGCGCATTGACCAAGGAAATGAACAACCGCGCCAAGGAGTTGATCGCCGATGTGCAGGGCAAGTACAAAGTCGACGTGTTCGGATTGGGCGATAAAGTACGGGGGCATTACCTCGATCGCTACGAGGCGTTGAACAGCTGGGAAGACGAGTTTCCCAAGACGAAACTCGAGATCAACTACGAGGTGCTGATCCGCCGAGTGGGAATGAAAATGCACTAATTGCAGACTCTAGTAGTGGAAGGGAGGCGTGATGGCTCATGAACCATGAAGACCAAAAGCGAAACGAACGCAAAAACTTTGACGATAAGTTTGAAGAGAACATGCACAAGGAGTATAACGATATCGAGGAGGAGTACCACGCGGCCTACCCGAACACCCCGGCACCGTGGACGATGGGCGCACTGACCGCCATCTTTAGCCGGAACGGCAAAGGCTTCCTCCTCTGGGGGTTGGTCGGTGCCGCCGTGGCGGTAGCGCTCTGGATTGCGTATATGGCGCTCTACCCAAACGGCAACTACTAGGACGGCGAACCGACGAACGTGCGGTTCGTCGGCTTTTTTTGTGGTAAAATATACGTTGCGAGAGGAGGGGATTTTGTAAATGAAGCAACATATCTTGTTTGACTTAGATGACACCTTGATTCATTGCAACCGGTTTTTCAACGAGGCGCGCTCTGAATTTATGGCGGCGATGCAATCGTTTTTTACAGAGTACCCGATTGAGGCCAAACTGATCGACGACACGCAACAGCACATAGACCTCTCTGGCATTGAGCAACATGGGCTCGGCAAGCATCGCTTCCCCGAATCGTTGGTCGCCACGTACCGCCTGATGTGCGACAAGTACGGCAAGACGCCGTTGCAAGCAGAGGAGCAAGAACTGGAAGCGATCGGCTACGGCGTGTACACCAAGCCAGTCGAACTGTACCCACACGCGCACGAGACGCTGGAAGTGCTGAGCAAGGAAGGGCATGAGCTCTACCTCTACACGGGTGGTGATCTGGAGATTCAGACTTCAAAAGTCTTGCGCGCTGGGCTTGATCAGATCTTCCCGGAGCAGCGCCGCTTCGTAAGTGAGCACAAAAACCGCAGCGTACTGGCGCGGATCATGCAGGAGCGAAATCTCCAGCACGAACACACATGGATGATCGGGAACTCGGCGCGCAATGACATCCGTCCTGCGCTAGAGGAAGGCATCCACGCGATCCATCTGCCAGACAAAGGCGGTTGGTCGTTCGACCATGCCGACCTCAACGTGCCGGTGATCAGACGGTTTATCACCCTGGACACGATCCAGAGTGTGCCGGAGATCATTCGCAAGCACGTCGCGGATGTGACGGAGTGATGTACTCCATCTGGATTGACGGAGATGGGTGCCCGCGTGGAGCGGTGCAGTTCACGATCGCCGAGGGGGAGCGACGGGGGCTAGACGTCTGGCTGGTCACCAACGTCCATCACGAACAGGTGGCCAAAAACCGCCTGGTCGTGGACGGCCACGCCCAAGCGGTTGATTTGGCAATCCTCAACCGCTTGCAGGCGGGGGACGTGGTGATTACGCAGGACATCGGGTTGGCGGCGATGGTGCTGGGGCGCAGTGGTTTTGCGCTCAATCCCAACGGTACGGAGTATGACAGCGCCGGGATGCCGCTGCTCTTGGAGATGCGCGAGGCCGCTGCCAAACACCGGCGCGGCGGTGGGCGGACGCGCGGTCCGAAAAAACGTACAAATGAAGACCAAGAGAAATTTCAATTTCATTTAGTCGGGTTGTTGAACAGAATTGGCGACTCTTGTTAAAGTATGCGGCCTATACGCATGCTTTTTTTATGCTATCGACTGAAACAACCTCTTTAAATAGAATGGCTTTAATTATTGCGTGAATATATACTTTGTTCTATCATAAAGGTACAACATTAAAAAATACACACCCAGCAGAAGGAAGCCTTTTATAAAGGAGGTGATATTCATTGAAGACGTCGCTTCGACTCTATGTCTACACGATCAATATCATCGGACTGGCATTGGTTGCCTACTCCCTGCAACAATTTCCAAAAGGTTTTTTTCTAGACGCTGTCATTTTTATCGTGTTGGCGGGCGTTGTGCAATTGATGCCTGTGGCACTGGCTAAGCAATCGTGGGTTTCCGTTTCGTTCTCCATCGCGTATGCGTCTGTGCTGTTGCTCGGTTCGGAAATCGGGGTGCTGACTTCGGTGGCGATCGGGTTGGTCGGTTCAACGTACCCGAAACGATTGAAGCCGCATAAAGTGATCTTTAACATCGCGTGTCTGGCGATCCCGGCGTACATCTCGGGGGAGATCTTGCACCTCACCTTAGAATCCGGCATGTTCTGGCTGTACGAGTTCTTGTTGGTGCCGCTCTTGTTTTACTCGTTGAATTCGTCGCTGATCACGTTCGCGATCGCACTGACGACCAACGAGTCGCCGGGGCGAATCTGGAATGAGAACTACCGCTGGCCGATGCTCAACTACCTGCTGCTCGCATGGATTGGCATCGGGTTGTACCGTGCATATGAAGTGCTAAACGTTCTGGGCTTGATGATTTTCGTGCTCCCGTTGATCATGGCGCGCTACAGTTTCAAACTGTACATCGACCAGACCAACAAGGTACAGCAGCATATGGAATCCCTGCAGACGGCGAACGGCATGTTGAACCGCAAAGTCAACGAAGTCGCAGCCCTGCAGAAACATGCGTTGCTGATGGGCACATCGCTCAACCTCGAATCGACGCTGCAGACTGTGTTTGCCCGCGTCTCAGACGAAGTGCCTTATCAAGCGCTCTACATCGTCTGGAGAAGTGCAGACGGTGAGCATTTCGAGCAGTATAAAGTCAACGAGTTGTTTGACGTTGAATTGGACAAGTCTGCTGAAGTCGATTCTAGCATCGCCCACGTGTTTGAATCGGGCAAGCGCCTCGTGCTCACAGCCCGTGAACAGACCCATGTCAAACTGTTGTGCCCCATGATAGCGCAGGGCAATGTGCAAGGCGTGATGGCGCTGTTGTGCCCCCGCGACTTGCTTGAGGAAATCGATTCCTCGCTCGACGTTTACGTATCACATGGCGCGGCGGCACTCTCGAACGCGTTTTTGTACCACCGTTTGGAGAAGGTCGCCAACACCGACAATTTGACCAAATTGTACAACCGTCACTTTTTCGCGCGAAAGTTATCCGAGATGCGTCAGGCTCCGCACGTTCCGAACACCGTGATTATCATGGACTTCGATAATTTCAAGGACATCAACAACCGCTATGGGCACCATGTAGGGGACTTGGCCTTGCATTACGTTGCCTCGTTAATCCGGGTGGAAGCACGTGTTCAGGACATACCAGTGCGGTATGGCGGGGATGAATTCGCGTTGCTGATGCCAAACGCCACGGAGGAAGTGGGACTGATCGTCGCTGCACGGTTGCTCGAACAGATTCGCATGCCTGTTGAATTGGACGGACATCTGCTGTCCATCTCGCTCAGTTTCGGGATCGCCACCTGTTTTGATGTCAACTGTGAAATTCGGGAGACGGTCAAACAAGCGGACAAGGCTGCGTATTTCTCCAAAGCCAGCGGCAAAGGCTGTATCACGCTCTACTCGCAAATTCAATCAGAAAACCAACCAGTCTATACAGGCACCTCAAGTTCGATCGTGCCAAGAGCAGAAGAAGTCGAATCAAGGCGCTCGATCACCAAGGGATTGCTGCATGCACTGAAAGCGCGCGACGTCGTGACCTACAACCATTCGATTCAAGTCGCCACCTACTGCGTCTGGTTGGCTCAACATCTTGGCCTGCCGCCGGAAGAGATCGAACGAGTCCGTTTCGGTGCCTTGCTGCACGACATCGGCAAGCTCGGCATTCAGGACCAAGTGTTGAAAAAAGCAGCGCTCTTGAATCGGGCGGAGCACATCAACATGCGGACACACCCGGTCGTCGGGCACGATATATTACGACATTTCGGAACCGTCTACGATTCCATACTGCCGATTCTCTTGTCACATCACGAACGGATGGACGGGCAAGGGTATCCGCACGGAATAGAGGCGTCCAAGCTAGATCAGGCGGTGCGCATCGTCACCATCGCCGACGCTTTCGATTCCATGACGCGAGACAGTTGCTACCGAGACAAATTACCGATGCACTGGGCTGTCGAGGAACTACGTCGCTGCAAAGGGACGCAATTCGACCCCGAATTGGTGGATCATTTTCTCGAAGTAGTACAAAAGCATTTTCCTGATCGCTGGATGGATCAAGGGGAAATTTCCGATCCAGCACTGGTAAGGGAGGCCTCGCTCCAATGATACGGAAGTGGATCGATGACTTAATGAAACGCATTCTGCGCTCGCTGTAGGGGTACAGCTGACAGAGTGAACATGGGGCTGGGTAACACAGGGGTATCAACCTATTAAAAGGGGATATGAGAAATGAAAAAAGTGGTACTGGCTGGCGTATTGGTAGCTTTTGGTCTGTTCATAACGGTTGCAGGCTTCGGAACGTCGCAACATCTGGCTGATGGTTGTACACCTCCAGCTTTTCCGAATGTCTTCATCTGGGGTGACTGATTGAATTGAAGCTACCAATCACTACTACACAAACATAAAGGAGAGAATCTTCCTGTGACGGAATGATTCTCTCCTTTTTTATGCCCAGCGGGTGGGGCTTAGTTTTTGGTGCGGGCAATCTCTTCGGCGAGTTCGTTCAGTTCGGCCCAGCGCTCGACGGCTGTTTCCAGTTCGGCGGTCAGGCGGTTTTCCTCATCGGTGAGCTGTTGTAGGTGTGTATAGTCACTGCCGCCCTTGGCGAGTTCGGCTTGTACTGCGGCGAGTTTCGTCTCCAGACTCGCGATGCGCTCGTCGATCGACTCGTACTCTTTTTGTTCAGCGAACGTCATCTTGCGGGCGCGCGGTTTCTCTGAGCGTTGGGCTTGCGTTTTCTCGCGTTCCTCTGGGGAGGGACTTGTAGGCGAGGCAGACGCGAGCCTTTTTTCCCGTTCCGCCTGGTAGGACGAGTACATGCCAAGGTACTCGAAGATCCCGGCAGACCCTTCGAAGGCGACCAGACGGTCGACCGCACGGTCGAGAAAGTAGCGATCATGTGAGACGGTGATGACGGTTCCGTCGAAATGGTCGAGATAGTCTTCGAGGATGGTCAACGTCTGAATGTCGAGGTCGTTGGTCGGTTCGTCCAGCAACAGAACGTTCGGTTCGCTCATCAAGATCCGCAACAGATAGAGGCGGCGGCGCTCTCCGCCCGAGAGTTTGGCGATCGGCGTCCATTGTTGATGGGGCGGAAACAGGAAGCGTTCCAGCATCTGACCGGCGGAGATCGTCTCGCCGTCGGTGGTTTTGATGTAGGAGGCGACTTCGCGGATGTACTCGATGACGCGCATCTCTTCATTCATGTCGAGGCTTTCCTGTGTATAGTAGGCGAGCTTGACGGTCGAGCCCGTGTCGACGGTGCCGCTGTCCGGTTGGAGACGACCTGCGATCAGGTTGAGCAGCGTCGATTTCCCGCTGCCGTTGGGTCCGACGATGCCGATGCGTTCGCCCGGCCCGACGAGCAGTGAGAGGTTGCGGATCGGCGTGCGCTCACCAAATGACTTGGTGACGTCGGTGAGTTCGAGCACTTTTTTGCCGAGGCGTTGTGAGCCGATGGCGATGTCGAGTTGTGCGGAGGCTTTTTCCACTTTTTGATCGCGGAGGGTGGTTGCGAAATCGACGCGGGCTTTCTGCTTGGTGGTGCGGGCCTTGGCTCCACGGTGCAACCATTCCAATTCGCGACGCAACAGGTTCTGACGCTTGTCTTCACTGGCTGCGGTCGACTCTTCGCGCGCCGCTTTGCCTTCAAGGAACGTTGCGTAGTTTCCGTTGTAGGAGTAGAGCTTGCCTTTGTCCAGTTCGATGATGCGGTTGGTGACGCGGTCGAGGAAGTATCGATCGTGCGTGATCATCAGCAGGGCCGCTTTGCTTTTCGCCAGATAGCCTTCGAGCCAGTCGACCGTCTCATTGTCGATGTGGTTGGTCGGCTCGTCGAGAATCAACAGATCGGCCGGGCGGATCAAGGCGCGCGCCATCGCGACACGCTTGCGTTGTCCGCCGGAGAGCGTGCCGACGACCGCATCGTAGTTGGTGATGCCGAGGCGGTTGAGGATGTTTTTGGCGTTGGCTTCCATCTCCCAAGCGTTGTTCTGGTCGATCTCTTGGGAGAGGCGCAACAGACGCGCCTGCATCTGCTCGTCATCTGGGTGCGCGTGCAGATGTGTCAAGGTCTGCTCGTACTCGTAGAGCAGGCGCAACACAGGGGAGTCGCCTTGGAAGACCGATTGCAGGACGGTGAGGTGCTCATCAAACTGCGGGTTCTGCGGTAGGAATTCGACGCGGATGTTGCTGGTGTGTACAATTTGCCCCGAATCGGCATGTTCCGTGCCTGCGATCGTGCGCAGGAGCGTCGATTTGCCAGTGCCATTGACACCGATCAAACCGATCCGTTCTCCGGTTTCGATGCCAAACGTGAGGTCTTGAAACAGCGTTTTCTCGCCGTGGGTTTTGCTGAGGTTGAGGATGGAGATTAGGTTCATTGAAATCTACCTTCTTTTCGTGTCGTTTGCTACTCTCCAGTGTAGCACATCGCTGCACCGACGAGTGGGGAGATGCATACTTTTTTACGTAGGCAAAGGGAGGGACGGCATGTGAAAAAAGCTCTGATTCGCTTGGAAGACGTTGGGCCGGGCGGGGAGTTTGGCACGGAGGAGCGCTTGCTGAAGCTGTGCGTGGTCGCGGATTTGCTCGCGCGCGAGGGCGTGCCTTTTCAGGTGGCGATGATTCCGCGCTTTGTCGATCCCAGCACCGGGTATGACAAGTCGATCGCGGATCGTACAGATCCCTTCGTGCGGAAGTTTTTGCGTGTGATCGAGTATTTGTGGCAACGCGGAGGCTCGATCGGCATGCACGGATATACACACCAATACGGCAAGGCTGTCAGTGCGGCAGGTTATGAGTTTTTCTACAGCGCGTGTGAGAGCGATTGCCCGCCGGAGGAGCCGGATGCGGCGTATCTGGAGCGGGAGGCGTTTGAGCACTCGTACTCGTCGAGTCGGATGCGGGCAGGGCTGGCGGCGGCAGAGCATGCAGGTGTGCCCGTGGACTGGTTTGAGGCCCCGCACTACGCGGCGGAGGGCAACGCTCGGCAGGTGTTGGAGGGGTGGGTCGGGGTGTTTTTTGAAAATGACCCGCGCCATGCCGAGACGAACAGACGCGTGCTGTTCGAGGACATCGACACGCCGTTGTATCGCGGGGCGGTGTATGTGCCGACGCCGCTTTTTTATGTGGACGGTTCACACCCGGATCAGGATGTGGCGCGGATGTGCCGGGAGATTGAGACGTATTCGCCACAGGATCTGGCGGGGTTCTTTTTCCATGCGTTTTTGGAATTTCCGTTTATTCAGTTGGAGCCGACAGCGGGGGGCAAGATGCGCGTCAGGTATGACCAGAACTCCTATCTGCACCGCTTGATCCGTTGTTTTAAAAAGCAAGGGTGGACGTTCGTGCCGTTGTTAAGTTTGGTGCCATTTGCCCCGTCGGCGAGGAAGACAGCGCTTTTTCCAGGTGCAGATGTCGTGGTGTTGACCGCAGACCTAGATGGTGATGCGCGATCGGAGTTGCTGTTCTGGGAGCAGGAGACCGGGAATTGGTCGATGCTGCGGGCGCGCTTGGATGGATATCCGAACCGCAACCTTGGGCTCGGTGAGCCACAGTCCCTGCTGACCGGATGGGCGCAGGGCGCGTATTGGAAACCGTTTACCGGGGATGTGAACGGAGACGGACGGGCGGATGTGATCGTGCTCGATACGAACCGTGGGCAGTGGCAGGTGGCGTTGAGCGAGGGTGGGAAATTGGTGCCAGCGGTCGGGGACCGCAACTTTCTGTGGCTGGAGAACTTCGCGGTTGGAGCGGATTGGGTGCCGCTGGTCGGGGACTTCAACGGGGATGGAAAAACGGACGTGGCGGGCTATCACCGCACGACCGGCGAACTGCGTGTCGCGCTGAGCACGGGGGCGCACTTCGAAGAAGTGTGGGTCGCGGGGAACGCTGGTACGTCGGAGATGGTGCCGCACAGTTGGCTCAAGGGCTGGGTGATGGGGGCAGATTGGACGGTGGCTGCGGGCGACTTCAACGGGGATGGTCGTGCCGACCTCGTGGCATGGAACGCTCGAACGGGCGACTGGAAAGTGGCGCTGAGCGACGGGAAGCGGCTGATTCCAGCGCTTGGGCACCTGAGCCCCTACTGGCGGCGCGAGTTCGGTGTGGGTGACCGTTGGCAGTTGCTGATCGGCGACGTGGATGGGGACGGGCGCGATGATGTCGTGCTGGTTGATCCGACCCAAGGCCAGTGGCTCGTTGCACGCAATGCTCGCGATCGCTTCGTCCCGCTCGACACCCCGTTTGGACCGTGGGCGGCAGGGGCGTATGCAGTCCCTTTTCTAGGAACCTTCACCGCAGACCGCCGCGTCTCGATCGGCATGCGGCAGCCGTTTTTGCGCGGGGGGAGTGTTGATTTTGCGGTTTCGCTGATCGGGAGAAAAAAGGGCTAGCTGTCCGCTTGACTTGGTTCCTACAAATTGGGTAAGATAGTTTCAACGTAAAATGTTGCGGCGATGAAGGAACAGATAGTACCTGTCGTTCCATCCAACAGCGAGTCGGGGACGGTGTGAGCCCGGTGGATGCAGGCAGGGAAACGGCGGTTTCGGAGCTGCAAATCGTGAAGAGGTGGGCGTGGCGAGTTCTCGCTGCGTCAACTAGGGTGGAACCGCGGGAAGCAAGCTCCCGTCCCTAGGCTGTTTAGCCAGCCATTGGGACGGGAGCTTTTTGTATGCTCTTGGCCCTGGGCTGAGCCCACACCCGTGAAGGAGATGTTACAGATGAGTGTTAAAATGGAAGAAATCGTAGCGTTGGCGAAACACCGTGGTTTTATTTTCCCAGGTTCAGAAATCTATGGTGGCCTCGCCAACACTTGGGACTACGGCCCGCTCGGCGTCGAGTTTAAAAACAACGTCAAAAAAGCATGGTGGAAAAAGTTCATTCAGGAGTCCCCGTACAACGTCGGTCTCGACGCGGCGATCTTGATGAACCCGAAGACATGGGTGGCATCTGGTCACGTCGGCAACTTCAACGACCCGATGATCGACTGCAAGTCCTGTAAAGCCCGCCACCGTGCAGACAAGCTGATCGAGGAAGCGCTGGGTGCCAAGGACATCGAGATCATCGTCGACGGCATGACGTTTGCACAGATGGCCGATCTGATCAAGGAACACAACATCGCGTGCCCGGATTGTGGCGCACATGACTTCACCGACATCCGCCAGTTCAACCTGATGTTCAAAACCTTCCAAGGCGTCACGGAGTCCTCCACCAACGAGATCTTCATGCGTCCGGAGACGGCACAAGGGATTTTCGTCAACTTCAAAAACGTACAGCGCACGATGCGCAAAAAACTTCCGTTTGGTATCGGCCAAATCGGTAAATCGTTCCGCAACGAGATCACGCCGGGGAACTTCACGTTCCGTACCCGCGAGTTCGAGCAGATGGAATTGGAGTTTTTCTGCAAGCCGGGTGAAGAGTTGAAATGGTTCGACTACTGGCGTCAAGAGATGAAGTCGTGGCTGTTGAACCTCGGTCTGAAGGAAGACGGCCTGCGCCTGCGCGATCATGACGCGGATGAACTGTCCCACTACTCGAACGCGACGACCGACTTTGAATACAAGTTCCCGTTTGGTTGGGGCGAACTGTGGGGCCTCGCGTCCCGCACCGACTTCGACCTCAAGCGTCATATGGAGCACTCCGGTGAGGACTTCCATTACCTCGACCCGGAAACCAACGAGAAGTACGTGCCGTACTGCATCGAACCGGCACTGGGTGCGGACCGCGTGACGCTCGCGTTCCTGATCGACTCTTATGAAGAGCAGCAACTGGAAGGCGGCGATTCCCGCACGGTCCTGCACCTGCACCCGGCACTGGCTCCGTTCAAAGCGGCAATCTTCCCGCTCTCGAAAAAGCTCTCCGAGCCGGCGACGAAAGTGTTCGCAGATCTGGCGAAGAACTTCAATGTGGATTATGACGAGACCGGCTCGATTGGCAAGCGCTACCGCCGCCATGATGAAATCGGCACGCCGTTCTGCATCACGTTCGACTTTGAGTCCGAGACCGACGGCGCTGTGACCGTGCGCGACCGCGATACGATGGAACAGACGCGTATGCCGATTGCAGAGTTGAAGTCGTTTATTGAGTCGAAACTGGAGTTTTAAACGGTAGGAAAAAGGGAACTGCACATGCAGTTCCCTTTTTTCGTCTCGTTGTTCGAAGCAATTCTCTGCCAACAGAGCGTGTCCGCTAAGCGAATCTGTAATTTGATCGAGTTAACTAGTGAATTATTTATAAATAGGTTATTGATTTTTCGTGCTATTTTGGATATGATTTGGTTAAGAAACACACCGAGGAATCAACACTTAAAATGAGGGAGTAGAAAATTCACCATGTCAAGACAATGGACTGTCCCTTTTCGTTATAAAGGGTTTCGTTGGTTCTTCTTGGGCCAATCGATCACCACGCTGGGTGACTGGATCAGTTATGTGATCCTCCCGGTGCTCTTGTACCACATCAACAACGATCCGAAATTGATCGGGCTGCTGATGTTGTGCAGGTTCCTGCCGAGTATCTTCGTCGCTCCGTTTGTCGGGCGCGTCTTGCGCAAGTTCTCGACTCTGCGCGTGATGATCGCGGCAGACGTCCTGCAGGGGATCTGTTATCTGATGTTTCTCTACACGACGAATGTCTGGATCATTTTCCTCCTACAGATTCTAATCGCGCTGGGGATGGCCTTCTACCGACCGGGCCGGGTGACCTTGATCCCGAAGCTTGTCCCGGAGGAGTCGTTGCTCGCCCGTGCGAACAGCTATATCTTTGGCGTTTCGCAGTTCATGATGTTGTTGGGTCCGGCCATCGGGGGTCTGATTTTCGGAATTCTCGGTCTCCAGATCGGGATCGTGTTCAATGCGGCGACGTTCTGGATCTCAGCTCTGACGCTGATGTTCGTCCGGGTGGACGAGCAGGGGGCTTCAGAGCAGGGAGCGGCGCAGAGCCAGGACGCACAGCCACAAGCGCAATCGGCTGAACCGGAGAAGACCTTCCGCGCGAAACTCGGTTTTCTCATCGGCGATCAGACCCGCCAGTTGTTACTCTTCATCGTCATCGGCGATGTCGTTGGCAGCATGGGCTTCGGAGCCCTGAACGTCATGTTCCCGATCGTGTCGTCCGACGTGTTCGGCTCGCCACAGGAAGTCTACGGGTACTTGATGTCGGCGCTCGGCGGCGGTCTGTTCCTCGGCACGATGTGGGGTCCGACGCTCATGAAGAAGATTTCGAGCGACTTGCTGTTCTGCTTGGCGATGATCGCCGGCGGGGCATGCGTCATCGCATTTGGTTGGTCGGGTCTGGTGCTGCTCTCGGTGGCGATGATCTTCCTGATTGGGATCTGGAACGGGATTCAGGACAACGCTTTGATCACTTTTATTCAGACTGCGACTTCGGAACGCGGCGACACCGCGGACGTTTTTTCGATCTACCAAGGGTTGATCTCCGCCACCATCGCCGTTGCGATGATCGGATCAACCTCGCTCGCTTCGGTGGTCGGCGTAAGCAAGACGATCGTGATCATGGGTCTGATTCCGCTGCTCATCGGCCTCTGTACCGTTGCAGCGCGTACCCGCCTTCGTGAGAAGATGGGCAAAACCAACAATTTAACTCTTTGAGTAAGGGGCGATAGAGATGGATGTCAGGCCGCTTCTGGTTTTCCCGCCGGGTTGGACGCCGTTCGGACCGTATCTTGCACTTCCGGCACTCAAGGGATACTTGGAAAATAGAGATGTACACTGCGAGATCATGGATTTGAACGTGGACTTTTTCGACTATCTGTTCACGCCAGAGTTCATGGCGGAGTGCTACGAGATCGTGAAGGACAAGCACGAGGAGCTGGATACGCGTGAGACGTTGACCCAGGAGGAACGTGTTTTGTACAACAAGTACGCCCGTGCGATGTTGAGCAAGAATACGATCACCAACGTCAACAAAGCCAAGGACACGATCCGCTCCGATGAATACTACGACCTGTCCAAAGCCAAGTACACGCAGAATATCCTGTTTGACGCTTTGCATCTGGTCGCCTCCCGCTATGACGGGATCACAATTCGCTTCAATAAGATCGGCCTGAAGTATAGCTCGAGATCCACGAAACAGGTTTTGCAAGCTGTGGAGGACCGGATTCTCAATCCGTTCATTCAATACTACGAACGCAACGTGATTCCGGGCATCCAAGAGAGTGGCCATACGTTTGTCGGCATCTCGATCACAAGCGAGTCGCAGTTGATCGCTGGGATCACGCTCGCGAAGTTGATTCGCGAGCACTGCCCGAATGTGCAGCATATCACCTTCGGCGGGAACATGATGACGCGCCTCGCCACCGGCTGGGAACAGCCGCATCCCTTTTTCGAGATCTTTGACACCTGTGTCATGTACGAGGGGGAGGAGGGGCTCTATCAACTGCTGACGGCGCTTGCAACCGACCAGCCGCTGGCGTTCGTCCCGAACCTATGCTATGTGGAAGACGGGAAACTGGTCAAGAACTCGGCCGTCACGGTTGCCGTACACGAATTGGCGGTGCCGAACTTCGATGGGTTCCCGATGGAGAAATACTTCATGCCAGATCTCGTGCTCCCGCTCTACAGTGCCAAGAGCTGTTATGCACGCTGCACGTTCTGTACGATTCCCTATGCCAGCCACGGAAAATACAGAATCTTAGATATCGACCAGATTTATGAAATCATGAATGAACTCTCGCAGCGCTACAACACAAAGTATTTCACCTTTGTGGACGAGACGTTCGCGCCCAATACGATGCGCAAAGTGGCTCAGGCGCTGATCGACAACAACGCCGACTTCCTGTGGTACGGGGAAACGCGATTTACCAAGTCGTTCACCAAGGAGTTTTGCGATCACATCTACCAGGGCGGTTGCCGCAAGATCCAGTTTGGTTTGGAATCCTACGACCAGCGCGTGCTGAACATGATGAAGAAGGACACGAAGGTCGAATGGATCGAACCGACGCTCGTCAACTGTTTCGAAGCAGGGATCGCGGCGCATCTGTTCTTCATGATCGGTTTCCCCACAGAGGAGCGGCATGAGGCGTTGAAGACCATCGAGTTTTCCCGTCGTATGCTCGACCTCTCGCGCAACACCTACAACAACCCGCACTCAACCCGTGGCTTCGGGACCTTCGGTCTCGACAAGTACTCAGGCGTTTGGATGAACCCAGAGGAATACGGCATCCAGATCACCGACCCCGGAGAAGAGTATGACCTCGCACTAAACCTCGACTATGAAGCGACGATCGGTCTCACGGCCGATGAAGCAGAGCAAGTTGTCTCCCTCTACAACCAGAACCCCTACACCATCTTAGATCAAACCAACTATCAATCGTTCCATGAATCAGCGAACAAACTGCACGCCGAGGAGGAACCGTTCCTTCGCTTGTGCCTGAATGAATCGACGGAAGAGAGCATGCCGACGTATTTCAACGTCCGTGTCCGTCTCGCCAGCCGTCCGCCCTCCGAAACGCTCTCGCTGGACGAGGAGACGCTCGCCTTCACGATGAAGCGCGACCTCTCGCGCAAGGATCTGGCGACCAACGAAAACATTCTCTTCTATAACAGCAAGACTCGTCGTTACTTCCAATTGGAGTCACGCTACCAGCCAATCGTGGACAGCTTGCAGGCCGGTGTTCTAACGGTCGGTGATATCCAAGGTGATGCCGACCTGCTCGAACGGTTCGAAGACCTGCTGTACTATGACATGCTGTTGCTACAAGGTCAGCGCTCATCTGTACAGAAACTCGATGTGCTCGACAGCCCGTTGCATTTCAACAAAGCGGCGACCCCGGTGCAGACCGGCGAGAAGGAAATCGTCCTGTTCAACCGCGTGACGGGCGAGATTATGAAAATGAACTCTCTGTCCTATGGCATCCTCCAGTTGCTGGACGGGAATCAGACGCTGCAAGAGTTGATGGGCGTTCTGCGAAGCAATTCCATCCCGGTGGACGAAGGGCTTTTGCAAGGCCTCGTGAAAAGCGGGCTGCACAATGGCATGATCCATTTCAGCGAACCGTTCGTGGAGTCTCGACAGGCTGAGCTGGCTTGATGACCCTTCGCTTTTGAAAGGAGGTGATTAGAATGTCCGTTGAACAACTCCGCAACCTCGCAACCGAGGAAGAAATCCAGTTCGAAGAAATCGATGTAGTAGAAGCAAACAACTCCAAGTACGCGGCTGCCTAATGGCGGTTAGGTGTCTCAAATGATTCACGTGAGGAAGTTTGTTGCGGCCTTCGAGCCTCGACAACTTCCTCATTCTTATATAGAAGGGGGTACATCTCAATGACGTTTGATCCTAAAACGTTTGATTTCAAGCAACTGCCCAAAATGGGGCTGGGGGTAGGACTCGATATCCACGATACCCAACCGAACATCCCAAACGTACTCCGCTTGAACAACGGCCACTTCGACTACCTTGAGTTTTACACCAGCAACCGCACCAGCATGACCGACCATGTCAAGCAGATGGTCGACAGCAACCTGCCCTTGCTCTACCACAATGAAATTCTCGACGTCTGCTGTCCGATCGACGGCTTGGAAGAGGCGCAGAGCATGGTCGTTGAGTATGTCAAAGTCCTGAATGCCAAGTGGTGCATCGAGGAAGCTGCGTTCCGCTCTGTCGGCGACAAGCGCTGTGACTTCATGATCCCGGCCCTGTTAACCGAGGAATCGCTGAAGACGACCATCGAAAACCTCCAGTTTATCCAGTCACACTTTCCATGTCCGGTGTTTCTGGAAAACCCGCCGTTCCAATTCGTCTACGGCGGTATCCACATCGTGGACTTCATGTCGCGACTTGCCCAAGAGCTCGACACGGCGTTCGTGCTCGATCTCGGCCACCTCTGGTCCTATCAAGTGGCTGCCGGTTTGCCGTGGGATGCGAACCTCGACAACTTGGCGTCCGACCGCATCATCGAGATCCACGTGGCGGGCGGTACATGGATGGAGAAAAACGGGGTCCAAGCCTACATCGACTCACATGGTCACGATAACGGTGTGATCTTCGAAGAGACCTACCGCTACCTCGACTACATGCTCCCACGCACGAAGAACTTAAAAGGCGTCACCTACGAAGCGGAAGGCACACCCGATGATGTGCTTTTGCAAAACCTCGTCGATCTACGGGCGCGTTGCCAGTCGTTCTTGGAGGTGAAGGCATGAGTCTCGAACAACAAATCCACCTGACGTACCACGTCTGCTACTCGTCCTACCTGCGCGAACAGATTCGCCAAGGCAAGACCGACGCGTTCCCTTACCCGATCACCGAAGTGGAACTAGGCCTGCTGGAGCAGACCAACCTCGACCGCCTCGAGATGATCGGGGATAACCACACCTTGCAGATGGTGAAAAAGTGGCGGGATCGCCTCTTCCCGCTCACCATCTCCCAGTTGCTTACCACGCGTTCGTTACAGGAGCTGGTGGACGACTACCTCGCATACAGCCGCATGACACCCGTCGGCCCACGCATGGATGTGGACATCTCTCCGGCACGTTTTGCTCAATATGTCCTGAAGCGTGAGGGGGCTGACCCGATTCTTTGCGAGCTGTTCATCCACGAACTGCTCGCAGCCGCGATCTCGGGCACGCAAAAAGAGCTGCAGTACGCCCCGGTTGAGTTGGAGTACGGGGCGTTGCAGGACAAGGTCTTCATCAAGGCATACACCGTGAACGTGAACAAAGGCAAGGACTTGCTGGAGCAGGTAGCAGGGGAGCAGCCAACCTACATGCTTTATTTAAATCTTGGGGGCAAAGCATTGAAGACTCCGTTACGGGAGACGTTCGCCCGCAACTTCATTGACGCAGGCCATCGCTACGAACCGGAAGAACTCTATGCGATGCTGACCCAGAAAAAGTAATCGTGCGTAGAAAAAAGAACCCATAAGATACAATGGGTTCTTTTTTACTGTCTACCGTAAGGGGATTGTTGGGCTGCTCTGAGGAAACGAAAAAGGAAGCAGTGCGTCAAGCCAACAAGTTCATAAAGTTCCCTTGGTTCATGCTGGAAAACTGGAAGTTCATCATGTTTTGATAGCGGCTGTACTCATCTACATGGACAGAGTCTGTTGGTCGCGCACTTTCAAAATACTGTGCCATCTGAGAGGCGCTCGTCTTCTGGGCTTGCACACCAACGCGTGCGATCAGTCCTCTAGGTCCAGTCAGGGCGTTTTGAACTTGGTCGAAGTGTGTACTGGCTGCCTTGGTCAGCACCGCCTCATCGACTCGAAGCGTATGATCCGCGTTGACCGTGATCCCGATTTTACTCAGGTCGGCACGGGTGGACTGTTGCGTCAGTTCGTTGTGCCATTTTTTGTTGATCGCAAAACCGGAGTTGCTTTTTAACGTTGTCAGCGTCTCGTTGTACGCCTTCACGAACTCTTTTACCCCGCTGGTAACGGCCTGCGTGTCCGATTTTACACGCAGCGTCTCCAGCTTCGCGGTTGCACCCTTTAAGGAAAGCGCAACTTTGCCATCGTCGAGTGTTACTTCATTGCTTTGGCTCGTGTAGGATTTTCCGTTCACTGAATACTCTGCGTTTTTTGCAGTTGTAGACACCGTGTTGGCTCCAGTGGCAGCTGCTAGATTGCCTGAGGTGTCGGTCAACTTGAATCCGGCATCTGTGCCCGTCTTCGCAGAGGTAACGACGAGCCGAGTCTGTGTGGTGCCGTCGCTTTGCTTTGCCGTCACCGCTTGCGCTTTGACGCCGAGGTTGGAACTGTTGATCGCACCCGCCATGTTTTTCAATACGGTTTCGTTGCTTTCACCAGACTTCACATTGACGGAGACGTTCACACTTTTCCCATCGGAGAGAGCGAGCTTCATCGAATGCGTTCCGTTGCTGAACGCTCCCGTCCCGTTCGATTGAAACAATCCGCCGGTGTTTTGCTGCGCGGTGGCGATCTGCTTGACTCCGACTTGATAGGAGGCGATCGACGCTCCTTGTTTCGCCGTTGCGCTGAAGAATTTCGAGTCCCCGGTATCGACTGCACGCTTGTTCAGCACGTTGTCGGTTTTGTCGGTCAGATTCCCCACGACTTTGCTCAGCGACGTGAAACTTTGGAAGACGCTCGACATCGCTTTGCTGTAGTTTTTCTGGAATGGATCGAAGGATGTCGTGGGGAGCGTCGGCTTCGTCGTGCGTGTGTACGGGGAAGCGGCCCAGTTCGTGCTGTACGGGTTCGTAGACGAGTTGATGCGGTAGCTGTTCATTTGCTATCACCCCTTTGAATTAAAAGTTTATTTTATTATATCACCTTGTTTAAATAAAATCTTTCGACTAAAGTCCTATGTCTCTAGCAAAGCCTGTGCAACCTATAAAACTTTTTCCTAGTGTTTCTTCACACAAGTTGGTATAACTGCACATCCTGTCCCATACACATGAAATAACCAAACGGGAACAGGGAGGTGGAGACACGATGATCGTACACAACCGGCCGCAAACGTCGCTCGACATCGATCCCGTCCTGCGGGATCAAATCGCGCCGGTGCTTCCTCAGCGCCTTCGCCAAGCGATCCTCTCGTTACCAGAAGAGGTTCGCCACCAACTGGAGGAGGTTCGCATCCGGCTCGGACGACCGCTGCAAGTCTACTATGGGGGACGAGAGGCGTTTGTCACGCTTGCCGGGTTGACTTCTCCCCGCGTGGAGGACGGGCACCTCGTCACGGACGAGGACATCGCCCAAACGCTCAATTTGATGACCAATTCGTCGCTGTACGCACTCGAGGAGGAGCTCAAGCGCGGCTACCTCACCATCCCCGGCGGGCACCGTGTCGGTCTCGCGGGACGAGCACTGCTGGATGGAACTGGACAGCTCCGGGGCTTGAAGGAAATTACCACCTTCAACCTCCGCATCGCTCGTGACGTTCGTCACGCGGCGGAGCAGATCCGCCACTTGCTGATCGACTCCGCCGCCTACCGTCTGCACAACACGTTGCTGATCTCACCGCCCCAATGCGGCAAGACCACGCTGTTGCGCGACCTCGCCCGACACCTCTCCACTGGCACGTTGCACGCCAAACTGCCGCCGTTGAAAGTCGGCATCGTGGACGAGCGTTCTGAGATCGCTGCCAGTTGGCGCGGAATTCCGCAACACGATCTCGGGCCGCGCACCGATGTGTTGGACGCCTGTCCGAAAGCCGAGGGCATGCAGATGCTGATCCGCTCGATGTCGCCCAACGTCCTCGTCACCGACGAGATCGGACGGCCTGAGGATGGAGCAGCCCTGCTGGAAGCGATTCACGCCGGGGTTCATGTCGTCACCACCGCACATGGCTTCGGGATGCATGAAGTTCGCAACCGCCCGGTGTTGCGCCAACTGTTCGAGCAAGGCGCGTTCACCCGCTACATCGTGCTCTCCCGTCGTCGAGGGCCCTGCACGATCGAAGGCGTGTACGACCGCCGTGGCGAGCGTGTTCAGACGGGGAGTGAGGATCATGATTAAACTCCTCGGCGGCGTGTTGGTGCTCGCGGCCTCGACGATGGCTGGCTTTCGCATCGCGAACCGCTATGGCGACCGCCCCAAGCAGTTGCGACATTTCGTCAGCGCTTTGAAAGTGCTGGAGACCGAGATCTTCTACGCAGCCACACCGCTGCCGGAAGCCTGCCAGCGCATCGCTTCGCGCATGCCCGCTCCGGTCGGAGAGTTTTTTCAAAAAATCTCTGACAAGCTCCGCGACGGGCGCGGGCTGACTGGCGATGGTGCCTGGCAGGAAGCGCTCAGCGAGATGCGCGGGAAGTTGATCCTGAAAGAGACCGACCGCGATGTGCTCCGTCAATTCGGACGGACGCTCGGCGTCTCAGATCGCGCCGACCAGATCAAGCACATCCACCTCGGCGTCGCACACTTGACGGCGGAGGAGGCCGGCGCCCGCGATGACCAAGCCCGCAACGAAAAAATGTGGCGGTACCTCGGCGCACTGCTCGGGCTCGCCGTCTTGATCCTGTTGTATTGAGTGGGGGGAAACGAACGATCATGGGCACCGAGATCAATGAAATTTTCTTTATCGCTGGCGTGGGCATCCTCACGGCTGTGATCCACACCGTCTTAAAGCAGTCCGGCAAGGAAGAGTTCGCCTCTTGGGCGACCTTGACCGGCTTCATCGTCATCATGTTCACGGTCGTTTCCTACATTGGAGACCTGTTTGACAAAGTCCGCGACGTGTTCCTGTCGCACTAGCGTCCGGGGTAGCAAAGGAGTTCGACGCCTATGGACATCATCCAAATTGCGGGCCTCGGATTGACCGCCACCATGCTGATCGTCGTCATCAAGGGCAAGTCCCCGCAGATTGCGTTTTTGCTGACCGTGCTCGTCGGGGTCTTCATCTTTATCTTCTTGCTCGACAAGATTCAGCTGGTGATATCGCTCTTGGAGCGGCTGTCCGTGCAAGCCGGGGTCGAGATGATTTTTTTACAGACGATCCTGAAAATCATCGGGATCGCTTACATCGCAGAATTCGCGGCCCAAGTCGCCAAGGACACCGGAGAAGGCTCGATCGCTTCCAAGATCGAACTCGCCGGGAAAATTCTGATCTTGGTGTTGGCTCTGCCGATTGTGCAACGCGTGGTGGAAACGGTGTTGAACCTGCTCCCGAATTGACACAGCGGGACATTCCAAGGAGGTGAGGCGATGAGGCTGAATCAAAAACGGACAACCAAGACGCGCTATACCTGGCTCTTCACGTGGCTTGCACTGATGATCGCTGTGAGCGTGGGCAACCTCACCTCCGCCTATGCGGAAGGGACCTCGCCGCCACCTGCGACACAAACCGTGCCCACGACGGCTCAACAGCCGCCGCAGCAAAGTCCGAGTGCAAGTTTGACCGACCCGCTGGTCGAGCAACAACTGAGCCAACTGGACCTGCACGACTTCGATCAATTTATGGACGAGATCGTGCAAGAGTACGGTGACTACCTGCCAGCGGAGGTCAAGGGACATGTAGGCGACCTCGTCCTGCATGGGCATCTCGGCACCGTGTTTCAAGGCTTGCTGACGGGGCTGATCAAATATCTGTTCCACGAGCTGTTTCTCAATTCGCGGCTGCTCGGCACGATTATCGTGCTCGCGGTGTTCGCGGCCATCCTTGAGAACATGCAGACCGCGTTTGAAGGCAACAACGTCTCCAAGATCGCCCATACGATCTGCTTCCTCGTCTTGATGTTGCTCGCCGTGCAATCGTTCGCAGCGGCGACCGGGTATGCCAAGGACGCGATCTCCACGATGGTCGACTTCATGACGGCCACGATTCCGATGTATCTCGCCTTGCTGGCCTCGACAGGCGGTGTGGCGTCGGCGGCGATGATCCATCCGCTGATCGTGTTTTTGATCAACGTGATCGGCGACCTGATCCAGTACGTGATCTTCCCGCTGATCTTCTTCTCCGCCATCCTGAACTTGGTCAGCAAGCTCTCCAGCCGTTACCAAGTCACGCAACTGGCGGGCTTCCTGAAGACCACTGCTGTCTGGATCATGGGTGTGTTCTTCACGATCTTCCTCGGCGTCGTCTCCGTCCAAGGTGCGGCGGGAGCGGTCGCTGACGGGGTCTCGCTGAAGGCTGCCAAGTACGTCTCCAGCAATTTCGTTCCGATCGTCGGCAAGCTGTTCTCCGACGCGGCCGATACGGTCGTCGGGGCCAGCCTGATCGTCAAAAACGCCCTCGGCATCACCGGGGCGGGCGTTCTGCTCCTGCTGGCGGCGTTCCCAGCGATCAAAATTCTCTCGCTGGCGATTGTCTACAACGTCTCGGCGGCGATCATGCAACCGCTGGGCAACTCACCGATCATCGCCTGCCTGTCGACGATCGGCAAGAGTTTGATCCTCGTGTTCGCGGCGCTGGCGACGGTCGGCTTCATGTTCTTCCTCGCGGTCACGGTGATCATCGCGGCCGGCAATCTGTCGGTGATGGTGAGGTGAGTCCACGATGATGACATTTCTAAGCGATTGGTTGCGCGGGTTGATCCTCGTGATCTTTCTCGCCGTGATCCTCGACATGATCTTGCCGAACAACGCCATGCAGCGCTACGCCAAACTGGTGATGGGGCTGTTGATCATCTTGCTGATGCTCAGTCCGATCTTGAAACTTTCTGGGAAATCAATCTACCAGATGGATTTCACGCTGGACTCGTTGCTGACGGGCGGTCAACACAAAGCCAACTTGCCCACGCTTGAGCAGATCAACGCACAGGGCGAGCAGCTCCGCCAGCAAAACCAAGGCCTGACCGCCGAGGCGTGGAAGGCTGGAATCACCCAAAACGTCAAACAGATTGTCGAAGCACAGAAGCCAGGGCTGACCGTGGACCGCGTCGAGGTGACGTACACTCCCAACGAGCAAGGCCAGCCACAGACGCTCGATGCGCTCGCCGTCACGGTGAAAACCCGCCTGGAGGCGGGGAGCGTCCAAGCGGTACCAGACGTTGCGCCGGTTGTGATCGGCAAAAGCACAGACAGCGCGGACAGCCCATCCACTCTCGCACAGGCAGACCGCCGACACGCGGAGACAGCGGCGGCGATCCGCACGCAGATCGCCGCCGAGTACAAACTCACAGCATCGCAAATCCGCGTCGTCTGGCGGGATTCCTGACAGGGGGTGAAGATTCTTGAGCAATTGGAACCACAAATTGCAAGAACTGATGAAAAACAAAGCCACGCTGATTGCGATGGGCGCCATCGGGGTCGTGCTCCTCTTCAACCCCTTCTCGTGGGGGGCGCAGGGGAGCGAACAGCCAGCGGCGGCGCAAAAAGCGACGGAAAGCGTCGTCGTCAACACCGAGCAGCATGAGATGGCCACCTACGAGAAAATGTACGAGGACCGCTTGACAGAAATCCTCGACACCATTCGTGGGGTCAGCGATGCCAAAGTGATGGTGACGATCGATTCTAGCGAAGAGATGGTCTACGCCCAAAACGACCAAGAAAACCGCCAGACCACCAACGAGGTCGACAAAAGCGGGGGAAATCGTTCGGTTACCACCTTTGACAAAAACGGACAGATCGTCATGACCAAGAAAAACGGCACCGACCAACCGGTGCTCGTCAAAACGATAAAACCCCGCGTTCGAGGGGTGGTCGTGGTTGCCAAAGGTGCCGAGGAAGTGAAAATTCAAGCGTTGATCACGGAAGCTGTCCAGCGCTCGCTGGACGTGCCTCCTCATAAAATATCCATCATGCCGAAAAAGTAACGCCCAAAAAACCGAACCTACTAGGAGGATGTTGAACAATGGCTAAACGTCAAACGATCTGGTTGTCTACGATGATGGTGCTCTCCCTGATGCTGATCGGCTTCTACACGGTGAACAACAACGTCAAGGAAGTCTCCACCGATCCGGTCCAACAAGCAGCCGACCCTACATCCGCAGAGAAAGGCAAGGCCGATGCAGCCAAAGGCGGCGACAAAACCGTCATGGAGCCGTCCGACTACTTCATCTCGCACCACCTCGAAGAATCGCAAAAATCGTCTGCCGAAGCCGAGCGTTTGCAAACGGTGATCGCCAACGACAAGACCCCGGCTGATCAAGTGGAAAAAGCAAAAAAAGACCTCGAATCCCTCACCGCCAACCAAGACAAGATCGACAATGCAATCGACAAGATCATGGCAGAAGGATATCCGGATGCAATCGTCGAAGTTAAAGATGACAAAGTGAATGTAACCGTACAATCACACGACCTTGACAAGAAAAAAGTGGTCAAATTGATGGGCATCGTCGCCAAAGAAATGGGCGTGTCCTCCAGCAAAGTTGTGGTCAGCAAACACGAATAAACCCTTGTGGCACAAGAGATCCCGAGCTCTCGGGGTCTCTTGATTTTTATGAGTTCGACCAGGGAGTGACTCTAATTTAGACCGGAAAGTAGAATGAAGGTTTTGGGCTATGGTATACTTGTGGTGGACAGGCAATCTAGGCGAGAAAAACCACCATTACATATTGGCACAGGAGAGTGGCATAGAGTCATGTTCAAATTGAATGAAATTCGTGAATTGATTCGCCTGCTCGATGAAACGAGCATTTCGGAGTTCAACTATGAACTCGACGGCGCAAAACTCTTGATCAAGAAGGACGCCGTAGGCGCTACTGTCGTAACACCGCAAGTGATCCATGCAGCACCAGCACCGGTCGCAGCACCGGTTGCAGCTCCGGCTCTAGTCGCAGCACCGGCACCGACCGCAGCACCTGTCGTAGAAGCACCAGCTGCCGCAGCACCGGTTGCGAAAGTAGAAGACAAAAACCTGCACAAAATCGTCTCCCCGATGGTCGGTACGTTCTACAAAGCACCGGCACCGGACGTAGATGCGTATGTCAAAGCAGGGGCACGCGTAGACGAGAAGTCGATCGTCTGCATCGTAGAAGCAATGAAATTGATGAACGAGATCGAGGCGGACGTAAAAGGCGAAATCGTCGAAGTGCTCGTCGAAAACGGTCAGCTGGTGGAATACGGTCAACCGTTGTTCCTCGTCAAACTCGACTAAGAAACAGGGGGATGACACCATGTTCCACAAAGTATTAGTGGCTAACCGCGGCGAGATCGCCGTTCGCGTCATCCGAGCATGCCGTGAACTCGGCATCCCGTCGGTGGCAATTTATTCAGAGGCTGACCGCGAGGCTCTGCATGTCCAACTCGCGGACGAAGCCTACTGTGTGGGTCCGACCCTGTCGCGCGATTCGTACTTGAACATCAAGAACATCCTGTCCCTCGCGACTGCAATCGGGGTCGATGCGATCCACCCAGGCTATGGCTTCTTGGCGGAAAATGCCGACTTTGCCGAGTTCTGCAAAGCTTGCGGCATCACCTTCATCGGTCCGGATTCCTCCGCGATTGAGAAGATGGGTGACAAAGCGTCTGCCAAAGACACGATGAAAGCAGCAAACGTTCCATGCGTTCCAGGCACCGAGGGCCTCGTCGAAGATATGGACGAAGCGTTGCGCATTGCGGATGAAATCGGATATCCGATCATCATCAAAGCGACCGCAGGCGGTGGCGGCAAAGGCATCCGAATCGCACAGGACCGCGACGAACTCGCGCGTCTGGTCACGATGGCCCAAACCGAAGCACAGACCGCGTTTGGCAACGCGGGGGTCTATCTCGAAAAGTACATCACCGAGATGCGCCACGTGGAGATCCAAGTCATGGGTGACAAGCACGGCAACGCGATCTACCTCGGCGAGCGCGACTGTTCGATCCAGCGCCGCCTGCAAAAGCTGATCGAGGAGGCACCGTCCCCGGCTCTGACGCCGGAGAAGCGCCAAGCGATGGGCGAAGCAGCGGTAGCGGCGGCGAAAGCGGTCAATTACTCGGGTGCTGGCACGATCGAGTTCATCTACGACATCGAGGGCAACTTCTACTTCATGGAGATGAACACCCGTATCCAAGTTGAGCACCCGGTCACAGAAATGATCACCGGCATCGACTTGATCAAGGAACAGATCCGTGTGGCTGCAGGCTACCCGCTCTCGATCACCCAGGAGGAAGTCGTCCTCGAAGGTTGGTCGATCGAATGCCGCGTCAATGCCGAAGATCCAGAGAAAAACTTCATGCCGTGCCCGGGCAAGATCACCCGCTACCGTGTACCAGGCGGTTACGGGGTTCGCGTCGATTCGGCGGCCTTTGAAGGCTATACGGTCAACCCGTTCTATGACTCGATGATCGCCAAGCTGATCGTTTGGGCACCGACTCGTGAAGAAGCGATTCTTCGGATGCACCGTGCGTTGAGCGAGTTCACCATCGAGGGGATCAAAACCACGATTCCGTTCCATCTGAAGGTGCTACGCCACGAGAAATTCATCGAGGGCGATATCACCACGAAATTCCTCGAAATGTATCCTTTGTCATAAAACAGCCAGAAGACTATACTTATATAGTAATGCATGGGACAAGACGAGGGAGGGAACTCACCAGTGACGATGAACACAGAATTCAGTTCCACAGATATGGGGAACATTCGCATTGCGAACGAAGTCATTGAGATTATCGCAGGTCTTGCTGCAACCGAAGTCGTCGGCGTAGCCGGCATGTCGGGTGGCGTAGCAGGCGGCATCGCCGAATTGTTGGGTCGCAAGAACCTCAGCAAGGGTGTCAAAGTGGAAGTCGGACAAAAGCAGTGCGCGGTCGACGTGTCGATCGTAGCTGATTACGGTGTTCGCATCCCGGAAGTGGCAGGCGAGATCCAAGACAACGTGAAGCGTGCGATTGAAAGCATGACCGGTCTCGAAGTGATCGAAGTCAACGTCCACGTGTTGGGCGTGACCTTCAACAAGCCAGTCGTTGAAGAAGTCATCAAAGACGAGGAATTGCAACAGCCCCCGAATCATCGTGTCCTGTAGTGCGTTTTGACTTGGGAGAACCCCCCTGTAATTCAGGGGGGTTATCTTCCATTGGAGAGGAGGACAAGCCTATGAAAATCTTCCCGCGTATTTTGCTTTGGCTGTTTGCACTTGGCATTGCTGCTGTGTCGGTGCTCGGCCTGTTGGACTATGCAGGTTTGTACCGGGTACGCACGTTGGAATTGAATGATCAGGCCGCTGTGGTCGCTGTGATCGCGATCCTGTTCTCGCTGTATTTCCTGTTTGCTCGCACGGGTCAACGCCCGGCGCGGGAACCTGAGACGGTCACACATCGCTTGGAAAATGGGGATGTGAAGATCTCGTATGAGACGATCGAACAACTCGTCGGTCGTGCCGCCTCGACGATTCGTGGCGTACAGAACCAGACGACCCGTGTTCGCACGACAGAGAATGGTCTGCTCAAGATCATGATCCGCTACTCGATTGAAGTGGATCTCGACATCCCGAAAACCACAGCAGACCTACAGGAAGCGGTCAAAACCTACATCGTGACCACGACGGGCATCAAAGTCGATTCTGTCACCGTCTACGTGACGGAGCTGGCTGTAAAGCCGGACGTCGTGCAAGTGACGAAGAGACGGGTGGAGTAGGAGATGGACAAGCTGATCCAGTCTGCACAATTCCTCCTCGAGAACAAGCGCTTTTTGGGACTGGCTGTAGGATTTGTGTTCGGGTTGTTGTACCTGATCTTTGGCTTCCTGCAGACGGTTGCATTTGGCTTGTTCCTCATCGTCGGGTACTTCGTGGGCAAGATGTTGGATGATCGCGAAGACTGGCGAGATGTACTGGACCGCATCGTGCCGCCGAAACACCGTGAGTAACCACCTTTCTAGGTGGTTTCCTTTTTGCCATTCGGGTACACTAAGAGATACAGAGACGCATGTGACACACATAAGGAGTGCAAGAGATGAGCCGCAGAACTTCCAGAGAATTTGCGTTGCAAGGACTTTTCCAGATCGACGTCGTCAGCGCCGACGTGCAAGATGCGATCTCCCATGTGTTAGATCAAGAAGGGGCTGAGGTGGACCCGTTGTTCGTCCGCGACCTCGTGTCTGGCACTGTCTCGCACCAAGCGATGATCGACGAACTGTTGGCCAAGTATTCGGTTGGCTGGGACCTCAGCCGGATGGCGAATGTTGACCGCAACGTACTGCGTATGGCGGTGTATGAGATGTTGTTCCACGCCGAGACGCCGAGCACCGTCGTGATCAACGAGGCGATTGACCTCGTGAAGGGGTTCTCCACCCCGGAGTCGGGCAAGTTCGTCAACGGAATCCTCGCGAAAATCATGCCGGAGGTCGACACGATTCGGGCGCAGGTGGGTCAGTAATGACCTACGTCTTGGGCATCGACACCAGCAACTACACGACCTCTGTCTGCCTTGTAGACGCACAGGGGAACATCGTGCGGGAAGAACGGCGTCTGTTGCAAGTGGAAGAGGGAGAGCGGGGGCTGCAACAGTCGGCCGCTCTTTTTCAGCATGTACAGAACCTCCCAACCCTGATTGAAAAAATCGGCAAATTGCCTACCGGGCTTGCCGCTGTCTGTGTCTCGACCCGCCCGCGTCGTCGTGATGGGTCCTACATGCCGGTGTTCACCGCAGGCACGGGTCTCGGCCGCAGCCTCGCTGCCACATTTGGCGTGCCGCTCCTCGAAACCTCGCACCAAGAAGGCCACATCGCAGCGGGAGAAGGCAGCACAGAGGTTGTCCCGTCCGAGCACTTCCTCGCCGTCCACATCTCAGGTGGCACGACCGACTTGCTCGACGTGAAACGATTGGCAGATGGCTATGAGATCGAAGAGCTGGGAACCAGCATCGACTTGCATGCGGGCCAGTTTGTCGACCGCATCGGTGTGGCGTTGGGCCTGACATTCCCCGCAGGGCCGCAGTTGGAGCAGTTGGCCCAGCAGTCGACCGATGAGAGTGTGACGCTGCCATCGCCTGTCAACGGTTACAACCTGTCCTTCGCTGGACCTGAGACGGCAGCTTTGCGTCTGATTCAGGCGGGCACTCACCCGGCGGATGTCGCCCGTGCTGTCGAGCGCTGTATCGCGAAGGGCCTCGAGAAGACTTTGCGCAAAGCGGTCGAGGAATTGGGCATCAAGCACCTGCTGATCGTCGGGGGTGTAGCGGCGAACGCTTACATACGCGAACGGCTCAAGCACCGTCTCGAACATCGAGCAGTCAAGGCAAAACTCTACTTCGCACTGCCTCGCTACTCCACCGACAATGCATTTGGCGTGGCGCGGCTGGGATTGACACAACTTCTATATAAAAGGAATTCCTGAGTACCTAACGGACTCAGGAATTTTATTGTATAATCGAGTTTGATATAAGCTCGAAATTGTTTGTATATTAGGAGGCAGTGAGAATTCATGGCAGAAACACAAGCTTTGAAAGTAGATCAAGAAATGTATGATATCACGATCGTTGGCGGCGGCCCGGCTGGGTTGTTCACCGCATTTTACGCAGGCATCCGGGACGCGAAGACGAAAATCATCGACTCGCTGCCGCAACTTGGCGGTCAGTTGGCAGAACTGTATCCGGAAAAGTACATCTACGACGTAGCGGGCTTCCCGAAGGTGCTGGCGCGTGATCTCGTCAACAACCTGAAGGAGCAAGCGTTCCAATACAGCCCGACCGTTTGCCTGAACGAAAAAGTCATCGGCTTGAACAAGCTCGAAGACGGTACGTTTGAACTGACCACCAACAACACGAAGCACTACTCCAAGACGGTGATCATCACCGCAGGCATCGGCGCATTCACCCCGCGTGAACTTCCGGCGGAGAACGCAAGCGACTTCCGCGACAAAGGCATCCACTATTTCATCGACAACCTCCAAGCGCACCAAGGCAAAAAAGCCCTCGTCGTCGGCGGCGGCGATTCTGCGGTCGACTACGCGCTGATGCTGGAAACGGTCTGTGAAAAAGTTACGCTCATCCACCGTCGCGACCAGTTCCGCGCACACGAAGAGTCTGTCAAGAACCTGCAAAAGTCATCCGTTGAAGTCAAAGTCTTTGCCGAACTCAAAGCGGTCCATGGCGAGGGCAAGGTAGAAAAAGCCCTGTTGGTCAACAACAAGGACAAGTCGACCGAAGAGATCGACGTCGACCTGATCATCGGCGCACTCGGCTTCTCGGCATCGCTCGGCCCGGTTCACGAGTGGGGCCTCGAGATCGAGAACAACGCGATCGTCATCAACACCAAGTGTGAAACCAACATCCCAGGCGTCTACGCGGCAGGCGATGTCGTCACCTACCCAGGCAAAGTCAAGCTGATCGCAACTGGCTTCGGGGAAGCACCGACCGCCGTCAACAACGCGAAACTGTTCTATGACCCGAACTCCAAGCTCCACCCAGGCCACAGTTCCTCGCGTGACCACTAGAGCGAAAGTTCACACCCGCGCGGGTGTGAACTTTTTTTTACCTGTGTTAGAATGCTACTATCTGACCCAATTGGCAACGAGAGGACGAGCGTTTTGATACAACCGCGTGAGATCCCGACCGTCAGCATGCTGACGATGAAGATCAAACAGATGTTTGAAACCAATCCTGGCCTGCAAGACTGTTGGGTGCGAGGGGAAATCTCCAACTTCACCCATCACAGCAAGGGCCACATGTATTTTACGCTCAAAGACCCGAATTCACGGGTCAAAGCGATCATGTTTGCCGGCAACAACCGCTACCTGAAATTTATCCCGAAGGAAGGCATGAAAGTGATCGTGCACGGCTACATCTCCGTGTTCGAGCGCGACGGGGCGTACCAGCTGTACGTCGACGACATGCAACCGGAAGGACTAGGTTCGCTGTTTCTCGCGTTGCAACAACTCAAGGAAAAACTCGAACGCGAGGGCTTGTTCGACGCGGCGCACAAAAAACCGCTGCCGAGCTTCCCGCGTGTCGTCGGCGTGATTACCTCGCCGACGGGGGCTGCCGTGCGCGACATCATCACCACGATCCGTCGCCGCTTCCCGGTGGCAAACGTGCTGCTGCACCCGGTCATCGTCCAAGGACCGCAGGCAGCAGCCTCTGTCGCGGACGCGATCCGCGCGATGAACGAATTCGGGGAGATCGATGTGCTGATCGTCGGTCGCGGCGGCGGTTCGTTTGAAGAACTGTGGGCGTTCAACGAGGAGGTCGTCGTGCGCGCCATCCACGCCTCGTCGATTCCGGTCATCTCAGCAGTTGGGCATGAGACGGATACCACGCTCGCCGACTTCGTGGCGGACGTCCGGGCGGCGACTCCGACGGCGGCGGCGGAACTCGCCGTGCCGCACTTGCAGGAGTTGCGTCGTCATGTCGAACAACTGAGCACCCGGATGGAAAAAGCGCTGCAAGGCCGCCTGCGCGAAGGGCGCAACCGTCTGCAGCGCCTCGAAGCATCACCGCTGTTTACGCGTCCAACGCACCAATTGAACCAATGGCGACAAGTGATCGACAACCAAGAAGACCGCTTGCAACTCGCCTTGACCCGACTGGCGAATCAACAGAACCGCCGCCTGTCCCAATTGGAGACGCGCCTGCTTCAGACCAGTCCCGTCGAGCGAGCGAAGCGGTTGGAGCAGCAATTGGTCTATGCGGTGGAGCGCTTGCAGCGCGGGATGGGGCGCACGGTGGAACGCGATGCGAATAAATTTGACCGTTTGCTGGACAAGCTGGATGCCTATAGCCCGCTGAGCGTGATGCGCCGCGGCTATTCGCTTGTCTACACCGCTGATCAAAAACGCCTGATCCGTTCCGTCCAGGACGTGAATCCAAGCGATCAGGTGCTAGTCCGTGTCCGCGATGGTTGGCTGGACTGCCAGGTTTGGGGATTGAAGGAGGAGAACACCGATGACGGAAACGATTGAGCAACCACAACACGAGGAAACCACCTTTGAACAAGCGCTGGAACGCCTCGAACAGATCGTTCGTGCGATGGAAGCAGGCGACCTGCCACTGGAACAAGCGATCGCCGAATTCCAAGAAGGCATGAGCCTCGCGCGCGTCTGTCGCGAGAAGCTGGACCAAGCGGAGCAGAAAATCGAGATGCTGGTCCAAGAAGCAGGCCAGTTGACGAAAAAACCCTTTACGACGGAGGAGTAGTTTCATGGCCTCGACTACGGATCTGCAGACATATATTGAAGAGATGTGCGCCCGCATCGAAGTGACGCTCGATGCGCTCCTACCCATGAAGACACAGAACCCTGGCGTGCTGTATGATTCGATGCGCTACAGCCTCTTCGCCGGCGGCAAGCGCTTGCGCCCGGTGTTGACCCTCGCGACGGTGGAAGCGCTCGGAGGCGATGTCGATGCAGCGCTGCCCGTCGCCTCGACGTTGGAGATGATCCACACCTACTCGCTGATTCACGATGACCTGCCGTGCATGGACGACGACGATCTGCGCCGGGGGATGCCGACCAACCACAAGGTCTATGGCGAAGCGACCGCCTTGCTGGCAGGTGATGCGCTGTTGACGCATGCCTTTCAGGTGTTAGGAACCCTGCAGACGGACGTTGCGGCGCCGACCATGCTCCGCATCATCGGCGAACTCGCCAAAGCAGCCGGAGCGATGGGGATGGTCGCTGGACAGATGGCCGACATGGAGAACGAAGGCAAGCAAGCGAATGCGGAAACGCTCGCTTTTATCCATGCCAACAAGACAGGGGCGTTGCTGACCGCGTCGGTGCGCATCGGTGCGCTGTTTGCAGGCGCGCAGGAAGCGCAGTTGCAGGCGTTGACGACCTATGCCCAGCGCATCGGACTCGCCTTCCAGATCCAAGACGACATCCTCGATGTCGTAGGGGAGACGGAGAAGCTCGGCAAAGTCGTAGGCGCTGATGCAGCGCATGCCAAGTCGACCTATCCCGTGCTCTATGGTCTGGACGAATCGCGGGAGATGGTGCGTCGCCTCACAGACGAAGCCCATCATGCGTTGCAAGCCTCGGATCTGGCGGCGGTGCGTCTGCACCAGATCGCCGATTGGCTCGTCTCACGGGATAAGTAAGGACTCATCATCGTAGGACTAGAAAACGTCACCCCGTTCGTAGCCGGGGTGACGTTTTTTTGTAGGATCATTGGGTCAAAAGGTGCATACCCCCAAGTACAGAAAGCGCGGTTTCTTCATATGGTATGACTACAGGAGATTCGATGAGGTGAAAGCCCGTGAAAACCATTGTGTTTTTAGGTACGAACAAGTCCGGTTCCAGTCGCGAAGCCATTCGTGCGGCGGAGCGCATGGGCTATTACACGGTGCTCCTGACCAATCGTCATGCCATGCTGAACCAGCCTGAGCAGTTCCCTGAAGTCCATCGCATGATTCTTGACAACCTCCGCGACCTACCGCGTCTGCGCCAAAAGTTGCGTCGTCTACAAAACGAACAGGGCTTGCGCATCAGCGCCATCTACTCATGCCTAGATTCGCACGTTCACACGGCCGCTTTGCTTTCCCAAGAATTTTGTGGTACCCCTGTATCGGTTGAGGCGATCCAGCGCATGGAAGACAAGATTTTGACGCGCCAATCCTTGCAAGGGACGCCGTATTCCCCGTATTACGCCGTACACCAGCCGGATGATTCCCTCGATGACATGTCCTGTGTACAGGCTGATACGCTGCCACTCGTCGTCAAATCTCCGAGCTCAGCGGGCTCCAAGGATGTGCTGCTGGCCCAGACTGACGAACAGTTGCGAACACACACGCGCAAGCTACTCGACAAGTACCCGGAGCAACCCGTTTTGTTTGAGGAATTTCTGAAGGGACCTCAGTTTTTGGTTGAGGTGTTGGTCGAGGACGGGAACGTGCACCTCGTCGCAGTGATCCTCCAGGAGATCACCGATACTTCTCCCTACCTCGTGATGGGCTATGCGGTACTCCCGACCATCGGCAGGCAGTTTCTAGCCAAGTTGAGTCAAGCGGTCGAGGACATCATCGAGGCGCTCGGCATGTGGCGGGGAGCATGCCATCTGGAACTGCGGTTGGTGCGCGGGGCGTGGAAATTGATCGAGATCAATCCGCGCATCTCCGGTGGTGCGATGAACCAGATGATCAAGGCGGCCTACGGGATCGATCTCACGGAGCAGACGTTGCGGCTCTGGTTGGGTGAATCGGTGTCGATGTCTCGACTTCATTCGAACGATGTGTTCACGCGTTTTCTGACGGTTGAAAAGTCTGGGGTCTTGAAAAAAGTGACGGGACGCAACAAGGCATGGAGGATGCCCGGCGTCGTCGATGTATTTATCAAACCAATCAAAGGACAGTACGTGACCACGCCTTCCTCGATGGGGCATCGATATGCGTATGTGATGGCAACGGGGCGTTCGGTGGAGGAAGCGCGGTCACAGGCAACAGCGGCGGCCGCGGAAATTCAGTTTCATTTGAGGATGTAAGACAGGCGGGGTGTGGGCATTGACGCTGATCGGGTATTTGCATTTTCGCAAAGACCCGGCAAAGGTCAGCAAGTCCTATCCCTTGGCAGTCGTTGCCAAGGCGGAGGGGGCGGAACTGGTCTATTTTTCGCCAGGCCGGGTCTGCTGGGAAGACGAGACGATTCGAGGGATGTTTTACGAGGCGGGTCGGTGGGTGGAGCGCACCACGCGCTTTCCCGATGTGATCTACAATGAAGGCCAAAAGCTGACCACACAGAATCTGCAAACGGTACAAAAACTTCGTGCCCGCATCCCGTTTACCTCCTATGGTGTGGGTGACAAGATGGTCGTGCACGACAAGATTCTAACCGCCGGGCAGTTCGCTCAGTACGTGATCCCCTCGGTGGAAGTGCGCACGGTGGATGAAGTGTGGGCGCTGTTGGATCGCTATCGTGATTTTGTTCTCAAGCCGATTCGGGGACGGCAGGGAAATGGAGTGCTCTACATCCAACAACTTGTGCCGATGCACTCGTTTTGTTTGCATGAAGGGGCAGACAAGCGACAGGTCGACGCAGAGGAGTTCCGGTCCTTCATCCAAACACGTCTCGCGGGCGAGATTCACCTGATCCAGCGCTATATCAACTGCAAGACGAAAACGGGCGCCGCATATGATTTCCGACTGCATGTGCAAAAAGACGGTGCCGCTCGCTGGGTGGTCGTCTCGATCTATCCGCGCATTGCAGCACCTGGACAGATCGTCTCCAACATCAGCAACGGGGGATACACCAACTACGCGAAGCCGTTTTTGCAACAGGAGTTTGGGGAGCAGTGGTTCGAGATGAAGCGGTACTTGGAGCACTTTTCGCTCGTGCTCGCCAAGCATCTGGACGACATTTATGGCGCATCGTTTGACGAGTTAGGCATCGACGTGGGACTGGATGAGCAGCAAAAACTGTGGCTGTATGAGGTCAACTGGAAGCCAGGGGCTCCCCCTACTTTTTATCTGGAGCTCGATGTCGTGAGGAATACCGTACACTATGCCATGTACCTCGCGGAAAAGCACAAGGTCCGATAAGGGCTTTGTGCTTTTTTATCTAGGAGAGGGTACACTCGTGCTACATAAAAGTTAGAGGCTTATCTAGATATTCGTACCTTCCTTGTGTTATAAAGACTATGTAAGGGTAAGAACGGACGGACTTTACACTGGAGGATGGAACGTGGGGAATGCGAAGGGCTGGAAGCATCTGGTGGATTCGTTGCAATGGCTTGATTTGAAAATTCAGATGCTTTTGAACAAACAACAGCTTGATGCACCGCCACAGGACGATTTTATGGACCCATTTAAGGGGTTGGTCGTGTCGGAGCAGGAAGTGCAGCGGCTGCTGTTGCAGGAGCCCGTGTTGTTGGCCGAACCGGAAGCGGATGTGGAAATGCAGGCGGCGTTGGCGGAATGGGAAGCCCTGTTAGCACGTCAGGTGGCGCAGTGTCGCCTCGAACAAGTTCGCCTGCCATTGCCGCACACTGCGGACGTTTTCGCGCTCACCCCGTTCGAAGCGCGGTGTCTGCTCGCCTGTATGGCGGTGGAGATCGATCGCAAGTACGAGAAGCTGTATGCGTTTTTGCAAGACGATGTGACATGCAAGCATCCGACGGTGGATCTCGTGTTGAAGCTATTGTGCGATACGCCGGCAGAACGGATGGAGGCACGGGTGGCGCTGGGACCGGATGGGAAGCTGATGACCTACTTTTTCAAACCGGAGGAGTCGGCGGCGGCAGGCACCTGGCTTGCGCGTCCGTTGCGCTTGGATGAGCGCCTCGTGCGATTTTTCCTGCACGGGGAAGACTCAGGACGGGTGTTGCCTTGCCTCGACGTATACGGCGCTGATCACGAGTGGCCAGCACTGATCTGGGAACACGAGGTCCAAGACCGGCTCACAGGGGGACTTCCAGACTTTTTTGCGAAAAATGCTGGAGAATCAAGTCGCAATGTTGCGAATCCTCGACAGTGGGTGGTGCGCTTGACGGGCAATCCGGGGTCTGGGAAGTTGTTGCAGGCGGGTCACTTCTGCCGCCGGGTCGGGCGGGCGTTGGTCGTGGTCGATCTGCGGCGGGCTTTGGAAGAGGAGTACGCGGTACATGAGGTTGTTGCGCAGGCGGTGCGCGAGGCGCGGTTGCTGGAGGGGGTGCTGTGTATCCGCCATGTACATCTGCTGTTGGAGGGGGATCTTTCCGACCGACGGATGTATCGGATGCTCGACGCCATCCGCCACGCACCGGGCTTGGTGTTCCTGCTCTCGGAAAAGCCGTGGCGGTCGTCCGACTGGAGCGAATCGCAAGTCGTGCAGTCGATCGACCTGCAGATCCCACCGGATGATCTGCGCCGCACGATCTGGGAACAACTGGCTGCGGGTCGCCCCTTTGACGCTGGAATCGATTGGCAAGCGGTGGCAGGCAAGTTCCGATTCACGATCGGACAGACCCGCCGAGCGCTGGAAGCGGCGGAGCACTTCGCCCGCTGGGATCGCGGTGGCACGGCCAGCATCGACCTCGAAGCGGTACACAAAGCCTGCTACCTGCAAGTCCAACACAAGTTGGAAAAAAAAGCGGTGCGCATCACCCCGCGTCAGGACTTCGACAAACTCGTCCTCCCGCCGGAGCAAAAAGACCTGCTGCGCAACGCTTGTGCCCAGATGAAGTTCCGCACGCAGGTGTACGGCGACTGGGGCTTCGGACGCAAGCTGTCCTATGGCAAAGGCTTGAGCATGTTGTTCGCCGGACCGCCGGGGACGGGCAAGACGATGTCAGCGGAAGTGATCGCGATGGAATTGCAGTTGGAGATTTACAAGATCGATCTCTCGCAGATCATCTCCAAGTACATCGGGGAGACGGAGAAGAATTTGCATGAGATTTTTGCGGAAGCGCAGCTGAGCAGTTCGATCCTCTTTTTCGACGAAGCGGATGCCCTGTTTGGCAAGCGTTCGGAAGTGAAGGACTCGCATGACAAGCATGCCAACGTCGAGACCGCCTATCTGCTGCAAAAAATGGAGGAGTACGAAGGGATCACGATCCTCGCCACCAACTTCCAGCAGAACATCGATGAAGCGTTTATGCGCCGCTTGAACTATGTCGTGCGGTTCCCGTTTCCTGATGCTCAGTACCGCGAGCTGATCTGGCGCACGACGTTCCCACGGGAAACGCCGCTCGGGGACGATGTTGATTTTCCCTACTTGGCCGAAAAGTTTCAACTGGCGGGTGGTTCTATTAAAAACATCGTAATGTCTGCCGCGTTTTTGGCGGTCGAAGCGGGTGAACCCGTGCGGATGCGCCATCTGTTGCGGGCGATCAAGCATGAGTTGGACAAAACGGGCAAGTTGCTTTTGAAAAACGAATTGGAAGACTACTTGCACGAACTGGGGTTGAACTAAGAGATGGCAGAGTACACCGCGATAGCAGATGTTGGACGGACGCTGGTGCACTTGTTGCGGTCGCAGATGACGCCCGACCCCATCCCGTCACCGGAGATGATCGGGTTGGCTTCTCCGGCTGACAAAGGTGACTTGGCGCTCTCCCTGTTCCTCTATGAAGTGCAGCAGAACGGGCTGAACCAGCAACAATATTGGCAGGAGCAAGGCAATGCACAGACAGCCCCACCGATGGCGCTCGACCTGCACTTTTTGCTGACGGCGCATTCCAACGCCGACTTGCAGACGCGGGCGCTGGATGAGCATCGCATCATCGGGCGGGCCTTGCAAGTGCTGTATGACAACCAAAATGTGCGCGGTTCGATGTTGCAAGGGGCGTTGGCCGACAGCAACGAAGAGTTTCGTGTGTTGCTGATGGAACCGCTTTCGTTGCACACGGCGATCACCTTGTTCCCGAACCAACCGTACAAGCTCTCCTACAATTTGATCGCTGGCCCTGTCTACATCGACTCGGGTCGCAACAAGCCGATCCAGCGCGTGCTCGACCGTCAAGACAAATTCAAAGGCATCGAGCAGCCGTAGGGAGAGCGAGGGAACAGGCATGAGCGAGGAAAAACCGAAACGGGCCCCACGCAAAAAAAAGGTCGAACCGGAGGCGGTTGTCACACCTGAAAACGCAGGGTCGGAGATCAACGCAGCTTTTCGGGGCTTGTTGGTCGTTCATCTTGTGGATAGTTTGACGTATGGGCCACCGGGTGCTGGAACGGACGTTGTCGTCCACGTGGAGGGCACGGTGAAAGCACCGCTGCGCAAACCGAACGGGATGGTCGTGTTCACCGACACGCCGGCTGGCGTTCGTCGAGTGACGATTCGCACAGGTCGCTACCATCCGGTGACGTTCGATGTCACACCGGAGGCGCTCGATCCGACCTATCCGGTTGTGCTCGTGCCGTTGGTACCGTTGCCCTCCTATCCGTTTCCAGACGGTGTGACGCTGCTCCGGGCTTCGGTGCGCGACCCAGACGGGCGTCCGCTGGCGGGCGTGCCCGTGCGTGCGGTCGTCATCACCGAGGCGTGTGCCAAAGCACGGCTGGCGCAAGACAGTTCGGAAGGGGCGCAGGAACTCGCGCTGGCTCGTGTGGCAGGACGGTTGATGCCAGGCGAGCGCTTGTGGCTTCCCGGCGAATCCTGTGTCGTGTACGAGGTGGGAAGCACCAACCGTGCCATCCATATCACGGCCCCGCTGCAGAACAGTTTCCCACGCCAGACGCAGCTCTTGCCTTGTGTGGAGACGCAGAGCGACGAGCGTGGGGAAGTGGTGATTCCCTTCGGAAACTGCCGCAGTGCGGCGTTTGACGTACAAGTGCAACTATTGAGTGATGACATGCTATCTAAGGAGGTGAGGATGGAGGAAGGCAAGATGACGAATTTAGGCGTGATCGCGATAACTTGAAACAGAGAGGAGGGACCGGTTCGGGAGATCGTGCACGAACCGGGACGAGATGCCGGAATATTTGACCCCAGGGGTCTACGTAGAAGAGTTTGACAGCGGCTCGGTGCCGCTCGAAGGGGCAAGCACCAGCACCGCTGGTTTTATTGGTCTCGCAGAGCGCGGGCCGTCCAAAGGAATGCCAGAATTGGTGACGGGGTTCCATGATTTCCGTCGCATTTACGGCTCGTACCTCTCCAAAGCGAAGTGGGAGGAGTTTCGTTTCCTCGCCTACGCGGTCGAGAACTTTTTCCTGAACGGGGGTTCCCGTGCCTATATCATGCGGGTGGTTCCGGAAAATGCAGCCCCGGCTGCGAACTTCGACACCAAGCTGGAAGACGACAAACTTCCGGAAACCTTGCTCGTAGAAGCGAAAAACGAAGGCGTCTGGGGCAACCAGATCCAAGTGATCGTCCGTCCGGACAGCAAAGCCAAGTCGGCGATCAAAGCGGTCGTGGATGCAGCAGCGTTCAAATACCAACTGAAAAATTCCTCCGGCTTCAACGCGGGCGATATCGTGCTGTTTGAAGGTGTGGATGGGGCGGAACCGATCACGATCGTATCTGTGCAAGACGATGTGATCCAACTGTCGGCTGCTCTGCCGGACAGCCCGGTCGATGAAGCATTGCCGCCGACCAAAGTATTGAAGACTTGTGAATTCTCCGTCGCTGTCAAATCGGGCGACGAAGTAGAGTTCTATGAACAAGTCTCGCTGAACCGCGAAGCACCGAACCATGTGGACAAGCTGCTGGCAAAGTCCAACCTGATCTACGTCAAGGACAACTTCCCGACTTTCGATCCGGCAAAACCGTTGCACCCGTACTCCGTCGTATCGGACGGCAAGGATGCAAAGGAAAAAGACACGACGTTCGCGATCTCGCTCACAGGCGGCAGCGACGGTAGCTATGAGTCGATCAAGGCAGATCCGAAGCGATACACGGGCGTTGATGATTCCGACCCGTCCAAGCGCACCGGGCTGCAAGCGTTCCTCAACAACGAGGTCGTCTCGATCATGGCGGTGCCAGGTGTGACCGACAAAAACGTGCAAGTCGACCTCGTCGCCCACTGTGAAAAGACCCGCAACCGGGTTGCGATCCTCGATGTGCCGCTGGAACTGGTCAAGCCGGACGACATCCTCACCAAGCACCGCGATCTGTTCGACACGTCGTTTGCGGCGATGTACGGCCCGTGGTTGCAAGTGTTCGATCCGCTGGACAAGCGCAACATCTTCATCCCGCCGTCCGGTTCGGTCGCAGGGATCTATGCTCGCTCCGACAGCACTCGCGGCGTCTCCAAGGCTCCGGCGAATGAAGTCGTGCGCGGATGCACCGGCCTGTCCACTTATTACAACAATGGTGCCCAAGACATCCTGAACCCGAAAGGCGTCAACTTGATTCGTTCCTTCCCGGGCCAAGGCATTCGCGTCTGGGGCGCACGCACACTGTCCTCGAATGGGCTGTGGAAGTACGTCAACGTCCGTCGTCTGTTTATCTTTGTCGAAGAGTCGATCCGCCGTGGGACGAACTGGATCGTATTTGAGCCCAACGATGAACCGCTGTGGGCGCGTGTCCAACGCACGATCGATGTGTTCTTGACCGGCGTCTGGCGCTCGGGCGCACTGATGGGGGCATCTCCGGCAGAGGCGTATTACATCAAGATCGGCCGTGCGACGATGACACAGGATGACATCGATAACGGGCGTCTGATCTGTGAGATCGGCATCTCGCCGACCAAACCGGCTGAGTTTGTCATCTTCCGCTTCACGCAAAAGACCAACGACGCACAATAAGGCTTTTTTGGAGAGAAAGGGGTTTAACACATGGCAGACCGCAAGGACCCGTATCGCAAGTTCCGATTTGCCGTTCAAGTGGACAGCGTGTTGTCCGGGGGCTTCAGCGAAGTCAGCGGCTTCGATGCGTCGATTGACGTCGTCGAGTACCGTGAAGGCGATGAGGTGGCAATCACCCCGCGCAAATTGCCAGGACTGGCGAAGTACGGCAACGTGACGCTCAAGCGTGGCGTGACCGACTCGATGGACATGTTCAACTGGATTCAAGGCTTTACGGAAAATAAAATCGTCCGCAAAGACATCACGATCATCGCGCGTGACGAAGCCAACAACGAAGTGGCGACCTTCCAGATCCGCAACGCGTGGCCGACCAAGTACACCGGTCCGGACTTCAATGCGACGGCATCGGAAGTCACGATTGAGTCATTGGAATTTGCACACGAAGGCATGAAACGCACGAAATAACTGCTGATTGGGTGAAGAACGGGGCCTGGCCAACAAGGGACTTGGGCCTCCGCTTCCCATCCCGCACGACTATTTTTTAGGAGGAAAACGATCATGGCATTCCAGACCGAGTATGAGTTTGTACTTCCCAGAGGCTACGTGGATGAGGAAGGAACTTTGCACCGCCGTGGGGTGATGCGCCTAGCAACGGCAGCGGATGAGATTCTCCCGATGCGCGATCCGCGTGTGCAGAGCAATCCGAGTTACTTGTCGATCATCTTGCTCGCCCGTGTCATCACCAAGCTCGGCGATCTGCACATGATTGACACGCGCACGGTAGAAGGTTTGTTCACGGCAGACTTGGCGTATCTGCAGTCGCTCTACCGCCAAGTAAACGAAGGGGATGGGACGATGCTCAAAGCTTGCTGCCCGAAGTGCGATCATGATTTTGAGGTCGACATGTCTTTTCAGACGATGACGAGCGGGGCATGATGGGCTATCCCGTCGACAAGATCTACGAGGAAGCCTCGTTCATCGCGTACTATTTTCATTGGACGCATGATCAGATCATGGCGATGGAGCACCGGGACCGCCGGAAGTGGTGTGAGGAGATTTCACGCATCAACCGCAATTTGAACGGGGAGAAAGACAAGCCGAAAAACCCGTTCGACGTCTTCTAGCAGGGGGGAGTGTGAATGGCACCGAAGGGAAGCGAACCACGTGCATTTGTCGGAACGTATCGGTTTGCTGTGGAGTTGAAGGGCATTCAAGTCGCCAGTTTCAGTGAGGTCTCGGGGTTGCAATCCGAGATGGAGTATGAGGAGTACAACGAAGGCGGCGTGAACGATTTTACGTACCGTTTTCCGAAGCGGACGAAGTATTCGCCGATCGTGCTCAAGCGCGGGTTGGGCGATGCATTCGAGCTGTGGCAGTGGTATCAGAACACGACACAAGGCAACATTCAGAAAAAGGATGGGGCTGTGATTTTGAATGACGCGGCCGGGCAGGAAGTGTGCCGCTGGTCGTTCCAAGACGCGTACCCGGTCAAATGGTCGGGCGCCGATCTCAACGCCTCGCGCAGTGAAGTGGCGATTGAGACGTTGGAGATCGTATTTTCGCAATTGAAGATGTCCAAAGGAAGTTCGTAATGAGTGGTTCGTTTTTTTGGGAACCCCGTACACTACGCCCCATCGGATCGCTTGCCACGCAGGTGGATCACGGGTTTGCCGTGTCGATCTTGGGGAAGTACGGAACGTATCGCGAGGATTGGCTCGGGTGGCTGGACTTGGTGTACCGCCAAGAAGTCGAAGGAGAGAGCGAAGCAGTCGAGGGTGGAGTCACCCAACTGAATCAGTATCTCGTGCAATTGAAATTGCAGTTGCAGACCTTGCAACACCCGGAATCCCCGCCGTTGATGATGCAACAGACCCTTGTTACCCAACTACAGAATGTCATGCGGCAACCTGCCGTTTTTCATACGATAACGAAACACACCGTGGAGCGGGAGTTGGTTTTTGCCCCGCCGCGTGTAGAGCGGGTGGAAACGCCCGTTTTGCAAGTCACCCAGATTCGCCCGTTTGGTGTGGGTGTGAATGTCGAGATGACGCACACTCAACCAGAAGGGGGAGGGAATTCGAACCCCAGTAGAAGTGCGGAGGCATCGGGAGTACGCAACGCGGATCGCCTTCCATTGTCTGCACCGAGGGTGAGGGCTGACACCGTGCGTGAAGCGGCATCTGGTCCTGTGAAAAATGGATCAGGCATGCGTGCTGATCCACGATCTACGCAGGAGAAGGTCACACACGCAAGCGATGCCCCTGCTTCGGAATCTACAACTCATAATGGGCGCGCGCGACTGTCGAGATCATCGACCTCTCCAGAGGAAGTTCGATCAACGCACGCGACTTCAGACGACGTTGGCGCTGTGCAGACGTTTGATGGAGGCAACAAGCTACTGCCTGTAACTGGTTTGCAAGTGGATGCAGTGAATACAGCGATACCAGTCACAGAAGGGGTACAGTCTCCTGATCACAAAGTCGATCCAGCAAAATCGATCGAGGCTGGGACGGATGGTGTGGGAAGTGCGCAGGTATCGGAGGGATCATCTCGTTCGTCAACTGTGCGCTCGGCAAACCTGCCAGTAGCAGGTCCCCCACTTTCTACACAACTTGGGGAATCGATCTCTTCTGCAGGAACTCCTATGACCACCGTCGGGGAGATGCACCTACCCAATGCGTCGATCCATCCCGCAAGTTCGGAAGACATCTCCGCCAATTGGAGCGGACATCTGTCAGCGGAATTGACGTATGCAGTCAACAGCCAGCCAACTGACGATGCATCTGACAATCCGACTGGAGGACCTGTCCAAGCAGGGCCTGTGCAAACGGTGGGAAAAACGCCTTCTGCACAGAAAGCGCCTAAGGCTGGGACGGAACCGCTGGCTGGACGAGCAAATTCATCGAGCAGAACTGCGTTGTCTCTGGACGAGATTTTAGCACGAGCCTTGCAGTCACGGACCAAGCGCGAAGTTCCAGTTGAAACAACATCATCCATCGAACTGATTCAACCATCGTCAGCAAGTCCAACGATAGCGTCTACTAGAGACCTTACGAGCGATTCTCGAAGTACCACTGCACAGACTGACAAGCCTGTTTCGACAGGCGCACTTGTTCCCCACGATGCAGAGACGTTGGCTGTGCCACCGAGCGGGGGGAGTTTTACCGAGAGTGCGAGTATGAGTACGCCGAGTACGCCGAGTACGCCGAGTACGCCGAGTACGCCGAGTACGCCGAGTACGCCGAGTACGCCGAGTACGCCGAGTACGCCGAGTACGGAACCCTCGTCTCGAAAGGCGTTCAACAGGCGAACGACACCAATTGGTGCCGGACAACCTCCGGGACGGTCACCATCGTTCTGGAGAACGACCTCAAATGGAGTCGTCCCACTATCGGGAGTACCCGAGTCGTATTGGCGAAATCGTGCGGTCGCAGCACCCGATCGAAGTTTGTCATCACCGATCATGCGGATGATCGCTTCGGGCGTGTTACAAGGGTTGCGCATGCCATCCCCGATCTGGGGGATGACCCACGGAATGGAGCATTTTTCGGGGGAGGCCTCCTTGATCTGGCGGATGACCTCTGCAGGTGTGGAACAACGACAAGATCCAGATAGGCAACCGCTGCTGAGGAGTAGTACCATTTCAGAAGCGGAACGAGCAACTGGCGAAGGGCAATCCTCCGGCAGGCGTGTCGTACAAGATCTGAGCATGTTGTTTTCTCCCCGTGAGAGATCCATTTCAGGTACAGCGCAAGGTCACGGAATGGCAGCCCGACTTTGGAGAGCATCTCAAGCAGACGCGGGGGATGGATTGGTTAAGACCTCGCAACTTTGGAAAGTCCTTCCGGTGAGCGTGAAACAAGGTCTAGGCATGTCATCCACCGACTGGAGAACCACCCTTGGAGCGGAACGAACTTCCGTAGGGACACCTTTCATCTGGCGGACCACGTCCGAGGTTGGAGAAGGAACACAAGCTGGAATACAAGTCCCGAGCGTGTCGTCTGCTCCAAACGGAAGGCTCATTCAGGGCACAGCGCCAGAAATAGGTCAAGTGTTAGTAGCTCCGCTCTGGAGAGAACTACCTGCAGAGACGATGGTAGGTCTAGCTAATACAACCCCTCTCTGGAGAGCATCTCAAACAAACGCGGTGGAAGGTTTGGATAAGACCTTGCCAATCTGGAGAGCCCTTCCAGCAAGTGTGATACAAGGTCTAGGCATGTCATCCACCAGCTGGAGAACCACCCTTGGAGCGGAACGAACTCCCGTAGGGACACCTTTCATTTGGCGGACCACGTCCGAAGCTGGAGAAGGACCACCAGACGGATTACAAGTCCCGAGCGTGTCATCAGATCCAAACGGAAGGCTCATTCAGGGCGTAGCGCCAGAAACAGGTCAAGGTGTGATAGCCCCACTCTGGAGAGAACTTCCTGCAAGAGTGTTAGAAGGAGAATTGCAAGGTCTGATAACCCCTCTATGGAGAGCCCTTCCAGCAAGTGTGATACAAGGTCTAGGCATGTCATCCACCAGCTGGAGAACCACTCCCGGAGCGGAACGAACTCCCGTAGGGACACCTTTCATTTGGCGGACGACCTCCGAAGCTGGAGAAGGAACACAAGACGGATTACAAGGTTCGAGCGTGCCAACTGCTCCAAACGGAAGGCTCATTCAGGGCATAGCGCCAGAGCAAGGTCAAGGTGTGATGGCCTCTCCCTGGAGAGAACTACCTGCAGAGACGATGGTAGGTCTAGCTAATACAACCCCTCTCTGGAGAGCATCTCAAACAAACGCGGTGGAAGGTTTGGATAAGACCT
>NZ_QGGL01000010.1:53668-192181 GCF_003148565.1 Tumebacillus permanentifrigoris
GAGAACTACCTGCAGAGACGATGGTAGGTCTAGCTAATACAACCCCTCTCTGGAGAGCATCTCAAACAAACGCGGTGGAAGGTTTGGATAAGACCTCGCCACTCTGGAGAGCCCTTCCAGCAAGTGTGATACAGGCTCTAGGAATGTCATCCACCAACTGGAGAACCACCCTTGGAGCGGAACGAACTTCCGTAGGGACACCTTTCATTTGGCGGACGACCTCCGAAGCTGGAGAAGGAGCACAAGACGGATTACAAGTCCCGAGCGTGTCGACTGCTCCAAATGGAAGTCTCATTCAAGGCACAGCGCCAGAACAAGGTCAAGGTGTGATAGCCCCGCTCTGGAGAGAACTGCCTGCAAGAATGTTGGAAGGTCAAGGTCTGATAACTCCACTCTGGAGAGAACTACCTGCAGAGATAATGGAAGGTCTAGCTAATACAACCCCTCTCTGGAGAGCATCTCAAACAGACACGGTGGAAGGTTTGGATAAGACCTCGCCACTCTGGAGAGCCCTTCCAGCAAGCGTGATACAGGCTCTAACCATGTCATCCACCAACTGGAGAACCACCCTTGGAGCGGAACGAACTTCCGTAGGGACACCTTTCATTTGGCGGACGACCTCCGAAGCTGGAGAAGGAACACAAGACGGAATACAAGGTTCGAGCGTGCCAACTGCTCAAAATGGAAGGCTCATTCAGGGCATTGCGCCAGAGCAAGGTCAAGTGTTAGTAGCTCCGCTCTGGAGAGAACTACCTGCAGAGACGATGGTAGGTCTAGCTAATACAACCCCTCTCTGGAGAGCATCTCAAACAGACGCGGTGGAAGGTTTGGATAAGACCTCACCACTCTGGAGAGCCCTTCCAGCAAGCGTGATGCAGGCGCTAGGCATGTCAACCACCAACTGGAGAACCACTCTCGGAGCGGAACGAACTTCCGTAGGGACATCCTTCATCTGGCGGACGAACTCCGAAAATGGAGATGGATCACAACAAGACTCTCGCTTGTCATCACCCATCTTGAGAACGAGCCCGGCAACACCGATTGGTCTTGGAATGCCATCGTCCAACTGGAGCACAAACCCTCTAAGAGCCGCACTACCGCCAGAAGCAACATCCTCTAACTGGAGGATGAACTTGGCTGGATCGGTACAAAGGAACCTGCTTCCTCTGATCTGGAAATCAATCTATGCGAACTCGATTCCATCTCAGGCAGCAGAGGCAGTAACCTTCGTTGAGAAGTCAACCCACATGGGAGCACTTCATGGTCTAGGAACCCTATCTCCAAGTGGGAGAATGATTTCGATTGGGGCGATACAGGGTTTAGGGATGCCAGCTGCTCTCTGGATAGCGAACTCCACTGGAATCGAACGCAATCTGAAATCTGCCGAATTCATCTGGAGAATGCTCGCAACAGGAGATGCCTCAAATTCAATTTCAGGTATGCCAATGAGCACCCAATATCGCTCACCTGCTACTAACGGCAGGGCTGTTCCCACCGGGATTGCGAACCCATCACTTGAACGCTCAAACCGAGAAGTAGGCACGATAGGTGGAGCGAACGCTGCGGAAAACGTTCGTATCCTTCACGAGGGCATCCTGATTCCGGTTCCTTCCGCAGGTCAAAACCATCCTCAAGCCTTCCGCGACTTCGTGCAAGAATTACTAACCACGAAAAACGGACTGAGTTACACCGATGTTGGGCGAAACCTGTCCGAAGTCACCTCGCATTGGCCGAACGGAGAGGTGGTCTTGGACTGGAGGCAGGCCGTTGCTGAACCGCATGCTGGCAGGGATGGACACACCGCCACGACGCCATCAGGAGCCGCAATCGTACCACCCATCCAGTTCCATACCTTCTGGAACCAACTTAACAAAAAGCCGAGCACACAACTCGGCGCGCACCTCATCACACAACTTGGCAATGCAGGCCTTTCGCGATTCCTCGTGAACCGAGCACCGCTCATCGATCACTTAACCCGTTCGAACTCTCCGATCTCAGGAGGCACGTTCCCGGACATCCACCACTTGCTGAACGCAGGCGGTACTTCCTCCGCAGACTCGGTCGGCATCAACACGGCGACCGAAATGCCGAGAGCCCAACTCGAACGCCAAACGTTCGTCAACCGCCTGCTCCTCGCCTTGCGCGGTGCAGACGGAAGGCAGCCACAACCGAGCTTGCCCCGTTCCATACGCAACATCATGAGTTCAAGCAACGAGACCGACTTCCTCACCAACACCTCCAACGCCGAACGCTCGACCCCCTTCGCGACAACCGTCTGGCGCATGTTGGGAGCGTCTAGCAGTTCCGAGCCGCAAGCGGCGATGGAACGCTTTTTCACAAAAGGGACGTTGGGAGCTCACCAGCAACAAGCGTCGATCTCGCTGCTCCACCGCTTGCACACGGAGGAGCAGGCGATCACCTACGAACGGATACGCGACCGGTACTTGACCTTGCATGAGGAAACGACCCATGTCGTCCCCCTCCACCACCGCCAAGACCCAAGCTCCAACACCGAGATCGTTCGCCTCGACCACCGACAGCCGGAGTCCAGCACCTCCTCTGCACGTGACGAGAGCCGCAGCTCGACCAAGGCAGTCGTCACCACGCCGATCGTCACCGTCGAAGCGCCGACCAACCCGAGCCCGACCGATCTCTCGCAGGTGGACATCGACCGACTCGTCGACCGCGTCTACCGCGAATTTCAGAAAAAACTCGCGTTCGAACGCTCGATCCGAGGTATCTAACGCAGGAAAGGAGAATGCCAGATGGCGGAAAAAGCGATCATTCAGGTCTTGGACGGCAAGCAAAAAAACAAAAACTTCAAAGTACTGTTCAACCCGAATTCCTACAGCATCGACCACGGCAATCAGTACACGTGGCACACCATCCCTGGTCTCTCCCTTCCGCTCGCACAATTTGTGTCGGGACAAACACCGACGTTGTCGATGGAGTTGTTTTTTGATTGCAGTGACAAAGGCCCCAAGGCCGACATCCGTCTCAAGACCAGCGAGTTCGCCAACTTGCTCTCCGTCGACTCGGAACTGCACGTTCCACCAACCTGCAAATTTGTCTGGGGCTCCCTGCAATTCAAAGGCGTCATCGAGAAGATCTCCCAGAAATTCACGATGTTCTCCGCTGCGGGCAATCCGATTCGCGCCACGATGAACGTCACGTTCAAAGCGGTCGCCAGCGTCGAGGAACAGTTGCAAGGCACCCCGCGCCACTCACCAGACCGCACCAAGCAAAAAACACTCAAACAAGGCGACCAGCTCTGGTTGCTCGCCGCCGAGGAGTATGAGGACCCGAAGCACTGGCGAGCGATTGCCGATGCCAACAACATCGACAACCCCAGAATTCTGACGACCGGCCGCCGTGTGGTCGTGCCGAGATTGGAGTAGACCGATGGCGGAAGTCAAATTTGATGAAAAAACCTACTCATTCGATGACCTCGATGATACGTTCCACGACTTCAAGGCTCCGGAAATTGAGGTCACCAGCAACGGCAAAAACATCGTCAAGGAAGGTGCCGCGATCAGCTCGCTTCGTGTCACAACCAGCACATCTCCTGAGGCGAACAACTTCACATTTACCGTCACCAACGCATACGATTGGGTCTCGCGTGATTTCAAGTGGGTCAAGGAATTTTTTCCGTTGGGGACAAGTGTGAACATTTCAATCGGCTATGGCGGGACACGCGAGCCCGTTTTTACCGGCTTGATCACCGCGATTTCCTATGACTATCCATCGGAAGGCAACCCAACCCTGACCATCTCAGGCATGGATTACTCCTACCAGATGATGAAAGGCAAAGGCACCGCTGCGAAAAACATCTGGACCGACCAAAAGCACAGTGACATCGTGAGTGAAATTGCAAAGTCTTACTCGCTGACCGCCACCGTCGATGCTACCGCCGAACCGATGAAGGTCGACCGCGAAGGGCTCGATGACTACCAACTGCTGGTGCGACTCGCCAAAGAGAACCAGTACGAACTGTTCGTGATCGGGAAAAAGCTCTACTTCCGCAAGCCGGGCAAATCGACCACGCCGGTGTTGACGCTGGAATACGGGAAAAACCTGCACTCCTTCACGGCCTCGACAGACATTGCGACGCAGGTGGGCCAGTTCATTGTTCGTGGCTATGACAACAAAGAAAACAAGTGGATCGAAGCCAAGTCGGAGGCGATCAAGCCCTTTGGCGAAGGCTCCACGACAGGGCCCGATCTCATCCACAGCGTCACGAAAAACAAAATTCACTACGAATACACCAACTATGCCAAGCCCAAGCAGTTGGAGGAGCGGGCGAACGCGATGGCTCGTGAAGCCGCGATGCGGTTGATCACTGGGAGCGGGGAATCGATCGGGATTCCGTATCTGATCGCAGGGCGTTTTATCAAGCTCAAAGGGCTTGGCCCGCGTTTTAGTGGATTGCTGTACCTGACCCAGGTTTCGCACTTGATCAACAGCTCCGGCTACCTGACCAGCTTTACCGTAGGAGGGAACGCGCTATGAGTTTCGGTGATTTTGACTTTTTGGGAGGAGGGTTCTCTTCATCGGGGCAAGCCTCGTCCAACCGGATCAGCGGCGTCCTCGTCGGCGTCGTCACGGACAACAAGGACCCGGAAAACCTCGCCCGCGTCAAGCTGAAATTCCCGATTCGCGAAGGCGAGGAAGTGACCGACTGGGCACGCGTAGCCAGTCTGATGGCGGGCAGTGACCGCGGATCGCTGTTCATCCCCGAAGTGGGCGATGAAGTGCTGGTGGCGTTTCACCTCGGCGATGTCAGCCAGCCCTACGTGATCGGCGCGCTCTGGAACAAGGACCAAGCGGCGCCCAAGGGAGATGCGGACAAAAACAACATCCGCAAATTCCGCTCTCGATCCGGTCATGAGATCTTGTTCAACGACGATGGCGAGCAAGGCAACGTGCAGATCCTCACCAGCAAGGGGCACCAAGTGCTGATCGACGACAAAGCGGACACGATCACGATCTCGGATGCCAAAAGCAAAAACGTGATCGAGATCAAAGGCGGCGACTCTGGAAAAATCACCGTGACCTCTGCGGGTTCCGGTGCCAGCGCCGTCCTGACGCTTGCCGCCACTGGAGATGTCACGCTCAATGGTGCCAAGTCGATCAAAGTGGAATCCCCGCAGATCAACATCGAATCCTCTGGCATGCTCAATTTAAAGGCGAGCGGCAACATCCAGATGGAGTCGAACGCGATGGTGACGATCAAAGGTTCGATGGTCAAAATCAACTGACGCAACGAGAGCAAGATCAACGAGGAGGAATCCGCGCATGGACAACAACTTTCTCGGTCGAGGCTGGAAGTTTCCCGTCTCCGTCGACCCTGCCACCGGCCGGATTCTGATGTCGGAAGGCGAAGAGGACATCGCCGAAGCGATCCGCTTGATCGTCTGGACGGCCAAGGGCGAACGGGTGATGCGACCCGAATTCGGCTGTGGCATCCATGAATATGTGTTTGAGCGGACCGACCCGACGACGGTAAGTCTGATGGTTGAGAGCGTAAAGGTCGCGATCATGCGCTGGGAGCCACGCGTCCACGAAGTGGAAGTGGATGTGCAAGCTGACCAGCAGGAGGACGGGCGCTTGCAAATCCACGTCCAATACACCGTGCGCTCGACGAACAACCTGTACAACCAAGTCTATCCGTTCTACATCCATGAAGGCACGAGCTAACACACTGGAAAGGAGGGGAGAGCGATGCTGCCACCCCCGATCGACCCACGCACCTTGCAAGACCTGATCGACCACATGAAAGAGATGGTGCCGTACTACACCCCGGAATGGCGGTTCTCCCCAGACGACCCGGACCCGGGAACCGCGCTTTTCTACCTGTTTGCCGACATGTATCTGCAGAACGTTGACCGCATGAACCGCGTGCCCGTCAAAAACATGATCGCCTTCCTCAACCTGCTCGACCTTCAGCGATTGACCGCCCGCCCGGCGCGTGGTTATGTGACGTTCACCCTCAGCGAAGGAACCCCGCATCCTGTCCTCGTCCCTAGAGGTACGGAAGTCGCCGCCAAGGACGAAGAGGGTGCGCCTGTCGTGTTTCAGACAGACCACGCGATGCTGGTCACGCCGGCGCGCATCGCCGAGACATTTCTGGTCAGTGCGCGACAGGATCGGATCGTCTGCTTGACCGAACGCCTCGCCGCGCGCGAGGCCGTGACGATTTTTGACGTCACGCAGGGGCAAGACGAGCAGGCGCATGCGTTGTACATCGGACATCACGACCTGTTGTGGATCGATGGCATGGCAGAGGTGGAAGTGCAGTTTTTCAATTCCAAGGAACGTCACTTGGAGCGCACCTGTGGCGAATGGTTTGCCGACCCTGAGCGCGTCGAGTGGCGCTACCTCGGGGCGCAAGGCTGGGAGCCGTTTGAGGAAGTGACGGGTGATGGCAACCGACTCTGGTTGCGCAAAAAGCGCTCCGTCCCGTTCGCGCTGGACAATGTCAACGGCATCGAGAACCGCTGGCTCCGCGCCCGGCTGCTCCCCACAAGCGTTCCCCAAGGCTCGCATCCGCTTTTGATCGACGGCTTGCGGTTGAAGACGCAGTCCATCGATGAGCAGCGCCGCGGGGGATTTGCACCCGAATTGCTATTTGCCAACGACCAAGAAGCCGACCCGGCGGGATGTTTCCCGTTCGGGGAGTTTTTGGCCCCGTACAGCTTGCTCTACCTCGCCAGCGATGAAGCCTTCAGCAAAAAGGACAGCCTCATCGAGCTGTCCATGCGCCTCAAAGCGATCCACCGCCAACTCATGCCTGTCGAGGAGCCTGAGGTGGAATGGAAGCTGATCATGAAGGACTCCGACATCCCGAAAGCTCCGAAAATCTACCTCGCCTCGATTCGCAGTGTGGTCTGGGAGTACTGGAACGGCAAGTCATGGGCGCGCTTGACGAACGAGCTGGGGCATGAGGAACTTTTTTACCGACCGCTGCAGGAGGGGATCGATGTCAAGGTGCGCTTCCGCTGCCCGGACGATCTCGCCGAAACGTTCGTCAACGGACACTTCAAGCGCTTCATCCGCGTGCGTGTCCAGAGTGTTGACAACCTCTACACGCCCAACCCGGTACACCTCTCGCCGTGGGTGGAGAATGTTCGCTTGCAGTACCGTTATGAGCCGGATGTGTCATTTCCCGCCGAGCGCTTGCTTGCGGACAACAACATGCAGTGGAGCGACGGCACCCCCGATTTGACGGCGAATCCGCCGCGTCTGTTCCTGCCGTTTGCACCGCTCGACACAGGACATCCGGGGCTGTATCTCGGGTTTGACGCGCCGCCGACCAAGGGGCCGCTGCATCTGTACTTCTCCTTGCGCCAACAGAACGGCGTGGAGCAGAACCGCCCGATCGTCGATTGGGAGTACCTGCGCCGCGAAGGGGATCGCGCGGAGTGGGCGACGTTGAAAACGGTCGATGAAACGCTCGACTTCACCCGCAGTGGTGCGGTGCAGTTCGTCGGCCCGTCCGACTTCACCCGCGCTTCGCTGTTCCGTCGCGAGCTGTTCTGGATTCGAGCTGTCAACCGCGACAATCGCTATGACAGCCCGGCCACCGATCAGAAACGGCCGATCCTGCAAGCGTTGCACCTCAACACGGTGCGCGTCACGCAGCAAGAGACCCTGCGTGACGAATCGCCGAAGCAAGTCTCCCTGAACGACACCGAAGTGGAGTTCCAATTGGCGCATGCGCCCGTGTTCTCTGAGGAAGTTTGGGTGGACGAGACCGGGCACGTGACGGAGCGCGGCGTGCAAGAACTGCAGGAAGCAGGCATTCGCACCGAAGTGGTGCGCGACGTCGGCGGGAATCTGTTGAAACTCTGGGTACACTGGCAGGCGGTTGACCACATCGGCGACGCTTCTGGGCAGGAGCGCGTGTATCGCATCGACCGCACAGCGGGTACGATTCGATTCGGTGACGGTCGCCACGGCAAGCGGCTCCCTGATGGCGGGTCCGATCGCATCCGTGTGCATTCGAACAAGATCGCGGGGAAAAAAGGCAACGTGCCTGCCGCCGCGATCCACCAGATGCAACGTTCGATCGCCTTTGTACAAAGCGTCACCAACGCGGAGCCTACCGCTGGCGGCTGTGACACCGAACCCTTGTCCAAATCGCTCCAGCGCGGCCCGCAGACGATCCGCCATCGCGACCGCGCCGTCACCGCACAGGATTACGAATGGTTGGCGCGGGAGGCCTACCCCGATTTGGCGAAGGTCAAGACCTTCGCGGGATACGACGGGCGCATGAAGCGGAAAAGCGGCTGTGTCACGCTCGCCGTCTTACCCAGCGGCGGAGGCCCAGGCTTACCCTTTTTCCCCGAGCTGAAGCGCCAGATCGAGGAGTATCTGCAGAAGCGCTCCGCCACATCAATCGCCATGACGGGACGCGTCGAAGTCATCGAGCCTGCGTACTTGAAGATCTCTGTATTTGCCGAACTGGTCGTGAAGTCGATGGATGATGTCGTGCCGGCCGAGCGGGAAGCGATCGAGAAGTTGAACCACTTCCTCAACCCGTTCACGGGCAATTATGACGGCAAGGGATGGGAGATCGGTCAGCAGATTCACGCCTCGGTGCTCTACGGCCTGTTGAAGTCGGTCGTGGGAATCAACCATGTGCAGAAGCTCTCGATGACCGTGCACCGCATCACGGACGGACAAGCGCACGAGGTACGCCTCGAAGAAGTCAGCCATCTGCCGCACGGAATTGTGATCAACGGCAGGCACCAGATCGTCGTCGATCTGGTGTAACCAGAGAGGAGGGGAGCGCCGATGCTGCCGATGCCGAATTTGGACGATCGCCTTTTCGCGGAGATCGTCGACGATGCGCGCAAGAACATCCCGAGCCTACTGCCGCAGTGGACGGATGAGAACGCCCACGATCCAGGTATCACGATGATCGAACTGTTCTCGTGGCTGACGGAGATGCAGCAGTACTACCTCAACCGCGTCACCGCCAAAAATGAACGCAAATTTCTCCAACTTCTCGGCCTCACGCTTCGCCCTGCCACCTCTGCACAAGTAGATGTGACATTTGGCGGTTTGGAACAAGCGCAACGATTGCCGCGCGGGTTGAAATTACAAGCGTTGGACGAGACGTTCGAGACGACCGAAGCGCTGTGGGCGTTCCCGCATCGCATCCAGCGCGTGCTGGTCAAGTCGAACGCAGAATCCTCCGACTACACCTCTGCGAATGAAAATGGGCGAGTCGGTTTCTATGCGTTCGGTGCCGAGGCACAGCGCCAGACGAGTCTCTGCCTTGGCTTTGACCAGCCGTTGCCGCCAGAGCAATTTTTCACGCTGACGATCAACTTGCGTGAGGAACACGCGATTGTGCGCAATCCAGCACAGGAGGGTCTGGAGGTCACTCCCTCCGCCCGCGTGGCGTGGAGTTACTATGGAAGCGATGGAACTTGGCATCCGTTGAAGGAGCCGAACGTGCAAGACGGCACGAACCAGTTTTCTCAGACTGGTCGCGTCACGATCAAACTGCCGGGCGAGATGGGACGGACGACGATCCACCCAGCGAGCGATATCGAGCGGGCGTGGATCGCCTGCGAGGTTGTGGAAACCGGCTACGAAGTGCCGCCGATGGTGGAGAAATGTACCCTGAACACCGCCCTCGCCGTACATGGCGACACGCATAGCCTCGTGCGTGCCTATGAAAGCGACGGGTCGGCACACCAGACGCTGGAGTCGGACGACTACCTCGCTTGGTTCGGTCATGTGGATGTGCAGGTGTTAGAGCCGGGCGGGAATTGGCGCGATTGGAAAAAAGTTGACGCCCTCGCCGCTTGCGCGCCGCGCGACAACTGTTATGAGTTGGTGCGTAACCCTGAGCACAAGACCACGCGCATCACCTTCGGCGATGCTCGCAACGGTCGCATCCCACCGCGTGGACAAGGGACGATCCGCCTGATCTGCTATGCCGAAGACTTCAAATCCCACCGCTTGCTCGGAAAAAGCGACGGGTTGCCCAACCAGCGCTTCTCCCTGCCGATGAGTCCGTTGTTGCCCGATTCCCTGATGGTGCAAGTCGGCATCCCAGTTCCAGGGACGGACGGCAAACAGTGGGAGTGGCAGGACTGGACGCGGGTCGACGATCTCGAACGCTCCCGATCGGACGACTGCCACTATCTCGTTGATCTTGATGAGGAGGAAATTCTGTTCGGCGATCATGAGTACGGGCAGATTCCGCACAAGATGGCGGAGTCCGTGCCGGACTTCAACATCCGGTTGATCTCCTATCGCACCGGGGGAGGAGAGCGCGGCAACGTGCAAAAGGACCGGATCAGCGGTGTGATCGCACCGGCTCACGCGTTTGCGCCAACACTGTCCGTGACCAACCACGTCTACGCGGCAGGTGGCAGGGAGCGGGAGTCGCTGACGGAGGCGAAGGGGCGCTTGCGCCAAGAGATGCGCCATGCCACACGTGCTGTCACGGCGGACGATTACGAGCAGATTGCGCGTGCCACACCGGGTTTGCGCGTGGCGCGGGTCAAAGCGATCCCGCTGTATCGCGTCGGGCAGGAAGACGAGCAAGAGCATCTGCCGGGGCAAGTGACGGTCGTCGTCGTACCGTTTAGCGACAGTGCGAAGCCGATGCCGAGCACTGGCTTTTTGCAGACGGTGCAGCGACATCTGAATCAACACCGCCTGCTCACGACCGAAGTGCATGTCGTAGCACCGGAGTATGTGCAGATTACCGTCAATGCGGTCGTCGTGGTGCATCCGGATTATCGGCATCAGACAGAGCGGGTGCTGGCGGCGCTCGGGAACTTGCTCGACGTGTTGGACGACCGCGATCCGACCAAGGGATGGGAGTTTGGACGTGCCGTCTACAAAGGCGACGTGTATGAAGTGATCAACCGTTTGCCAGGCGTCGAGTACATCCAATCGCTGTGGTTGGATGCGGAGGGACGTGGGATTCGCCGTGACAGCAATGGCGACATCCACCTGCCGCCGCATGGGCTGGTCTATTCGGGCGCACATACCGTCCAATTGCTCAGTCGCACCGATTTGTAGGGGGGAGTCCCGTTGTACGAAAACACCACGTTTTTTTCATTAAACAAAGCGAGAGATTGGCAACAAGGGACGTACCACAACCTGCATCTGTCGGACGAAGGTGTTCGGCTGGAGCGCACGGTGCGCTATGGCAGACGGAGCGACATCTGGCTCAACCAGATCGAAGGCATGGGGTCGGTCGCCGATCTGACGCTCGGGCCGCGTGGGACGTTGCTGTTGCTCGATCACGAGGCCAAGGTCTGGCTGTACGACTATGTGAACCGGATCAGCGATTCACTATTTCCACCAGAGCACAATCTGTTCACGAACCGAGCCGTGCTAGGGGCGACAGAAGATCTGGTGGTCGTAGCAGAACGCCAGCAGCGTGGCCGCATCACCGCGTACTCGCTCTCGAACATCCAAGCAGTCTGGGAAGTGCGCGAGTGGCAAGGACAGGAGATCTGCCCGTTGGCGATGGGAACTGATGGCGAGCACGAGGTGTATGTGGTGATCCCCGAACAGACGGTTGCCGCCGAGAGCGGGCGCATCGTCCCGGCTGGGACTGCGCTCGTCGTGTTGCAGATCGGTGATGGCGGTCGCCTGCGCCATGTGTACCGTGACGAGGCCCTGACCGTCCCGCAAGCGACGCGGTTGGAGGAACTCTGGCAGCGGTTTTCCCTACAGGTGCAGCACAAGGGGAGATGGCTCTATCTGTTGGACGGAGACACGCGTCGGGTGCATGTGTTCCACCGCAATGGCGGTCTGGATCGCCATGTGGAGATCGAATTTCCCGGCATCCCGTCCGCCCTCGCCGTTGACACTCGTGACACGCTCTATGTGAGCGACGGTCGCGAGTTGTCATCCGGGAGCTTGGATGATCGCTTCGTCCACACCTACCAAGCGGACGGAGAACCTTCCGAACCGCTCTCCGGTAGCCAAGGCGAGGTCGGCAAGATCCTCTATGGCCATCAACACTTGCTCTACTTGTGGTATCGCGCGGAAAATCGCATCGCGGTGCTGGAACAATCGCCGCGCATCCAAGGAGCGGGTCAGCTCGGGGGGGCACCAGAGGGCGTCTACTTCTCCCGCGCATTCGATGCGGTCGCGTCTGAGACCGTTTGGCACAAGCTCTTGCTGGACGCTGATCTGCCGGATGAGACACAACTGCGCGTCTACTACATCGCGTCCGATCATCCGGAAGTATGGGTGGACGGTGGCACGTTGCCACTCGACCACTTTTTGCATAATGAACAGACTTTGCAGGAGAAGTTGGAGCGAACGCGAAACCTCTGGCAGGGGCCTATCGTCAATCCGCGCGATGCGCTGTTGCGCGCCCAAGGCCGCTTCCTCTGGTTGCGCATCGAATGGAGTGGAAGTGATCGGAAGACCCCGCTGCTGAAAAAACTGCGCGTGTACTACCCGCGCGTTTCCTATCTACAGTACTTGCCGGCTGTCTTTCAACAGGACCCGCAGAGCCGGGACTTTATGGAGCGGTTTCTGTCGCTGTTCGGAACGTTTTTTGACGAGATGGAAGAGGCGATCGACCACATCGCGCGGTGTTTTGACGCGGATGCGGCGACGGGCGATCTCCTGAAGTGGTTGTCGACGTGGCTTGGTATCGCCGTGGACGACCGCTGGACGGAGGAGCAGACGCGCGCGCTGCTCAAGCGAGCCCCGGACCTGTACCAAAAACGCGGCACCCGTGAAGGCTTGCAGGACCTGTTTGAGATCTTCACCGGGGAGAAGCCTTACATCGTCGAGTTTTTTCAATATAAATACCTGATCGAGAAGGCGGAGATTCGCCGCACGATGGAACGCCTCTACGGGTTGGACCCGTACCGCTTCTGCGTGCTGGTGAAGCCGGACGTTGTGCCGGATGAACGGAGCCGGGCGATTCTGCAAAAGCTCCTCGACGAGGAGCGGCCGGCCTTCACGGAGGCGCAGTTGATCGTGTTGGAACCGCACATTCACATGGGGTCGCACGCGTATCTCGGCATCAATAGCTTTTTGATGGAACCGTCCTTGCTCGTGTTGGATGACAAGGCGGCACTCCCGTACAACACCGTCCTCGTCGACGTTGACCGCAACAGCCGCATCGGGTTGCACTCGCGTCTCGGGATGGATTCGACTTTGGAATGACGGCGGAAAGGAGATTTTACACATGCAAAATTCACGATCGTACCCGTTTGAACGCAATCGGTATTTTTATGGGAAGCTGCTGACCGTCCGTGATTTCGAGTCGGAGCAGACCTACATGAACCAAAAGCGCTGGCTGTTGAACCGTCTCCTGCATGGGGTCGGTGTCGTAACTGGCCTACAAGTGACACCAGCGGGGGAGCGCAAGATCACGGTCAATTCGGGTCTCGCGTTCGACTACCAAGGTCGCGAGATCATCATCGATGAGCGCCAGACCTTGGATCTCTCGACCGTAAAAGGCTTCCAGAACAACGGTGACTATGCCAAGATCGTCTACCTCTGCCTCAAGTACGACGAGACGGGCAAAGAGATGGTACACTCCGTGGCGAACACCGGGCGCAAGGAGGAAGTCAGCGAGTACAACCGAATGGTCGAAAGCTACAGCTTGCTGATCAAGGAGGAGCTTCCGCCCGCTGAGCAGTTTGACGCGACGAACCTCTCCTGCACGACCAGCCTCTTGCATGAAGACCGCGATGTGCGCATCCTGCACCAAGTTCCGCGATTTGTGCAGGCGAACGACCGCTTCCAAGCCAAGTTGCTGATCCAGCGCATCTCGCAACAGCGCCATGTGCGCCTCGAACTCCACCCGGCTGGCAACGGCTGTGTGCTGGAACAGGAGACGAAGCAGGGGGATAAACTGGTCTTTGAGAAGGAGTTCGCGGACGGGGAGTACAACGTTGAGTACCTGTATACCCTCCGCGCTCTGCAACCTGCACCGGGCGCCACAGAGGGTACGGTCAGCATGAAGACGAGCGACGTGCAACTGTTTATCGCGGGCCACGAAGTCTCGGTGACGCGTTCGGTGCAGCATACATTTACGGTGACCTACGATTCGATTGCTGAGCAATTGTTGCAAAAAGCCTACTCGCGCTCCCTCGATGATGTGTTGACCGCGCCGAACGACCAATGCTTGTACCTCGCGCAGATTCACTTACAGCCGTTTGGTTCTTCGTACAAGGTCGACAGCATCGTACCGGTGCCGTTTTTTGAACAAGTCCACAATCCATCGATGCTGTTCAACCTCGGCACCGCGGGCGGGAGTCGTTCAGGAGCCGACAGCATCCTCGATGTGCAGGCACAGACGCAAGCGATTCCGGCAGATCAACCGCCACACCTCGATGTGAACTATGACCGTGCCCAAAAAGTTTTGACATTTACGCTGGGTCTGCCAGAAGTCAAACCCATCGAGCCACCGAAAACGATGACGACAGGCACCACCGATTTCTTTTTGCTGGAACGTAACAAACCGGGTATTTTCGGCAAGGCAGAACGCAGTTATGTGACAGATGAGATCACGCACGGACTGGGTGCTGGGCCGGTGTTGATCACGGTGGGCTTGGAAGCTTCGGAAAGCCTGTTGCCTGAGCAGCAGAGCACGATCTATGGTGATGCGGACGCTTTTCAGGGCACTGAATTTGCGACTGAGCTGCCGAAGCATACGATCGGCACACTGGTCTACCCGCACCGGGGTACGTTCCGCATCGGCGTTCGCCTGTTGGAGCCAGCCGAGCGTGGCAGTTTGCGCGTTCGGTGGTGGGCGCATCGTGCAGATGCGCAGTCGGTACAGGAGCTGGCACAACCGAAACTAGAGGCGGCGGCCGGCACGAGCGACGGTCATGAAACACTGCCCCTCGACTAGGAGGAATTGATCTTGACACGAGCGAGACAACAAGCCAAAGGCGCCACATCCTCTGTTTCTCAGCAAAAAACGCCAGCCGCCTCCAAGGCGCAGGCGTCCGCACTGCCATCCGCGATCTTGCAATTGCAACGCGCGTATGGGAACCAAGCGACCACTCGTTATCTCCAACGCCAAGCCATCCAACGCATGGGCTTGCCTGAGGAGGAGGAGGAACTGCAACTCAAAGCCGACCCCGCGCAACGCATGGGTAGCGGGGAAGACGAGGAAGAGCTGCAATTAAAAGCAGATCCTGCCGTCGCGCCCGTGCAGCGCTCCACAGGTGGCAGCAACAAGATGCCGGAGAATGTACAGGCGAAAATGGAGTCCGCGTTCCAAACGGACTTCTCTGATGTCAACATCCACGTCGGCTCCGAAGCTTCGGATGTGGGGGCGCACGCTTATGCACAGGGCAACGACATCCACTTTGCGCAGGGCAAGTTCGATCCGCAAACGCAATCGGGGCAGGAACTGCTCGGCCACGAACTGGCACACGTCGTCCAACAACGCCAAGGCCGCGTCCAACCCAACACCGAAGTCGCAGGGCTCCCGGTCAATGATGACCCCGCACTGGAACAAGAAGCGGACCAACTCGGCCGCGCTGCCGCACAGGCCAAGTTTGAGGACGAAGAAAACTAGCCTTTTCAATGAGTCCGAACCAGCATGAACCAGCAGGCGGGCGCTCTCGTCTGCCTCGCAAAAAGGCCACGATCCGCATCCGCGGTTCGTGGCCTTTTCTACGTACTCCTCATCCCTGCTTATAAGGCCCTACCATCGCCCGCAACAGCTTCTCACCGTTGTAGTAGCAGTAGTACAACGCATCGCCGACCTTGTAGACCGTCACGTTGCCATCCTTGCGATAGAGGCTTGGTTTGGTGTCAGCATCCTCGCCTTTGGCATTGCTTGGCTCATCCAAAGCATCGGCTCCGGCGACATCCTTGCCTTTGACGATCGCGTCGATATCCTGCAACCCGCTCTCGTTCCAGACCTCGACCGCCGTGACCAGCGAGTCTTTGGCGTTTTCCTTGGAGAGTTCCAGTTGGAACGTCATCTTGTACTTGCTGTACAGCATCTCCAACTTCTGCTCGCCGCTCGTCGCCATCGTGACGTCGGTCGGTTTGTCCAACAACGCCTCGACCGCTTTGGGCGAGAAACCGAGGAAGCCAGGGTAGTAGATACGCCCGCGTTGGAAAAAGCCTTTGTACAGGCTCGTGCCTTTTTTATCAAAACGTTCGCCGCTGCCGTCTTCGAGACCTGACTTGAACTGCCCCTTGTACAGCGGCAAGCCGTCTGCGTCGAACTTCTGCCCTTCGCCTTCAAACTTCCCACTGACAAATGACCCCGTGTAGGACGGTTTGCCAGTGGCGGCGAACAACTTGCCTTCTCCTTGGTACTTTCCGGCGGCGAACTCACCTTTGAACTTCACGGTGCCGTCGTCATAGAATTCCGTGCCCGCGCCCGAGTATTGTCCGTTCTGGAACGCGCCGTCATAAATCGGCTTGCCGCTCTCGCCAAACAACTTCCCCACGCCGCTGTACAGGCCTGCAGAAAACGCCCCCGTATAGAGCACGCTGCCCTTGTTGGTGTACAAGGTTCCGACGCCCTCGTACTTTCCCGCGAGGAACAGGCCGTCATACTGCACCTTGCCGAACACATCGTAGAGCGTGCCTTTGCCTGCATACTCGTCGTTGACGAACTCGCCGGTGTATTGCACTTGACCTGTCACGTAGTACTTGGTGCCAGCGCCTTGCATCGCGCCGTTTTTGAACTCGCCGTCGTAGCGCATCTTGCCGCTGCCGTGGTACGCCTGCCCACTTCCAGAGAACAGGCCGTCCTTGAACGAGCCTTGGTAGACCAACTGTCCAAATCCGTTGTATTGTGTGCCCGTGCCGTTGGGCAGACCTTTTTTAAATTCTCCGTCATAGATCAGCACTTCGCGGTCGTTGTAGAGCTTGCCCTGACCTGCATAGACGCCCTTGACGACTTGTCCGACGTAGTGCAGTTCTCCTTCTTGGGTGATCAGCTTGCCAAGCCCTTGGAACGCCATCGCTTGCTTGCTGCCTTCGATCAACGTGCGCGGCCAGCCGAGCCATCCGGCGAGCAGTGCAGGGGGGCGCAAGTAGAGATAGAGACTGCCGCCGACCAACAACAGGACGACCGCCACGAGCAACCGCTTGGAAAAGTAGCGCCGCCCGATTCGCACATATTGCGAGAGGGAGCGTTCGGGTGCTAGAACTTTTTCCTCAACCGTTTCCTTGCCTTTTTTCAAAAGCTCTGGGAGCTTTTTCACCCACTCCACGACCGCCAGCACCCACTTGATCAGCGGGGCAAACGGCTTGCTGATGATCTCCAATAAGGCTCCCATCTACGGCACCTGAATCGTCTGCTGACCGGGATTGGTCAGCGAGACCACACCACCCCAGTTGCACATCAACTTGGAGGAATTGTTCAAGGCTGGGAAGTTCGCGATCTGCACGGTAGGCGCTCCAGGCGTCCACGGAGCGGTCGTCATCGGAATGCAAGGTTGCGGTGTCAACGCGCCCATCGCTGCGGCGGTGGCAGCGGCCACCATCGGATTCGCCAGCGATTGACACATCCCAAATGGCAAGACGTTGAGCATCGGTTTGTTATCCATAATCGTCGCAATCGGCTGCGACGTGAGTGTTCGGTTGGCGGGAAGTACCATCAAATTGCTCGGAGCCGTGCCGAAACTACACTGCATCTGCGCGCCTCCACATACTGCGATCCCCATCTCTACATTCATCTCCCTCACTAGCCAAATCATCTTCCATAAATGTATCACACTCTTTGTAATTCTTGTTGTATTTTTAGGTGTCAGCAGAGGAAATTTTATAGTAAGATTGACATGCAGTTGTGACTGAAGAAAGAGGGATTTGAATGTTGAACCATCAACGCTGGAAGGCGGCCTTGCACCTCGTCACCATCGGAGTCGTCGCCGCTCAGATCGCCCCTGCTGGACCTGCGCACGCCTCCGTGCAGCTGTCGTTGTCTGATGCCATCCGCAGCAGTGTCGACTCCAGTACAACGCTACAGGATCTGCGCATCAACCAAACGCAACAGATGGAACTGGAGCTTGCTCAAGCCTACCAATCGTTGCGCAATCAGGATGAGAAGGACAATTCGAACAAAGCCAAGGAACACAGCATGAGCCGCGACATCGAGCTCGGCATGAAAGTTCCTGGAGCCCTCTATAACCAGAAAAAAGTCCAGCATCAAGTGGAGGACATGACCGCCCAGACGCAAGTGCAGACGGAGCAAGCTTATATGACGGCCTACCAATCACAGCTCGCTGCAGATCTTGCCCAAGCGGCGGTCGTGAAAGCGGAGAAAAAAGCCAAGGATCTGCACAACAAGCAGGCTTTCGGTTATGCCACCGCCGACGAAGTGAAAGCGGCTGACGAACTGGTGGAGCAAGCCCAATCGGGCTACAAAACGGCGCAACTCTCCTTTAAATCGAGCCGACTCGCGCTAGGCTTGCTGCTTGGCCGAGACCTTGATGGGGATTACCGGTTCGAACTGCCGCGCGTCTACGCCAACTTGAACCAAGAGACCATGTGGAAACTGTATGAGTCTGCCAAAAAGTCGGACTACAGCCTCTTCCAAGACTCCGAAGCGCTCGGACTCGCCCAAACCAAGTCGGAGATCATCCGTGGACTGTACCTCAAAAAGTTCGGGAGCCAAGCGACCGATTTGCTGGCGGCGATGTATGAGAAGCCCAATGCGCCAGATTACCAGTCTTTTTCGGCACAGTATGACGGCCTGATCCAGAAATTGAAAAACCGTTGGAAGGGCAAAGCGTTGGTGCTGACACTTTCGTTTCCATTTCTCAAAATTGTCCCAAAAGTCGAACTGCAAGGGGAGTACCAGGACGACCGTTACTTTGAAGATCTGTCGACCTCGCTCCCGCTCGCACTGCTTGAAGTCGACAAAGCGAAGGTCAAGGAAGCGGACACCCGCAACCAACTCGCGGCAAAAACCAAACAGTCCTACCTCAACGCCAAGCAGGCGGAGGCCGTCTACCTCCTCGCCCTGACGACCGAAACCGCGATGCAAAAAGCGACCGAAGATGCGGTGCAGAAGCAAAAGTTCGGTCGGGTGACACAGGACGACGTGGACAAGCAACAGGGCGTGTACGACCAAGCCAAGCAATCCACCGTCTCCACCTACGTCGCGTACAAGCAAGCGCTCTCCAACCTGAACCTCGTCTCTGGTGGGGGCCTATCCTATGTATCGGGCATCCCCAATACTGCCCCGTCGGAGAGTGGCAATGAGCCGTTTGAGCAGGAGCAACCCGCACCGAAGTCGTTGGGCATCTGGAGATTGGAACCGGTCGCCACGGGCATGACCAGCACGTTCAAGCTCAAGTTGACAGACGGTTCGCCAGCCACGCACTACGCATTGCGTTTCAAAAAAGACGGCAAATTGATCGCGGAGAAGCAGCCGATCGCCTCCACGATCACGCACTTGAATCTCGTGTTCCAAGACCCGAGCGCACTTCAACTTGTGCTCTATGCCGGGGACAAGCAACTGTCTGTCGCCGACCTCGCCGGGTACGCACCGTCTGGCTCGCTGACCGAGACCCCGTAACGAAAGGAGGCACTCGCATGCCCAAACGATCACATCTTCGACTGTTCAGCGCTGTCATGCTGGCGGCGTTGCTAACTGCCTCATGCCCGTTGCCGGACGTCTCGGCAGCGACCGTCAGCCGACCCGCTGCCGCCTCCACACCTAACGGCACGTTGCTGATCGGAACCTATTTGGTACAAAAAGAAGCCTTGACCCAGTCGGTTTACACCGCTGCCAAAGGCACGATGGCCGATTCTGACCAAGGCGTGTACTACAAGTCTGAATTCGCCGCGGGTGCATGGATGAACATCGGAACAGCCAATGACCTCAACGCCCTTTTTAAGGGAGGGAAAAGCGTCTCCGTCCCGTTCGACACCATCGACGACCTGCAGATTGCGTTCTGGATCTACTTGCAAGAGGGCAAGCCTCGACTTGTCAGCTTCCTGACCTCGACGGAAGTGCGCACGAGCATCGCAAGCGTCACAGACAAACTGGAAGCGAAAAAAACAGCAGCCCAAACGGCATCTGACAGCGAGATCAGCCAACTTGCGCTCGACGTGGCGACCTTGCAAGCGCAACTCGATTTTTTGACGGCGGTGCAGAACGGCGAAGAGAGCAAAGCGTTGGCGGCGTTGGATCGTCAAGCGGACCCCGCCTCGGCCGCGTCGACCGACCTTCAACAAGCGCAGGAAACCCAGCGTCAGAACTTGCAAGCCCAGCTCGACCAAGCCAAAAAAGACCTCGTGGCGGCCCTCGCCTCTGGTGATGCCGCCCAAGCGACCGAACTGCAAGCCTCGATCCAAAACCTGACCACCCAACTGCAACAGCTCGACGCCCAGGCGACAGAAACCAGCCTCCAAGCGGCGGGAGAGAAACTGACGGGGCTGTTACAAGATTTGCAAAAAGCGACCACGGCTTCCCAATCGCAGACGGCGATCAAGTTGCTCCCTCAGATTGTCCAAGCATCCGCCGCGCTCGAAGACGTCCGCCAAGGGCTTTTGCAAAAGCAACTGGCGCTGACCACCGATGCGCAAGCGCAGGCAGACCTCCGCAAGCAGTCGTCAGAAGCGACACAAGCCACGCTGCTGGCGACGAATGGCAGGCTCCGCAAAGCACAGGAGCAAGCCAAGCTCACAGGACAGGTCGAACTCGCGAACTCCTTGCTGCTGTTGCTTCAAGAGAACAACGCCAAGCGCGAGACCCTGCGCCAAGCGGACAAGCAAGCTCGCCTCGTCGCGTTGCAAAATCAAGTGATTACGCTCAAGTCTCAATACGCACAGACCCCGACCGATGCGCTTTTGCTTGCTATCGTGAAGACCGAGGCACAAGTGAAAGCTGAACAACAGAACGTGCCAGATGATGCCACGATGGCGCAGGAGGATGTGAACTTCCTGCAAGGCTTGATCGATACGCGCAACGCCGAGGGCGATGCGACCAGTGCAGCCGAATTGCAACCACAGCTCACAGATGCCAAGCGGCGTTTGGTGCATGCAACAAAAACGCCGCTTTTTTTACAGAAGTATGGGGTGGAGGCCAAACAACTTGAACTGGGCAAGCCGAACGCGGCGCTCAGCGACTTGCACAAGCAGTCGATCACCCAGATCGAAGCTGTTGAGCTCACGCGCTATACCAAGGATGAACTCGCCGTGCTGAAGCAACTGAGCGACCAACTGGACAAGCAGCTCAGCCAACCGCATCAGATTCTACCCGTCGATCATCTCATCTCCAACTCGATCGACTTCAAACTGACCGCACCGCTCGTCCGGCTCAACGGGACGACGATGGTGCCGATCCGCACGTTGCTCGAAGGCTTCGGCGCACAAGTGCAATGGGAGGACGCGGAGCAGATGGTGCGCGTGGAGTACCGTGGACGCACCGTTGTGGCGTGGATTGGCAACAACCGCTACCACGTCAATGGTGAACCCAAAACCATCGATGTTGCCCCGATACTTGCGGTCGAACGCACGTATGTCCCGTTGCGACTGCTCGTGGAAGCGTTCGGTTTTGATGTGCAGTGGGATGAACCGACCGAGACGATTGACATCAAAGCCCTGCCAGCGGAGGTGACACGATGAAGCGTTACCTCTGGCGTGTCGTGTTGCTCCTGCTCGCGATGACGCTGCTGTCTATCGGTCTTTGGGTGAAAAATGACTACTTCACCCTCCACCCGTTGGAGCGCTCCGTCATGCTGAAAAGCCCTACCCGCGTGCTCGCCGATCACGACTCGCTCTACATCATCACCAGATCGAAGGAAGGTCTCGTCAAGTACCACCGAGATGGCTCATGGGAATACGACATCGACGTCCCGACGCTTGAAGATCTGGAAGCGTTGACGCCGACGATCGACAGTCCTGACAAACTTGACCCAACGAAACTCAATGCGGATAACTTCTACCTCCGATACGGCGACGCTGTGCCAGATGGACAGGGGGGTCTGTATACGCTGGTGCAAGTGCTCGACGACAAAGCCTTGGTCCTCAAGTACGAAGTGCTGTACCATTATGATGCACAAGGTGAGATCGACCCGAGCTGGGGCGTACACATCCGCAAGTACGATACCAAGAAAAACGCGTCGCTGCGCACCGGCACCACCAAGGCTCTGCAGATGAATGACGGCCAGTTCACCTATATCTCCCAAGAGGAGGGGGAACTGCGCTGGAACCGCTGGGATGACGTCCTGCACAAGTTCGTCACCTCCGAAAAACTCGCGGTCCCAAGCAATCTCTACCTCTCCGAAGTGCTCGGTTCCAAGCCAGCAGACCTGCTCTATACCACGCAGCAGGGCGTGCTCTACAAGCGCGGAGGACAGCAACTCTACCCGCTGGCCAACGCTGGCACAAGCGACACCGCGTTTGTGGAAAACATCCAAACCGATGCCCGAGGCGAGGTCTGGTTCCTCGATCCTTACGGCAAAAGCGTCAAACGCCTCGACCCGACCCGAGCGGAGGGCGTCCAGACCATGCTCGACGTGCCACAGGTCGAGCAGGAACTGGGCAAGTCCTTCTCCCACGGCAATCGCAAATCGGCGAGCTTCAGCTGGATGAATGTCGCGCCAGATGGGACCTTGATGCTGATCTTGGAGGATCATCTCATCCTCGCCAGCGCGGACGGACACACGCAAACGCTTGATTACTCGACCCACATCCTGACCAAGCAGTGGGTGTATTGGGGTGGGCTCGTTCTGCTCGCCTTGCTGTTCGGCTGGCTGGGCAAGATCCTGTACCGTGACATCATGCCGAAGTCGATCATTCTCAAGCAGGTGTTCATCCTGTTCCCACTCGTCGCTCTGTGCATGAGCGGTCTCGCGGTGATCGTACAGTTTCAAATGAATGACATCACCGACACAGAAGTCCGTCGCTCGATGGAATATGTCGTCCAAGACGCAGAGGGTCTCGTACATCCAGAGAAGCTTGCCAACATCAACTCTCCTCGCGATTTCATGAGCCCAGACTACCAAGCGTTGACCGCTGACATGCAAAAAGAGGAGCATGACGGACGTTACTACACGATGGTGCACAAAGTCGAAGGGGACCGCGCCTACAGCGTGTACGAGGACGACAACGATTTCCGAATGTTTGACTCGTTCACCTTGACGACTGACGATGACAGCCTGTCCTCGTGCAAGATGTACAACAAGGAACTGAACATGTACGAAACGTTGGATCAAACCCAATTCAACACGCACTTGACGGAGCGCAAACTGGTCACCTGCCAGTCGGAGGACGAGAACGGTACGTGGCTGTTTGCCCTCGGGCCGCTGTTTGATACCAGCAAGACGAAGTTGGTCGGCGTTTTTGAGGCCGGTGTGAACATGCACAGCTACCAGCAAGATATGGAGTTCAACCGGTACGTAACGCTGTTGATCGTAGCGGTGTTCACGATTCTCATCCTCGTCGTGATCTTCCTGGTCACGTGGTTGCAATTGCGCCGAATCACCACCCTCAAGGAGAGCGTCAACCAGCTCAAAACCAATCCAGAGGAGACGCGAACCACTTGGGTCGAGGACAATTCCCAAGACCAAGTGGGCGAACTCGGACGTTCCTTCAATGAGATGGCCTCCGCGATTCAGGCGAATATCGAGCAGACCAAAAAAGTTCGCGATGCCTACAAGCGATATTTCCCGGAAAATCTCGAAGCGTATCTCGGCAAAGAGATCACGGCCTTGGACCTTGGGGATCAAAAAGTGTTGGAGCGGATGACCGTGCTGGTCATCAACATCCGCAACTTCCACCAAGAGGTCAAAGACCCGGCAGGCACCTACGACCTGATCAACAATCGCTTCCTCAAGCATGTCTCAGAGGAGATCACGAAGCATGGGGGCATGATCGGGAAGTTTATGGAAGCCGGCGTGATCGCGCTGTTCCCGCAACAGCCTGCCGATGCCTATCGTGCCGCGGTCGGCATGTGCCACCGCTTGCAACGCCAGATTCCCTCTGGCGTTGGAGTTGGCGTTCACCAAGGGGACATCACACTCGGGGTGATCGGGGCCGAGGATCGATTGGACAGCAGTTTGATCTCCGACCAAGTGATCCTGACAGGCACGCTGGAACGGCTCACCGGAAAATTCGGCGTTCGCTTGTTGACCACGCAGACGACCTACCTCGCAGCAGACGCCGCAGCCAATGCACGCTATATCGGCAAGCTGCTGCTCGACGGGCAAACGCTCGAACTGTACGATGTCTTTGCCGCAGACGAGCCAGAAATCGCCCGTTTGAAATCAGAGACCAAGCGCCTGTTCGAAGAAGGCGTGACCTTCTTCCAGCATGGACGATTCTATGACGCCCGCGAGCGGTTCGTCGAAGTGATGCGTCGCTACCCGCAGGATCTCATCGCACTGGCGTACTTCAACCAGAGCGACGAATACCTGCGCACCAACGTTTCCCTGCAATGGGCAGGTACTCTGACTGTCCAACTGTAAAAAAAGGAGGAGAGCCGAGCGGCTTTCCTCCTTTTTTTGTGTACACTAGGTAACAACAGCAAAAAGGATGGCAACTGAAATCTGGTCTGTGTTACAATGCTTACTACGAGTGACTTTTTTTGACTACCTAGAAGTGAGGCGGTACACATGCTGCTTGAACAAATCAATACCCCCTCTGATATAAAGAATTTGTCGGTGGACCAATTGAATCAACTCGCGGAGGAGATTCGACAATTCCTCATCGAGAACTTGGCGACGACAGGCGGTCACTTTGGTTCGAATCTGGGGGCCGTGGAATTGACCCTCGCGTTGCACCAGACCTTTGACTCGCCGCGTGACAAGATCATTTGGGACGTAGGACATCAAGCGTATGTACACAAGATCTTGACCGGTCGGAAGCATCTCTTCCCGACCCTGCGCAAATTCAAGGGGTTGTCAGGCTTCCCGAAACGTTCGGAATCGGAGCATGACATGTTTGACGTTGGCCATGCCAGCACTTCCATCTCGGCGGCGATGGGCTATGCCTGCGCACGAGACATCGATGGCGAGGACAACAAAGTCATCGCCGTGATCGGTGACGGATCGATGACGGGTGGGATGGCGTTTGAAGCGCTTAACCATGCCGGACACCTCGGCACCGATATGCTCGTCGTCCTCAACGACAACGAGATGTCGATTGCACCGAACGTCGGTGCGATTTCCAATTACCTAACCAAACTGCGCGTCGATCCGACCTATTCGACGTTTAAAAAAGATATCGCCAGCTTCCTGCACAAGTTCGGTGAGTTGGGTGACAAAACCACCAAAGTGCTCGATCGCTTCAAGGACTCCTTCAAGAGCTTCCTCGTGCCGGGCATGCTCTTCGAAGAATTTGGCTTCACCTATCTCGGCCCGATCAATGGTCATGATCTGCCCACGCTCTTGAAGTACATGCAGCGTGCGAAGAACACCAAGGGTCCGGTCCTCTTGCACGTCGTCACCCAAAAAGGCAAAGGCTATGCAGTGGCAGCCGATGCCCCGGACAAGATGCACTCCGTCAGCAAAGGCTTCAACCTTGCCAAAAGCGATGCTCCCAAAGTTGTGAAGGCTGCACCGCCACAATACCCGAACATGTTTGCCGACACGATGATTGAACTGGCGGCACAGGACCCAGACATCGTCGCGATCACGCCGGCGATGCTTCCAGGGTCTGGTCTGATCAAGTTCCAAGAGGCGTTCCCCGAGCGTTGCTATGACGTGGGAATCGCGGAGCAGCACGCGGCGACATTTGCCGCGGGGATGGCGTGCACGGGCAAAAAGCCGGTGCTGGCGATCTACTCGACGTTCTTGCAACGCGCCTACGACCAAGCGATCCACGACATTGCGATCCAGAACTTGCCAGTCACGATCGCGATCGACCGGGCGGGACTGGTCGGGAATGACGGGGAGACGCACCAAGGGGCGTTCGACATCGCGTTCCTGCGTTGCATCCCGAACTTCACGGTCATGGCTCCGAAGGACGAGAACGAATTCCGCAACATGCTCTACACCGCGGTCAACCACGGCGCACCGGTGGCCGTTCGTTACCCGCGCGGAGCAGGTCTTGGCGTCGCGATCGACTCGGAATTCCAGACGCTGCCGATCGGCAAGTCGGAAGTGATCCGCGATGGTCAGGACGTTGCGATCCTCGCGCTCGGTTCGATGGTTCCAGTGGCTATGCGAGCTGCAGAAGCCTTGAAGGAGAACGGCATCGACGCGAAGGTCGTCAACATGCGCTTCGTGAAGCCGCTCGATGAGGAACTGTTGTTGGACCTCGCCAAGACGGGAACGCGCATCGTCACCGTCGAGGAAGGGTCGACGCTGGGCGGGATGGGCAGCGCCGTGATGGAATTCTACGCGCTCAACCGCATCTACGGCATGGAGATCTACCCGCTAGGTCTGCCAGATCTGTTCGTGGAACACGGTGATCCGCAACAATTGCTCGACCATGTCGGCCTCAACGTCGACTCGCTGGTCGAATTGGTCAAGACGATGGCGCCGCGTAAACAAAAGCGTGCGTAACATAGCTGTACCTACGGGCGGGACGCATGTCTTGCCCGTTTTTAGTGAACGGTAACAAACAGACAATCTCAACGACAGAGGGTATGATATGAGCGCGAAGGAACGGTTAGATGTACTTTTAGTGGAACAAGGTCTCTATGAAAGCCGCGAGAAAGCCAAGGCAGCCGTCATGGCCGGGCTGGTTTCCGTCGATGGCGAACGCGTCGACAAAGCGGGCACCAAGATCAAGGTCGAAGCCACGATCACCGTCAAGGGCGAGCTGCATCCGTATGTCTCGCGCGGCGGCCTCAAGTTGGAAAAGGCGATCGCCACATTTGGCGAATCGCTGGTGGACAAGGTCGTGATGGACGTCGGAGCCTCCACAGGGGGATTCACCGACTGTGCGTTGCAAAATGGGGCCAAGCAAGTCTACTCGATCGACGTTGGCTATGGTCAACTGGCGTGGAAACTGCGCAACGACCCGCGTGTGGTCGTGATGGAGCGCACGAACTTCCGCCACTTGAAACGTGAGGATCTCAAAGGAGAAACCCCGCAAGTGGCGGTGATGGACGTGTCGTTCATCTCGATCCGCCTGCTGTTGCCGGTGATCTCCAGCCTGTTGTCGGAGGATGGGGTTTTGTTGACGCTGATCAAGCCGCAGTTCGAGGCGGGTCGTGAGCGCGTCGGGAAAAATGGCATCGTCCGCGACCCGGAGGTCCATCGCGACGTGCTGGTGCATGTACTGGGTTCGGCGGTCAACCAAGGCTTTCAGGTACAAGAGGTCACCTACTCGCCGATCACGGGCGGGGATGGCAACATTGAATTTTTGGCACACTTGACCAAGCAAGGGACAGGCTTGAATGCAGATGAGATTCCAGTCAAGATCGACGCCGTCGTCCAAGCCGCACACGCGAGCTTGGAGCGATAAAAAAAGGAATTTTTATTCACGATAGCGAATGCTTTTCTAAGAAAGCGCTGTCTGAATGCGCGAAGTGTCGACAGAACGGAGGGCATCCTTATGAAGACGATCGGATTGGCGGTCAACCCCACCAAACCGAAGGCGATTCCGGTGACAAAGAGTTTGGTGGAACTGATCGAGCGCCACGGAGCGCACGTGTTTGTCGATGAGGAATCGGCGGAACGAATTGGCCGTCCTGACCTCGGTCTTGCGCAGAGTGAGTTTCCCAATCGGGTGGAGATCCTGTTCGTGCTCGGTGGGGATGGGACGATCCTTGGGTTCGCCCGTCAATTTGCCAAGACCGGATTGCCGATGCTCGGCATCAATTTAGGGCATCTCGGCTTTCTCTCCGAAGCGGAACCACAGGACTTGGAGAACGCCGTTCAGCGTGTCTTGAGCGGGGATTATTGCCTAGAGAATCGCTTGATGCTGGAGGCGCAGGTCGTGCGTGGCGGACAAGTGATCTACGAAGCGGTTGGCTTGAACGATGTGGCGATCGCCAAGGGTTCGTTTGGCCGGATGATCACCAATCGTGTGTTTGTGGATGACATGTACGTGGACCAATACACGGGCGATGGCTTGCTCGTCTCCACACCGACTGGATCGACCGCCTACTCGCTGTCCTGCGGAGGACCGATCGTCTCGCCGCATATCGATGTGATCGTGCTGACACCGATCTGTCCGCACACCTTGCACTCCCGCCCGATGGTGATTGCAGCCGATCAAGAAGTGCGCGTGGAAGTCGAGGCGACACATGACGAGTTGGTGCTCTCCGTCGACGGACAACTTTTTTACGAATTAGAGAATCACGACGTGATCCGCGTCCGCCAAGCGGGGTACAAAACCACGCTGATCAAGTGGCGCGACCGAGAATTTTTCGATGTATTACGCCGCAAGTTGCATGTGGCGACGTGAGAAAGGGTTCGATAGAATGAAAGGCCAACGCCTGTTGAAAATTCGTGAAATCATCACCGCACAAGACATTGAAACGCAGGAGGAACTGGTGGAAAAACTGCGCAGCGCGGGCTTCCAAGTTACACAGGCCACCGTTTCCCGCGATATCAAAGAACTGCACCTCGTCAAAACACCAACCTCAAATGGAATCTACAAGTATTCGTTGCCGGCAGAACCGACCTACAACCCCGAACACAAACTGCGTCGGATGTTGCTGGATTCCTTTGTGTCGATCGACCGCGCGGAGAACTTGATCGTTATGAAAACCTTGCCGGGCAACGCACATGCGGTCGGGGCGATCGTCGATGCGCTCGACTGGTCGGAAGTGCTCGGCACGATCTGTGGCGATGACACGATCTTGATCATCACCCGCTCGACGGAGATCGCCCCGAGCATCGTCAATCGATTCCTCTCCTACATCTAGGGGGTACCGCTATCATGTTGATGGAATTGACAGTGCGTAATTTTGCACTTATAGAAGAAGTCCACCTGTCCCTGGAGTTAGGATTAAACATTCTGACCGGGGAGACAGGTGCCGGGAAATCGATTTTGCTCGACGCTGTGAGCCTCATCTTGGGGGGGCGTGCCTCGTCCGACTTGGTTCGGTCAGGTGCTGCCAAAGCCACCATAGAGGCTCTTTTTGCCGTTCCTGTAGCAGATGAATTTCGTGAATTGTGTGAGGAGTATGGAGTGGATCTGGAGGACGACCAAGTGCTCGTCGTGCGCGAATTGTCAGCGGCGGGCAAAAACGTCTGCCGGGTCAATGGACGGATGGTCACCGTGCAGATGTTGAAGCGATTTGGGCAATACTTAATGAGCATGCACGGCCAGCACGAACACCAGACCTTGACTGACCCACGCGAACAACTCATGCTCATCGATGCGTTTGGTGGTGAGGGCTTGCTCCCGTTGCGCGAGCAGGTGGTTGCGAGTTTCCGCGACTTCCGCGAGGCTCGCCAGAAACTCCGAGCCGCACGACTGGGCGAACAGGAGCGCATCCAGCGGCTCGACATCGTTCGCTTCCAACTACAAGAGATTCTCGAAGCCAAACCGCGTCTCGGTGAGGACACAGACTTGGAGGAAGAACGCAAGCGGCTGGCCTATGCGGAGAAGCTATACGCCGCTTCGAACTCCTCTTATGAACACCTGTACAGCGGAGCCGGGCGCAGTTCCTCCGCGCTCGACCAACTCAACCAGACGATCATCGACTTGGAGAGCGTCGTTCGCTACGACGATACGCTGGCCCCCACGCTGGAACTGGTCAAAACCGCTCTCGTCCATGTCGAAGAGGCGGCGCATACGTTGCGCGACTACCGTGACGAAGTCGAGTTCAACCCTAACAAATTGTCACAGTTGGACGAGCGGCTGAATGTCTTGCGCCGTCTGCGGAAAAAATATGGGGACACCGTCGAGGAGATCCTCGCCTACCAAGACAAGCTGGTCCACGACCTCGAAGCGCTGGAAAACCACGAGGAAAACTTGGAACGCTTGACCCAAGAGCTGGAACGGACAGGGAACGTGCTTGCCAAAAACGCCGTCGCCCTCTCCAAGGCACGGCGCGTCACCTCGGAACGCCTCGCCAAAGCGGTGATGCATGAATTGGGTGAGTTGATGATGCCGAACACGCAGTTTGCGATCAGCTTCACGCAGATTCAGGAAGAAGACGGATTGCCGATCGGTGAACGCTGCGTCCATGTCACGGAGGCAGGAATCGACCGCGTCGAGTTCCTTTTCTCCCCGAATGTGGGTGAATCTCTGCGCCCGTTGGCCAAGATCGCATCTGGCGGCGAACTCTCGCGCACGATGCTCGCGCTCAAGACCTTGTTAGCCGACGCAGATCAGGTCGGCACGCTGATCTTTGATGAAGTGGATACTGGCATCAGTGGCCGCGCTGCCCAAGCGGTGGCTGAGAAACTGGCGGTGGTCTCGGTGAAGCGACAAGTGATCTGTGTCACGCACTTGGCGCAAGTCTCCTCGATGGCCGATACGCACTACCTGATTGAGAAGAGCATGGAGGACGGACGCACGCGGACCGCCGTGTACGCGCTCGATGATGAGGCGCGTGTGCGGGAAGTGGCGCGGATGATCTCCGGCACCGAACTGACCGAAACCACGGTTCGCCATGCCTCGGAAATGTTGGAACGCGCTCGACGATTCAAGCGCTGACAGTGGCAGTCATGGTAGATGTTACGCAGGATACGCCATCTGTACCAGAGGCATAGTAGAACCATCACTTCAAAGAGGTGTAGACACGGGAAGGAAGGGGAGCGTGAGATGGTTGACTAAACACACTCGCAGGAAACTGGCAGGTCTCTTCGTCGCAATCCTATTCGTGGCCATGTGTTGGTTTACACCCATTCATCAGCTCGCAAGCATTCCCCAGGAACTGCGCGTCTTACAAGGCGCACATGCCGCGCTCGATCTCGGGATGAAGTCGTTCGCCACGGTGACGACGTCACAACCAGATGTGATCTCCGTCTCTGGAGCCCCGACATCGGCGGTCTCCCACCTCAAACAACCTCTGCAGCTCGATTCCGGCAAGACAGGTTCAGCCGATGTAAAAGTGAAACTTTTCGGTCTGATCCCGGTCAAGTCGGTCCACGTGAACGTGGTCCCGGACCTAAAAGTGATTCCCGGTGGCCAGTCGATCGGTGTCAAACTCAAATCCTCCGGTATCATGGTCGTTGGCTACAACCTCGTCAAACAAGGCAAAGACGCCATCTCTCCTGCTGAACAAGCCCAAGTGAAAGTCGGGGATATCATCACGGCAATTGACGGCAGCACCGTCAAGTCTGTGGAACAGGCGGCCGAGTTGATTAACAAAGCCGGCAAATCGGGCAAGCCCATGGAATTTACCATCAAGCGACAAAAAGAGCTCGTCAAGTTGAAAGTGAAGCCACTCTATGACAAAGACAGCGAAATCTACCGCATCGGTCTCTACATCCGCGATTCTGCGGCCGGTGTGGGCACGCTGACCTTCTACGCGCCGGATCAGAAAAAATTCGGGGCGTTGGGTCACATCATCACCGATGTGGACACCGGACAAGCGATCGGCGTCGGCGAAGGTCAGATCGTCCACAGCAGCGTCACCTCGATCGACAAAGGACAGAGTGGTGCCCCAGGGGAGAAGCGCGGGATCTTCATCGACGAGGACAAAGTTCTCGGCTCGATCACCCGCAACTCCGACTTTGGTGTCTTCGGCAACATGAGCAACCTGCCGGGCAATGCCAAAATCGCCAAGGCGATGCCGGTTGCGCTCGCGGAGCAAGTCCATGAAGGCAAGGCGAGCATCCTCACCGTCGTGGATAGCCAAAAGGTCGAGGAATTTGACATCCAGATCGTCAATGTGATGAAACAAAAATTCCCGGCCACCAAGTCGATGGTGATCAAAGTGACCGACAAGCGGTTGTTGGAGAAAACGGGTGGCATCATCCAAGGCATGTCGGGCAGTCCGATCCTCCAAGACGGCAAAGTCGTCGGCGCTGTCACCCACGTATTCGTCAACGACCCGACCCAAGGTTACGGTGTTTTCCTCGAATGGATGCTCAACGAAGCGGGCATCCAGACCAAGACCACGGTGAAATCCTGAGCATGCGCCTATCCGAATATCGGATAGGCGTATTTTCGTTCATATAATAAGAACATTTAGGTTTGAAGGGTTTCTTATCTTTCGTGCGTCTAAAAGATTGAAACTGGCAAAAAAAGGTGTTAACATGGGAGCATGCAGAGATAGAAAGTGGGGAGAAATACGTGTCGTTTTTCACTAAGTTTTCACTGAGGAATCCCGTTGCGATCGTCATCTTGTGCATCCTGATCGCAATCGGGGGTGTGTTCTCAGCCACCAAGTTCCGTCAAGAACAATTGCCGGACATTAATTTCCCGGCGGTCACAATTGTCGCCGTCTACCCAGGCGCCTCTCCGAATGACGTCCTCAACCAAGTCACAATCCCTTTGGAGACTGTGCTACGCAATGTTGAAGGTGTCAAAAACGTCAGCTCCGAATCACAGAACAACGTTTCCGTGATCTCGATGGAGTTTAGCTTCTCCGACGACATCGCAGACAAAAAGAAAAAAGTAGACGATGCGATCGCCAACGTCAAACTTCCGAACGAAGTGGAGCGTCCGAAGGTCAACACGTTTGGCACTTCGAACCAGGCGATCATGTACTCGGCCGTGCAAGTCAAAGGTGACACGACGCAAGCCGAACTCAACGACATCGTCAAAAACCGTCTGCTGCCGGCCCTAAAAGCTGTTGACGGTGTTTCTGATGTCAAGGCACACGGTCTGGTCGATACGGGCGTGTACATTCAATTGAACACGGACAAAATGAAAGAGAAGAAACTCTCCTTCAACCAGATCCAACAAGTGCTACAAGCGAACAACCTGAGCATTCCGCTCGGGGAAGCAACCCTGAACCAAACCAAGGAACCGGTGATCATCACGGGCAAAGTCGACTCTGTCGACAGCCTCAAAAACATCGTGTTGCTCCCAGAACCGCAGCGAACCACCCTTGGCGATGTTGCGGACATCAAAAAAGGCAAGGACGCCAATGTCATCACCCGGACCAACGGTTCGCCCTCCATCTCGTTGGACCTCTACAAGTCCTCCTCGGCGAATACAGTTACCGTTTCGGAAAAAGCATTGGCTGTGTTTGACAGTTTGGAAAAGGAAGGCAAAGTCACGATGTTGCTTGAGTACGACCGATCCGAAGATGTCAAAGAATCGGTCAACTCGATGGCGCGCGAGGGCGGCCTTGGGGCGCTTTTTGCCTCGATCCTGATCCTGTTCTTCCTGCGTAACCTCCGCGCGACGATCATCGCGATCGTTTCGATTCCGCTGTCGATCCTGACGGCATTGATCTTCCTGAAGTACTTCTCCGACATTACATTAAACATCATGACGCTGGGCGGCATGGCAGTTGCGACCGGGCGTGTCGTCGACGACTCGATCGTCGTCATCGAGAACATCGTCCGCCGTCTGCAAAAAGAAAAAATCTCCAAAGACCTGCTGCTGACTTCGACCAAGGAAGTGGGATCGGCGATCACCGCCTCCACACTGACCACCGTCGCAGTCTTCGCACCGTTGGGTCTGCTGCAGGGCATCTCCGGTCAATTTTTTGCCCCGTTTGCCTTGACGGTTGCGTGCTCGTTGATCGCGTCGCTGTTCATCGCGTTAACGGTCGTTCCGTTGCTGTCCTGGGCGCTGTTGCGCAAAAAGGTACCGCAGGAGCATGACCAAGAGTCGGGCGCGTCCCGCTTCTACAAGCGCGTGCTGAGCTGGTCGTTGAACCACAAAGCGGTCGTGCTCGTCCTCTCCGTCGTCCTGTTCGTCGGCACGTTGCCGCTGACCACCATCGTGGGCGTCACGTTCCTGCCGGAGACGGAGAACAAAATCCTCTTCGCAGAACTTCAGATGCCCAAGGGTACTCAGCTGAGCGTCGTCGATGAACTGACGAAAAAAATCGACGCGCAACTGCATGACAACAAGAACGTCGAAAACACGCAATACTCGGTGGGTCGTGAGGAAAACGGCAACCTACAACCGCAATTTGCGAGCTGGTTTATCAAGTTGAAGTCTGACACCGACACCAAGCAGTTCCAAGACGACATCAAAGCGGCCGTCAAAGTCAGCGAGGGAACCAAGTTTGACCTCATTTCCCCGAGCACAGGCAGTGGCTCGGCAGGCATCGCCTTGACCCTCACAGGTGGGAGCAAGGAAGACCGCAAGAAAGCCACCGAAGACATCACCGCAGCGGTCAAGAACGTCGAAGGCACGGCCAACGTCACGAACAACCTGACAGAAGGCACCAAGGGCGTGCAGATTCAAGTGCGCACCGAAGACGCGCTCAAACACGGCCTGACCACGATGCAAGCGTCAGCGATGCTTCGTCCGTTCCTGACCGAGACCAACCTCGGCAAAGTCGGCGACGGCAAGTCTGCGTCTGACCTGTTCCTCTCGCTCAAAGGCAATGCGATCAACTCGGTCGATGAGATCGGCAAGTTGAGCCTCGACCTGCCGACGGGTCAGCAAGTGCTCGTCAAGGACATCGCCGATGTGAAGGAAGTCCAACTGCCAGGCTCGATCCAAAACAAAAACGGTGACGAGTATGCCACCGTCACGGGGACGATCACCAGCAAGGACGCCAACAGCGTCAACTCCGCTGTGCAAACGGCAGTCGAAGCGCTGACGCTTCCACAAGGCGTGACCTATTCGATGGGGGGCGCTAGTGAGGACATCACGAACATGTTGAAAGACATGATGCTGGCGATGTCTGTCGCACTGGGTATGGTGTACGTGGTCATGGTCATCTCGTTTGGGGAAGGCCGTGCACCGTTTGCCATCCTGTTCTCGCTGCCGTTCGCACTGATCGGCGGCTTGCTGGGTACGATCGTGATCAAGGAACCGATTTCGATCTCCTCGTTGATCGGATTCCTGATGCTGATCGGGATCGTCGTCACCAACGCGATCGTGCTGATCGACCGCGTGCAACAGCAGATCAAGAGCGGTGTCCCGATTCGGGAGGCGCTGTTGGAATCTGGTGGTACGCGTCTGCGTCCGATCTTGATGACGGCGATTGCGACGATCTGTGCGTTGCTTCCGCTCGCGATGGGGATCGGCAGTGGCTCGATCATCTCGAAGGGCTTGGGGGCGGTCGTCATCGGCGGTCTGGTCACCTCGACCTTGCTGACCCTCGTGATTGTCCCGGTTATGTTCGAGCTGTTGAACTACCGGAAAGCTCGGGCACAGCGTCGCGACACCGTTGCAAAAGCTGCGCTGTAAGTTGAAAAAAGACGATTCCCGCTTGCGGGGTCGTCTTTTTTTCATATACTTTTCGACAAAAAGGGTGCTGAGAAGGGTGTTTTCGATGCAATTAGTGGGAAAAAGCATGGGAGAACCCACTTATTAGGGGGGATTTTGTTGAAAGTAGTCTAAATCTTTATCAGTTGAAAATGGAGGAATAAATATGGCTTTGTCGAAATATCTTCCTGTCAGAAACCAATTGAACGCACTAACCTAAGGGGGTTCCCATACAGTGAAACAAATCAAAGTGATGATTGCGGATGATAACCGTGAGTTCGCCGAACTGCTCAAGGAATTTGTATCTGAGCAACGAGATATGGATGTAGTCGGTGTTGCCTACAACGGGAATGAAGTACTGGAGATGTTGGAGCCGCAACAACCTGACGTCATCATCCTCGACATCATCATGCCGGTGCTCGACGGCATTGGAGTCTTGGAGAAAATCCAGCAGATGGATCTGTCCTTCGACCCGAAAGTGATCATGCTGACGGCGTTTGGTCAGGAGAACATCACCAAGCGAGCGGTGGAGTTCGGCGCTGCGTACTACATCTTGAAACCGTTTGATATGGACGTGCTGGCGAATCGCATCCGCCAAGTGGTGCGCGTGCCGGGGTCGGCCCCCAAGACGAACATGATGATGACGCGCGGCAAGAACGTCGATGCCTCGATCACCAACGTGATCCACGAGATCGGTGTCCCGGCGCACATCAAGGGCTACCACTACCTGCGTGAAGCGATTGGCATGGTGTACAAGGACGTCGAGATCCTCGGCTCGATCACCAAGATCCTCTACCCAAAGATCGCCGACAAGTACAACACCACCCCGTCCCGCGTCGAGCGTGCGATCCGCCACGCGATCGAGGTTGCCTGGGGCCGTGGGAACGTCGACTCGATCCGTGCGCTGTTCGGGAACACCGTAAATGTCGGCAAGTCGAAACCGACGAACTCGGAGTTTATTGCGATGGTCGCGGATAAGCTGCGGATTGAGGCGAAGATTTCGTAAGCGTTTGAAGTTGTATACGTGGCAAGGGTTCTAGGCATATCGCACTTATTCAATCCTAATTGTGACAAGCCGATAAACTTGTTTTGGAACCGATAAATTTTCTCCATTTCACCCGATGAATCTTTTGATTCGTTGGGTTTTTTGTTGGGGGGGAGATGGAGGAATTGACCCATGAAGATGAGCGAATTTGATTTTTACCTTTGGACTGTGAGGGCCATGTCATGGAGAAAATGTTTTCCGATATGTAATTCGGAATACGAGTGTTACGATCACTTGATCAGAATGATCTCAGCCAAGCCGAAAACGAAATCACCTATCCCCGTATCGGAAAAAAGAGCGTAAGCAATGTCTCTCGTTTGAGACCGCCTACGCTCTTTTTTGACTTGTTATTCCGCAAGGTTCACACTTGTCTCATTCTCGGATGACGAACAGAACCCCGCCCAAAATAAGCACGGCACCGATCCAAAACATGACGCCGATCTGTTCGCCAAGAAGCAACCATCCAAGCAACGTTCCGACCAAAGGTTGAAAGAAAAAGAACACCCCTCCGCTCGAAGCGTTTAACATCTGCAAGCCACGATTCCAAAGCAAGAAGCCGCCCGCCGTCGAGACAACGCCCAAATACAAGACCCCGCCCCAAATTGCAGGATGCATCAGTTGCTGGACGTTTAGGAGGTGCAACTGCCCCACCACGATGGGTGTCAACGCGACCAAGGCAACGAAGATCCCATACGTGGTGACCACAAGCTGTGAATAATGGCTTGGCACACGCTTGACGAGGACAGACATGAGCGCCCAGGTTAACGCTGCGACGACCAAAGAGATGCTACCTAGCTGGTGACTGCCTTCGCTCTGGAAGCCCCCTACGATGAGAAGAACACCAAGAGTGGCGAACGAAACAGAGAGAACTTTTCGCCAAGTAAGCAGTTCTCGGAGCAAGATTCGAGCAAAAACCACCATAAATGCAGGCGTTGATGAGGTAATCATCGCCCCCATTTGTGCGGAGGACAGCAAGGTACCCGTTTCCTGCAAGACGATAGAAAGTGTATATCCAACGAGACCGATCACGAGGATCAGCGGTACATCGCGTTTGTGTATTCGCCAAGATTGTCGTGTGATCAAGCCCACTATCAAAAGCGCGATTAGTGCGACCAGATAGCGCATCCAGACGAGTTCGAATGGAGGTATCACCGCGACCGTTACTTTTACCACTACATACATGCCACCCCAGATACTTGCCGCTAAAGCCAAGTACAAGGAGCCAATATATTTGTTTTTCCTGTTGAGTTGGTTTGGCATAGATTTGTCCCCTCCGTCTTAGGTGTTCATCAGGTTCCCTGACGGAGAGAGGCAGATATCGCACTCACTCCATTAGGGGAGAAGTGCAGAGGTGGGAACGTCTTGTTCAAACAACGGTTTCATGTACATGGGTCGTCACCTCCTATCTACTTTATGGCTAGTATGAAAGAAAAGTGGTTGTGAGTCAATGAGTGAGACACAGCTAACTCGAATTCAACAACTAGAGAGAAATTTTTTAGTGTTCCTTGCAATCGGAACTTCAGTGCATCAATCACGATTGGGGAGTAGACTCAGGTAATCTTTTACTCTCAAGCAATGATACGGCTCGAATTATAGAAATAAGCTGATATGAGTGGGTCATTTGCGACCCGCTCTTTTTGTTGTTTGGAGGTGAAGTTTTTGTGAAACGTGGCTGTAGGCTCTGATTGTAGGCGTCGCGTATCCGTACATTTTTCCCATCGCTCCAATGAATCTGTATGGAAAGTAGCTATGCAGATAAAATGATTACGATTATAATTAATTGGTGCGCAAGATAGTAATGAATTTATATCTTACATAGATTGTTTCAAACGGGGTCATTTCATATGTCTACGCTTGTGAATTCATCTGCATCGGAATTGAATAGAATCCCGTTGGGAAGACGAATATCGGAACTCATGAAAGAAAAAGGGGAGGCTTACTCGATTCGTGGATTCGCAACCAAACTTGGAGTGAATAGAGAACTATTGCGTAACATGCTAAACGGTACCAGAACGATTGTTCCTTCTGAGTTGCAACAAATTGCTAAGGGTTTAGGGATTTCAGTTGAGCGGTTGAAACAGATGGATACAGTAAAAAGGGAACTAGAGTTAGAAGCCATTTTGCAGGCTAAATCTAGAACGAAGCCAATGATGATGAATGCGAACTCTTTGGCAAAAGAATTGGCCGAGTTTGCAATAGGTGCTACTGAGCGTGGCTATAGCTTTAACAATCTTGGTCGTGTTCAGTATTTACTCCGACATTATGATGAGGCTCATGAATCATGGATGGTTGCAATGAAGTTCGCCAAGGAAATTCATGAGGATTGCAACGACAGCAAGTTACTCTACTTAGTCACGGCAAACCTAATGCTAACTCACACCATTCGTAATGAATACAGTAATATTGAAGACATGTTACATGTTGTAGAGAAAGCATTTGCTGATAATCCTCGTGCAATGGGTCTGACGCATTATACTCGAATGAAAATGCATGAAGCCCGTGGGAATATAGACCGCGCTAGAAAACATGCGTACTTATCTCTTGAAAACTATGAGCAAACATACGATGCCCTACAGATCGGTATTGCTATGATCAATATTGCACACTTCGAGTCCCTACTTCTAAACTTTACTGAAGCTGCAAAGGTACTCTCAAACGCTATCAACATCCTACATCCGTATGGATACTCACTAGTTTTTTCTGTGAATGAATATGTAAAGGTACTTTTAAAGCGTGGTGAACGTGGTACTGCAAAAGACTTGATTTTTTCTTATCAAGAAAAATCAAAATTGTATCCAGATTTACACAACAAGCTTCTAATTTCTCGTACAGTTGCTGAGAGAAACCCAATTTTTGCGGAGCGTGTTAGTAATGATTCAGATTCCAGTTTTGAAGTTCGGTTGCTTGCATATAAGTGTTTGATTGAATATTACAGTTCGATTGATGACGCAGAATCAGTGTTGAGATATTATAAGAAGGGGCGCTTGCTCTCTGGAAAGCATAGCGAGTTTTTTGATTGGGAGGCGAAGTAGTGAAAAGGGGTTTGACATTACTTGTTGTTGCAGTTGGTTTGATTTTCTGTTTAACCTCCAATCGAGGTGTTCCAAGTAAGAGTGCAGATACGCATCCTGTTGATCCTCTAGGAATTGTAGCATTAAAATAGTAGTACACACCTCCCTTCGAACAATTCGAAGGGTTTTTTCATGTCAGGGTGCATTTGTGACATCGCCCTTGAACTTGTTGACATATCGGTTTCGTTGTTAATAAACAAAAAGTAACAAATATGAGTTACCCTTTTTATATGACTTTGTAGTAAGAGGGGGAGGTATTATGGAAACCTTTGGTCAACGACTCCGTCAACTTCGGATGAAAAAGGGCTTAACGCAAATACAACTAGCAGAGGGGATTGTAACTCCATCAATGGTTTCACAGATTGAATCGGACAAGGCCAAGCCAAGCTATCATGTCTTGGGGAAGATCGCTGAGAAACTTGAAATCCCCCTGGACGAACTGATTGGCAACTTGGAAATGAACCTCGTCATCATCAGTGAGTACAGACTGGCAAAAGGAATGCTGTCTGCTGGTGAATTTTCAGGTGCGCTGCCGTTTTTGAAAAAAGTCATCGAAACGAACAATGGCAAACTCGATCCGTTTGAAATTCGCTACGATTACGCCTGCTGTCTGCTTGGGTTGAATCAGTTTCGAGAAGCAGAGGAGTCGTTTCAACTGCTAATAGAACATGCACAATCATATAGCGGCAGCCCCACCTTGCTTATCCGTGTCTCCCATCAACTCGGACAGCTTGAGTTGAAACGCAGACGTTTTCAGATCGCGGAGTACTATTTGACAAATGCCCTCACACAGATGAGGTCTTCCAATTTGAAGGACGTACATCTCCAATGTTCACTGCTTCTGACGCTGGCGGAGATTCAACAAAAATCGGGTCAATTGAAACAAGCAGTTGTCACGCTTAAAATGGCCTTGCCGATCTTTGAGGAACGAGAGGACATCCAAGGACTTGGGAACCTCTATATGAAACTGGCAACGTCCTCACACGTAGCCGACCAGTATGAGCAAGCAACGGACTACGCCCAACGTGCTCAAGGGTGTTTTGAGACATTGAACAACAAAACTGAGAAACTGACTCTTGAAGTCCGGCTTGCAGTTCTCCAAGGGGAGATGGGGAATCGTGACAAAGCGATAAATATATTAGAATCAATCGTAGAGGACTTCCGAAGACTTCGGAGGGATGAAGAAACGGGGAACACGGTAACAGAGCTTGCGAAACTCTACCTAGCGGGTGGGAAACTGGATCAAGCAGAGGAAGCGTGTCAAACGGCTCGTAAACTGTTGCCAACTGTTCATTTTAACCAAGCTTGGATCGCCAGGGTCCAAGCTGGTATCGCACAGGCTCGAAATCAACAGACTGTCGCGGTCAAATACATGAAACAGGCGGCAGACTGCTTCAAACTCACCGAGTTCCACATGGAATACGAGGAGACGATGCAAGAACTATCTCGCTTGTACGAGTCCCACGATGACTGTCAGAGTGCTTTACGTGTGATGCATGAGATGTGGTTATTCAACCGGCAAGCACGGGAGCAAAGAGGGATCGTGCTATGAGTCAGGTTGTATTGCCGCAGAGCGTCAGCGAGTTTGTCCGTACTGATTCTGGCTCACACCTCCTCCTGTTGCTATTAGAGCATTCGTTTGGGCATTCCCTACAGCGGATCAATCACATTGAATGTGCAAACTTGGCACGAGAATACGGCAACGACTCAACCGTAGAATTGGACTTGGAGTTACTTTTAGACCATCTCTCCATGATTCGGGTGGTTACCAACCTAAACAGTCGTGCAGAGGAAAGTCTAATCAACTATTGGGCTTCGGAGGACGGATCAATCTTTCGGGCTGATGCGAGACGCTACATAGCCGATGCCTTGCGAATCGCACCACAGAAACACCCTGAACGTGGGAGAGCGTATAAGAACCTTGCCTATCTCCTGCTGGCACGGAACAAGACACAAGCAGCCTGTGAACTAATCTGTAAGGCTATGGAGATATTCCAGCAGAATGGGCTAATGGAACAGATCGAGGAACTTCTTGAAATGATCTCGATCCGAACAGAGTTGGAGTGCAAATTGTTGCAAGAAGACATTGTAGCTGTACTTTGGAAAATGGAAGTGGAGTTGTAATGAAGATTGAACCTGAATGGGTAAGGTGGGGGAGAGGCCAAGTCACCCGATGAAGCTATTTGGATTCATTGGTTTTTTTGTTTTGGTAGGAGATGGGGGAACTTACCGTGAAAATGAGCTACACTTATGACAATATGATGACGACAGACCTTAGATCGATTTGAATCGAAGGAAAAGGCGGTTTGTGTATATCAAATTTCTAGAAATGTAACTCGTAGTGCTGGAGGGACCAATATGATTCACTTTTTTCAAGATGATGAGGGATACACCGCTTGGTGCAAGGAAAACGATGGTGGGTTCGTGTTCAATTGGTTTCGTGGATCTGGGGCGCAAGGACGGATGAACAAAATCCATCGTGCGGATTGTAGACACCTATGGAATCGGAGTGATCAAGGGAGAAGAACAAGTACATATGCAAAAGTGTGCTCAAACAGCTTTACTGAACTCACAGATTTTGTAGCTGATGAACGTGGGTTTTCGTGGTCTTATTGTGCAACGTGCAATCCCAACTACGAGGAGAATCATGTAGTCGTGACAGATGTAGGATACTGGAACTTACAGAAGCCGTTTACACCTCGAATACACTGAGAAAGCGAACGCCTTTTCAGTTGTGAACAATAGTTGTAACATCTCCAATCATAAACGGTTGAAATTTCCCCACTTCAGGTAGATTGCACTCGTGAATTTTACCATCAACCCGTTGAATCGTGCGGATTCATCGGGTTTTTTGTATAAAAAAACCTCTGCGGCAGATGGAAATGCTGCAGAGGTGTCACGCATTCAACTAGTAGGTGCCGAAGACATCAAACTCAAGCAGTGTGCTACCGTAGAGTGGATTCACGACCACTACCACTTTGGTTACGTTCTGTGCATCAACAGGGGTGAGATTGTTGGTTGGATCTGTCGCTCCAATGGTAGCTACAAGATTCCCTACCGCATCGTACAACTGGATCTGGACGCCGCTTTCGCCCACCGCGAAAACTCCTGTAATATGTGCCGGTTTGGGAAGGAGGTAGGTCGGGGGATTTTGATGGGAAACGAAAACGTTCTCATCATAGTTGCCGTCAGTCAACATCGTTTGACCTTTTGTGGAAGACATCCCTCGCAGCAGGCCAGCCGGAGCGGTCGGACCTGCCAAGGCATAATAGAACTTGGCTTCTTCGCCAGACGGCAGGATCGGGGCGAGGTAGTACGTATAGAGGGATCCATTGGTGACGTGGGTGTCCGTAAACGTGGTGCCTGTGATCGGTTCGGTATTGACTCTGTTTTCCACCTGAGCGCCATCCCGGTACAGATTGTACCCGACCGCCCCATCGAACTCGCCCCATCTGAAGGTGACTTGCGAGTGGGAGGCTTCGGGAATCGACTCAAATTCCGAAATCAGGGTCTCGAAATCCGGACGATCCAGTGTGCCGATGACGTCGAGGTCTTTCATGTCGACCGTACTGTCCGAGAGATTTGTCACTCTCACTTGAGTGATGTGTTGTTTATCAACAGGGATGTACTCGTTACTTGGAGCGGTCGAAGAATAGTCGGCTACAAACATCCCTGATTGGTCACCAAGAGTAATGATAAGGGATGGGTCACCCACCGCTTTCAGTCCAGAGATTTTAGCTCCGGGAGCCAGTGTGTAGATTATGCAGTCATAGGGGGCGATCGAAGTGACCGTTGCATTGTCACCATCGGTCAGATTCGTCACACCATCATAGTCGGAAGCCACTCCCCGCAACAACCCCGGTTTCGACTTGGGTAACAGCGAAACCTCATTCGAATGGGGCGAAGAAAAGCCTCCGATGATGGCCGACACGGTGTAGATATAGGTGTTGCCATCGATGACCGTCGTGTCCAGATAAGTGGTTTCTGTGATCGGCTTGTCGGTGATTTTGGAACCGTCCCGGTAGACGTCGTACCCCGTTGCGCCTGCGACAGCCTCCCAAGTCAACTTGGTTTTGGCGTCGTCCGCAGCTCCGCTGACTGTTACAGGTCCTGTCGCTGCAACCGCGGATGTGGGAAAAAACGATACAACGGTGGACGTCGTAGCCAACAACAGCGCACTCAGAAGTGCAACGCCGCTGAGCTTGATTTTGGGTCGAATATGAGTCCGTTTTTCCATGACGTCACTCTCCTCAATACCGTAATTTTTACACAAACTTAAAACTATTATTTTGTAGTTTGCAAAAAATAGTATATCATGGATAAAATAGAATTTCTATTAATTTATGACATTGATTACGCGGAAATTATTTCTGTTGAATATCTAGTGATTCTGAATGTTTTGGGGGAAGCTGGCAAGGATATACTTTTTCCAACGCACCCGATGAATCAAATAGATTCACAGAAGCAGGATTCCGTGTATTCGCGCAGCGGGGTTTCTTTTTTTGCTGATTCAAGAAATTCCTATTCCTTTGTAAAAACAAAAAATTAAACCCTGTTTTATCGATTCCACAACGACATCGCGGGTAAGTTGCGGAATTGGAAACCAATGAATCTGCTGATTCGTTGGTTTTTTAGACTAGCCCAGTTGTGCGAGATTTGACAAGTTGATCATCATAAGAGGTACAGTGTACATATGCGCTGAACGATTGTATAATCAAGTGCGATCGAACTATACAATTGGTGGTGAAGTTTTTGCGAAAAAAGAGTACTGGACTCATAATGGCAATCTTCGTTCTTGTTTTGATGGCGATCACCAATCCAACTAAACCTGAATATGTGTCTTGGTTTAAGGAAAAAGCGGTTGATAACAGTGATGGATTCATTGCGAAAAGTGTAATTTCTCTGTTGGGAGACCCCTTTTTTGAATCCTCGACACGATCGACAAATCTCGTATTTTTCACGGTGTTTCGTTCAGACCTTGGTGGGAGTGATAACATATCCGTGCTGGGACTTTTTCATAATTTCCTGCCACTCAAGATGCCGATTGGAGATAATCAGTCAACTACTTCATCGGCCACCAAGCCATTGTCCAAGCCTGTAAATTCAACTCCCAAACCATCAGAACCATCCAGTACAAGCGTGAAGCAGACGACAACGCATGCCGACCCACTACCCGTCATGAAATCTGGTGGAACGGTCAAGGTAATCGGGAAAGAGGGAACCTTTGAACTCCCACTACTTGGGGTTCAAGGTCTATACGGGTTCCCTGTAAATACGGAGCCTTCTATCCTTCCTGACGCGAAACTTCCAGACCTCCACTTTGATTTACCAGCGAACAAGGCAGACCAAGTAGCTGTGTATTGGGTAAATGCAGGGGAGGGGTCTACTTCCAAAGGCAACATCTATCTCGCACCTAAAGGATGGATCGCAACGAGCGCTGGAATCGGAGCGGACGGTTCTACAGGTTTAACTTTAGTTTCCGATGTGTCTACAAAAAATCAGCAAAGTATTTCGATTAGAACAGACGGAAATTGTATCGGTTGTATAGTTACTGATATAGGGGAATATTTCTCTGACTTAAACCAGTGGGCGAATGAAAACTTTCCTATTTCAAGTGGTATACATCTAGTTGATGGGTTGAACGTTTCTCGTATAGATGATCATACAATTGCCTATTCTGTTCAACAGTCTGAGGGTTCGTTTGAAACTAATGGTGTTGTTGTTGAAAGGCATGAATCTAGGCCGTTCTTTTTTGGGAAAGCAGAAATAAAAACTCAAGATCGAGAACTTGCAACAACTGTCCTAAATATTTATTTACAACAGCTGACTCAAATCAGGACGTCAAATTGAGTCAGTCACATATTGATCTATGCAGTAGCTATCCGATTCGACTCCCAGGCAGGACTTTTCAGGACAAATGAAAAGCCTCGTGTATAGCCAAAGGAGGCGAATAAATGGATAAAGGGAGCCTATAGCGGGCTCCCTTTTTTGTTGTCCATCGACCCGAGAAGTAACCACGGCTGCGAATGTTCCTCTTCATAGAGGGATCGTGCTATGAGTCGAGTTGTATGACCGATTCTGAATTCCGGATCGACAACTGTAAGCATTTCACCGGAGATGGACAGGGTATATTATCCTGTCTATCTGTGTTTACTATGATACTATTAGTTGTATCAGGAACGAGATAAATGTAAGGAGGGATTGTCGTGTACCAGCGTTCCAGTGACGGCAATAAACAAGCAGATCATGCTCAAATGTCGGCTGACCGCAACAAAACTGCAGGAGCAATCCCCACATACGCGACACATACGATCATGCAGATGCAAAAATCAGTAGGGAACCGAGCGGTCTTGCAATTGATGAGGTCAAGACTTCATTCACAGCAGGCAACCGTACAGAAACAAAATCACTCACGACCGGCTCAGATGAAATTCGTACCTCAACAGGATTCCAATTTGGAGTATCTAGAACCGGAGTTTTTAGAGCAGAAACTGGCCATCGTGGCTCCGCAGTTATACAAAGATTTGTACTACAAGCTGGATGACGTGGAAGATAAAAAAATCTTCGTGTACGGAGGTGCTTCTGGCAGTTTTGACTTCAAGAACAATTATCTGAGTTTACCGACAGCAGGCTTGGAGTCTATTGTGCCACGAATCATCGCAGGTGCACCGGCTGAAGATGACAGCAAGAAGGTTAAAACCATAATGGCGATGACTGCACATGAAATGCAGCATGCAGTGGACAATCTTTTTTCCAAAACAGATCTAGACAAGGACGATGGAACGAAAGCGAAGTATGTGGCGGTCATGGATACGGAGTTGAGGGCTTGGGCTACCGAGGCGATCGTCTATAAGCAATATAAAGGGGACATTACGGCCAATGGGGAAGCGATCCTCAAGGGATGGAAGACGTTTCGAAAGGATCAGGTTGATCAAGCGGACGATGCTCTAACGGGGAATGTGATTTGGGCACGAATTATGAGATATTCCACCACCAACAATTACGACGGCAAGAGCTGGAGAGATTGTGCCAAGACCGACAATGTTCTCGATCGAGCAGAGGAAGAGCGGGACAGGGTTTTGCAGCATGTGGATATTCAAGCGGGCGCCCTTGCTCCTGTGACCATCGATTCCGTTCCAGACCTTGAAACGAATCATCCGGAGTTCAAATTGGGCGACGAGAGGGTCAAAAAGATGGGGACGGATGGAAGTTATACGGTGTACAAGTTTAAACGCAGAACCTACAAGATTCACGAGGATGTTACAAAGGCGATTGCGTATGTCGATGTGAATACCGAAGAGGATCTGAATAGGTTTAGTGAATTTAAAAATGCCGGCGCTACGGTGTCCAAAGTGAGGATCGAAGGGATGCACAAGATCTACTTGTACAAGGGGAAGGAGTATAAAGTCCATAAGACTGTCGCAGCTAATGGTTATTTTGATAATGCTTCCGGCAGTTGGGCTTGAAGAGCGGAGGCCAGCGATTCTCTCGCTTCATTTGTCACCATACGTTTACCAACACACCCGATGAATTTTGTGGATTCATTGGGTTTTTTGTTGGGCGTATAGAAAAAAGCCATCACCAGTCCTGAACAGAACTGGTGATGGCTCGTTCAAACGACCAGCAGCCGGGGTGATCGTGTAGAAGCAGGATTCCGATGCCTCAGCTGATCCTTCAACTGTCTCAGATCGCTTAGACCGGTGACATTCCCGGCTCAAATACCGTCTCTTTCTTGTGGGGCTGTTGGGAGTGCTTGACCAACTGTTCTCCCTGCTTGAGCGCATCGCCCATATGTTCGAAGAAGTTTTCCTGACCTACGATGTCATACAGACCACTCGCTAGCATCAATTCTTTCGGTTGCGGTTGGATCTTGGCGATCAGCACCATGCCTTTTCGATCCTTGAAGTCCGTAATGATCGTCTTCAAACTAGCCTCACAGGTGCTGTCGAGGAAGGGAACTCGATCCATCCGCAAGATCCATACTTCAGTATCTTCCGTAATCGATTCCAAAATGGTGTTCTCAAACGCTTGGACAGAACCAAAGAACATGGAGCCTTCAATCGCACAGATGCGAATCTGTGGACAATCTTGCTTCACGTGTTTCACCGCGAGGGATTCCCCCATGCGCTTGGTGAACAGGATCACGGATACGCCCAACCCGATCAGGACGGCTGTCGTCAAGTCTGTGAAGACCGTAAACAAAAACGTCACACTCAACACGAGGGAGTCACTGTTTTTCATCTTGAACACTTCGATGAAGTGATGCTTTTCACTCATGTTCCAAGCCACTACGAATAAAACGGGAGCGATACTGGCTAACGCGATATGGGAAGCGTAAGAAGCAAATAGCAGCAAGGTCAGCAACACCACAACACCGTGAATGATGCCAGAGACCTTGGATGTGGCACCACTTCGAATATTGGTAGCCGTTCGCGCGATTGCCCCTGTCGCAGGGATGCCGCCAAACAAAGGGGTGACCATGTTGGCAATGCCTTGACCAATCAATTCTTGGTTGCTGTCGTGTTTCGTTTTCGACATGCCATCCGCTACCACAGCGGAGAGCAGCGATTCGATTCCGCCCAAAAACGCGATCAAAAGGGCCGGGTAAATCAGCGTGGGCAGCGTCTCCCACGAAAAGTTAGGGAGCTGGAAGCGGGGAAGGGAACTCGAGATCGGGCCATAGGTAGAGCCGATCGTGGCAACCTGTTCGGCGTAAAGCACCGAAGCCAGCGTACTTGAAATGATGATCCCCAGAAGCGCTCCAGGTACCTTCGGAAACTTTTTGGTACAGGTCAGGATGACAACGAAGCAGAGTACGGCGGTCAAGACACTGTAGAAGTTCGTGTCACCTAGATGTTTCGCGATTTCTTTCATATTATTGAGAAAATACTTGTGCTTTTCGATGTGTATACCCAAGAAGTGTGGGATCTCGCCTGTGAAGATGATGACAGCGATCCCCGTTGTGAATCCCACGGTGACGGGTCTGGGGATGAATCGGATCAGAGAACCCAGCTTGAGGAGCCCGATGATCAGGAGCAGCAACCCCGCCATGAAGCCGGCCACCAACAAGTTTTCATACCCATACGTTGCAACAATCCCAAACAGGATCGGGACAAAGGCTCCGGTCGGCCCGCCGATCTGGAATTTCGACCCTCCGAACAGCGAGATCAAGATGCCGGCGAAGATCGTTGTATAAATCCCGTATTCTGGCTCGACACCAGTGGCGATGGCAAATCCCATACCGAGTGGAATCGCGATCACCCCCACAATCAAGCCTGATAGGAGGTCTTTTTTAAATCTGTCAAAGGAATAGCCAGTTCGATCCATTTTTTTCATTTTGATTCCTTCCTCTCCATAACTCATCGGGGTCACGAATGAAACACGAGATCCGATCCCCTCTTTTTCTGTGTGAAACGCACTTCTTGGGACAACTTCTACGGACGACTGCGACTAGCAACAGGACGTGTACGGTTTCTTTTTGGGGATCACCTCCGGTTTCAAGAAACCTCTCCGGTTGTCGGAATATTCTGTATCTAAAATTCAGAAGACTCCCTTTCAACTGGTGGTTCCCTTGCCGTTGTTGCTGAAATTCGGCTCTGATTTATTTACCTATACTTCATTATATTGTGTTACGATTTAATAGTAAACCTGATACACCGTTATTTTTCGTGAAATTTTAGCATTTTCGAAAATATTATCATAACTTTGGGATATATAGGAAATTTGTGGTTTCGGGAATTCACGTTGTGAAAAGCTTTTTCACCTCTTCGCGTGGCGACAGGAATGCGCTCCTGTGCCGTCAAATACGTACCTATCTAAAAGGTGAAATGAGGTTGCCTTGATGTCCTTTTCGACGAAAAAAATCCTGATCCCGATTCCTGACCGTGACTTTGATACGACGGAAGTGTCGATTCCTTGGAAAGCACTTACCGCTCGTGGATACGAAGTGGTCTTCAGCACAGAAACTGGCCAAGTCGGTCAAACGGACCCTTTGTTGCTGACGGGCGTTCTATTTGGCAAGCTAGGGGCGAAACCGGAAGCGATCGAGGCGTATCGGCAACTGGTGAAAAGTGATCGCTTCAAACATCCAATACCCTATCATGAGATTCAACCGACCGACTATGAACTCCTGATCCTGCCGGGCGGACATGCCAAAGGGATGCGGCAGTACTTGGAGAGTCAAATGCTCCAAACGAAAGTGTTGGAATTTATGAAAAATGACCAACTCGTGGCCGCCATCTGTCATGGCACCATCGTTCTAGCGCGAACACGAGATCCCGAAACCGGGAAAAGTGTCTTGTACGGACGCAAAGTAACCGCTTTGACGCAGACACTTGAGCGAACGGCTTATTATCTAACCGCCTGGAAACACGGCGACTATTACAGGACGTATCCTGAGTATGTGGAGGAAGAAGTGATTCACGCGCTTCAGAACCCCCACGACTTCCAACGCGGGCAGGCCTCGTGGAAACCATTTTGCCTGGAGGATGGCAATTTGATTACCGCTCGCTATCCTTTGGACGCTCATGTGTTTGCAGATGCATTGCTGAAAAGACTAGCAGAACCGAAGTAACAGACCCAAAAACCAACGAATCATTTGGAGCCGTTGGTTTTTTGGAGATGGTAAATACCGATCAATAGAGTGAAGTGGACAGTAGCGGCTTTCTTCCTTGGGCGGACTGGCTGTTCTTGACGAACGAAGGGGCTGTAACTATGATAGATGCAACGGAAAGGAAGGGTGCATGATGAAGGTTGGAGTGAATTGCTCATGAAGGAACAGGTCGCAGCTTTGCCTGCGCAGTCACGTCGGTTGTGGATGGTGCTCGTCCTTGGTTCGCTGACAGCGTTGGCACCACTGTCGATTGATATGTATTTGCCAGCTCTGCCAACGCTTGCGGACGACATGCACACCACGACATCACTGGCACAGTTGAGTTTGACATTCTGCTTGATCGGGCTCGCTGTCGGGCAATTGCTCGCCGGGCCGCTCAGCGACGCACGGGGTCGGCGGATGCCGCTGATCGTCGGAATCCTGATCTATATCCTCTCCTCGTTGTTGTGCGCAGTCGTACCCTCGATTTGGATGCTGATCGTGCTGCGCTTCATACAGGGGGCGTCAGGTGCGGCGGGCATCGTCATCGCCCGCGCGATCGTGCGAGACTTGTATGCCGGGACGGAGATGACGAAATTTTTTGCGCTGTTGATGTTGGTCAACGGAGTCGCCCCGATCCTTGCTCCTGTCACCGGAGGGCAACTGCTGCGGGTGACATCCTGGCATGGGGTCTTTATCGTGCTGGCGCTGCTTGGCGTGTTGATGCTGATCGGTGTGATCACTAGCTTACCGGAAACCTTGCCCCTCGAAAAACGCTCGACCGGCGGCATCAAAAAAACGCTCGCCACGATGCGCAACCTGCTCAGCGATCGTGTCTTCATGGGGTATGCGTGGTCGCAAGGGCTGGTGACGGCCGCGATGTTTGGATACATCTCCGGCTCGCCGTTCGTGTTGCAGGATCTGTTCGGGGTCTCGCCGCAACTGTTTAGCGTGCTGTTCGCGATCAATGGCATCGGCATCATCATCGCCGGGCAGGTGACCGCACGTCTGGCGGTCCGATATGGGGAGACCCGGGTATTTCTGGGCGGGCTCGTCTATGCCAGCATCGGAGGGCTCGGGTTGTTGACCATGATTCTCACGGGCGCCGGATTGGTTGCTGTGATGATCCCGTTGTTCCTCGTCGTATCGGCCGTCGGGATCGTAGGCCCGACCAGCACCTCGCTTGCGATGCAGAACCAAGGCCGCAACGCAGGGAGTGCTGCCGCGCTGATTGGCGTTCCGCAATTGATCGCGGGTGCCATCGCCGCACCGCTCGTCGGTTTGGGCGGCAGTCACACCGCGACACCGATGGGGATGACGATCGCGATCGCAGATGTAGGGGCGATCGTGTTGTATGCCTTGCTGGTTCGCGGCAGAAAGTCCAACGTTTAGGTACAAAAAGACCCTGAACGCGTCGTTCTACGCGTTCAGGGTCTTTTTTTGCGTTACCGTCCGTCAGCCCATGCGATGCGCGGGTCGATCTGACGGAAGAGGCGATAGGCGACCGGTTGGAACCCAAGTCTAGGCCAAAACCGCGAGGACAGCAGGTTGGTCATCCGCCAGTCGGTGGAGCAGTTGGTGAAGCCAGATGCCTTGGCGTGCTGGAAACCTTGGCGAACCAATGCGGTGCCGACACCTACTCCACGCGCTGCGGGCGATGTCCCGCCGACGCCGAGCGAGATGCAGGATGTCGGTGTCAACAGGTTGTGGTCGGAGGCGGTGTCCGGCCAGAAGACTTGATAGCCGAGCGGTTCGGAGTCTCGCGTGGCCAACCAGAACGAAACATCCGACTCGTCCAACAATCCCGCATAGCCTTCTTGCAGGCTGGGGGCATCGTCTGGGAAGGCGATGCCGAATACCGGGGTGCCGACTTGATGCCTCATGATCGTGGGGGCAAGTGCGCGCACCGACGATTCATCGGTTTTGCCCGCGCGGCGGACCGTGATGCCGGAGGGCAGAGCTGGGACTTCCACCTCAGACGGCAAGGTGAGCAGCGCATGGACTTGCTCGTGGCCGAACCCCAAGCGGAACCAGGCATGGAGCGAATCCTCATCGCTGCTGGGAAGCAGGGCATAGTGTTTGAAGTAGCCTTTTGCGACGGCGACCTCTGCGAGCTGTGCGTAGAGGTCGCGATACAGTTCAACACCAACGCCAGCTGCGAGGGCAGAACCTGCGTAATCGACCCAGAGATGTCGTTCCCGGATCTCACTGAAGGCCAGAGTGCCGATGATATACCCGACCACTTGCTCCTCGTGGATGGCCGCGAATGCCAGCGGAGTCGGTTTTTCCAACAGCGCTTGGAGTGCTTTTCGTGCCTGTTCAGGCTGTTCGAACTGCTCAGGCAGTGCTGGGTGCTGGATGCGCGCACGGACATGACGAGCGGAGAGGAGTTGTGCGGCTGCGTCGAGCATCTCGTGTTGGAACGTTACGAGTTTCATGGCTTCACATCCCTTTATTACCCATTTGTATGTATCATACTGCAACATGGCGGGAGTCGTCGAACCTTTTTGGGGCCGGTAGCACAAAACTGGGAGTTGCCTCAGACCTGCAAGATTCGTTACAATAAAAGGGCGCTATCTAACACGTAATATAAATAACTATATATTTCGCAATACCTGAAAAGGGGTAAGCCAATGCCATTTTTACGGTTCACAGGATTCGAGAAGGACTTCCTTCAAGAACTAGCACCTGTGCTCATCGAGCAATTCTCTGACATCGCCAACGTTCCGAAGGAAATCATCAAAATTGAACGCCTGCATGTCGACCCGATTGCCAACAGTCCGCAGTCGGTGGAGATTCAAATGTTCCAACGCGAACAGGAAACGCACAACGCCCTCGCGATGATGTTGCACCAACTGCTCCATGCTCGTGGTGCTACACACGCTCATCTCTATTTCGTGATCCTCACGCCGTCGCTCTATTATAAGGAAGGGATTCCGCTCAAGGAGATCCCGCGACGAGTTAGCGAGGTCCGGTAGCTTGTCAAAAAAAGATCCGCAGAGCGTCTGCGGATCTTTTTTTTGCCTGAGCGAGCGGGTCGAAACGATCGTATCTGTGACTTCCTACCCGCTGAAAAGCCCTTGACTAGTTCGAACGTAACAGAACGTGGCGTAAAATCCACCACGAATCGGGTCAATTCGACTATTTAACCAATCTCATGAGTCGGATAAACTCAAATTATCAAGTAGAGGGCTCGCCAAGGGAGGCAACGGCATGAAATCGAAAACCTGCTGCATGGACGGATGTGACAAATTGGTACGCGCGCGCGGGATGTGTTCGATGCATTATAATCGCTCGTACAACTTCGTGCGCAACCGCTCCGGGAATCTGTCCACGACCGCACCTGATCCGACCGCGGGCAATACGTTCGCAGAGTCGGTTTTCCTGTATTACTTGCTCCGCCTGTACAAACAAACCAAACAGATCCAGGAGCGGCCGGACATCGCCCGGTACATCAGTGAATACCCGAAAGTGAAACAAGAGTTGGAACAAAACGTCCGAGACAACAACCGCTGGTTGGAACTCGGGTAAGAGCTTGCCCAAAAAGCACGTTTTGTACCTGATGCAGCGAAACTGTGCGCTTGTCCCTTACCGATTGTCCCTCTCCTGCGTATGATGAGTGGAACGGGAGAGGAGGGATACCGATGTCTGACAAATGGCGGAAGACAGCCAAGAAACTGATGGGTCAACCGGTGGTCGTTCGGCACCAAAACGGGCACACCACGCACGGAATTCTGCGGCAAGCGGATGAGCGAGGCGTTTATGTGCAGCCAATGCACGGCGGTCACTACGCTTCGGTCATGAAGCAAAACGCACAGGTTGCGCAAGCGGTCGCAACGGAGACGGACACTGTGGAGACCGAGCACGTTTTCTTTGGCGCGTGGTTCCTGATCCTGTACGCACTGATCGGCGGGCTGTTCGCATTCGGTGCGGGTGGTTTTGGCGGCGGGTATGGCTATGGTCGTGGCTACGGCGGAGGTTATGGCGGTGTTGCACGGCCCTATGGTCGAGCACCCTATGGGCAACGTCGAGTCTACTAGTAGGCTGGAGAAGTCGTCGTAAAAAAGAGCCTGCCCGATCGAGGCAGGCTCTTTTTTTCAATGTTAAATGGTACAATGAAGGGGTTGATAGAGAGAGGAGCAGTGAGAGTTACGCGGCTATTATATGAGATTTTTATTTTATTGGTTGTGTTGACGTATGCCATTCTCATTTTTGCTGATCCTGCCGACCAACCCTTTTTGACGGAAACGTTTTACCGTCGCATTGATTATGCGATGATCACGTTCTTCGCGATTGAGTATTCGATTCGGCTCTGGCGCACGGAGGACCGCAAACGGTTTGTGATCAGGAATTGGTTTGATCTGCTCGCGATGATCCCCTTGGATGTCCATTTCCCGCTGGCTCGCTTCATGCGTCTCGTCCGTCTGGTTCGCATCTTGCATGCGTCTCCGTTGTTATGGAGCGTGGTTACGTCGAAGCAGATGCGCTTGATCTTCCTGTTTATGATGCTGATCTTGGCCTGGAGTTCGGCGGGCATCTACGTGTTAGAACTGCACCACAACGATTCGATCAACAGCTTCGGGGATGCGCTCTGGTGGGCGATCGTCACGATGACCACGGTTGGCTATGGGGACGTCTCTCCGGCGACCGATGGCGGGCGGATCATCGCGGTGTTCCTGATGTTCACCGGGATCGGCTTGATCGGGACATTCACCGCGAATCTCGCCAACCACTGGGTTGGGTTTTTTCATGGGCCAGACAAGGAACAGGCGAGGGTCAACCGAGTTCAAGACCAATTGAAAACAAACGCCTTGCAATGGATGTATCGCATCGAAACGCTGAATGATGAGGAGTATCAGCAGTTGCTTAAGGTGATGGAGACACTCCGCCCACCCAAGGAGTAAAAAACCACCCGTCCAACAGGACTGGGTGGTTTTTGGTACCTGCTTAGAAGACCAACGTGGTTTTCGGGTCGGGCCCTTCCCAATCGGCTTGCGGGGTACTGGTATGGCTTTGGTTCGCACCGAACACAACCATCAGGACGGCGACTGCCAAAATCACGAGAAACTGTTTCAAACTCATTCCCTCCTCTGCTGCATAAGATCTTCGAATGAAGAAGGTTGATTGTCGGCTAGTAAATAGTACTGGAAGTATTTCATAACAGCAAGGGAATCTCCAATGTCAGAAAAATAGCTCATCAGATACTTGTACCCGCTGGCCTTCAGCGGTTTCTCTACGATCTCCAGCGTCAAAACCTCCGCCAGTCGATCAGGGTCACCGCTTTGGTAGGCGTGTTGGAGGTAAAGCAACGCCAAGACTTTTGGATTCTCTTGCCACAGCTCACGGTGTTCGTTGAGCAGTTGCTCCGCACGTTCCAATTCGTGGAGTTGAATCAAAGCCTTCACGAGATACTCCACGACTTTGGTGCTGGTTTTTTGATCCGTATTCAGGTACTGGAGCGCCGTTTCGAGATAGTCGACCGCAAGCGCGTCCTGACCGATCAGATACTCCAGCCGGCCGAGGTTGTAATAGCCGCGACCGATGAGGACTGTGTTCTCACTGTTGAGGTACGCGTGCAAGGACTGCTGGAAACGTTGCTTGGCTTGCTCGACGTTGCCCAATTCGTACTGGACGACGGCACTGGCAAAAAACACAGCACCTTTTTGCTCCGGGTCTTGCCACTCGATGGATTCTGCCTGGTCGAGGATCTCAGCCAAGCCTTGATAGTCCTTTTGCTTGTTATAACTAAATATCAAATTATTAAAGAGGCGAAGGAGTCGATCAAAATCCCGATGTCGATCCATCACAGGCTTGTAGTGTGTGTACGCTTGGACGAAAGCCTCGTGCGCATCCTCGAGCCGACGACAGCGGAAGTAGGCTTTGCCCAAGTTGGTGAAGGCATCACTGCGCTCGGTCGCTCCCTGGGCAACAGACGCTAACTCCCGTGCGAGCTGCACCACATCCTCCGATACGCCCGGCGATTGCAATTGTAGATGCAGGTGTTCCGTCTGCTCCAGCGTGTCCTGTTGGGTTAAGCGCTCCACCGAGAGGCCAAGTCCCTTGGCGATCTGTTCGAGATCGGATGAGGTCGGCGTGATCTCCCCTTGCAGTATAGCCACGAGGCGGCGGGGATCAAACTGGATGCGGTTTGCAAAAAATCCGATCAGATACGCTGCGCCCCGTTCGTCCAAGATTTCCTCGATCCGATGACCTATGGGGATTCGATAACTAGATGAAGTTGTTGCTCCGGTTGCCATATGCTTGCCCCACCTCACGAAGTCTCTCATTATATAACTTCACTTTGACATAATCGCGTGTCGAATTCAATGGTATTTTGTCGAAAGTACAATCTTCTATAGAACACACGTCTCCCGGGCATAGTAACGGCGGGGAGGGATGAGCCATGGCAAACAAAGTGGACGCGAACAAAAATGAAAACACGTACAACCCAAATACCCCGAAAGTACAGCGCCCGGAAAACCTCGCCAAAAGCAAAAACAAAGCGCGGAACAAGTAACGACACCCTTGCAAAGATCACCTGTCGCAGGCTGCGGCGGGTGATCTTTTTTTCGCATAAAAAGCCGCACTTGGCGCATCCTAGTTCTTGGGTTTTCTGTCGACATTTTTTCCTAAACTTGGAACGCATTCAAATCCTCCTCCGTGGCATTCTATAAACACAATCACAGAGAGGAGGTGACACAACATGTCGAACAACAGCGGTGGGAACAGACAAAAGCTCGTACAAGGTGCTTCGCAAGCGCTGGACCAAATGAAATACGAGATCGCGTCCGAGTTTGGTGTGAACCTGGGTGGTGAAACGGCTTCCCGTCTGAACGGTTCCGTCGGGGGCGAGATCACGAAGCGTCTGGTGGCGTATGCAGAGCAAGCTCTGTCCGGTGGTCGTCAGTAATCGCAGTTCCTAATTGAATAGCTCCAAACTTGTGCGAGGGGCCCTTAAAAAAACCCCTCGCACCCAAAATCCTCTGGAGGTGGCCTAACATGTCAAACAACAGCGGTGGGAACAGACAAAAGCTCGTAGAAGGTGCTTCGCAAGCGTTGGACCAAATGAAATACGAGATCGCGTCCGAGTTCGGTGTGAACTTGGGTGGGGAAACCGCTTCGCGTTTGAATGGCTCCGTCGGTGGCGAAATTACCAAGCGTCTGGTGGCGTACGCAGAGCAAGCTCTGTCCGGCCGCGCGTAGTTGCAGAAAAAAAGCCTCGGGTTTGTCCCGAGGCTTTTTTGCACCCCAAGGCTGGCAATCCTCGAAATTCCAGTCAACAACCAGCATGAAAATCGCAACACGAACCATACTAACCTCAACACCATAAGGAGGTGACACACAGTGGCAAACAACAACTCGAACCAACATCTCGTCAACGGTGCAGCACAAGCTCTGGACCAAATGAAGTACGAAATTGCTTCCGAGTTCGGCGTCAACCTGGGTGGTGAAACTCCTTCCCGTCTCAACGGGTCGGTCGGCGGCGAGATCACCAAGCGTCTCGTAGCCTACGCAGAGCAAGCTCTGAGCGGCGGTCGCTAAACCGAAGTGGGTAAACGTAGCACGAATCAAAGCCATTCCAAAGGAACAAACTACACGCAATTCCATATAGGAGGTGCCTCTCATGGCAAATAACAACAACCAACATCTCGTCAACGGTGCTTCGCGAGCTCTTGATCAAATGAAGTACGAAATCGCTTCTGAGTTTGGTGTAAACCTTGGTGGGGAAACCGCATCCCGTCTGAACGGTTCTGTCGGTGGCGAAATCACCAAGCGCCTGGTTGCTTACGCAGAGCAAGCACTCTCCGGCCAACGCTAATCACGCCAAACTTCATAGACTTGAATCAGAGCCTCCCTGCAAGGGGAGGCTCTTTCTCGATCGTTCACAGGGAGTCTGTTGCAGCAGGCGTGTCCTTGACTTGCCGGGTGCTTCCGTTACAATAAAGTAACGATTTTGCACAAGTATCGGAGGTTGTACGACATGAGCCAAATGACTTCGGCTGCGACGATCCTCAAGGGCTTGAACCCTGAACAAAAACTCGCGGTGGAGACCACGGAAGGTCCGCTGCTCATCTTGGCCGGCGCTGGTTCAGGCAAGACCAGTGTCATGACCCGCCGAATTGCCTATTTAATGAACGAGCGCGGCGTCGCACCGTTCAATATCCTCGCGATCACCTTCACCAACAAGGCGGCCAAGGAGATGAACGAGCGAATCCGAAAATTGGTCGGCGACGCGGCGGAAGACCTGTGGATGTCAACATTTCACTCGATGTGTGTGCGCATCCTTCGACGAGAGGCGGAGCGGATCGGGTACAAAAACAGTTTCACGATCCTCGATCCGGACGATCAGGTCTCGGCAATCAAACAATCGATGCTCGACTTAAATCTCGACATCAAAAAGTTTGACCCGAACCAGATCCAATGGCGGATCTCAGCTGCCAAAAACGAACTGCAAACCCCAGACGACTTTGTCGGAGTGGCCGGCAAGCGTCTGCAGGACATTGCGGCCTCGCAAGTATACCGCGTATACCAGCGCAAATTGCAAGACTGCAACGCGATGGACTTTGACGACCTGATCATGAAAACGGTCGAGCTGTTTGAAACCCAACCGGATGTGCTGGAAACGTACCAGAACAAATTCCGCTATGTTCACGTCGATGAGTACCAAGATACGAATCGCGCGCAGTACAAGATGGTCAAATTGCTCGCGTCCAAATACCGCAATCTCTGTGTCGTCGGGGACGGGGACCAAGCGATCTACGCGTGGCGCGGTGCGGATATCTCGAACATCTTGAATTTTGAGCAGGACTATCCAGAGGCGACGATCATCAAGCTGGAGCAAAATTACCGCTCCACGTCCACGATCCTCGACGCGGCGAACGCCGTCATCCGCCACAATGTCACGCGCAAGGACAAAGCGCTGTGGTCGGCCAAAGGCCATGGCGAAAAAATTTCAATCTACCAAGCGCTCGACCATGAGGACGAGGCACAATACATCGTGCAACAGGTCCAGAATCATGTCGCGAACCGGGGCAAGTATGCAGATTGTACGGTGCTCTACCGGGCGAATGCGATGTCGCGGGTGATCGAGGAAGCGTTTTTGCAAGTGCCAATTCCCTACAAGATGCTGGGCGGGTACACGTTCTACGACCGGCGCGAGATCAAGGACATCATGGCGTATCTCAAATGCTTGACCAACATGGAGGACGAGATCTCGCTCCTGCGCATCATCAACACGCCGAAGCGCTCGATCGGCAACGGAACTGTACAGAAATTGCTGAACTACGCACATGACCGCGATCTCACGTTGCTCGACGCGATGGGGGAGCCGGAGGAGAACGGCCTACCCGACAAGACTGCGAAAGTGTGCAAAGAGTTCTACGATATGATGAAATACCTGCACCTCTGCCAGGAAGGCCTCACCGTCTCCGAGTATTTGGCGGAAGTTCTGGAGAAAACCAAGTACCGCGAGATGTACTCCATCTCGAACAAGGAAGAGGATCAGCAGCGCTTGGAGAACATCGAGGAGATGTTCTCGATCACCAAGTCGTTCGATCGCCGGCGCAAAGGCTCGGTGTCCGACTTCCTCGCCGAAGTTTCGTTGCTTTCTGAAACGGACAAGGAGAAGGGGGAGGAAGAGGACGCCGTGCTGATGATGTCCTTGCATGCCTCGAAAGGGCTGGAATTCCCGACCGTGTTTGTGATCGGCTGTGAGGAGACGATTTTTCCGCACATGCGCTCGATGGACTCTCCTCAAGGCATCGAGGAGGAGCGCAACTTGGCGTATGTCGGGATCACCCGCGCCAAGGAGAAATTGCATATGTCCTATTGCGCGGAACGGACGCTGTTTGGCAACACACAGCGCAACGACCCGTCGCGCTTCCTCGACGAAATTCCCGAGGAGTTCAAGGAGACGGTGATCGGGAAAAACGATGTGCCGGACGATGAATGGAAAGTCGGGAACTATGTGATCCACCCGCAATATGGACAGGGCATCATCCTCGACAAGCGCGGGGCGGAGGAGACTTTGGAACTGACGATCATGTTCCATGTCAAGATCGGTGAGCGCAAAGTCCTGCCCCGTTTCACCCGTCTGAAAAAAGCGTAAATTTTTTGATAAAACCTGTAACCCTTGCCTCGTTGCAAGGGTCTTTTTGTATAGATTCGAACTTTTCTCAAAACGGAGTATTGTCAAATCTCCGAGTAACTGGTATAGTTGGTATCGAAGTCAATTGTTTCAGAATAATTACAGAGAGATTACGCGCTGATTACGTTCTAACTCGAGTAAGGGGGAACTTTATAATGAAAGCAAAATCCTGGCTGAATATCGGCTTGGCAATGACCATGCTGGCAACCGTTGGTCTCGTAGGTTGCGGTACCAAGGACTCTACTGACAACAGCACCGCTAGCAAAACCGACTCTACCCAAGAACTCAACCTCGCGCTGTCTGACGAGATCCCGACCATGGACCTCTCCAAGGCAACCAACGCGATTTCCTTCACCTTGTTTGCAAACATCAACGAAGGTCTGACCCGTCTGGACAAAGACGGCAAGGCTCAACCGGCGCTTGCTGACAAGTGGGAAGTTTCCGCTGACGGCAAAACCTACACCTTCCACATCCGCGATGGCGTGAAGTGGTCCAATGGTGATCCGGTAACCGCAAAAGACTTCGAATACTCCTGGAAGCGCACCCTCGACCCGAAAACGGCTGCTGAGTACGCATTCATGGTGGCATGGGTCAAAGGCGGCGACGAATACAACCAAGGCAAGGGCTCTGTTGACGAAGTTGGCGTAAAAGCCAAAGACGACAAAACGCTTGTCGTGGAACTGGTTAACCCGATCTCCTACTTCCCGGAACAGATGGCCTTCCCGATCTTCTTTGCACAAAACGAGAAGTTCGTAACGGCAGCTGGCGACAAATACGGCGCAGAAGCTGACAAAGTTCTGAACAACGGTCCGTTCAAGTTTACCTCTTGGGTTCACGAGCAATCCGCAACCCTTGAGAAAAACGACACCTACTGGGATGCTTCCAAAGTCAAGCTGAAAAAAGTAAACTACCAAGTCGTCAAGGATTCCAACGCAGCGCTCAACCTGTACGAATCCGGCCAACTTGACCGTACTGGTCTCGTTCGTGACCAAGTTGACAACTACAAAGGCAAACCGGAGTTCGCGACTCAACCAGAGTTGACCACCGGTTACATCCAATACAACCAAAAAGTTCCGGTTCTGAAAAACGCGAAAGTTCGCCAAGCTCTGACCTGGGCGATCGATGGCGACCAATACGCGGACGTTGTTTACCACAACGGTACCGTTGGCGCGACCGGCTACACCCCGAAAGGCATCTCCAACGGCCAAGGTGGCGACTTCACCAAGGATGTTGGCGACCTGATCAACCGCAAAGACAACAAAGCAAAAGCCAAGGCAACTCTGCAAGAAGGTCTGAAAGAAGCGGGCCTGACCGAGTTCCCGAAAATCAAGCTGCTCTCCGATGATGGTGACGTCGGTAAAAAATCGACCGAGTTCATCAAGGAACAATGGCGTCAAAACCTCGGCATCGATGTAGACATCGAAACCGTACCGTACAAACTGCGTCTGCAACGTTCGCACGGTCATGACTTCGACATGGTAGTTTCCCTGTGGGGCGCTGACTACAACGATCCGATGACCTTCCTCGACATGTTCATCACCGGCGGTTCCTTCAACGATCCGTCCTGGTCGAACGCGACCTACGATGAACTGATCAAAAACGGCAAGACCGAAGCAGATCCGAAAAAACGTATGACCTACCTGTACGATGCGGAGAAGCTCCTGATGAAGGAAATGCCGATCGGCCCGCTGTACTTCCGTGCCAAAGCATACGTCAACAAGCCGTACCTCAAGAACTTCCAATGGCGCGTATTTGGCCCGGACTACGAGCTCAAAGAAACCTACGTCGAAGGCAAGTAAGCCATTGCCTTACACACAAAAAGTCGCCCGCAACATGCGGGCGGCTTTTTTTTCGTTGTCAGATCAAGGCGATCACCGGGCTCTCAAACCGCGACTGCAAAGCGGTCTGCAGGTGGTCGGGCGTGGAGAACGTATCAGTGCGCCCATAGGCATTTGTGAAGGTGATCTCTGCGCCACGTGCATCGACCGTATAGATCTGCCCATCGATGCTGATCTGAAACAGCTCACGCGCCTGTAGACGGGCTTCCAAGTCGGACATCCAATCCATCCACATACACCTCCTCGCTCGATAGTGTGTCGCAAGCGGTTCTATTTTACAACGAGGTTACGTACATTGAGATAGGTAGTGACTGGAGTGAAAGTTTAAGTTAATTTTTACGTGATTTGAGGTTGAATTAAGTGCTTGATTTGCCCGCTTGTACATGCTATATTGTTCGTGTAGACGAAATAATCACAAAAAACAGAAAAAAGACATTTTTTAGGGGGTTTCAAAAATGAATGCAAAGAAATGGGTAGGTATCGGTCTTGCACTGACCATGCTCTCCAGTGTAGCGCTTGTTGGTTGTGGCTCCAAAGATGAAACGAAAAACGGCGATGCTCCGAAAGCTGCTGATAAGCAAGAGATCAACCTGTCCCTGGGCGACGAAATTCCGTCCCTGGATAGCTCGAAAGCTACGGACAACATCGCGTTCAATATGCTCGGCCAAGTTATGGAAGGTCTGACCCGTATGGACAAAGACGGCAAAGCCATTCCGGGTGTCGCAAAGGAATGGAAAGTTTCTCCGGACGGCCTAACCTACACTTTCACCCTGCGTGACGACTCCAAGTGGTCTGACGGTACGAACGTTTCCGCAAAAGACTTCGAATACGCTTGGAAACGCACCCTCGATCCGAAAACCGCTTCCCAATACGCATTCATGCTCGCATGGGTCAAAGGCGGCGAAGAATTCAACCAAGGTAAGGGCTCCGTTGATGAAGTCGGCGTAAAAGCAAAAGACGACAAAACTCTCGAAGTTGTCCTGAAAAACCCGGTTCCGTTCTTCGCAGAGCAGATGTCCTTCCCGCTGTTCTACCCGCAAAAGAAAGCGTTCGTAGAATCTGCAGGCGCGAAATACGGCGGCGACGCAGACAAAGTTCTGTTCAACGGTCCGTTCAAAATGACCGCTTGGGTACATGAGCAATCTGCAACCCTTGAGAAAAACGACAACTACTGGAACAAGGCTTCCGTCAAACTGGAGAAGGCGAACTACCAAGTCGTCAAAGACTCCGGCGCACTGGAAAACCTCTACCAAGCAGGCCAACTGGATCGCATCGGCCTCGTTCGCGACCAAGTAGACCGTTACAAAGACTCCAAAGAATTCGGCACCGTTCCGGAGTTGACCAACGGCTACATCCAGTACAACGAAAAAGTAAAAGCGCTGACCAGTGCAAAGGTTCGTAAAGCTCTGACCTACGCAATCGACGGCGATCAATATGCTGACATCGTTTACCACAACGGTACCAAAGGCGCGACCGGCTTCGTACCGACCGGTACTTCCAACGGTAACGGCGGCGACTTCCGCGCAGACAACGGCGACCTGATCAAGCGCAAAGACAACGCTGGCAAAGCAAAAGCTCTGCTCGCAGAAGGCCTCAAAGAAGTGGGCCTGTCCGAAATGCCGAAAATCAAGTTGCTCTCTGACGACGGCGACGTCTCCAAAAAAGCTTCTGAGTTCCTCAAAGAACAATGGCGTCAAAACCTCGGCGTTGATGTTGAAGTCGAGAACGTTCCGTTCAAGTTGCGCCTGAAGCGCACCACCGACCGCGATTACGATATGGTTGTCTCGCTGTGGGGTGCTGACTACAACGATCCGATGACGTTCCTCGACATGTGGGTCACGGGTGGCGACTTCAACGAAAACGGCTACTCCAACCCGAAGTATGACGATCTCGTTCACGCTGCACAAAAGGAATCCGATTCCAAGAAGCGTATGCAAGCTCTGTACGATGCAGAGAAAATCCTCATGGAAGATATGCCGGTTGGCCCGATCTTCTTCCGCGCATCTGCAGTTATCACCAAACCGTACGTCAAAGGCTGGGTTTCCCATGTATCCGCTCCGTCTTCCGACCTGTCCGGCGTTTCCATTCAAGGCAAAGAGTAATCTCGTTCGACCAGAAACCTCCGCTTCGCGCGGAGGTTTCTTTTTTTGTATACTTATAGCGAAGGGAGTCGATCAACATGGTCGTGAAAGTCTCGTTGCAGATGAAGGATGGAAGTTTTCAAAAAGCTCGCGTCACCGATTGCGAGACGGTGGAGGAAGCGATTGAATTTATGAAAGAGATGCGCCCAGGCGTTGTCGAGGTTTTTGAAGGCTGGGACCGAGCGGAGTTGTGGGAACGGCAAGCACCCTAAGCAAGCGGGTGCTTTTTTCCTTTTTCCTTACATGCTTGTGTGAGATGAAATTACTTCATGAAATTCCTTAATTTAACAGGTGTTGACATTGCGAATCGCGAATAGTACGTCTAGAGCTGTTCTACGAAGTGGAAATCCTACATAAAGGTAGTGAAAACGTTCGGAGCAATGGGACGGGGGGAGTGGGGATGGTCAAAGCCAAAGCGTGGTACCGCATGGGCCATCTGTTTGAAGTGTTGCTGATCGTAGCGGGGTTGCTGTTTTTGTTGCAGCATCCGCTTCAGTTCACGTCAGACACAGGTCTTGTTGTTTTGTTCGGTACAGCCTTGATCGCGTTGTCGGTGGTGTTTCCAGTGACGTTGCCGTCGATGTTGATCTCGCTGGAGTTGGTGTTCACCTTTTACTTCGTGATCACGTATGACCTCGCCACGGCGCTGTGGGTCAATTTCTTTGGCGAACTGGTGGGGACGTTGCTCGTCGTCCACAAGTCGCGCAAGATCGCGGTCCTCACGAATCCGATGTTGAAAGTGATCTGTTTGATGGCTGGATTTTTCGTTTTTGCGCTGGTGGAGCCCACGTGGAGCGCCACGCACACCGAGAGCTCTCTGAACTTGTTGAAACTCTTGCTGATCGGCACGGTGTTTTTCGTCTCGAACCATCTGACGCTGCATGTACACCTGTACTTGCGCACACGCCACTTCTCGTGGCGCAGTTGCTTGCATGCTGTGATGTGGGAATCGGTGATTTATCTGGCGGTGTTCCCGCTGGCGATGATCGGGAACTTGCTGGAGCCGCAGATCGGCCTCTACACGCTGTGGGTGCTGGGCGTTCCGGTAGCGGTCGTCACAGGCGTGATCCGCACCTTCAACCACCTGCAATGGTCGAATCGCGTGAACTACGCCTGTATCAACCTCAGCACCTCCAAGGAATTGGGCACGATCTTCCACAAGACGTTCCAGATCGCCCGAGAGTTGACCGACTCGCCGCGGGCGATGATGTTGAAAAAACAGCCGGACGGGTCGTTTCAAGGGATGGATCGCGCGGGGGTGCTGGTGGAGAACATCCGGCATCCGCTGCTCGAACGCGCCGTATCGGAACAGGCGGTGCTGTCTGTTTTGAAAGCGACAGAGGCGGAGAACTTGTTCCCGGAGTGGGAGGTGCGCTCCTACATCCTCGTGCCGCTGGTCGGCAAGACCAAGGTGTTCGGGGTGATCTGCATGGGCAAGCCGAACTCCTATGGGTTCAAAGCGGATCACCAGAAGCAACTGGGTTTTTTGGCGAATCAGGTCTCGATCATCATGGACCGCAATCATGTCTACGAAGAATTGGAGCGGGCCTCGATCACGAACCAGTTGACGGGGCTGTACAACTACCAGTATTTCTATGAGCAGTTGGATATTCAATTTCATGCGGCAAAAGTGATGGGTGAGGACTTATGTCTGATCATCTTTGATATTGACTATTTTAAGAAGTATAATGATATCTATGGGCACATCGTCGGCGATGAAGTCTTGCGCCAAGTCGCGATGATCGCCAAGTCGGTCTGTGAACAGAGCAATGCCATGCTCGCCCGCTACGGCGGCGAAGAGTTTGTAGCGATCGGCCGGATGACCGTATCAGAAGGATACGCACTCGCCGAAGAGGTGCGCTTGAAAATCCAAGACCATCAGTTCGTCTACCAAGAACATACGGTGAAAAACATCACGATCTCGGTCGGTCTGGCGCATCTGCACACGCATGATGCCTTGTCGCCGAACGATCTGTTGGAGAAGGCTGACCAGTCGTTGTACTGGGGTGCCAAGGAGATGGGGCGCAACCGGGTGGCGGTGTACTGCTCCGAGTTTGACCAGCGGCTGTTTGTCGACAGCTTGACCGGGTTGCACACGATCTACTACTTGCGTCGCAAACTGCGTTCGCTCTGTGAAAACCAGAACCACTTTCCCATGCATTTCCTCTTGGTCGACATCCTGGGCATGCGGACGATCAACGATCGGCACGGCTTTGAAATCGGCAATCGCGTGCTGATCGACGTGTCCTATTTATTGAAAAACACGATGCGCGGGGATGATCTGATCTGCCGCTACATGGATGACGAATTCCTTGTCGTCGTCAAAGGCACCCCCGAGGCCGATCTCGGGATCATTCGCAAGCGGATTCACGATGCATTCGCCAAGCACCGCTTCCCCAGTGTAGGCGAGGTCTCCGTCGATCTGACGGTGGTCACGCTCGGGCATGCAGACGAGGAACCGTTCCTGTTGGAGCGCATCGACACAGCTCGCCGCAGCTATTCCCGCGAGGCCGCTGCTGTTGTGTTCCGGGAAAGTAAATAGTGTGAATGTTGCAAGAGAGGATAGGTCGATCCAAGTGAAACGGATGAAAGTCAAAGTGCTGGGGCACCAGTTGTCATTGTATGTCGTAGAGGGTGAAGGCCCGTTGACCGGACTGTTTCTGCACGCAGTCGGAGGCACGAGCAAGATGTGGGCGTACCAGATGCGACACCTCAAATCATTCGGGCGCATGATCTCTGTCGACATCCCTGGTTTTAGCGGGGACAAAATGCCGGCAGGGATCTCCAGCCTCAGCCAGTACGTCGAGCTGATGACGGGCGTGCTGGACGAATTCGGTGTGGAGCAGGCGGTTTGGGTCGGGAACTCGCTAGGCGGACGGATCTCGCTGGAAACAGCGGCGAAGCACCCGGAGCGTGTCGCCGGCTTGGGTCTGCTCTGCACAGCGGGTGTGTGGCTGGGGGAACAACGAGAGAAGATGCCCACCGAAGCTCCCAAGGAAGAGTTTGACAAGGCGGTGTTCTACCAGCCGGAGAAGTTTAGCATGGTCGTGACCGATGCAGGCAAGCGACAAAGTCTGGAGTCGCGACGTCGGTATGAGCTGTTGGCCGACCAGACGGAGGACATGAACTTCCGCGACCGTCTGCACGAGATCGACGTGCCGACACACGTCATCTGGGGCCGCCATGATGGTGTGATCCAGGTTGAGGTGGGCGAATACATCGCGAACCACATCGCAGGGGCGAAGCTCCTGGTTCTGGAAGAGGCTGCCCACATCCCGCAAGTGGAACAACCGCATGCGGTCAACGCGGACTTGGACGAGCTGTTCCAAGCGGTTCGTGAGCGGAGGTAAGCCAAAAAGAAGCCGTTCCCTCTGGGGGCGGCTTCTTTTGTTTGCGGGGAGGGTGTGGTACGATGTGGTGGAGAGAATTTCGACAGACGAAGGAAAGGACTTTTTCCGATGCCATCTATCTATTCCTTGCTTTTGCTCTTTACCAGCTTGCTCTGGGGCGGCAACTTCGTGGTCGGGAAGCTTCTCGTCGGGCATGCGTCGTCGATGACGCTGACCTCCTTGCGCTGGATCATCGCGGCTGTTTGTCTAATACCGCTCGTCTATTGGCGCGAACGCAAGCTGTTGCCTGCGCGCCGCGCCTTGGTGCCCTTGCTCATGATGGGGGCGACGGGTGTGGTGCTGTTCAACCTCTTCATGTTCTGGGCGCTGGAGCGCACCTCCGCGACCAATGTCGGCTTGCTTTCCACGTTGAATCCAGTCTCGATCGCTGTCTGTTCGTTCCTGCTCCTGCGCGAGCGCTTGCACCCGTTGCAAGGGCTGGCGATGCTGGTCTCGTTGACGGGCGTGCTGGTCGTGCTCTCCGGTGGCGATCTCTCGCGCTTGCTCGATCTGCATTTCAACGTCGGGGACCTCTGGATGCTGGCAGCCGTGGCGATGTGGGGGCTGTACTCGGTGTTTGCAAAATTGGCGATGCGTGACGTGTCCGCGATGATGTCGACGCTCTACGCTGGCGTCTTCGGGGTGCTGATGCTGTTGCCGTTCAACTTGTCAAACTTCACGATCCAGGAGCCGAACGCCGTGTTTTGGTGGTCGATTCTCTACATCGGTTTGCTGTCTACCGTCGGGGCGATGGTGTTCTGGAACATCGGGGTGCAAAAACTCGGCGGGACTGCGGCAGGGATGTTCTTGAACTTCAACCCGGTGTTCACGGCGGTGCTCGCCTATTTCCTGCTCGGGGAGCAATTGTCGTGGATTCAACTCGCCGGCAGTGCGCTGGTCATCCTCGGCGTCTATGCGTTTTCCCGCGCCGGACGACTGCTTCTACGGCGTGAAGCTGGCGCGTAGGATGGTAGCGGGAGGTGAGCGCGATGTTGCGGAAATGGCTGCGCAAGGTGATGACCGGGCTGGCCGCATTCCTCATCGTCTGCGTGGAGGCGCTCGGGTCGGCCAACCTCGGGTATTCGATGGGGCCGTATCTGCCCCATTACGGCTGGACCGATTACGGGATGCGCGTGCAGATGGAGCAGGAACAGGAGCAAGTCCGGCAACAACAAGCGGCCCGGCTGGAAGGCGAGATCCACGAAGACCAACTGCGTCGGGACGCACGCCAGACAGATCGTGGGCGCCCCGAGGGGAGCTCCGTCGGGTAATCGAAAAAAGCATGCATCGCTCCAGAGGAGCTGTGCATGCTTTTTTGAGCAAATGGAGAATTGATGACCCGAGAAAGTCACTCGGGCCTGCTCACCTAGTCGAGCTTGACGATGCCTCCGACCGGATCTCCGCCATAGAAGATGGCTTGGTGTTGAGCGGTCGGCAGCAGAGCACCGAGCGTGATTGCAGCAGCCAACAGAGTGAGAGCAAGTACTTTTTTCATAGATAGATCCCCTTTCCTCGTAGATAATTTTGAATAGCGATTTGTGACTGTTCGAGAACTTCGGTCGATGACTTGTAATCATCCATCCGTTTGTACAAATCGCTAAGATGTAGACTGGCTTTGTTGTACTCTTGCAAGGCTTCTACGTGGAAAAACATCTCGATTGCTTTCTGTGCATCCGGGATCGCCGATTGGATGTCATCATGAGCGGAGTTGAAGAGCGAGCGGACGTAGTAGCACTGTGCATGATAGACCGAATCAGGTTCGCAATTTTGAAACGCCAAGGTGATGTGCTGCTTCGCTTTTTGGAAGTCTTGGAGGTGGATGAGCAGCTTGGCGATCTCCGCGTGGGAGTTCGATGTATAGCTCTCAAATCCGTGTTCCGTGTATTCCTGCAGACATTCTTGCAACGTGTGCAAAGCGCCCTCATGGTCGCCTGTTTCGCTGCGCAGAATGGCGAAGTTTTCCTTGATCTGGATGGAGCGGCGAACTTGATTCAGATTCTTAAAGATGGTGATCGCTTGTTGGCAGTAGTCTTCCGCGAGTCTGAATTCTCGTTTGCCATAATAGGAACGGCCCAGACCTAGGTAATTGGTCGCCAAGTGGTGGAGATTGGAGGAACCCTCCACAAGCTTTTGCGATTCTGCGAACAGTTCAAGCGACCGGTCGAAGTTTCCCATGTGGTTGTAGACCATCGCCAAGTTCGTGGCGACTTCTGCATGGAGAAACGGGTCAACGTCTTCCAACTCTTGAATGACCTCATGGGCCTTGTGCCAGTAGTGGAGCGCAAGGGCCATGTTATTGTGTTGGAAAAACACATGACCTAGTTTTGACATGGAGGAGACGTAGGACAACTTGTCATCTTCACGCAACGATTGATGCATGACGCTCTCCAACATTTCAATCGCTTCTTGGGAACGATTCAACTTGGTGTAGCATGTCGCAAGGTCCATTTTGACTTCCAAGTTGTCTTCCTGCGATTGGAGGAGCATTTCCAAGATCGGTACTGCATTTTGCGGCTCATTCGCCAGCAGGAACGTCTTTGCCAACTTGTGAGAGGTCGTCTGTTCCAGATACGACTCTCGTTCTCGGGTGTCCAAAAAGTAGTCAAGTTGCACATCCAACCGTTCGGCAATCTGACACAGGAGTTTGTAGGAAGGATTGATTTTGTCAGATTCAATCTGGGAGATTGCACTGGCGCTGACCAATCCTTCTGCGAGCTGACCTTGGGTCATTTTTTTTGCCAAGCGCCGCTGTCGGATCTTCTGGCCAAGAGAAAGCATGGCATGTCCTCCAATTATCTTGCTCTTCTGTGCCCATTATACGGGCAAAGTATCTAAAAACGGAAGCCAAATCATTTACTAAATTTACTTATATTAAATGAGTTCGGTTACAATGTAGTCCTATTTTTCCTTTTCCAAAGATATAAAACTTTCATGTTAGATTTTGTGTGCGCATGTTCTGGACGATCCCTTCATAAAAATCCAAGTAGGACAGGTAGAGTGAGGGGGAGTCAGATGTTGCACATCGTGGTTTGTGTGAAACAAGTGCCGGATAGTCGGGAGATTCGCATCGATCCCAAGACGAACACATTAATTCGCCAAGGGGTGCCGGCGATTGCAAACTTTTATGACATGCATGGTCTGGAGGAAGCGCTGCGGATCAAGGAACAGCACGGCGCGCGCGTGACGGTGGTCTGCATGGGACCTCCGCCGGCGGAAAAGTCGCTCAAGCAGTGCATCTCGCTCGGGGCGGATGAAGCGGTGCTCGTCACCGACCGGGGGTTTGCTGGAGCGGACACGCTGGCTACGTCCTATGTGCTCGGCTTGACGATCGCCAAAGTGGGGGAGACGTTCGGGCCGGTCGACATCGTGTTCTGCGGCAAACAAACGCTGGATGGCGACACGGGGCAAGTCGGCCCGGGCATCGCGTGTCGCCTCGATTTGGAGCAGTTGACCTATGTACACAAGGTAGAGGAGATCGATGTGGAGCACCGTCGGATCACCGTTCAACGCTTGCTCGAAGACGGTGTGGAAGTGGTGCAGACCTCGATGCCGGTGCTGATCACAGCGCTCAAAGAGCTGAACAAAGTGCGCCGTGCGCCGCTGCCGGGCATGTTGCGAGCTGCTACATACAAGCCGGTGATCTGGACGACTGCCGACTTCCCCGGTCTGGAACGTGCCAAGATCGGACTAAAGGGCTCGCCGACGATCGTCGCCAAGACGTGGGTGCCGGAGCAAAAGCAAGTTTCCACAGAGATGATCGAAGCCCAGACGACGACGGGCACCGCGACGGCGCTGGTCGAGAAACTTTGGCAGACGGAGTTGCCGTCCCGCTTGGGCTGGTTGGCAGAGGAGGAGGTGTAGGCAGATGGCAGAGGAAAAAGCAAAGCAAACACAAGCGAGCGACATGCCGGACTGGTCGGCCTATCGCGGGGTGATGATCGTGGTGGAGCAGCGCGCCGGGGTCGCGAAAAACGTCTCGTGGCAGCTGCTCGGCGAAGGTCGCAAACTCGCTGACAAGTTGGAGACCGATCTGATCGCGATGGTGCTCGGACAGGACATCTACCATCTGGCGGAGGAAGCGATTGCGTTCGGGGCAGACCGCGTCTACTACTGTGACGCACCGGAGTTGCGCGACTATCGCACCCGCCCGTACAGCCGCGTCTGTTTGCAGACGATCGAGGAGGTGAAGCCGGAGATCGTGCTGTTCGGTGCGACGGCGACCGGGCGCGACCTCGCTGGGGCGATCGCGACACACTTGCCGACCGGGCTGACGGCTGATTGCACGATCCTCGACGTGGAGCCAGATCCGAGCCGACTGTTGCTGGCTTCTCGACCGGCCTTCTCCGAAAAGATGCTGGCGACGATTTTGTGCAAGCAATACCGGCCGCAGATGGCGACCGCCAGAAGCGGCGTTTTTGAAGCGCGAGTCCCTGATCCCCAGCGCCAAGGCAAGATCATCGCCGTTCCGTCGCAGATGGCGGAGGACGAGATTGCGGCACAGGTGTTGCGATTTATCGAGGCGACGGAAACGTTCAACTTGGAGGAAGCGGAGATCATCGTGGCGGGAGGACGGGGCTTAGGCGGACCGGAGCCGTTCAAGCTGTTGCAGGAGTTGGCGGATGCGCTGGGCGGCGTCGTCGGGGCATCGCGGGCGGCGGTCGATGCGGGCTGGATCGGGCATGAGCACCAAGTGGGGCAGACGGGTTGTACGGTGCGCCCGAAACTTTACTTTGCGGTCGGCATCTCGGGAGCGGTGCAACACACCGTCGGCATGCAGAGTTCCGATCTCATCGTGGCGATCAACCGCGACGCGAACGCGCCGATTTTTAAATTCGCGAACTACGGGATCGTCGGGGACCTGTTCCAGATCATCCCGGCGATCACCGATTCGGTGCGACAGAAGCGCGCAGCCGTCCGCCTCGGACAGCAAGAGACGGCGCAGGAGACGGCCGCGACGGTCGAAGGGAGGAACTGAGGATGCAAAAATTCGACGCGATCGTCGTCGGGGCAGGTCCGGCTGGTGCCGCCGCAGCGTTGACGATGGCGAAGGCTGGATTGTCGGTGGTGTTGTTGGAGCGCGGGGAGTTTCCAGGGGCGAAAAACCTGTTCGGCGGTGTCCTGTATCGCAAGCAGTTGGAGGACATCATCCCGGAGTTTTGGAAGGAAGCGCCGCTGGAGCGTCAGATCATCGAGCAGAACCTGTGGATCATGGGCAAGGACTCTGTGACCAAACTGGGTCATCGCAATGAGGGTTTCAAGGAACCGCACAACTGCTGGACGGGGATGCGAGTCAACTTCGACCAGTGGTTTGCCAACAAAGCGGTGGAGGCGGGGGCGATCCCCGTCTATGAGACGGTGGCGTTGGAGTTGTTGCGGGAGGGGGATCGAGTGGTCGGGGTGCGCACCGACCGGGAGGCAGGCGACCTGTACGCCGATGTGACGATCATCGCGGACGGTGTGAACTCCCTGCTTGGCAAGGCATTGGGCGTACATCGCGAGTGGGAGCCTGATCAAGTTTCGTTGGCGGTGAAGGAGCAGATCTTCCTGCCCAAGGAGAAAATCCTCGACCGCTTTGGGCTGGAGGACAATGAAGGTGCGACGATCGAGTTCGTGGGGGAGACATCAGGCGGCATGACGGGTCTTGGGTTCCTGTACACCAACAAAGAATCGATCTCGCTAGGGATCGGCGTGATGGTATCCGACCTGAAAAAATCGCGCGTGAAGCCCTACCACCTGCTGGAGCAGGTCAAGCAGCACCCGGCGATTCGCAAGCTGATCCAAGGTGGCGAGACCAAGGAGTACGCGGGTCACCTGATTCCCGAGGGCGGTCTGAAAGCGGTGCCGCAGTTGTCGGGTAACGGGTGGATGATCTGCGGGGACGCGGCGCAGTTGGTCAACTTCGTACATCGCGAGGGCACCAACCTCGCGATGACGTCTGGCAGGTATGCGGGCGAGGCGGTGGTGGCGGCGAAGGGGATTGGCGCGTATAGTCGGGCAACGCTGTCGGCCTATGACCGCAAAGTCGCGGAATCGTTCATTCGCAAGGATTTGAAAAAGTACCAAGGTCTGCACGGTCTGCTCAACGAGATCGATCCGAAGTTGTTGTTTGGAGCATTGCCACAAGCGATCAACACGGCGGCTTTTGACATGTTGAACGTGGATGGTCGCACGAAAGCGGAGAAGCAGCGTTTTGCGATCGAGCATATCAAGCAAACAGCCGGCGGCACATGGGATCTGCTGAAGCTCGGCTGGAAGGGTTGGAGGGCGATCAACGGATGAGCGACAAGAGCACAATTGAGGAAAAGTTGTTTACGATTCGGTACAAGGTGGACGATATCTCGCACCTGATCATCAAGGACCAAGAGGTCTGTGTGCAGTGCGAGACCAAGGAGTGCAATGACTTCTGCCCGGCGGACGTCTACTCATGGGCGGATTTGCAGACGCACGTCGCGTTCGAGAATTGCATCGAGTGCGGTACCTGCCGGATCGGTTGCCCGACGGCGAACATTGAGTGGGTATATCCGAAGGGCGGGTACGGGATTACGTACAAGTTCGGGTGAGAAAAAAAGTCGGAAGCCGACGTGGCTTCCGACTTTTTTGTTAGGAAAAAATGGATTGGAGCGAGAGTTCGAGGTCATCGAAGATGCCGACCTTAATCTGATCGTTGTCTTTGAGCGTGTACATCGCGATCTCTGGGAACAGGCCCGGCTCTGTTTGAAAACGATAGACTTCTACGACCTCTAACTCAAGGTTCACAATCCAATACTCGCGAACGCCAGCTTTGAGGTAGAGGCGGAGCTTTTCGTTCTTATCTCGTTTCCAAGTGCTTGGGGAACTGATTTCCACGACGAGGTCTGGCGCTCCGACACAACCGCGATCGTCAATTTTGCTTGGGTCACAAATGATCGACAGGTCTGGCTGGATGACGGTGGTGATTTCCTTGGCCTGTTTGCCCTCAGCAAACAGGCGGACATCGAAAGGTGCGGGATAGATATTGCATGACTTACCACGAAGGTAATTTCCGAACTCTAAGGACAAATTCAGCGCGATGGTTTGATGCCGTGGAGTTGGCGCTGGCGTCATGTTGTAAGGAACCCCACTGATAATCTCCCATCGGTCATCCTCATGCAATTTTAACAAGTCTGCATAACTGGTCGGTACATGCAAGCGAATCTCAGGTGTTGACATCGTACTCCCTCCCTTGGATAACGGCTGTTACTCCCATTATACCGCAAAGTGGCAGCACTCATTTCAAAAAAACGCACGCGCCGATTTGTTTAGAAAAAAGTCGGAAGCCGTGGCGGCTTCCGAGTGTGATCGCGCATCGTCGGCACTTGGTCCAGCCCGCCTGGAGGTTTTTATACAGGTGTCCCTGTCTAGCAGGACTTTCCCTGCTGCCTTGCGAACAAAGTACAGAGACAGTAAGGAGGCGACCTACATGATCCGCGTGGAACAAGTCACAACGGAGCAACAATACCAACAAGCTCTTGCCATCCGCACCGAAGTTTTTATCGTGGAACAACAAGTGCCGAGAGAATTGGAAGTTGACGAATATGAACAGGTTGCAACGCATGTTGTTGCATATGATAAAAGTGAACAGCCCGTCGCGACGGGACGCATCCTCCCGTATGGAGAGGGTGTTGGCAAGATGCAACGCATCGCCGTCCTGGCAAGCGCCCGCACGGGCGGCTATGGGCGTGTGATCATGAACAAGCTCGAAGACATCGGCCGCACGCTCGGTTACACCGAATTCGTGTTGGAAGCGCAGACGCACGCGGAGGGTTTTTACGAAAAGCTCGGCTATGTAACCGTGTCGCCGGAACCGTTTCTCGAAGCGGGCATCTGGCACATCAAGATGGTCAAAAAAGCCTAAGCAAGCCTAGGTTCGAGACGAGGGGGAGTCTCATCACGTGGAGAGAAACTACCTGTTTTTCTGGCTATCCGCATGTCTCGTGTTTGCCGTGGACCGATTGACCAAGGTCTGGGCGGAACGTAACTTGCAACTGGGCGACAGCGTGACGGGCATCGACGGCTGGTACCAATGGACGCTCTATCACAATCCCGGTGCTGCTGGCGGCATCTGGAGTGGACACTCCGGGTGGCTCGCCCTGATCTCGATTCTGGCCGTGCTCGGCATCCTCTGGTTCATCTACCGTGGCCCGCATGACCGCAACCTCTTGCTCCTGCTCGGACTCGGCTTGATGTTTGGCGGAGCGCTTGGCAATCTGTATGACCGCGTGCTGTACGCGTATGTGATCGATTTCATCGACCCCGTGGGCAAAACCTACGTCTACAACCTCGCGGACAAAGGCATTCGCTGGGGCTTGTACCTCAGTATCATCGGACTGTGGTGCTCGGGGAGAACGCTTGCCAAGGAAAGTCAAAATGTGGTATCTTGAAAGTAACTAATTGTGAGAGGGGGTGTGTAGGATGAATTTCAACGTGGCGATCAACAGCCGTTTCCAAGGTTTGCAAGCGCAAATTCTTGGATTTTCGTTTGATGTAGCCCTCAACGGGACACGTCTGCCCATTTTTACCCACTCGGTTGTTGAAAATCACGTGAAATGACTCCTGCGTACCACCCATCGGAACATGATGAGGGCTGTGGGGAATTTCCCGCAGCCCTTTTTTCGTATGCAGGGGCATCCAATAGGAGGTTACCCCCATGATCGTATCCTTGGCAAACATCCAAAAATACTACGGTGCCAACTTGGTGCTGTCCGATATCTCATTTGAAATCAAAGCAGGCGACCGCGTCGGTCTGATCGGCCGCAACGGGCAAGGCAAGACCACGATCGCCAAGATCCTCACCGGCCACTTCAAACCGGACGGTGGCTCGCTGACCCTGCGCAAAGGCACCAAGATCGGTTGTCTCGAACAGATTCCCGACTACCAAGACGAGACGTCCGTGTACGACGTTCTGGCGCGTGGATACAGCGACGTGCGAGACGCTCAGACTCGGATGGGCGTGTTAGAAGCACAGATGACGCTCCCGGAGGTCTACGAATCGGAATCGCGTTTGCAAAAAGTGCTGGGCGACTACGATCGCCTGCGCACTGCATTTGAGCAAGGCGGCGGGTATGAGATGGAAGCGCACATCGAACGTGTTGCCCGCGGGCTTGGCATACCGGAGGCACAATTCCAGCGCCCGTTCCGCTCACTGTCTGGCGGGGAGAAGACCAAGGCCGGCATCGCGGCACTCCTCGTCGAACGTCCCGACCTGCTCCTGCTCGACGAGCCGACCAACCACCTCGACATGCACGCAATTGAGTGGCTGGAACAATACTTGATGACCTACGACGGAACGGTCGTCGTGATCTCGCACGACCGCTACTTTCTCGATAAGGTCGTCACCAAAGTGATTGAGATCGAGGATGGCGAGGCATTCACCTACCACGCCAACTACTCAGGCTATCAGCAGCAGAAGGAAGAAAACCTGCTCAACCAGTTCAACGCCTTCCAAGAGCAGCAAAAGAAAATCAAGAAAATCCAAGAAGCGATCAAGCGCCTGCGCGAGTGGGCGAAGTTGAACCCGCAGAACACCAGCTTCCACAAAAAAGCCAACTCGATGCAAAAAATGCTCGACCGCATGGAGAAGCTCAAACGCCCGATCCTCGAACGCAAAGCGATCGACCTGCACCTGACCCAAAGCGACCGCTCCGGCAAGCAAGTCGCCGTGCTGGAGGAGATCTCCAAGTCATTTGGCCCGCGCCAGTTGTTCCAAGGCGTGTCGGAGATGTTGGTCTACGGCGAGCGCGTGTTCTTGATCGGGGAGAACGGAGCAGGCAAAAGTACAATCTTCAAAATGCTCCTCGGTGACCTCGAACCGGATGCGGGTTCTGTGAAGCTCGGTGCGCGCGTCGAGGTCGGCTATCTCGCACAGGAAGCCGCGCCCAAGGACGAGAGCAAGACGGTGTTGCAGTACTTCCGCGACGAAGTGGCGGTTCCGATGGAGGAAGGGCAGGCGCGTGGACAGTTGAGTCGCTTCCTGTTCTACGGGGCGGACGTATTCAAAGCGGTAAAAAGCCTCTCTGGAGGCGAGTGGACACGCTTGCGCCTCGCGTTGCTCACGTATCTTAAACCGAACTTGCTCCTGCTCGACGAGCCGACCAACCACCTCGACATCGATTCGCGGGAGGCCTTAGAAGACGCGCTCGACGAGTTCCCAGGCACATTGCTCGTGATCTCCCACGACCGCTACTTGATCAATCGCCTCTCGCACCGCATCTGGGCATTGGAACAAGGCCAACTGACCAACTACCTCGGCAACTTCGAGTTTTACAAGGAAAAGCGACCGGATCGTGTCGCTTTTGTGGAAAAAGCGCCGTTGCCCCCTGCGTTCGTTCCGGCAGCTTCTCCCGCGCCAAGACCTGTGCCGCCTGCAGCGAAAAAGAAAATCAACCCCTACGCCCAAGCCAAACTCGAAGCGGAGATCGCGGAGGCTGAAGCCCAGCTCGCGCTGCTCGACACAGGTCTCGCCGACCCGTCGAACGCCAAGGACGCCACCCAACTCCAAACGCTCTACAGCGACCGCGAATCCACACAACAGCGGTTGGATCAATTGCTGGAGCAGTGGATGGAGATGGAGGGATAAGTGGAAATCAGGAAAAAACCTCAAGCGAGCTCTTGCCCGCTTGAGGTTTTTTATCCATTCACGACCGCCCCGCCGTTGGGATGCAACACTTGCCCGGTCATGTACGAGGAATCATCGCTGGCGAGGAACAGGAAGCTCGGTGCCACTTCGACAGGCTGCCCTGGGCGATCCATCGGAACTTCCGACCCGAACTTGCCCACGTCCTCGGCATCGAACGACGCCGGAATCAGCGGTGTCCAGATCGGACCTGGTGCGACGGCGTTGACACGGATGCCGCGCGACACGATGTTTTGCGAGAGAGCGCGCGTGAAGGAGACGACCGCCCCCTTGGTCGAGGAATAGTCGATCAGCTTTTCGTTCCCTTGATAGGCGGTGATCGATGCGGTGTTGATGATCGAACTGCCGCGCTTCAAGTGTGGCAGGGCGGCTTTGGTCAGATAGAACATCCCGAACACGTTGGTTTGGAACGTGCGGATCAATTGTGCTGACGTGATGTCCTCCAAGCGCAACTGTACATGCTGTTCTGCCGCGTTGTTGACGAGGATGTCGAGTTTTCCGAAGGTCTGACACACCGCCTCCACGATGCGACGGCAGTTTTCTTCCCCGCCGATGTCTGCGGCGATGGCGAGGCAACGACGCCCTTTGGCTTCGATGCGGTGCGCGGTCTCGGCGGCATCCCCGTGCTCGTCGAGGTAGACGAACGCCACATCGGCACCTTCGCGTGCAAAGGCCAGCGCCACGGCTCTGCCGATCCCGCTATCTCCGCCCGTGATCAGTGCGACCTTGCCTTGCAATTTTCCGCTGCCCACAGCATCCGGGTATTCGAACACCGGGTGCGGCACCATCACCGATTCGATTCCCGGTTGGCGCTCCTGTTCCTGCGGCGGTACTCGTTTGGGAAACTGTTCGATCATTTTTTCATGATCCATCGCGAACTCACCTCGTCGTCACGATATGTAGGCGCTGGGCGAGAGGTTCCACATTTGGTAGAATCGGGGGAGACAAGTTGACGGGGAGAGGTGTTTTTGGGCATGACAAAAGCGGGAGGGGCACTGCTGGCGCTGGGGCTGGTGGTAACGGTGGGCTGTGCGAACGGGACGACTGCGACAGACCAACCATCTACCACGCTGATACTCTCAGCGGCCACCAGTCTGGGCAAACCGTTGGAGACGTTGCGGGCCGACTACCAGCGTCAGCACCCGGACATGGAGATCACGCTCAACCTCGGCGCATCAGGCATCTTGCAAAAACAGATCGAGCAGGGTGCGCCTGCCGATCTGTTCTGGTCGGCTGGGACGGCGCAGATGGACGCGTTGGAGCAAAAAAACCTGCTCGTCGCCGGAACCCGACGCGACCTCGTGCAAAACCAGCTCGTCCTCGTGCGCCGGGCGGGAAGCACCTTGAAAAGCTTCCAAGACCTCGCAACACCAACGGTGACCCAAATCGCCATCGGCACCCCGGAGACGGTGCCCGCTGGGAAGTACGCACAGGAGACGTTATCTGCGCTCGGACTGTGGGATGCGGTCCAAAGCAAATTGATCTATGGCAAGGACGTGACCTCCGTGTTGACCTACGTGGAACGCCAAGCGGTGGACGCTGGGCTCGTCTACCGAACGGATGCCCTCGCTTCTACAAAGGTAGAGATCGTCGCCACCGCCGACGAAGCAACTCACCAGCCGATCCTCTACCCGCTCGCCGTCCTCCAGACGACCCAACACCGCCAACAAGCTGAGGAATTCGCCACCTACTTGCACGGGGCGCACGCGCAGGAGATCCTCACGAGAGCCGGGTTCCTCCAGTATGGGAACTAGCGAATTCTGGTCGCCGATCCAGCTCTCCCTCCAAGTTGCCGCTTGGTCGACGCTGCTCGTGGTCGTGCTCGGGACACTGCTTGGCAAATTGCTGGCACGTCGACGATTTCGTGGCCGTATGCTAGTGGAGACGCTGTTTCTGCTTCCGATGGTGATGCCGCCGACCGTGGCAGGATTTGGCTTGCTGATGTTGCTGGGGCAGGAGGGAGTCGGACGATTTTTTCTTCCGGGCGAGGGTATGTTATTTACGAAGGGTGCTGCGGTGATCGCCTCTGCGGTCGTGTCATTCCCGCTGATGTTCCAAGCGGCGAAGGTCGGGTTTGCCAGCATTGATCCGGAATTGGAACTCGTCGCCCGCAGTTTGGGTGCCAATTCTTGGCAGACATTGCGCTACGTCCAGTTGCCGCTGGCCAAGCGCAGTCTGCTCGCCGGTGTGTTGCTCAGTTTCGCGCGCGGACTGGGTGAATTTGGCGCAACGCTGATGATTGCCGGCAACATTCCAGGGCGTACACAGACGATCCCCTTGGCGATTTACAATGCGGTAGAAAGCGGCCAAACCAACCGGGCGTGGGGGCTGGTGATCTGTCTGTTTTTGTTGTCTTTTGTCATGATGGCGGTCATTCAACAACTTCAACGACAGGATGCGACAAATCACGCGCGGTAAATTGTTGCGTTTTTGTAGTGGCATTAAAGTTAGTTTTGTGTCACAATGGAACTTGTGTGTGTCGAAAAAAATGAACCAAGATCCCATTTAGGAGGAATCTCAGATATATGAAGTACCAAGAAACGCTTCGCAACATCGCGATCATCGCGCACGTTGACCACGGGAAAACGACCCTCGTCGACAAACTTCTGCAACAATCCGGCATCTTCCGCGCCAACGAACACGTGGCGGAGCGCGCCATGGATTCCAACGACCTCGAACGCGAACGCGGGATCACGATCCTCGCGAAAAATACCGCCGTTCATTATGGCGACTACCTGATCAACATCGTAGACACCCCTGGGCATGCTGACTTTGGTGGCGAGGTTGAGCGTATTCTTAAAATGGTTGACGGCGTTCTGCTCGTCGTCGATGCTTACGAAGGCGTAATGCCGCAGACCAAATTCGTTCTGCGCAAAGCTCTGGAGCAAAACCTCACCCCGATCGTCGTCGTCAACAAGATCGACCGCCCGGCTGCTCGTCCGGATGAAGTGATCGACGAAGTGCTGAACCTGTTCATCGAATTGGATGCCAACGAAGACCAACTCGACTTCCCGGTCGTGTACGCGTCCGCGCTGAACGGCTTTGCGATGCTGGATCATTCCGTACCAGGCACCGATATGAAGCCGCTGTTCGAATCGATCGTCAAAGAAATTCCGCACCCGGCCGGTGACCCGGACCAACCGCTGCAGATCCAGATCAACATGCTGGACTACAACGATTACCTCGGCCGTATCGGGATCGGTAAAGTACACCGTGGGATCGTCAAGCTCAACGAACAAGTGGCGATCATGAAGCGCGACGGCAAAGTCGAGCGTCAACGCGTCGTCAAACTGTTCGGTTTCCAAGGTCTGCAACGCATCGAGATCGAATCCGCTCAAGCGGGCGACCTGATCGCGATCTCCGGCCTCGGCGAACTCAACGTGGGTGAGACCGTTGCGGACATCAACAACCAAGAAGCGCTGCCGCTTCTGCACATCGACGAGCCGACCCTGCAGATGACCTTCCTCGTGAACGACTCTCCGTTCGCAGGTCAAGAAGGCAAGCACGTCACCTCGCGCAAACTGCGCGACCGTCTGCTCTCCGAGCTGGAAACGGACGTCTCCCTGCGCGTTGACGAAACCGACTCCCCGGATGCGTTCATCGTTTCTGGCCGTGGTGAACTTCACCTCGGGATCTTGATCGAGAACATGCGTCGTGAAGGCTACGAGCTGCAAGTTTCCAAGCCGCAAGTTATCTTCCGCGAAATCGACGGCGTCAAAAACGAGCCGTACGAAAACCTCGTCGTTGACGTGCCGGAGGAATACACCGGCCCGGTCATGGAACGTCTGGGCCTGCGCAAAGCAGACATGACCAACATGATCAACAACGGCACCGGCAACGTCCGCCTCGAATTCCTGATCCCGGCACGTGGTCTGATCGGTTTCCGTACCGAGTTCCTGACCATCACCCGTGGCTTCGGGATCATGAACCATTCCTTCCATGAATACATGCCGACCAAGGGCGACATCGAAGGCCGTCACGCGGGCGTACTCGTCGCTGCTGAGACGGGCACTTCGTCCACCTATGGCATCGAAGGTCTCGAAGACCGTGGCGTGATGTTCATCGCACCGGGGACCGAAGTCTACGAAGGCATGATCGTCGGCGAACACAACCGTGATAATGACCTCACGATCAACCCGTGTAAAGTCAAAGCGGCAACCAACGTGCGTTCCGCCACCAAGGATGAAACCACCCGTCTGAAAACTCCGCGACTGATGTCGATGGAGCAGGCGCTTGAATACTTGAACGACGACGAATACTGCGAGATCACCCCGCAATCGGTCCGTCTGCGCAAGAAATACCTCAAGAAAAACGACCGTGACCGTTTGGACAAAGGTAAAAAATGGTCCAAGCAAAACGCGTAACCCTCGACTTTTGCAACAGCAACCTGATGTCCTTCGCGCCGGAACTGCTCCAGTCCCTGCGCGAGGAACACCCGGAGTGGAACATCTCCAAGTACGGTTGCTTGACCAACTGCGGCGAGTGCAGCGTGCGCCCGTTCGCGATCCTCAACGACGACATCGTCGCGGCGGAGACGGTGGACGAGCTGCGCACGAAATTGCAAGACGCGATTGCGTTGCTTTCCTGAAAAAGACTCGACCCCCTGCAGCGGGTCGAGTCTTTTTTTCATGCTAGGGCAATTGCTCGTCCATGCTCACGAGAGGCACTGTTTCCCGAGCGAGTTGGCGACCCGCTTCCAGCCAGTCCTCTTCCGCCAGATGGTGCGCCGCGACAGAGTCTTCATTCCAAGACGACAGCATGTCGGCAAACGGAGCGCGGTTCGTAGTCACTGAGATCCCTCCTCTAGTGGGTAGGTGTACCCTGTTGTTAAGGTGTGGAAAAGCAGGGGGTGCTATACGTATGGGAATCAGGAAAAGGTGCTATAATGACAGGTATAAAGCGCTGGCAGCGAAGTTCGATGCGGATGTATAGGCTGCACTGCGCAAGTAGAGAAGGAAGCAATTCGGGAACCTGTTCCGTATACATACTTAGGCCCTAGCTCGAAGGAGGGACGCAGGATGGAGAAGCCGTTTTCCTATCCGCTCACGATGAAAAATGGGAAAGTCTTTGATGCAGCCGGCAAGGATGTAACCGATCTGTATCAGGAGTACAAGCAGTCGGAGGCCGCTGACAAAATGGTCGCCGCGTTGGAGAAGTTGTCGGCGATCAAAGCAGAGGGTCACGAGACGCGACGCATGCTGTTTATCGACTCCGCCTACAAGTATGCCTCCGTGATTGAAACATTCGTCGGGGATGACCTCTCCGACCGCCTGAACCTCGCCTACGCAGGCAAGGTTGAACAAAACGAGGCAGGCGAGTGGCTACTCAACAAAATGAACCGCAAGATCGTTCCGATCGAAAGCCTCGCCTCGCTGTACGGCTACGTCTCGCGCGGCGACATCTCGATGGAGATGGCGGAGATCGCGTGGGACAATCGGGAAGCGATTTTTTACATGATTCGTCGCTGATCATAGTGTGTGAAGGCACCTCCAAATGGAGGTGTCTTTTTTATATATGAGTGAAACCGCGCACAAATACCAATTGACGCATAAATTTTTTGACACTATAATTCGAATTGACGGTAGATAAAAATTAATATTTCATTTTATTTACTATCATTCTGTTGTTCTTTTTACAGTCCTAAATTGACGAATGCCAAAGGAGCCGACGCGATGAAGACCTTACATTTTGAACTGTCTCCCTCATCACTTCATGAGAAACTGACGCTGCACATGGGCCCGCACAAGTTTGAGTTGCAGGCGCATACTGACGAGACCTTGCTCCAAGCGATGGACACCAACTTGGCGATTGCCTTGATGCCTGCACAGCATCGCCTCCGCCTGACGCACTTCGTGCAAGTTCCGAAGCAACACTTCCCGGACGATCGCTTGCTCCGTCTGCGCGTCACGTCACCTGATGAAGATCCGAGCGTCTACCTCCCGAAACTGCATCACATGTCGTTCCACGTACCTGAGGCGCACAAGCGACGTCATGTGCAAAAGAAACTTGCTTCCAATCCGCAAGCAGCAGTCCTGCATTCCAAATTGCAAGCGTTCGGCATCTCCACGCTGAACACCACGCACTTGCAAGCGGCCGAACGTCCTCAATATACCGAAGATCTCTATGCAGCAACCGAGGCTGTGAAGACCCCGTGGGACATCGCGGTGGGTCTGCTGTTCAACAGCCCGGATCTCGCTTCCAATAAGCCGTACACGGCTACGATCGTCATGGATGATCATATCGCTCCCTCCCAGCATGTGGACCCAACGCAATACAACAAGGTCTACAACCTCGCCACCGTCATCTCCAGCCAAGGTCCAGCGTCCTCGACCAAGGGCTGGGCGTTGATCACCAGTTCGACCGACCAATACGGCAATCCGATCCAGTCCCAGTATGACTTTGGTACCTATAAAACGGGGAGCAATGTGCTGATCTACAGCATCTCGGACAAAACGGCCAATGCCTGCCAAGCCCCGCTCACAGGTGCGATGCAGAGCGCGAGCAACGACCCTGCGCTGCAAAATCAAACGTGGTCGGTCAACCAGGGCACCACCGCAGTTCAAACGGATGCAGATGCTGCGCCGCCGCAAGCGCTAATGTTGGCGACCAGTCCCTCAAACTTCAAATGGACCGTTCGGGAGCAGACGCCGAACCACGGATTGTCGATCGACACAGGGTCGCTGGCTTTCAAAAATGGATCGTTTTCGATCGATGTCAAAAACACCTACCTGCGGACCTTGACCGCGTATGCTGAATTTTTTGATGAGAACGGCGATGTGATTCAAAATCCGCCGGGTTGGGTGGATCAACTGCCTTCCTCGATCTCTAGTTGGTTTGAAACCTCCAGCAAAAAATTCATCACCAGCGTCAGCGCTGTCAATACGATCATGGGCATTCCGATGCCGACCGATCCGACGAGTCTGGCCTTCCCGTTCCCCGATGAGGCCACAACGTTGAAATTGTTGTTCGGCGGTTTGGGCACCTCGCAATGGGATAACGATGTGGACGTGTCGGGTGCGCTGTTGACCGGGTTCTTCCAATACGGCATCCCGTGCATCTTCTTGGCGGCAGGTGCAGCGATCACCAGCACCAAGTTCTTCAACGAATTTGTCTCTGATATCGAGAACGTGATCGCTGTGCTCGCCGTCGCCTTCCCGATCGTCGGTGGCGGTGTCGCAACGGACGCAGCACTGAACAATACGAAATCGGCGCTGTTCACCCTTGCGGATTCGATGGCGGGCATGTTGTTGCAAAAGGGTTTGGAAAAATTGGCGCTCTACATCACCGGCTGCATCACCGTCGCCGAGTTGGAGGACGAAATTCCATTCGTCGGGTGGGCGCTGCGCGTCGCGAACATGGCGATCGACTTTGCAGAGATGGCGGTCACCACTGGTGAAATTCTGTCCTCCCCAGCGACACTTTCCGTCGAAATCAACCGCGCGATGGACTTGCAATTGACCTTGCACCCAGACCCGGCGCATGGGGAAGCCGGGCATCCAGAGACGGCGGTCTGGCCGGCGGTCAGCGACCATTACCAAGTGACGGTGCAATACCAAGGCGGAACGAATTTTGTTCAAAAAGGGCGGATGCCAGACGTGACAACGAGCACTCCGCTGGTGCTCACGTATCCGAATCTGCCAGTGGGCGGCAAAATTCAGATCATCGCGGGTATCTATTCTGCAAATGGCTGGCTGTGCGGCAAATGGCAAAGCGAATGGCTGGACGCATTCCCGGATGGTTCCACCACCACCAAAACGCTTGACGCAAACATCACGGAAATGCTCGTTCCGCTCACCCCAGACACCCAATATCTGTACAAGGAAAAAGTCGTCTATGACCCCCAGACGGAAAAGCATGTCTGGCATGCGGGAGACCTGCCGACAGCGACGGTCAACAACCTCGACTGCAGCTTGACCGGTCAATCGATCTGTAAGCCGGTCGACATCACGCTCAACGGGCAGATGTTCGAAGTCGCCTACGCATGGAGCGCTTCGGGTCAGAGCTATCGTTGCCAAAACATCTCCGTGCTCGCCGATCCAGAATCGCGTTATAAACTGTCGGAAGTCGGCTTCACGGTGCAACCTTACGTCGCCTATGACCAATTCGGTACCGCCACCACAACATCGGATCAGACCTACTCGGTGAACAACTTCATCCTCGACACGCGCAACGGTCAATTCAATCTGCGCCAAGTGAATTTGGATGACAGCAGCACTGGATTTGGCTTGAACGATCCGAATCTCAAGAGTTGGGGCCAGTTCAATCTGACGAACATCGATGCGATGGTCGTACATCCCAGCAACGCCGTCATCGCGGTCTCCTGGCATGATAACAAGATGGAAATTCTGCAACTTCCGCCCGCGCCGACCGATGACGCGAACGCCCCAGAAGCGCAGATGGTATCAGGACTTGGCGTCCGTGAAGGCTTGTTGCAGGGTCCGATCGCGCTGTCGGTTACACCGGATGGTCGCATCTTGATCCTCGAGACGATCAACCAACGGATTCAATCCTTCGATACCAAGGGCAATCCGGTTGCCAGCTTCCTCGGCGCCTACTTATTCGATTTGCCAGCGTCGGAATACGCATCGGATCTCGATCAAGGGATTTTCTCCAGTGCTTTGCAACAGCAGTTTGAAGCCAACGGTGTGACCCACATCTTCAACCTGCCGAGTTCGGTAGAATCTGACTTGAACTCCGGCGTGGTGACCGATGCTGTCCTCAATGCGTTTGCGAACAACGGCGTCTACCTGACCTATGACAGCGACGATCGCAACAATCCACAAGTCAGCACGTACATCACCGTAAACCAGCCAAATAATTCTTGGACGGTCACCGACCCGAACAAAAACGCCGTCTACACCGTCACGAATCTCTCCGGCACGTTGAATGTCTACGATGTGCTCAACAATGTCACGATCGACGTGCGTTCCCAAGGCGCGGTCTGGGTGGTGCAGGATCTCAACGGCGCACAATCCTATTCCATCGCGGTCGATGAAATGGACAGCAGCAAGCTCCTCGTGAACCGCTATCTCTCGTACATGGCACTTTACAATCCAGACCAGCGCACCGATCTCACGTATCTCGACGTGGCGGTGGAAGCGAAGGGATACATCTATGTCCTCTCCTACGCAGGAGATGGCAAGCAAACCTCCGATTACAGTCTCGACCTCTACGCACCGGACGGCACGTTCCTCGTGCGCACGCCAGATGAACGCCTGCAGCCGAACAATCCGCAATACGTCTCGGCGGCGCGTCTGACTGTTGACGTATGGCGCAACGTCTATACGCTGAACTTCGAAGCGAATCTGGGTCCGAACAACTTCATTGAGCCGACGATCTCCCACTGGATTCCGACGCCTCCGCTGTTCGAATTGGGCCTCGACCAGCAGACGGCGTTCGAAACTGGTGATATGACGACCATTCGCAAGGACTTCGCCGCCAACGGCATCACCCTGTCTTCGTCAGCCACCTGCCAAACGGTCAACACGAGCGGCTTCTGGGAAGTGCTCGACGGGGCTACGACGTACGATGTCATCCGGAGCGGATCGAACTTGGAAGTCTATTCCACACCGCTGGTCACCACTCCGTAACACGGGTCATTTTGAAAAGGAGGGTACAACGTGAGTCAACTCGCCAACACCTTGCAAGCGCTTGGCCTCAACGAAGAGACCGTACACACGGGAGTTTGGAAAGCGGGGGCGGAGGAAAGCCCTGCCTACCTGTCGACGCGACCCGAGTTTCCCTCGTTGCTTCGCCCGACGATCATCACTCTGCAAAAGTTGGAAGACCTGCAAGCGGTGATCGGAACGACAGATTCCCCTACGCTTACGGATCTGCAACTTCCGGCGGCATGGCCGGTGGAGAACGCAGACCTCACCGCCAAAGAGCTTGATGGGGAGCAAGAAGTTCAGGTCTATCAGGCGTTGCTGGCTGCGCTGACCGGTCATCAAGCAGCGGTCGAATCCTACGCAGAGATCCTCGCCAAGCGGTACTTCCCGATGAAACTGGGCGTTTTCGCAGCCGAAGACATCGTCGTGCAAGCAGGTCAACAATTGATCATCGAACCACAGGGCCATGACCCTGTGGTGGTGACCTGCAATTCGATCACCTTGGAACCGGGGGCGCAGATCGTCTGCGAAGCCCCGGTGATCATGAATGTCGAAACATTTGTAAAACAAACGAACGCACAAGGAGCGAATTAACATGGCGAACTTGACCGAATACCAACTGCAAAAACGGAATCAATTTTTGCAAGAATTGGGCTTGGATGAATCGGCAATCACGCAAGGCGTGGTGCAAGCGGAGGGAGAAGGTACGTTTTACCTGTCCACCCGTCCGGAGCACAACTCGGTGATCAAGCCGCATTTTGTCACCGTCCAAACCGTGGACGACTTGAAACGTCTGGGCGGGATTCCGGATGCGGTGTATGCGAACCGCGTGATGGAGGAACATCACGCGATTCCGCAAGAATGGTCGGCGGAGAAAAATGATCTGGCGCTGACGGACCTGACGCGCGAGGATGAGGAGAACATCGGCAAGGCGTACAACGCCTATCTCTACGGCAATTCCGAAAAAGTCCAAAGCTACCGGGAAATCATCCAGAAAAAGTTTTTCCCGATGCAAATGCCGGTCTTTTTGGCAAATGACCTTGTGGTGAACGCGGGGCAGACCTATGTGGTCACCTCGCAAGGCTCCACTCAACCTGTAGGTGTCGGGTTTGACTCTGTCACTGTAAATACGGGCGGTACGATCGTCAATCTGGCGAATGCGACGTGGAAAGTTCAGAATTTCACGGCGAGTGGCGATGGCACGGGGGATGGCAACTATTGCAGCTACGGAGCTGATGGCGCACCAGGTGGCAATGGCGGTACACCGGGCAAGGCACAACAAGGGAATCAAGGCAGCAAGGGTGTTGACGGCGACTGCGGAAGTTGCAGCACAGCGGCTGGCAAAGGGGATACCGGGCATACAGGTGCTCCCGGCGGCAATGGCGGACAGGGTCAAAATGGTTCGGATGGCGCTGTCGTCAATGCGACGTTCACGACCGTACAAGGGAATGTGACGGTCTGTAGCAGCGGTGGGAATGGTGGCAATGGCGGCAATGCGGGCAACGGGGGTCAAGGTGGCGACGGAGGTCCGGGTGGCGCGTCCTCCAGCAACTGTGGCACGGGTCAGCAAGGTCAAGGTGGTCAAGGCGGCGTAGGCGGTAACGGCGGCAATGCTGGCAACGGCGGCAACGGCAAGCAAGTGTATATCAACTACGAAGAGATCGCTACGGGGGCCTCGATCAGCATTCTCAAACCCAAAGGGGTTGGCGGCACAGGCGGTACGCCAGGCAACGGCGGTCAAGGCGGCAACGGTGTCCCGAATGGCGGCGGCGGTGCGCCAGGCGTCGTGGGCACTTCGGGCACGAGCGGGCAAATTGGCACGATTTACATCAACGGAGCACCGGCTTCGTAATCGGAGTTTTCATCATGAGTCAGTCACCGTTGCGGAGCACCTGTGCCGCAACGGGGCGGGTTCTTTCCTTACCAAATGTTCACGAGGAGGGATTGAGGTATGGGAACGACGATGTACGACATTCTCATCGTAGGAACCAACGGGCAAGCGGGGCAAGCAGGTGATAACGGACAGAGTGCGACGACAGCTGGTGCAAATGGAACCAATGGAACCTATGACAAATGGGATAACCCGCATTGCACAACGGCTACCAATGGCCAACCAGGTCAAAATGCCTCCACTTCGGGCAGCAAGGGAACCAACGGGAGCAATGGACAAAATGCAGGGGCGTTTTTTCTCTCCTGCACGAATTTTAACGTGCAAGCACCGCTCTCCATCCTCAGCCAAGGCGGGAGCGGCGGCAATGGTGGGAACGGTGGCAACGGCGGAACGGGTAGCAACGGTGGAAATGCCGGGCAACAAGATTCCAAGTGTTCGTCCTTGCCACCCGCGTCTGGTGGCAACGGCGGTAACGGCAGCGATGCAGGTGACGGTGGCGATGGAGGACACGGCGGTGATGGGGGGAGCATTTTGGTGCAATACATCAACGCTTCGGTCACTCCGCCAGTTTACGCGCAATCGCTGGGCAGTTCTGGAGGGATCGCAGGTCAAGCAGGCAATTACGGTCAAGGTGGCAACGGCGGACTGAATGGGGCTGCATCGGGCAAGGCTCCGACCTACGCAGCTGCGGGAGCGGACGGGAACATTGGCAATGTGGGCAATTCCGGTCAGTCGGGGGCAGGCGGTTCGGTGACGGTTCAAAAGGTCGATCATTTTTAAGCAGAAATAGGCAGAATGAGGTGCACGTGATGTCGAGCGATGCAATGATTTTTCTCGGGAAGCTCGCGTTTTCGTCTGCGTCGGGTGGATCCCAAGACCCTTCGTGGATCAGTTTACATGCTGCAACGAACACGCTTGTGGTGACACAGGCGAGCTCCCCGCAAGCCGCACAATCCTTGAACGCCTATGGGGAATCCAACCAATCGTTTTGGTTGCAAGCGAGCAACGGATTGTACATTGTCTATTCGGGGTCTGCCTATCAGGCCACGGAAAGTCGAACGGGATCTCCGATCTGCTTCTCCTGCGAAAAGGTTGATGGCGGGCTGTTGCTTGTCGATAATGGACCAGATCAGTCAGGTTCCACTCCTTATTATGTGACCATTGAAAATGATCAGCTGACGCGGGTGAACAAAAGCCAAGGGACTTCCGGGATCACGGTGTTCGCTCAGGTGGACATCTCGCCAGGTCTGACGCAGATCAAGCAGCAACGGTATGTGCAAGGCATGGACTTCAGTTGGGCCTATCTCGCCGCGGCCGATCTCTCCCATTGCAACTTTTCCGGGTCGGATCTGTCGAACGCGGATCTGTCCAGCACCGTGCTGTACCAAGCCTATTTCCAAGGCACAGAAACCAATCTATCCGGTGCGGACTTCACCTTGGCGAACATGGACCATGTCTACATGCAGACGGCAAATCTCCAACAAGCGAACCTGTCAAGCGCCACACTGACATATGCCCAATTGTCGAACGCAGATCTGACCGGCGCAACGCTCGCGGGAGCTAACCTGACCCAAGCGTACCTGATTGGAACCAATTTTGCCCAAGCCAATTTGAGCACAGCGAATCTGACGACAGCGATCGTCAACACGATCCAGATCCCCGGAACGTCGCTCATGGGAGCGACTTTGAGCCACTTGGACCTGACGACTGCGGTGATCGACAAGCAGACGAACTTTGCCAGTGCAACCATGCAAAATGTAAACCTCACCGGTCTGAATCTGCAAGAAGTGAACTTTACCCACGCCGACCTGACCGGCGCCAAGTTAGACGGAACGAACTTGACAGGCGCGGAGATGAGCTATGTAAACTTGACCAACGCCACGCTGACCCAAGGCGTGACGCTGTATAGCGCAAGTTTGTCCAACGCGACGCTGCAAGGAGCGAATCTGACCGGGGCGCAATTGGGAGCCAAGCAGGAATCCTTCCAATTGACATCCGATTGCGCGGCGTCACTCGACAACGACGTGATCTCCGACGAGATCAGACAGCAGTTTCAGGCGGCGGGTCATCCGTTGTCACAAGCAGCCACGTTGCAAGTCCGTGTGCCTGGGGCGAACTGGGTGATCACCGACCAGCAAACCATCTACACCATCACCAAGGCCACGACCGGGTTGCCCGTCTGGATGTACTTGTCCACGAACAATGCCGCTGTGCTGTCGGGTGCCTACATGCCCAACGCGGTGTTTACCGACGCCAACCTCTACGCGGTCAATCTGGCAGGCGTGCAATGGTATGGAGATCAAGCGAAGGCGGACAACGCAGACTTGGAAGAGGCGGACTTGGCCAATGCCAACCTCTCCAGCATGGATTTCTCGCAAGCCCGGATGTACGGATGTACGCTGGACTACGCGTATCTGATCGACAGCAACCTGAGCGGTGCTCTGCTCAGTTCCTCGATCAACAAAAAACAAACTTCGCTCGCTTATGCGAGCCTGCAAGGGACGAATTTTACCGAAGCCAAATTGTCAGATGCCGTCCTCAGCAACGCGGCCGTCTCGCTGGACGAAGGCCCGTTTTTCACAGCGCCAACCAGTGACGCGACGGCTTTGGATCAATTGACGATTCCACAGGACATTCTGGTTCAATTCCAAGCGTGCAACCTCCCGCTGGAATCGAATGCAACGGTGACCCTCAACATCCCCGGGCTGAGTTGGACGATCAAGAACGGGTCGAATCAACTGTACCCGGTGTATAACATTGCGAACTTCGGCACGGCGCTCTATGTTTCAGGAGGTCCGATCGGTGTTCACCTGTTTGACATGGCAGCCAGTCTGAGCACCGATTTGGACAATAGGAACCTCTCGTCTGACGTGCAGGCGGCATTTCAAGCGAAAGGCTATCCTTTGGTCGCCAGCGCATCGGTGCAGGACGTGATCATTCCAGGTCAGAAATGGCTGGTCGACAATACGGACAGCAGCACCTCGACACTGCAAAGCGGATATGTGCAATTTTATGTCCTGCTTGAAAAGGGTCTCCTGAATGTGTTTGGAAGCACGTTGTCGGTCGTGCGTATCGGCGACAACCAAACGTTGGAAGCCTTCCGCTACGCATTGGCGACGACACAAGTGGCACCGAACATCATGAACAATGCAACGACCTGCCCGAACGGCCAAAAGTTGCAAGTCTACCTCAACCAAACTCAACAGAAGCTGACGTGGGAACAGATGATGACCGCCAATACCCCGCCAGTCCCGCCAGCTTGTGTTCCTAGTCCTTTCAGCTGGTGCTCGAATTAATCGAGTGCCAGCTTCACTTTTGGAGGTGAACACATGGCGCAAACACCATCAGCAACTCCGATCGAGTATGCACTCGCCTTGACGGGTGCGCATCCTGAACTCTCGTCGCCCGTTCCGTCTGTGGCTGTGAAGGTCACATCCTACATTCAAAATCAAACCAACTCCCTGAACCAGTTGGCGACGGTCATCAGTTCCCAAGGGCCTGCCTCCACATCAGGCGGCTGGGCGCAACTGGTCAAGTTAGGCGAGCTCAACACGCAACCTGTCTATCAATACAACATCTCCGTACAAACTCTACACGCAGCGACCGGTCTCATCCATGACACGCTGGTCGATGTCAAGCAAGACCTCCAGTTGCAAAATGTGCTGTGGTCGGTCCCGACCAGTGTGACCGGAACCTATCAGCCTGTCGTTCCACCGGTCGAAGGGTTCCTCTGGACCGCCAACAACTTCCCGCCACAGCATGGCGTTACCGTCCAATCGGTCAGCGCAAACCCGCAAACACAACACCTACAACTTCTCCTGCAAAATGCTTATCCGTTCCAGTACACCGTGTACGTGGAGTTCCTAGACGAGGATGGAACAGCGCTGATCCCAGACGCGTGGAACTCGCAACTTCCGGCTGCGGTCGCGGGAAGTTTTGAGACGCAGACGTTGAAATTTCTCGGCCTGTTGCCACCGACGATGACCCAAGAGGGAATCCCGCTGACGGTCGACCACGTCTGTTTCTCTTGCACCGCGCCTGCGCAGACGAAAACCCTCCGTTTCACGTTGGGGTCATTTGGGAGCAGCGGCGTGTGGAACCCGGTCGTGAATGCTCTTTCGCTGCTGGTAACTGGGGTGCTCGGCTATGGGGTTCCGTGGACGTTAACCTCATCAGGTATCTACTCGTCTCCAGATTGGTACAACCAATTGTTGGCAGATGCCGACATCCAGCGCGAAGTGATCAGCGCGGGAGGTTTCCTTGCCTCGACCTCAAGCGCAACCGAAGCGCTACAGCTTCTGTGCGATAACATCGGCAAGCTCTTGTTCGGCGGGTCACTGCCCAAACTGCTGAAAAAATTGCAGAGCGTGTTGAGCTCGCAAGCGTTGATCCATGCAGCACAAGGAATCAACTGGTCGCTTTCCACACTGTTGACCACCGACCAAGCGGGTGTTTCGACAGGCGTGGTTGAAACGTTAGCAGTCCCTGTTGCCTTCCAGATGGAGTTTGCTTGGGACATGATCGCCCAACGCACTTTGGAACTGCTTCCAGACCCCGCACATGGCGGATGGCCCGTTGCTGCGCAAACGTGTGAGGTGCAATGGTCCTGCGGTACTTCTACAGGAATGGTCACCACAGAGATGCAGGGGTTGCTGACGGCTTCCCCGATCACCATGACCTTGCCGGATTTCTTGCCGGCTTCGAGCCCGCTCCAGCTCGTAGTGAAAGTGCTGGACGCCAAGCGAGCAATCCTCGCACAAACTGCGATCGAGAACACTTCGGCCAACCCGCTCCAAGTGACGCTCTGCGAGTCTGTGCCAGCGTTGGATGAGCACTCGACGTACCTGCCCGTTTTGCAGCTCGCGTATGACAGCGCCACGGGCTATCGATGGGAGAGCGCCACGTCGAACGCAGGGACGATTGCCAATCTCGACTGCAGCAACGTCGGGCGATCCCTTTGTGAACTCACCGCGATCTCGTACAATTCGGTAGCCAAGTCGCTGGCGTTTTCGTGGCGCGCATCCGGGCAAGTCGTCCCGCCGAGCGGAAGTCAGACGGTTTCCAGCCAGCAATTGTATGTTCCGCAAGCGATGTCGATCGGCGCTGCACCACAAGCGGCCTTGCAAACGTCAGACTGCGGGTATCTGCAACGGACGCTGATTGCCTGTGGGTCTGACAGCGACGCTGACAATCTGTTCCTGGATTCCAGCATGTCCACGACGTACTTGCGTCCCGTGACACTGGGGCAAGCCGGAACGTTGGAGGTCGCAACAGGGGAGAGCCGCGGCTGTTTGACGATCACGTCGATCAATGATCTGGCGCTTGCACCCAACGGAACTGCCGCAGCGATCAGCACATCCAACCAAGTCTTGCAGATCGTGCAGCTATGCGAGACGGCCGTTGCAGACGTCGAGACCCCACAGCCGTTCACGGTCGGCGGTGCAGGCACTCGTGTCGGACTCCTGTCGATTCCCGTCGCGGTCGCGGCGACGCCGGATGCGTACTTTGTGGTGCTGGAAGCAGGCAATCGTCGTCTCCAAGCGTTTGATGGCTTCGGTAATCCTGCCCCGTATTTTGCTGATTCTCCTGTCTTGCCATTGAGCAGTGATCCTTCTACGCACTATCTAGACGTGGAAGTGGATGCGCACGGGTATTTCTATGTGCTCTATACACAAGGGGATACCACACAGGTATCCAGTTATCGTGTGGACATCTACGATCCGAGCGGGCAAAAAGTGTCGACGACACTCGGTGTCAATGGCGCGCGGATCACGGTCGACCTCTGGCGAAACCTCTATACGCTGGACTACACGCTATTGGAAGGCCCGAACGGAGCACCGATTCCCTCCCTTCGTGTCTGGAGTCCGCTGTCCATCACGTCATGAAAGGCAGGCCAGAAACGATGGAACCCACAGACCTCGACTTGAAAAACGCCATCGCCATCGTCGGGATGGGGTGCCGGTTCCCAGGCGGTGTTGCGAGTCCTGATCAATACTGGGAATTGCTAAAAAACGGGACAGATGCGATTCGGGAAGTGCCAGCGGACCGCTGGTGCAAGGCGGATTTCTACCACCCGGATCGAGAAAAGCCGGGCAAGATGGTCACGCGATGGGGCGGATTCCTCGACCAGATTGATCAATTTGATCCACAGTTTTTCGGAATCTCTCCGCATGAAGCCCATCATATGGACCCCCAGCAACGCCTGTTGCTGGAGGTGACGTGGGAGGCGTTCGAACAGGGCGGCCACCATCCAAGCCAGTTGGCGGGAACGGACGTCGGTGTGTTCATCGGAGCCTTTTCGCTTGACTATCATGCGTTGCAATTTGCTGATTTTTATCAACGACAGGTCAGCCCCTACACAGCGGCGAGCAGCATGACGACGATGATCTCCAACCGCATTTCGTACATCTACGATTTCCGAGGTCCGTCCATGACGTTGGACACGGCTTGCTCGTCCTCGCTGGTGGCGGTCCATGCGGCCTGTGAGAGCCTGCGTCGCGGGGAAAGTCATACGGCGGTCGCAGGTGGAGTGCTCCTCGTCTTCACCCCGCAATACTCCATCGTCGAGAGCAAAGGTGGATTTTTGTCGGCGGACGGTCGATGCCAGACGTTCGATGCCAAAGCCAACGGGTATGTCCGTGGTGAAGGTGTCGGGATCGTGGTGCTGAAGCGACTGGAGGACGCACAGGCGGACGGAGATCACATTCAAGGGATCATACTCGGCAGCGGCGTGAACCAAGACGGGCGAACGGTCGGCATCACCGTCCCCAGTCAACAGGCGCAGGAGACGTTGATTCGGGAGACGCTGCGCAAGTCGGGTGTTTCGCCCTCCCGCGTGCAGTATGTAGAGGCGCACGGCACGGGCACTCCGATCGGCGACCCGATAGAAGCGCGAGCGATCGGGCAGGTCTACGGACAGGGGCGACCTGTTGACCAACCGCTCTTGATCGGGTCGTGCAAGACCAACATCGGGCACACCGAGGCGGCGGCTGGAATCGCTGGGCTGATGAAGGCGGTGCTCTGTCTGCAACACAAACAGATTCCGCCGCATCTGCATTTCCAAACGCCCAATCCAGACATCCCTTTTGCAGAGTTGAACTTGCGCGTGGTCACCGAGTTGGAACCGTGGCCCGCTCATGTCGGCCCAGCTGTTGCGGCCGTCAATTCGTTTGGCTACGGAGGCACCAATGCACACCTGATCCTCTGTGAGCCGAGTCGCGTTGTCGCACGCGGAGCAGACGCCGCCCCCTCCATGCCCGCCCGTCCTTTCGTGTTGCCCTTTTCAGGACGACACGCCGAGGCTCTCTCGCACTTGGAGGCGGAGTACCGGCGCCATCTGACTGATTTCAGCTCTTTGCAGGATCTTTGTTGGAGTGCCGGGGTTCGGCGTGAACACCATGACCATCGCCGGGCATGGGTCGTGGACACACAGCAATCCCCGCGTGTCTTTTCCGGCAAAAAGCCAGCAGGCGTTGCACCCAAACTGGTCTTTGCATTCTCGGGCATGGGAACGCAATGGTCGGGTATGGGTCGTCAATTGCTCGAACAAGAACCTGTGTTTCGTGAAATGATCGTCCGCTGTGACGAGTTGTTTACGGTGATCGGAGGCTGGTCGATCTTGGCTGAGATGACAGCCGACGAATCCAACAGTCGCATGGAGGAGACGGACGTTTCGATGGTCGTCAACTTCGCGGTGCAAGTCGCGTTGGATGCGCTCTGGCGGTCTTGGGGAGTGCGACCGGATGCGGTGTTGGGTCATAGCGCAGGCGAAGTCGCCGCTTTTTACACGGCCGGAGTGTACACGTTGGCGGATGCGCTGAAACTGCTCCATCATCGTGCGCGGCTTTTGAAACGCTTGGATGGGCGCGGGTCGATGGTGTTTGCAGCCGTTCCGGAAGCGGTCATGAACGGATTGTTGAACCAGACGGAGAGTCAGGTCTGTATCGCTGCGGTGAACTCCCCGTCCTCTGTCACGCTGTCCGGTGCGCAAGCGGACTTGGAGCAACTCATGGAGCAATTGCGGGCCCGAAATTATTTCTGCAAACAACTGCGGGTGAACGTCCCGTTTCACAGCCCAGCGATGGCGGAGATCCGCGACGAATTGTTGGCGTGCGTTCGTGACTTGCCGTCCCAACACCCTGTGGATCTGCTGATCTCCACGGTGACCGGCGAGCCTGTCTACGGCGCACCGGATGGTACGTATTGGTGGCAAAATGTTCGTGAGCCTGTGCAATTTAACGCCGCCGTTCGCAAATTGATTCGGGATCGGCATACGATCTTTTTGGAGATCGGGCCTCATCCGGTTCTGTCCAGCTCGATTCTGGAGTGTCTGATGGATACCTCCGGTCTGGTCGTGCCGTCGCTTCGTCGGCACGAGGACGAAGCCATGCAATTGATGCAGTCCCTGGCCCAACTCTACGTGCGAGGGATCGACCCAGATTGGCAGGCGCTGTATCCGGAGGGGAAGTGGATGCAACTGCCGAGCTATCCGTGGCAGCACAAACCCTACTGGATTGAACAAGAATTTATCCGCAACATCCGTCTCGGCCGGCGCGATCACCCGCTGCTCGGTCATTCCGTACCGGGAGCGACCCCGATCTGGGAAGGGGAGGTCTCGCTGAACTCCTTGTCCTATCTGCGCGATCATCGGGTGATGAACCAGATGTTGTTTCCAGCGGCAGGCTATATAGAAGGGTGCTTGCAGGCGGTGTCCTTGCAACTGGGTGCGGGGAGTTTTGTCCTCGAGGACTTGGAATTGCATCGGAGCCTCGCGTTGTCAGACGCGGGCACGATCATGTTGCGCTATGGTTTGGATCTGGAGCATGCGCAGATTCAAGTCCATGTGACGCCGGACTTGCTCAGCAAAGAGTATGTGCTGGCGGCGAAGGCGAACATCAGGCAACTTCAAAACACGAACAAGTCGCACACCGTGGATTTTGAAGCCATTCGAGCGCGGTGTCGCCATACCGTCGCCAAGGATGACCTGTATCAGATCTTGCATGAGATGGGGTTTCAGTACGGGCCGCAATTTCAAGGGGTGCAACAGGCGTTCGTGGGGCATGATGAGGCGCTGGTGGAGGTGGCGCTTGCAGGGGGCGTGCAGGAGGAAGCGGGGTACTATTTCCATCCGGCCTTGCTCGATGCTTGCTTCCATGCGTTGCTGGCCTCTGAAATTCCGGTGTTGGGCGAGTCGTTGCCAGACGAAGAGTTCCGCATCCCGGTGCGCATCGGACAGGTGCGCTTTTATCAAAAACCAGCGAGTCGGCTGTGGGCGCACGCTCGGAAGACGGAAAAAAACGCAGTCTTCACCAAAGGTGATCTGCGCATCTACGATGCAGAAGGTCAGTTGATCGCTGAAGTACTCGGGTTTGTCAAACAATCTGTCGCTGTCGGTTTCGGGCAGATCGAGCAGCAAAAGTTGAAGCATTGGCTCCATGAACTGGAGTGGCATTCTCTGGAAATCGATGGTTCGGTTCTCACCGAAAAAGCGGAGTCATTGACAGATCAAGTCTGGATTCTCTTGGAAGACCAACAAGGGGTGGCGGAGGAAACCGCTCGGTTGTTGCGTGAACGCGGGGCTCGTTGCCTGCGCATCGCTCCAGGTGATCACTATGCGTTTTCTGCTGCGGAGCAAAACGGCACGCTGCGGCCGCAACACCTGCCTGACTATCAGCACTTGTTGCATGACGTTGCCGAGCGGTGGGGTCGACCTTGTGACGGAGTCCTGCATGTCTGGAACTTGGATCTGCCGTCTCCAAACTCCGCCGCTGCGGAAGTGACGTGGCCAAAACTAAAAGAACTGGGCTGTTTGTCCCTGCTCTCGATGTATCAAGCGGTCTCGCAGTTAGGAGCGCCGACAAAAATCTGGCTCGTCACAGCTGGAGCCCAAGCTGTTCAGGATGCGGAGACTTCCGTAGCGGTCTTCCAGTCTAGCGCATGGGGAATTGCCCGAACTCTGGGACAGCAAGAAGGTCGGGAGCATTGGGGCGGTGCGATCGATTTGGACCCGGCCACAGCACCGCAGGAGTCTGCCAACTTGCTCGTTGAGCACCTGCAGATGAATTCGTCGGAGGATCAAGTTGCGTTTCGCAGAGACGCTCGGTACGGGTTGCGTATCAACCATGCTTCCGCGCTCGTGGGTGCCTTGCCGGCCCGCTTCCGGGAGGACGGCACGTATGTGATTACCGGTGGATTTGGATCAGTAGGCGCAGAAGTCGCCCGCCAGCTCGTCAAAAAAGGAGCCAGACGCTTGGTGCTGATCTCTCGGACTCCGTTGCCGGAACGACAGGACTGGGATCGGCTCGATCCGACGAGCCCCGAAGGAACACGTGTCGAGCTGGTGCGTAGTTTAGAAGCGGCCCATGCACAAGTCTTCACGATCGGCATGCAGATCACCGACGCAACAGCCGTGTCCGAATGCGTACACCAACTCAAAGCGATGGGGTGGCCGCCGGTGCGTGGGGTTGTACACAGCGCTGGAGTGCTCCAAGACGGGTTGCTTGCACGCATGGACCCTCACCAGTTTGAGCTCGTCTACGATCCGAAAGTCCAAGGGGCGTGGAATTTGCATCAAGCCTTCTTGGATGAGCCGTTGGAGTTTTTCTGGTTGTTCTCCTCGCTGGCTTCGATCATGCCGCCTGCTGGCCAAGGCAATTATGCGGCAGGCAATGCGTTCCTTGACGCGTTGGCCGCGCATCGTCGGGCGATGGGACTTCCGGCGCTCAGCATCAACTGGGGGCCGTGGGCGATCGGGATGGTGGAAAAGCAAAACCTCGTCGAGTATTACGAACAGATCGGCATGGAGTGTTTGACCGCCAGTGCCGGCATGCAGATTCTAGACTATCTGCTCGGGCAAAATGTGGCGCAAACCCTCGTGCTCTCCGCCAACTGGCCCGTGCTGTTGCATCAGTACCCCAAAGACCTGCCCTTGCTAGCGTTGCTGCGCAAACACCTCGATGAGGCGGGGACGCAATCTCGCATCGGTCAGGATTTCAAGGAGCGCCTGCTGCAGCTCGCTCCCGATGCGCGCCGGTCGGCTGTGCAGGAACATTTCTTGCACCTGATCTCGGAGTTCTTGCATTACCCGCGCCCGATGCTGGAAGTCGACAAATCACTGCCAGACATTGGGTTGGATTCGATGATCTCTCTCAAGCTAAAAGCACAGGTGCTCCAAGATCTAGGGGTGGGATTGATGATTGGCGAGTTGTTGAGCGGAGTTCCGATCCAAGAACTTGCAGAACTCGTGATGCAGCGGCAGGAAGAGCAGGTCGCGACAGTTGTTTCCTAAGAAAGAATGTAAGTATCCTTATAGCTATTGCTCAAGCATACGAATATAATGTATCTTGTAGTTGCAATCTGTATAGAGGAGGTGAGCACAATGGTAACGATGACTCCGTCCGCAGTGGAGAAGGTTTCTTCCCTGCTGCAAGCGAAGGATAACGACCAATTGGCTCTTCGTATTTTCATTAAATCGGGTGGTTGCTCTGGTTTCTCCTACGGCATGGCACTGGATGAGAAAAAAGACAATGACCAAGCGTTTGATATCGACGGCGTGAAAATTGTCATCGACGAAATGTCCAGTCAGTACCTCGACGGTGCGACTGTTGACTACGTCGATTCGATGATGGGCGCTGGTTTCAAAATCGAGAACCCGAACGCTACGTCGACCTGCGGGTGCGGCTCTTCCTTCAAGACCGCTGATGGCGCTGGTAAACCGGGCGCTTGCTGCTAATTGTTGCTCGTGGCATGAAAAAAAGCCTGTCCCTCGCGGGGCAGGCTTTTTTTGTAAAAAGGAGGCTTACAGAACAGCCTTCGCTGCTGCGATTGCTGCATCGTAGTCCGGGTGGTTGGTTACTTCGTTGACGTATTCAACATGTACGAGCTTGTCGTTGGCGTCGATGACGAAGACGGAACGAGCGAGCAGGCGCAGTTCTTTGATGACGACGCCATAGTTCAGACCGAAGGACAGGTCGCGGTGGTCAGACACGGTTTGCACCTTGTCGATGCCCGCAGCTGCGCACCAGCGGCCTTGTGCGAACGGGAGGTCAACAGAAACGGTGAGGATCTTCACGTTGCCAAGGTTTGCTGCTTCCTCGTTGAAGCGGCGGGTTTGTGCGTCACATACGCCGGTGTCAACAGACGGAACGACGGAGATGATGCGCACGGTGCCTTTGGAATCGCCCAGGGTAACCGGGGTCAGGTTGTTCGCGAGGACGGTGAAGTCCGGAGCGGTGTCGCCAACTTTTACTTCGGTACCTTGCAGGGTGACAGCGCCACCTTTGAAGGTGATGCCTTGACGTTCAGCTACAGTAGTCATAGGTTTAGTAAACCTCCCAATAATTGATTTTGTATGTACAGCATACAGATCCTATCTTACCCGAAAAAGGTGAGAATTTATGTGACGTAGCCCCCATTTGGTGAGAGGATTTGTCCTGTCAGAAAAGACGAGGACGGCAGCGCGAGAAAAGTTACGGCGTTGGCTACATCCTCAGCAGTGCCCAGACGTCCGACCGGCGTCTCCTCGGCAAGCATCTGCAGATCTTCGTCGCTCAGGTGTCCCAACATGTCCGTTTGGATCGCGCCTGGAGCGACGGCGTTGACTGTGATTCCAGATGGGCCCATTTCCTTGGCGAGCGCCTTCGTCATGGCGATCACACCGCCTTTGGAGGCGCTGTACGCCACTTCACAGGAGCCGCCCGCCAGTCCCCATATGGAGGACAGATTGATGATCCGTCCGTACTGCTGGCGGATCATATGCGGGAGGATCGCTCTCGTGCACAGGAAGGGTGCTTTGAGATTGGCAGACATCAGCATGTCCCACTCCTGTTCCGTCATGTCCAGCAACAACCCGGTGTGCGCAACTCCGGCGTTGTTGACGAGGATCGCAGGAGCACCGAAATGGACGGTAGCCGTTTCGATGAGGCGGTTGACGTCGTCTGCACGAGATACATCCGCTTGAAGGGTGATCGCCGACACATCGAACTTGCGACAGATCGCGGCCACAGATTCAGCCATCTCCGCGTTTTGGCGGTAGTTGATCACGACATTGGCACCCGCGCGCGCCAGACCGACCGCAATCGCCGCGCCGATCCCTCGGGAGGCGCCTGTGACGATCGCATGCTGGCGGGTGAGCGGGCGACCGGTGAGGGGGGGTTGGAAAGCTGTCACGGACTCCACTTCCTTTCAACTTCTACTGTAACAAAAAAGCACCCGGGCCGCGCAGGGCCGGGTGCTTTTTTTACAAAGGCAGCTCGTTGAGCCACTCACTCAGCAGGTGGTTGAACGTCTTTTGCGCTCGCGTGGCGACGGCGTGGTTGCAGCCTTCGACGACGGAGAGGCGGACGTGGGGGAGGTACTGCGCGAATTCGCGGGCGTAAGTGGCTGTTGAGCGATCCTTGGACCCGTGAACGAGCAGGACGGGAGCGGTTACGCGCTGCGAGACTTCTCGCGTGGTGAGGAAGTGCTCGCAGGCGTCCAGCATCCGCAACGATTCTTCGATGTTCGATCGCTTGGCGATGCGGTAGAAAAACCCGCGCTGCACGAGGTTCTCCGCGTTGGCAACGGCAACCGCGTAGGCGGCTAGTTTGTGAAAATTGGTCAGCATCAGCCAGCGGCTGAACAGGACTTTCAGCGACATGTACACACCTTTGACCTTCGCAAACGAACCGATCAGACAGAGGCCGGCGACTTTTTCCGGGTGGTCGATCGCGAATTGCTCAGCGATCAACGTGCCGGTCGAGTAGCCGACGAGGACGGCTTTTTCAATGCCGAGCGCTTGATAGAGCGCGTGGAGGTCTTCGCTGTAGTGACGGACCGTGATCGGTCCTTTGGAGACCCCCGTGCCGCCATTCCCTCGTGTATCGTAGGCGATCACGGTGTAGTGCCGAGCGAACAACGGAGTCTGGCCGATCCACATCTGATGGGAGAGACCCATTCCGTGGATGAGGATGAGTGGGAAGCCCATCCCGGTTACTGTATAGTAGTGGGAGATGCCATCATGTTCGAAGCGCGGCATCTGACCTCACTCCCGCGGCGGCAACCCGACTGTGGCGTTCGGGTCTGCGAGGTTGTAGTCGCCGAGTCCGATGTTTCGGTCGATGAAACCTTGTGGAGAGAGCGGGGCGATCGGATCGAGCGGATAGCCTTCGAGAGCTGGATTGCGGTATTCCTCCGGGATCGTGGAGTCCGGCTGGGCGAATGAATAGTGGCTTTCCACACCGGGATTGGCAGGCAGGGTTTCATAGGAAGGAAATCCTCCATCTGGTTCGCTGGACGTCCCGCGATGTGGCTTTCCTCCGTACTGCAGCATGATCCGCTCCACGATCATCGCTTCATGCTCCGAGTGCACATCGACTGCGATGAACACGCTCTGGTTGCGAGGGCTTGTGTTTTGATCTGCAAAGTTTCCGGCCCGACTCCATGTGCCGCCTTGACCACCAGAAGTGCTCGACCCTCGCTGTTGATCCTCATCCTCTAAGCTGTAATTCGTTCCCAGTTCAGCGAGCATGTAACTGCCGATATTCTGTCCGATGGCGTCACCCGCCATCGGGCCGCCGGTGAGGATCGGGCTCATGCCAGGGTAGAGGTAGGCGACTGTGCCCAGCGCGACACCTCCGATCTCCGCCAGATCGGAGATCATCGTCTGAGCAGTTCCGATCCCGCCGTCTGCCAATTTGGTGAGATCGTCTCGATCATCTGTTTTGTGCGTCTGACCTGCGTTCAGACCGCTTTGTGGCGTTAGAACCGAAATTCTTTCCTTAAAATAAGGTGTTAAGTCCTTGACGCAACCTTTCGCTGTTGTATACGATTGAAAATGAGTGATGATTCGTTCATTTTTCATGGTTTCCTGATCCACTCCTTCCACACTTAGAGTTTGCAGGAACCCGTGAAGCGATACCGTATAACCTTAGGGAGGAATCCATTTTGTTCCGAAAAATCCTGATCGCCAACCGCGGCGAGATCGCCTGCCGCGTCATCCGCACTTGTAAAGCCTTAGGCATCCAAACGGTCGGTATATATTCCGAAGCGGACGCAGAAGCTCCGCATGTTACGATGGCGGACGAAGCCTACCTCGTCGGCGCCCCGCCGGTCGCGCAAAGCTACCTCAACGTCGACCGCATTCTCGAAATCGCCAAAGAAACTGGCGCTGAAGCTGTACACCCAGGTTATGGACTGCTCTCTGAGAACACCGACTTCGCGCGCCGCATCGAAGCAGAGGGCATCACGTTCATCGGCCCGTCGATTGAAGCGATCGCCGCGATGGGCTCCAAGATCGAGTCCCGCAAAGCGATGGAGATCGCAGGCGTTCCGGTCGTTCCGGGCATCACCCGCCCGCTGGCCGACGCAGAGGAAGGCGTGCAAGTCGCGCAAGAGATCGGCTATCCGGTCATGCTCAAGGCATCTGGTGGTGGCGGTGGGATCGGCATGCAAGTCTGCCATACCGACGCAGAGCTGCTCAAAGCCTTTGCTGGCAACCAAAACCGCGCCAAGCAGTTTTTTGGCGACGACGCGATGTACATTGAAAAGTTCGTAGAGGAGCCGCGTCACATCGAGGTGCAGGTTCTGGCCGATAAGCAAGGCAACACCGTCTACCTCTGGGAGCGCGAATGCTCGATCCAGCGCCGTCATCAAAAAGTGGTCGAGGAAGCCCCATCCTCCTTCCTCGATACCGAGCTGCGCACGAAAATGGGCGAAGCGGCTGTGCGCGCTGCCAAATCGATTGGCTACAGCAACGCCGGCACGATTGAGTTCTTGGTCGACAAGCACCGGAACTTCTACTTCCTGGAAATGAACACCCGTCTGCAAGTCGAGCACCCGATCACTGAGGAGATCACCGGACTCGACCTCGTGCATGAACAACTGCGCATCGCGGCAGGCGAAGAGCTGGGCTACGGCCAAGCTGATGTGAAACTCGAAGGCCACGCCATCGAAGTTCGCATCTACGCGGAAGACCCGAAAACGTTCTTCCCGTCGCCGGGGACGATCACCCGCTTTGAACCGCCGACCTTTGCGTTCGTGCGCAACGAGATCGGCACGGCAGGTGAGGGTGCGAAAGTCACGCCGTTCTACGACCCGATGATCGCCAAGTTGGTCGTCAAAGCTTCCGACCGTTTGGAAGCGATTACACGGATGCAGGAAGCGCTGGATCACTACCACGTGGAAGGGATCAAGACCAACATCCCGATGCTCCGCGAAGTGATGGCTCACGAGGCGTTCCGCGCCGGGGATACGACCACCGATTTTGTGGCAAAACACATTCAGAAAAAATAACAGGAGTTCCCACGGAACCCTCAGGAGGATATCTCAGATGACAGAAATCACCGCAAGCATGGCAGGCAACGTATGGAAAGTACTCGTAAACGTCGGTGACACCGTCGAAGAAGGCCAAGACGTGGTCATCCTCGAATCGATGAAAATGGAAATCCCGATCGCGGCTGACTTTGGCGGCAAAGTCGTCGAAGTGAAAGCAGCAGAGGGCGGCTTCGTCAACGAAGGCGACGTGCTCGTCGTCATCGAAGACTAATCGGGCTAATTCCCAAGCAGAACGCCTTTGCCGGGTAGAAAGGTGTGACAATAGATGAAGCTACCGACCTCTGTCACGATCAAGGAAGTGGGACCGCGCGACGGTCTGCAAAATGAAAAGACGGTCATCGCGACACCCGACAAGATCGAGTGGATCAACCGCCTGTCCCGCACAGGGTTGAAACATATCGAAGTCACCTCGTTCGTCAACCCGAAGTGGATTCCGCCGCTGGCGGATTCCTTCGAGGTGGCGATGGGCATCGAGCGCGTCGAGGGTGTGACGTATAGCGCCCTCGTTCCGAACATGCGCGGCATGGAAGGTTTTCTGAAGGCGAATCTCGATGAGGTGGCGGTCTTCATGTCCGCGACGGAGACACATAACCAGAAAAACATCAACAAAGCGATCGATGAGACCTTCCCCGTGTTGAAGGAAGTCATCGACGAAGCGTTGAAAAACGGCAAGCGCGTGCGCGGCTACGTCTCGACCGTATTTGGCTGCCCGTATGAAGGGGCGACCGATGTCCAACAGGCGTTGTACGTGTCGCAAAAGCTGCTCGAGTTGGGCATCCACGAACTGTCGCTCGGTGACACGATCGGCGTGGCCAACCCGTTGCAAGTACAGCGAGTGCTAGAGGTCTTTTTGCGCGAGATTCCGGCTGAACAACTCGCGATGCACTTCCACGACACGCGCGGCATGGCGCTTGCCAATGTCGTGGCGTCGCTGCAACTGGGGCTGACCACGTTTGACGGCGCACTGGGTGGGTTGGGCGGTTGCCCTTACGCACCGGGCGCATCCGGAAACGTGGCGACCGACGACCTCGTCCACATGCTCCACGGGATGAACGTCCAGACGGGCCTCGACGAAGCGGCCCTGATCGCGTCTGCACAGTTCATGCAGGACAAAATCGGCCGCCCGCTGCCGAGCCACACGCTACAGACCGTCAATGCTTGTTAACTCGCAAAAAGGCAGGCGTTCTCCCCATGCGGGAAGCGCCTGGCCGCTTTTTGCATGGGAGGTATGGCTCAATGCCGTTTGACAAAAGCATTCGCAACTTCCGCGAGGTTCCGCTTGCCGAGGAGAAAAAAGGCCTCGTGCAAGTCGCCATCGAGGAAGGCATCGCCACGCTCACTTTGAACCGAGTGGAAGCGCACAACGCCCTGTCCGTCGAAATGTTGGAACAGTTCCTCGATGCGCTCTACTCGCTCAAATTTGATCCAGACGTCCGCGTGCTCGTCATCACAGGAGCGGGCGAGAAATCGTTCTGCGCAGGTGCTGACCTGATCCAACGCGGTCAGATGGATATGCCGCAAACCCGCCAGCACATCAACCTGATCCGCACGGCGGTCAACGAGCTCGACCTGATGCCGCAACCGGTGATCGCGGCTGTGAACGGCGTGGCATTTGGCGGCGGGATGGAACTGGTCTTGCCAGCCGACATCCGTGTCGCATCTCCAAATGCCAAGTTCGGCTTGACCGAAGTCGCGCTCGCGATCATTCCGGGGGCGGGCGGCACGCAACGCCTGCCGCGTCTGATCGGTGTCGCCAAAGCGAAGGAACTGATCCTGACAGCACGGCGCATCGACGCAACCGAAGCGGAGCGCATCGGTCTCGTCAATACCGTCGTCCCGCAGGACGAGCTGTTGAACAAAGCCTATGAACTGGCGCGTGAGATCACGAAAAACGGCCCGATGGCGGTCCGCCAAGCCAAACTCGCGATCAACAAAGGGATCGAAGTCGACCTCGCGACCGGGCTTTCCATCGAGCAAAACGCCTACGAAGTGATCCTGCCGTCCCAAGACCGGGTCGAAGGATTGCGCGCCTTCAAGGAAAAGCGTCCCCCTGTCTACAAGGGCGAATAGAAATCGGAAATCGTAGGGATCTGGAAGGAGCCATAAAACATGTCTTTTGATCAAACGCTCGCAGAGCGCGTAGCCCGCATCAAGCAAGGTGGCGCGCCGAAATACCATGACAAAAACGCCGAATCTGGCAAGCTGTTCGTCCGCGATCGTCTGCGTCTGCTGTTCGATGACGAGTTCATCGTCGAGGATTCGATGTTCGCCAACTTCATGGCGGGCGATCTGCCGGCAGACGGTGTCGTCACCTGCCTCGGCAAAGTCGGCGGCCGCACCGTTGCGGTCATGGCCAACGATTCCACGGTCAAAGCGGGCTCCTGGGGTTCCCGCACCGTTGAGAAGATCATCCGCATCCAAGAGACGGCGGAGAAGCTCAACGTCCCGATGATCTACCTCGTCGACTCGGCGGGCGCTCGGATCACCGACCAGATTCAGATGTTCCCAGGTCGTCGCGGCGCAGGCCGAATCTTCTACAACCAAGTGAAATTCTCCGGTCGCATGCCGCAAGTCTGCGTGTTGTTCGGGCCGTCTGCAGCAGGGGGCGCGTACATCCCGGCGTTCTGTGACATCGTGATCATGGTCGACAAAAACGCATCGATGTACCTCGGCTCCCCGCGCATGGCGGAGATGGTCATCGGCGAAAAAGTCACGCTCGAAGAGATGGGTGGCGCACGCATGCACTGCCAAGTCTCCGGTTGCGGTGACGTGCTGGCGAAAACCGAGGAGGACGCGATCAAACAAGCGCGTCACTACCTGAGTTTCTTCCCGCAAAACTACAGTGAGATGCCACCGGTTGCTGAAGCCCTCGACCCGGCGCAGTTCGAGAAATCGATCGCCGAGATCATCCCGGCGAACCAAAACGCACCGTTCAACATGCTCGACCTGATCAACCGCCTGATCGACGAAGGCTCTTGGTTCGAAGTCAAGAAGCTGTTCGCACAGGAATTGATCACCGGACTGGGCCGCATCAACGGCAAAGTGGTCGGGATCATCGCCAACCAGCCGAAAGTCAAAGGCGGCGTGCTGTTCGTGGATTCCGCAGACAAAGCGGCGAAGTTTATCACGCTCTGTGACGCGTTCAACATCCCGATCCTGTTCCTCGCGGACGTACCAGGCTTCATGATCGGGACGAAGGTCGAGCGCGCAGGGATCATCCGCCACGGTGCGAAGCTGATCTCCGCGATGTCGGAAGCGTCTGTGCCGAAGATCTCCGTCGTCGTCCGCAAAGCATACGGTGCAGGCCTCTACGCGATGGCAGGCCCGGCATTTGAGCCGGATGCATGCCTGGCACTCCCGTCCGCTTCGATTGCGGTCATGGGCCCGGAAGCAGCGGTCAACGCGGTCTACGCGAACAAGATCGCGGAACTGCCGGAGGAGGAGCGTGCGGCGTACATCGAAGCGAAGCGCGACGAGTATCGCCAAGACATCGACATCTACAAACTGGCGTCGGAGATGATCATCGACGGCATCGTCGACCCGAACGACCTGCGCAACGAGTTGGTTCGCCGCTTTGAGGTCTACACCAGCAAGTACGCACCGTTTACAGATCGCAAACACCCGGTCTACCCGGTATAAGTCAAAAAAGCCCGCACCACGAGCAACGTGGAGCGGGCTTTTTTCACAGGACGCAAGCAAAAAGAGCCCTTCCCGCAACGGGGGGCTCTTTTTTACTAGATCGTGACGGGCAACCTCTTCAAGCCTGAGACAATCGGGCTCAATCCGATGCTGAGTTTGGCATCCTGCTTCAACTTCATCTGCGGGAAGCGCTCGATCAGGGCTTGCATCGCAATCCGGCCTTCCAGTCGGGCGAGCGGGGCTCCGAGGCAGAAGTGCGGGCCGTTCCCGAAGGCGATGTGCGGGTTCGGGGAGCGGTCGATGACAAACTGTTCTGCCTTCACAAATTTTGCGTCATCGCGGTTTGCAGAACCGATCCACGCGATCACTTCCGCACCCGCCGGGATCACGACACCACCGATTTCCACCTCTTGTGTCGTGAAGCGATTCATCGATTGCGCTGGCGAGCGGAATCGCAGACCTTCCTCAATCGCGGACGGCAGCAGTCCTGGCTCGCGGACGAGGTGTTCCCAGATCTCCGGGTGCTCCAGCAAACTTTGCATCGTGTTGCCGATCAAGTTCGTCGTGGTCTCGTTGCCTGCGACCAACAGCAGGAAGGCAAATCCAAGCAACTCCGGGACCGTCAGTTTCTCCCCGTCGACTTCGGCGGCGAGCAGGGCGGTGATCAGGTCATTTTTCGGTTCGATCGCACGGGACTGGATGACTTCTGCGAAGTACGCCCCAAGCTCCTGGGTGACAGTGTGACGCAGAGCTAGATTCTGCTCGATCGTTTCACCCGCTTCAAAATCGACGCCTTTGACGACGATGTCCGACCAGTGCTTGAATTTTTCGCGGTCTTGGTTCGGCACCCCGAGCATCTCCGCGATCACGATGACCGGTAGCGGATAGGAGAAGTCGCGGATGATGTCAAACTCCGGCTGGTCAGCCACTTCATCGAGCAGTTCCTTCGCAATCTCCGAGATGCGCGGGGCGAGGGCGTCGATCGCTTTCGGTGTGAACGCTTGGGCGACCAGTTGGCGGTACTTCATGTGTTTGGGCGGGTCCATGTTGATAATGCTCTGCGACGTCAGTTCTTCGCCTTGGCGTTGCGAGGAGAAGTTCGCATAATCGGACAGCACGCGCTGGACGTCTTCATAGCTGAACACATCATACGCGTTGCGTTCTTCGTCAAAGTAGACCGGTGCGTTGGCGCGCATCTCAGCGTACCAATCTACTGGGGAAGCGGCTTGGAGCCAGCCGCGGGACGGGATGATCAGAGCAGGCATGGTTTGCAAGAAAAAACCTCCGTTCTCAAATAAGTGAGAGTTGATATGTAAAGGTGTTTACACCTGTTATGCTACGCTTATTCTCCTGTAGATGCAATGCCTCGACAGGAAATAAAAGGTTGCGTTATCATGGGAGACATGAACACAGACGGAGTGGAGGAACCGCAGATGATTGAAAAAGAAAACCAGTCGCCGATCCTCGCCGAATACGACCGCGAGATCGGGATCTATACGGACTTTAGCAACAAATTGGAAGTGCTGATTCAGGAGTTGTTAAAGCAACAGGGTATCCGCGTCCATTCGATCACCGCCCGCTGCAAGGACCGCAAGAGCTTGCAGGGCAAGATCGCCCGATCGGACGGCAAATACAGTTCGCTCAGCCAAGTGACCGACATCGTCGGCCTGCGCATCATCACCTATTACAATGACGAAGTTGATGCAATCGCCAAGCTGGTCGAGCAGGAGTTCGAACTCGATGTGCAAAACTCGGTCGACAAGCGCGAACTGCTCGACCCTGATCGTTTCGGCTATCTGTCGTTGCACTATGTCGTCAAACTGCCAGAGAAGCGACTGGCGCTGACCGAGTATGCGCGGTATGCCGGGTGCAAGGCGGAGATTCAGGTGCGTTCGATCCTGCAACACACGTGGGCGGAGATTGAGCACGACATGGGGTACAAAAGCAAGCAGGCGATCCCGAAGGACATTCGCCGCAGTTTTTCCCGGCTGGCCGGACTGCTGGAGATCGCGGATCTGGAGTTTGCGAAGATTCGCGACTCGCTACAGGAATACGAAAACGATGTGCAGGAGCAGATACTGGACGAGCCGACCGCCGTGTTGATCGACCAAGCATCCTTGAAGTCTTACATCAGTACCAGCGAGGTCGTGCAGGAGTTGGACGAGCAGATCGTCTCGTATTCTGGGGCATTGTTGCAACATAACGATCTGTTCGTCGGGGCCTTGGTGGACAAGTTGCATTTCTGTGAGCTGCACACGATCTCCGACATCGACAACAAATTGAAGGAACACCGCTACCTGATCGTGGAGTTCGCCAAGCAAGTCTTCCGCGAGAAGTGGATCGAAGTGATGAGCATGGGCCTATGCGTGCTGTACCTCTGCAACATCCTCGTCGCGAGTCAGGATTCGCTCGACCTCCTGCGCACCTACATTCCAGACGAAGAAGTGGCGCGGGAGATCCTGCTGTATTACAAGCAGGCGGTCGGGATATGAAGATCGCCATCGTCGGCGCTGGTGCCATCGGTCGGCTGCTCGCTGGGATGCTCGTCTCGGGCGGGCATACACCGTTGCTGATCTGCCGCCGCGCGGAGCAAGCGGCGGCTTTTGGGCAGGAGGGGTTGCAATTCTTCGATTTGGCGGGGCAGGAGCAACGTGTGGAAGTGAAGGCTTGCACAGGGCGCGTGCCCGCTGATGTCGACGCGGCCCTCCTCACCGTGAAAAGTTACGACACCCGCACCGCCGCCCAACTCCTGCCGAGGTCGATGCCTGTACTTTCCCTGCAAAACGGCCTTGGCAACGGCGAAATCCTCGCGGCTCATCTCGACCCCGCACAGCTCGCGATCGGGCTCACCACGCACGGAGCCACATCTGAGGGCAACACCAAGGTCTTCTACAAGGGCGCTGGCCAGACGGTCATCGGAGACTGGCTCCCCACATCGGAAAAAAACAGCCCTGCCCACTGGTGGGCGGAGCTGTTTACCTCCTGTGGACACGCGGCTACCGTCAGCCCGGACATTCGCACGGAAGTTTGGAAAAAGGCGATGGTCAACATCGGCATCAATCCGTTCACCGCGCTGTACAACGTGCGCAATGGCGAGTTGCTGGAGAGCCCGTCGTTGCTGCGCGTGATGCGTCTCACCGTCGAGGAAGCGGAACGAGTGGCAAGCCTTGGTGGTGTCGCCTTGGAGAACAGCATGGAACGCGTGCTCGACGTCTGCCGTCACACCGCCGCCAACACATCGTCGATGCTCCAAGACCTGCACAACGGTCGCCCGACGGAGATCGAGTCGCTGTGCGGCGTGATCGAGGCAGTTGGCAAGCAACAGGGCATTGAAACCCCGTACAACACGATGCTCCTCGAACTCGTGCGCGAGGCAGAGCGGAGGCGAACAAAAAAGGCACCCTGAGCGCAGGGTGCCTTTTTCCTGAAAAGCGGTCGATCATCTGCTACTTGTGCGGGGTGTCCCGCAGAAATTTTTTCACTAATGTTCACGGATTCGTCATAGAGTAATAACGTTTACTATTTACAAATGTCGTAGAGTTTATTAAAATAAAAATCATGGAAATCGGAACACTTCCGATCATTGCTCTGTGGTTCCGTGCAAACGGTTGTCTGATGCCTCCCCTTTATCAGACCACAGAGTTTCCATACTTTTTGTTCGTTCTGATATGACCCCATTGAGCAGACCGATGTGTCGGATGACACTTCGGTCTCTTTTTTATGGTATCGGCTTGTAATTTTGCGTTTTTCGTGTAATATTACACTATAAGAGTAATCGTGGAGGGTGGTGCGAAATGGAACCGCATGAGTTTGACCGCATGATCTCCGAGCGGGCGCGAACGATCCGCGCGGAGGCCAATGTGACGCAGGATCGGTTTGCTGAGATGATCGGGATTTCCAAAAAGACGCTGGTCGAGGTGGAGAAGGAGCGCAAGACTTTTGGGTTTTCAACGGCGGTGACGGTGGCGGTGTTGTTTCGCAACGGGGAGATCGTGCAAAACCTGTTCGGGGATGCTGTGCTGGAGATCATTGACCTCTGTGCGCGCCAAGGAGCGGTCAAACCTTGGATCAAGACGCTCGGCGGGCATCTGTTCTGGACGCTGTTCCTCGAACATGACGGCTACCGGATGCAACACAACCGTGTTACCGGTCACTACCGGGTGCTCGACCCGGAGAACTACCGTATCTATTACTCCTTTGACAAGGAAGAAGTGCGCCAACGCTTCCATGAGGTCGCATTTGAAAAAATACAATAACCCCAGGTCAGGGACGGAGCCGAGCCGCTCGCACCGCATCGGTGGGAGAAAGTGGTGGCGTTGTGTGGGTAGGAACTTCAAGTTGTGGAGTTCTGCACCACTGCATGCAGGCGATACACCGTGTGCAGTGGGGATTTGTGGGGGAGATGTGGACGCACGCACAGGGTATATAAACAACAAAAAACCCTGATCCTACACGCAGGTGCGTTGGGGATCAGGGTCTCTTTTCGATTTGATTATTCGACGGTCTGCTCTTCATGGCACTGGCGGTTGGCGTAATGTTGCGTTCCCCACAGGCGCAGGGCATCCAACACGCTGGTTAATGTCTTCCCGCTCTCCGTCAGCGTGTACTCCACGCGCGGCGGAATTTCCGGGTAGATCGCACGGTTGATGATCCCATGCTCCTCCAGTTCCTTCAGCCGATCAGTTAAAAGTTTCGAGGAGATCGGCAAGGACGCGGCGATCTCAGAAAAACGCTTCTTGCCATCGAACAGCTCACGAATGATCAGAACGGTCCACTTTTTGCCGATCACGCCGAGCGTCACTTCGATCGGACAGCACGGATTCAATTCAGACATTGCGCTCGCTCCCTTTTCAAGTGTTTCGTTAGTTTTAGTATAACACATTCTTTCCGTAAGATATCTTACTTTACTATGGAAAGTACTTTGTTATCTTGTGTACATTGCAGATTCCTACATAATGGAAAGGGGCAGTTGAAGGATGGCAGGTTTGTTGGATTCGTATACAATCAAAGGTTTGACTTTGAAGAATAGAATCATGATGTCACCGATGTGCCAATATGTCGCGAACACGGACGGTACGGTGAGCGACTGGCACTTCGTCCATTACGGGGCGCGTGCGATTGGCGGAGTGGGACTGATCATGTTGGAAGCCAGTGCGGTGGAGGCGCGCGGACGCATCTCGATGCACGATATCGGCATCTGGTCGGACGATCACATCGCAGGTTTGCGGCGCATCGTCGACTTCGGTCATCAGTACGGGGCGAGCATGGGGATTCAGATCGCGCATGCCGGTGTGAAAGCAGAGACCGATGAGCCCAATGTAGCCCCCTCCGCGCTGACGCATTTCCCGCGCTATACGGTTCCACAGGAACTGTCGGTGGCCGAGATCGGTGAAATCGTCGAGAAGTTCAAAGCGGCGGCCGTGCGAGCCGTCCAAGCTGGATTTGACACGGTGGAGCTGCATGGGGCGCACGGGTACTTGTTGAACGAGTTCCTCTCGCCGCTGACCAACAAGCGCACCGATGAGTATGGCGGCACGTTGGAAAACCGCCTGCGTTTCCCCTTGCAAGTGATCTCTGCGGTGAAATCGGTGCTGCCGGTGGAGATGCCGTTGCTGATGCGCGTATCGGCGTCCGAGTACTCGGAGGAATCGTACAGCCTCGACGAGATGGTGAGCATGGTGACTGCGTTCAAGGAAGCGGGCGTGGACATGGTGGACTGCTCCTCAGGTGGCGCATTGCCTGTCGCACCGCCCGCGATCTATCCAGGCTACCAAGTGCAATTCGCCGAGGCGATCAAGCGCGGAGCAGACATCCCGACGATCGCGGTCGGCCTGCTCGACAACCCGGCGCTCGCGGAAGAAGTGGTCCGCAACGGACGTGCTGACCTCGTGGCGATCGCGCGCGGCCTGCTGCGCGATCCGCACTGGGCGAAAGTAGCGGCGCTTGCATTGAAGGCTGAACTCGAACTGCCAAGTTCCTACGCACGAGCTTATTAAGAGGCGTTATCCAAAAAAGGGCGCACCCCCACGGGTGGCGCCCTTTTTTTGTCGATACAGGTCAGGTTTTGCAAGGGCGCAGAGGCTTTTCTACGGTTGTCCTGTGACCTGCGAACGTATGTACGAATACCAGAGTCACGGATGCGAACATATGCTCTGGGGCTTTGGAACCATTTTAAACTACAAGTCGAAAAATATGCCAATCCCTCCAGATTTACAGCAGGAAATCATTTGTTCAAAACGAATACCCATCAACAGTGGTGGAAAGTGGGGGAAAGTGGAGCACTTTTCCGCAAGGTGGGTGAAAAGGCAATGTTCATGGGGGAATATCAACATAGCGTTGATGAGAAAGGTCGCCTGATCATCCCGGCGAAATTTCGGGATGCACTTGGGGATAGCTTTGTTGTGACCCGTGGATTGGATTCCTGCCTCTTTGTATACCCACGAAGCGAGTGGGAGAGTCTAGAGGCAAAGTTGAAGACTCTGCCATTTACACGAGCAGACGCCCGTGCGTTCAGCCGCTTTTTTTTCTCAGGAGCGACTGAGAGCGACCTCGACAAGCAAGGCCGCGTCAACATCCCGAACCATCTACGAGAATACGCCAAGTTAACCCGGGATTGTGTTGTCATCGGCGTGTCCAACCGCGTTGAGATCTGGGGCAAGGAAGCTTGGGATACGTACTGTGCCCAATCTGCTGACTCGTTCGCTGAGCTTGCGGAAAAACTAATCGATTTCGATCTGTAGGAGTGTTTATACTTATGTCCGAATCAACCACCTTTCATCATGTGTCCGTATTTGCCAACGAAGCTGTGGAGGCTCTGCAACCGGAGCCTGACCATATCTATGTGGATTGCACGCTCGGAGGTGCAGGTCACTCGGGGCGCATCTTGCAGGCTAGTTCGCCGACCGGCCGCTTGATTGCCATCGACCAAGACCTCACCGCGATCGCCAATGCTAAGCAAGTCCTCGCCCCCTACGAAGGGCGGTTCACGATCGTCCATTCCAATTTTCGCCGATTAGCAGACATCGTGGCCGAACAGGGACTCTCCGGGGTGGATGGGGTATTGTTTGACCTCGGCGTCTCCTCGCCGCAACTCGACGAAGGAGAACGTGGATTCAGCTACCAGCATGATGCGCCGCTCGACATGCGCATGGACAAAACACAACCTTTCAGTGCGCACGACCTGGTCAACACGTGGAGTCAGGATGAGATCATGAAGATCCTGTACGAATACGGGGAAGAAAAATGGTCGAAGCGCATTGCCGAATTTATCGTCAAGGAACGTGCGAAGGCACCGATCGAGACGACAGGACAGTTGGTTGACATCATCAAGGCGGCCATTCCCGCCGCTGCACGCCGAGAAGGAGGCCACCCGGCCAAGCGGACCTTCCAAGGGATCCGCATCGCGGTCAACGACGAGTTGAACGTCTTCGCCGAGGCGATTCAACAAGCAATCGACGTCTTGAACCCTGGAGGTCGGGTCGCGATCATCACCTTCCACTCTTTGGAGGATCGAATGGCAAAACAAGCCTTGCAAGAGGCGGCTCGCGGGTGTATCTGCCCGCAGGAATTGCCAATCTGTCAGTGTGACAACGAACCGCGTGTCAAAGTGATCACGCGCAAACCGATTGTCCCCTCCGAGGAAGAATTGGCGCACAACCCAAGGGCTCGTTCCGCCAAACTGCGCATCGCCGAGAAGCTGTAACCAGCGCGAACTTGGGGAGAAGGGAGCAATTCCAACGATGTCAACATACCAAGACAATCTCGCGCGGACGCTGCCACAACAGCAGCCCGCGCCACAATATCAGCCACAAAAACAACACCAGCCCGCACGCAGCCCTCAACAAAAGCAGGAGGCGCGTGAAAAAGTCAAATGGCTGTTCACGGTGGTGTTCTGCCTCTCCATCGCCATCTCGTTGGCGGGTCGCTATGCTCACATGGTCAGTCTCAACTACCAATTGGAGTCTGAGCGCCACAACTTGCAGACGATGAAGGACCAACAGTTGAAACTCGAACAACAAGTGCTCCAGATGGAAGCGCCGGAACGCATCAAAAGCGTCGCGACCAACCAACTGGGCATGAAACAAGTCGATGAGCACAAGATGGTCATCGTGCAAGGGAGCAAGAACTGATGAACCCACAGGAACGGACTTTCCGCAAGCGTTCGAAGCTGTTGCGCTTCGGTCTGCTCGTCGGCATGTCGTCCCTGGTCCTGCGCCTTTTTTACGTGCAAGCGGTCGAAGCGAAGTCGCTCGTGGTGGATGCCCAGAAATGGATCAAAACCGAAAAGGACATCGTCGGAACACGCGGGGCGATCTACGACCGCAACGGGCAGAAGCTCGCGTTTACCGGGGTTGCCTATGACCTCAACGTCGACCTCGATGCCTTCCGTCCATCCAAAGGCAAGTCCAAAGTCGATGTGCCAGAGGAGTACGCGAAGTTTCTCGCGCCGTTGCTAGGTGCCACCGAAACGGAGTTGCTCGGCTACATGAAAAACGACGACACCTCTGTACATGGGGTCGGACTGGGACCGAAGGGACGCAAAGTGGACGCGAGCGTTTTTGAAAAAATCGAAGCGGCGCACAAGGATCAGAAATTCCTCGGCATCACGACCAGCCGTGTGGACATCCGCCGCTATCCAAGCGGTAGCACGGCGGCTCATGTGCTCGGGTTTTATGGCATCAGTGGTGACAGTGACAAAGAGGCTGGCCTCGCTGGGGTCGAGGCGGTCTATGACAAGCAGTTGCTCGGCGTTCCGGGACATATGGAGTACTTCACCGATGTCGATGGCTATCCGCTGCCAAACTTCGAGCCTCAGATCACCAAGCAGCCGACCGACGGCAAGGATGTCGTGCTGACCATTGACGGAACGATCCAACATTTCGTCGAGGATGAACTGGACAAGATCGTGCAGAAGTATTGGCCCAAGCACGCGACCATCATCGTCGCCGATCCGAACAATGGCGAGATCCTCGCGCTGGGCAACCGACCAACGTTCAAGCCGGCGGAGTATGCCTCTGCTGATCAGGAAGCGCTCTGGAACAACTGGGCGTTGCGCTCGTTCGAGCCAGGTTCCACGTTCAAGACGTTCGTAATGACCGGGGCGCTGGCGGAGAACAAACTGAACTTGGCGGAGACGTTCCAATCCGGGGCGATCACCGTCGATGGGATGACGGTCCGCGACTGGAATGAAAAGGGCTTCGGGACGATCTCCTACCGCGAAGCGGTGTACAATTCCTCCAACGTCGGCTTCGTGAAGATCGGGCAGAAACTTGGCAAGGACTCGCTGTTCAACTATCTCTACCAATTCGGGTTCAACAAACCGACGGGCATCGACTTGCCGGGCGAGGAGAACGCGTCGCTTTTTGATCCGAAAAAAATGAGTGATATCGACCTCGCCTCGACTTCGTTTGGACAAGGGGTCTCCGTCACGCCGATTCAGCAGGTGGCGGGGATGATCGCGGTCAGCAATGGCGGCAAAGTCTACCAACCGCACGTGGTCAAGGAATTCCGGGATCAAAAAACCGGGCAAACGGTCGAAGAAGTCAAGCCGAAGGTTCTGCGCGAAGTGGCGAACCCGGAAGTCTTCAACACCGTGCGCCAAGTTTTGGAAGAGACGGTGCTCTACGACGCGAACAAGATCGACTACATCCGCGGTTATCACGTGGCGGGCAAGACCGGGACGGCACAGGTTCCGAAACCGGGCGGTGGCTATGAGGACGACAAGTATCGGCTGTCCTTCACCGGGTTCGCTCCGGCGAACAACCCGAAGGTCTTGATCTACGTCTCCGTCGATCAGCCTACGCGCAATGCGCCGTTGCAGTTCGGTTCCACCGTTGCCGCTCCCAGCGGGAAAGTGGTGTTGGAGCAGACGCTGCGCTACTTGCAGGTGCCCATCGACCCGAACGACAACACCGTCAAGGACAAAAACAGCAAGCCGGACGACACCGCCGCGAAACCGGTGGAGCCGAAAACGTTTGTGAAAGTGCCGGATCTGATCGGTGCAACGAAGGATCAAGCCAACGATCTGATCAAGCAAAGCGGCCTGCAGATCCAAGCGGTCGGTGACGGACCCAAAGTCACGGGGCAGTGGCCGGACATCGCGTATGGTCAAGTGCCAGAAGGGACGGAGGTCAAAGTCTATTTCGGCCCCGAAGGGATCAAGGACGGAAAAGTGAAAATGCCCGACCTGCGCGGCCTCTCGATGCGCGAAGCGATGGAGACGATGTCGCTTTTGCAGCTACAGATGGAACCGAATGGTTCCGGCTATGTGACCAAACAAGGCACAGCGCCTGGGACGATGGTCCCGTTTGGCACCTCGGTCAAGTTGGATTTCTCCCCGCAGTCTTGACGCTGCGGGTTTTCTTGTGTTTAATGGACGGCGGACGCACACGGTCAAGCTGGGTTCTTGTACCTCTTTTTCCTGCATATTTTTAGCGTAGTACGGAAAAGGAGGTCTGGCTGTGCAACTGTTGTCCCAAGTCACTCTGCGAAAACGACTGATGATCGTCCTTGCTGGGCTGGCTGTTGTGTTCCTCGTGCTGATTTTGCGACTGGGCTACATACAGATGATTCAGGCGCCGTGGCTGACTGAGCAAGCGGAAGACCTTTGGCGGCGCAACATCCCAGTCGAACCGAAACGTGGCAGTATCACAGACCGCAACGGCGAAGTGCTGGCCTACAACGGCAGTGCGCCAACCGTGGTGGTGATTCCCGCACAGGTGAAGGACAAGGCGGGAACGGCCGAGAAACTCGCGCCAGTGCTGGAAATGCCCAAGGAAAAAGTCCAACAACTCATCTCCAGACGCACGCTGTTGGTGTACCTCGCCCCCGGTGGTCGCAAAGTCACCGACGAGAAAGCCAAACTGGTGCGCGACCTCAACCTCACGGGCATCTATGTCACCGAGGAGGGCAAGCGCTACTACCCAGATGATGGGCTGGCGGCGCACATCCTCGGGTTTGCCGGCGTCGACAACCAAGGTTTGACCGGCGTTGAGTCTTGGTACAACAACCGATTGGAGGGCAAGCCCGGACGGATCTCGTTCTTCGCCAATGCGCGCGGGGAGGAGATGCCACAGGAGGACGACGAGTACGTAGCTCCGCAAAACGGGCAGAGCCTGACGCTGACGATCGACAAAGAGATTCAGACGTTTGTTGAGCGTGAAATCGAAAATGTCAACGCAACGTACAACCCCGACGGGGTCATGGTGATCGTCGCCGACCCGAAGACCGGTGAGATTCTGGCGCTCGCCAATTCTCCATCGTTCAAAAACGGCAGCTACCGGAGCTACCCGCAGGAGACGTACAACCGCGACCTCGCGATCTGGAAAAACTTCGAACCCGGTTCGACGTTCAAGATCGTCACGCTCGCAGCGGCTCTGGAGGAGAAGAAAATCACGCTCAACGATCCGTTCTACGACCCAGGCTATTACACCGTCGGCGGGCGCAACATCCGCTGTTGGAAAGCGGGCGGGCACGGACAAGAGACGATGCTCGACGTCGTTGAGAATTCCTGCAACCCAGGCTTCATGCTGATGGGTCAGAAACTTGGCAAGGAAAAACTTTTCGACTACATCAACAAGTTCGGCTTCGGTCAGAAGACCGGGATCGATCTGCCGGGTGAAGGCAAGGGCATCCTCTTCAACGTGAACAAAGTCACCCCGGTCGACCTCGCGACCACTTCGTTTGGGCAAGGGGTCTCGGTCACACCGATTCAGCAGGTGATGGCCGTCTCAGCTGTAGCCAACGGCGGGACGCTGTATAAGCCGCACCTCGCCAAAGCGTGGAGCGACCCGGAGACGGGGCAAGTGATCGAAGACATCAAGCCGGAAGCGGTTCGCCGCGTCGTTTCCGAAGACACCGCTCGCCAAGTGCGGGAAACGCTGGAATCGGTCGTCGCCCGCGGGAGTGGTAAAAACGCCTATCTCGACGGCTATCGCGTCGGTGGCAAGACCGGGACGGCGCAGGTTGCGGAAAATGGCGCTTATAAAAAAGGCCATTACATCGTATCTTTTATCGGGATGGCTCCTGTCGACAACCCGCGTCTGGTCGCGTACATCGCGATCGACAACCCGAAGGCTCCCTTGATTTTCGGGGGTGTTATCGCTGCGCCGGTCGTCGGAAACATCCTTGGAGACAGCCTGCACTACCTGAACGTTCCGACGTCCAAAGCAGGTCTGGCGAAGGAATACACCTACTTCGACCCGAAACCGATCGAAGTGCCGCAGATCTCCGGCCTGACGGTCGAGGAAGCGCAAAAGGAAATGTATGGCTCCGGTCTGCAATTGAAAACGGAAAGCGCAGGTCAGGGCAAGTACATCGTCGATCAGTCACCCGCTGCCGGAACCAAGGTGCCAGCAGGTTCGACGATTCGTCTGTACCTCTCCGACCAACCGGCGCAAAAGAGTCCATAGCTTGTCTGAAGACAGGGGAATGGTCCATACTGATTGGTAAGAATTATTCGGAAGTATGAGGAGGAAACGCAGTTGCGGTTGCGCGAGTTGATTGCCCCCATCGTCCTCAAACGCGTCGTGGGAAACGACGAAGTGGAGATTGTGAACATCACGGCAGACTCCCGTCAAGCTGCGCCGGGGACGCTGTTTGTCGCCCTGCGCGGGTATACGGTGGATGGGCATGAGTATGTTCAAAAAGCGGTGGCAGCCGGTGCATCGGCTGTTGTTGTCGAAGAGGAATTTGAAGGGCTTGCAGCACCGCAGGTCATCGTCCGGGACACCCGGGCGATGGCTGCGGTGCTTGCGTCCGTTTTTTATCGACATGCCTCACAGTCGATGAAGGTGATCGGAGTGACCGGCACCAACGGCAAGACGACGACCACATCGCTGATCGAGCGCATCCTGCGTGAAAACGGGCAGGAAACCGGCTTGATTGGCACGTTAAAAGTCAAATATGCCGATGTGGAATACGAGACGGCGAACACGACGCCAGAAGCGCTGGAGCTTCAGCGTATTTTCCGGCAAATGGCGGAGGCAGGCGTCCAGTATCCTGTGATGGAAGTTTCCTCACATGCCTTGGAACTCGGTCGTGTCGCGGGCACACAGTTCCGCACGGCAGTGTTTACCAACTTGACCCAAGACCATCTGGATTACCACGGCTCGATGGAAGAGTATCGCAATGCCAAGGCGAAGTTTTTCTCCCGTCTCGGCAACACCTATGGGGATACGCCGGAGCAGAGCCAATTTGCGGTGATCAATGCCGACGATCCAGCGGCGGCTTTTTTCCACGGGGCGACGACGGCGCAAGTGATCACCTATGGCATTGATCAGGAAGCGGATGTGCGTGCAACGCATGTGCAGGTCGCATCGGACGGCGTGTCGTACCAGTTGGAGACGTTCGCAGGTTCGACGGAATTGAAGTTGCGGATGACGGGCAAGTTCAACGTCTACAACACGCTGGCGGCGATCGCCGTGTGCTTGCTGGAAGGCTTGTCACTGGAACAGATCAAGCGTACTTTGGAAGCTGTGTCGGGTGTTGATGGTCGCTTCGAACGCGTCGATGCCGGACAGAAGTTCGCGGTGATCGTCGACTACTCACACACACCGGATTCGCTGGAGAACGCGTTGAGAACGGTGCGCGAGTTTGCCAAAGGCCGCGTGATGTGCCTCGTCGGTTGCGGTGGCGACCGCGATCGCACCAAGCGCCCGATCATGGCCAAGATCGCCTCGGAGTATGCCGACTTGGCTGTGCTAACCTCTGACAACCCGCGCACCGAAGACCCGGAAGCGATCATCGACGATATGGAAGTTGGGGTCGCAGATGTGGAGCAAAACCGCTACGTCCGCATCACGGACCGCGCCGAAGCGATTCGTTTCGCGATCAAGCAAGCGCAGGCCGATGATGTGATTTTGATCGCGGGCAAAGGCCATGAGACGTACCAGATCATCGGCAAGACCAAAACGCATTTCGACGACCGCGAAGTCGCGGCGGCTGCGATTCGAGGTGAACAGGCATGATCAAGCGGACCGCAGAACAGATCGCTCGCCTCGCAGGTGGGAATCTGGTGCAAGGGGAGGGCGCCTTGCTCGTACACGGGATCGCCACCGACACGCGCAAGGACATGACAGGTCGGCTGTTCGTCCCGATCGTCGGCGAGCGTTTTGATGGTCATGACTTTATTGAAGCAGCGGTCGACCAAGGGGCGACCGCTGCGCTGTGGCAGGCGGGCACACCCGTTCCGGCAAAAGCGCAAGGACTTGCGCTGATCGAAGTCGCGGACACGTTGGTCGGTCTGCAACGCTTGGCAGCCGGCTATCGCAACGAGTTGCAAAACCTCCGCGTCATCGGGGTCACCGGTTCGAATGGGAAAACATCGACCAAAGACCTGCTGGCCTCCGTGCTGTCGGAGCGCTTCAAGGTGCAACAGACGCTGGGCAACCTCAACAACCACATCGGCGTCCCGCTGATGCTCCTGCATCTGGAGGAGGGGACGGAAGTTGCGGTGTTGGAGATGGGCATGAACCACCGCCATGAGATCGCGTTGCTCGCAGAGCTGGCGGCTCCGCTGATCGGCGTGATCACGAACATCGGCGAGGCGCACATCGAGTATCTGGGCTCGCGGGGCGGTATTGCTGACGCCAAGTGTGAGTTGATCGAAGCGCTGCCGCCGAGCGGTAAAGCGATTCTTTTTGGCGACGAACCCCTGCTGCGCGAACGAGCAGGTCTGACCCAAGCGCCGGTGGTGTGGTTTGGCTTCGGGGAAGGCAATGACATCCGCGCAGTCGAAGTGGAGAACCTTGGCATCGAGGGCTCGCGCTTCCAATTGGCCGGGGAAAAGGGAACGTACACGCTCCCCGTGCCTGGCCTGCATCAGCTCGGCAACGCGCTGGCGGCGGTTGCGGTGGGCGAAGAACTCGGCATGACCCGCGAGGAGATCAAGCGAGGTCTCGCTCAGGCGAAACTAACGGCCAGACGCTTTGAAGTCCACCAAGCCAGCTTTGCTTGGCTGGTGGAACCGATCGCGGCAACAAGCCCACAAGGGACCGTCATCGACGATGCCTACAACGCGTCACCCACCTCCATGCGAGCGGCCCTCGCGATGCTTGACGAGATGCCGGGCGGCTACAAAGTCGCCGCGCTCGGCGGTATGCTCGAACTCGGCCCGGACTCGGTGCTGATGCATCGCGAGACGGGCGCCTACCTCGCCAGTTTGCAGATTGCCGAACTGGTCTGCATCGGTGACTTGGCGCTCGACATCGCGGTGGGAGCGCGCGAGGGCGGTTTTGGCGGCCTGATCCATGAAGTGGTCGACAAGCCGCAAGCGATCGAGTACCTTGAAAATGTGCTGACCCATCATGCACAAGACGAAACAGGCGGGGCGATTGTCCTCGTCAAATCTTCGCTTGGAATCGGGCTCGTCGATGTTGTGCGGGCGTTGACCTAAGCTGCGGAGTTACTAGGGGAGGACCAAAGGTCATGGATATCACGATCATGTTGTGGACGACGGGGGTCGCGTTTCTTATCGCGGTGATCCTGGGACCACTATTCATTCCATTTTTACGTCGCCTGAAATTCGGGCAATCGATCCGTCAAGAAGGCCCGCAAAGCCACCAGAAAAAGTCTGGCACGCCGACGATGGGCGGTATGATCTTCCTCGTCGCCTTGACGATCACGACTTTGAAATTCTCAGACCGCGAGTTTGAGACGTATCTATTGCTTTTTGTCACGATCGGCTATGGGATCGTCGGGTTCCTCGACGATTACATCAAAGTCGCGCTCAAGCGCAATCTGGGCTTGAAAGCTCGCCAGAAACTGCTCGGGCAGATCATCCTCGGCGTGGTGTTGTACGTCGTCTTGTATTACGCGGGCATCATCGATATGAAAGTTAACATCCCGTTCATCGACACCCCGCTCAACCTCGGGTTCTTCTACCTGCCGTTCCTCGTGCTGATGGTGATCGGGATGTCGAACGCGGTCAACCTGACCGACGGTCTGGATGGTCTGGCCGCAGGGACGACCGCCATCGCGTTTGGGTCTTACGCAATCCTCGCATGGTGGACGTCGAACATGGAAGTCGCGGTCTTCTGCGCGGCGACGGTCGGTGCGTTGCTTGGCTTCCTCGTCTTCAACGTGCATCCTGCGAAAGTGTTCATGGGTGACACCGGGTCGCTCGCGCTCGGGGGCGCACTGGCGACGGTTGCGATCTTGACCAAGACGGAGATCTACGTGTTCTTGATCGGTGGCGTGTTCGTGGCGGAAGTGCTGTCTGTCATCCTGCAGGTCATCTCGTTCCAGACATTTGGTCGCCGCATCTTCAAGATGTCACCGCTGCACCATCACTTTGAGTTGATCGGTTGGTCGGAGTGGCGCGTTGTCGGCACCTTTTGGACCGTCGGGCTGTTGCTCGCTGTCGGTTCGTTGGCGCTGTACCTGAAACCGTAGGGAGAGACACACAGTGACGTACACAGGACAACAAATTCTCGTGCTCGGTCTGGCGCGCTCCGGCGCGGCGGCCGCACGACTGTTGCATCAACAGGGTGCAAACGTCGTCATCAATGACCAAAAGCCGCTGGCGGACGATCCGTTGGCGGCTGACTTGCAAGCGCTCGGCATCGAAGTGATCGGTGGCGGGCACCCGGAAGGCATCGTTCATCCAGGTCTCGCCCTCGTGGTGAAAAATCCAGGGATTCCGTACCACGCGGCCCCGGTGCGCCAAGCGCTCGAACTAGGCATTCCTGTGATCACCGAAGTGGAGCTGGCGTATCAGTTTTCCAAAGCCCCGCTGATCGGCATCACTGGCTCGAATGGCAAGACGACGACGACGACGCTGGTCGGCAAGATGTTGGAAGCAGCGGGCGTACAGTCGGTCGTCGGCGGCAACATCGGCCTCCCGCTCTCGGAAGTGGCGGAGCGCATGCGTGCTGATCAATGGCTCGTTGCCGAACTGTCGAGTTTCCAATTGATGGGCACCCAAGAGTTCCGTCCCAAAATTGGGGCGCTGTTGAACCTTTCAGCGGCACACTTGGACTATCATGGGACGTTTGAAGCGTATCGCGATGCGAAATACCGTCTGTTTGCGAACCAAGGGCCGGATGACGTCGCTGTGCTGAATTGGGATCAACTAGAAGTGCAAGATGTCGCGCATCATCTCCGTCGCGTGACGGGTGACTCGAGCTGGCAGGAGCCGCTGCGCTCGAAGGTTCTGTATTTTTCCACGCACGACGTGTTAGAGGAGGGCGTTTTTGTCAAGGATGAATACATCCACGCTACGATGAACGGCAAAAACGTCTCGCTCCTCCCGGTGGCCGATGTCGCGCTCGCGGGTGCACACAATCTGCAGAACGTTCTGGCGGCGGCAGCAATCTGCCTCGCAGCAGGAGCCGCGCCCGAGGCGATCGCTGAAGTGGCGCGCACTTTCCGCGGCGTCGAACATCGCACCGAATACGTGACCAGCAAACAGGGGGTCGATTTTTACAACGACTCCAAAGCGACCAACGCCGCAGCGGCGACACAGGCGATCACGGCGTTTGAGAACGTCGTGTTGATCGCAGGTGGACTCGACCGCGGCGTGGACTTCCTCGAACTCGTCCCGATCTTCGAGAAGCACGTCAAGCACCTCGTGGCGATCGGGCAAGCGGCAGACACGCTGCTCCACGTCGCGAAGCGAGCAGGACGAACAGGTGAGAAGGCAGACAGCTTGGAACAGGCCGTGGAGCTCGCAGCGCGGTCTGCAACGGCAGGCGACACCGTCCTGCTCAGTCCGGCGTGCGCATCATGGGACATGTTTGGTTCGTTTGAGGAGAGAGGGAGCATGTTTAAAAAAGCTGTGCATACATTATAGCGATTGGACGAGACCGAGTATCCGGGGGTGACTGTTGCCGTTATGAATGGCAAGATCAAATCGTATCCCGATACGCTGATCATCATTACCACGTTATTGCTTCTGGGGATCGGCGTCGTCATCGTGTATAGTGCCAGTGCGGTGCTTTCCGCCCAAAAGTTTGACGATCAATTCTTCTACGCCAAGCGTCAGTTGATGTGGGCGGTGCTGGGGATCATCTCGATGTTTACGATGATGAACTACGACTACCACAAACTGAGAAGAATCGCCAAACCGCTTCTGATCATCTGCTTCCTCTTTTTGGTCGCCGTCGCCATCCCTGGCATCGGCTCAGTGCGCGGGGGTTCGCGAGCCTGGCTTGGAATTGGCTCGTTCGGCATCCAGCCGTCTGAGTTCGCCAAGCTCGGGATCATCATCTACTTCGCGTACATGTTAGAGCGGACGCAGGATCGGATCTCCGAATTCAAGCGCGGCCTGCTGCCACCGCTCGCCATCGTCGTCTCGGCTGTTGGCCTGATCATGTTGGAGCCTGACCTTGGACAATCTGTTGTCCTGATGGGCACGGCGATCATCATCATCTTTGCCGCTGGTGCTCGAGGCACACATCTGCTCGGTCTCGCGAGTCTGGCGATCCCGGCGTTTGTCGGGTTGGTTGTGGTTGCGCCCTACCGCTTGAAACGGATCTTCGCATTCATGGACCCGTGGGCCTATGAGTTGGATGCTGGCTATCACATCATCCAATCGCTCTATGCATTGGGGCCGGGTGGTCTGATGGGGCTCGGATTAGGGCGGAGTCGGCAAAAGTTCCTCTACTTGCCGGAGCCGCAGACCGACTTTGTTTTCTCCATCCTCGCTGAGGAATTAGGCTTCATCGGTGGCGCGACCGTGCTGCTGCTGTTTCTACTCCTCGTCTGGCGGGGGCTGCGCACGGCGATCACAGCACCCGACACGTTCGGATCGTTGCTCGCTGTCGGGATCACCGGCATGATCGCGGTACAAGTCATCATCAACATCGGGGTTGTCACCGGCTCGATGCCGGTCACCGGGATCACGCTTCCCTTGATCTCCTACGGCGGTTCATCACTTACGCTGATGCTGACCGGGATCGGAATTTTGCTAAACATCTCCAGGCAGACGAGGTGACCTCAAGCGTCCGTCTGGAGCAAAAAACACCGAGCGAGCCGCGAATGTCCGCGGATTCGCTCGGATTTTTTCGCTTCTCTGGGCTGGTGTCACCACTCGTAGGGCTTCCCCATATCATGAGGGTACGAGGCGCGGAGCATCGAGGAGCGAGACTATCTTGTCAGTACGTTGGAGGTACGATGATGAAACGAGAAGAGATCCAGAAGCTATTCATAGGTGAACACGTAGGTGAGGTGTTGTTTGACGAACTCCTGTCCAAACACACTTCGTGGCGCATCGGCGGACCCGCCGACGTGTTCATCCTCCCGACCGAACAGAAGCACCTCGTGCGAATCATGCAACTGACGCACCAACACAGCATTCCGTGGTACGTGATCGGCAAAGGTTCCAATCTGCTGGTGCGCGACGGCGGGTGGCGCGGGGTCGTCATCAAACTGGCTGACAATTACTCCGACCTGAACGTGTCAGGCGACCGCTTGACTGCACAGGGAGGACGCTCCTTCGTATCCGCCGCCCACCATGCGATTCGAAACGGACTTAGCGGTTTGGAGTTTGCCACAGGAATTCCAGGAACCGTCGGTGGCGCGGTGATGATGAATGCCGGGGCGCACGGTGGCGAGGTGAAGGACGTACTGATCGACTGTAACGTGCTCACCCCGGAAGGCGATGTGCAGCACCTGACGCATGCCGAACTAAAATTCGATTATCGCTATAGCGCTCTGAAGGACCAACCGATGCTTGTGCTCGATGCCAGTTTCCAACTGGGCAAAGGGGATGCGCAGGAGATGAGCGAGCGCGTCCGCACATGGGCAAAGCGCCGCCAGACCACGCAACCGCTGAGCATGCCGAGCTGCGGCAGCGTCTTCCGCAATCCGGAAGGCACGCACTCCGGTCACCTCGTGGAAGCAGCGGGACTCAAGGGCACGCGCATCGGTGGGGCACAGATCTCGGAACTCCACGGCAACTTCATCGTGAATGTCGGGGGAGCAACTGCCGCAGATGTCATCGCACTGATCACACTCGTACAACACACCATCGCTGAAAAATACGGACATGACCTTCACCCGGAAGTTCGGATCGTAGGAGACGATTCTATCGGGGGGTGACATGCGTGGAACGCATAGCCATTGAAGGAGGGCATAAACTTCAAGGCTCCGTGCGAGTACACGGGGCCAAAAACGCCGCCCTGCCGATCTTGGCGGCCAGCGTCATGGCGCATGGAGAGAGTATCATCGAAGATGTGCCAAATCTGCAAGACATCCGCGTGATGGTGACGATTCTGCGTCACTTGGGTGCCAAAGTTCATCATGAGGGTTCCCGTTTGCGTGTCGATGCTACCACCTTGACCCACACGGAAGTACCGGAGAACTTGATGCGTCAGATGCGCTCTTCGATTTTTCTCATGGGGCCGATCTTGGCGCGCTGCGGTCAAGTCCGCATCTCGTTGCCAGGCGGCTGTACGATCGGCTCACGTCCGATCGACTTGCATCTCAAAGGTTTGCAAGCGCTAGGCGCACGGATTGAGGAAAAGCACGGCTACATCCTCTGCACCGCCAACCGACTGCGCGGGGCGAACATCTACCTCGACCTACCAAGCGTCGGGGCGACGGAGAACTTGATCATGGCGGCGGTCTTTGCCGACGGTGTGACGACGATCCACAATGCAGCACGAGAACCGGAGATCATCGATCTCGCGAACTACTTGAACACGATGGGCGCGCGGGTGCATGGTGCCGGCGAGGACAAAGTGGTCATCGAAGGCGTGCACCGATTGCGAGGGGCGGAGTACAAAGTCATTCCCGATCGCATCGTGACCGGCACGCTGTTGCTGGCGGCGGCGATCACACAGGGCGAGATCGAACTGACCAATGTGCAACCCGACCACTTGGGGGCCGTAATCTCCAAACTGCAGGAGACGGGTGTGGAGGTTCGCGTGGAGAGCAACCGTCTGCATGTGCGGACGAACGCACGACCCAAACGCATCGAACGCATCCAGACGGCATACTACCCGGGGTTCCCGACCGATTTGCAGTCGCCTTTTATGGCTTTTCTCAGTGTGGCAGACGGGACGTCGGTGGTGACGGAATCGATATTTGAAGGGCGTTACCAACATGTGAGTGAGCTGATGCGCATGGGAGCGAAAATCAAAGTCGACATGCGGACCGCCTTCATCGAAGGGGTACCTGAATTGACGGGGGCGCATGTGGAAGCGACCGATTTGCGCGCAGGGGCGGCTTTGATCCTTGCGGGGCTCGCGGCGAATGGAAAAACCTTCATCGAGAAGGTTCACCACATCGACAGAGGCTACGAGAAGGTCGAGGAAGTATTTGGAAGTTTAGGGGCGAAGATCTGGCGTGAGCGGTCAGACTCGACGTCTTGAAAACCCTTTTGAACGTGTTATAATGGGTGCAAACCCCTAGAACGAACAACGGCGGCATATATGAATGTATATGCCGTTCGATTTTTTTTACGCAAAGGAGCAGGTCTGTTATCATGCACGAAACGCCCTCCACCATCGCCGAGACCTATACAGCCAAGACCCCTGAGCAGACCCGAAAGCGCCGCCCAAATTGGAAGGCGCTGCTTTTTGTTGTCGTATTTTTCTTACTCCTCTTGGTGGCGGGATTTCTGCAATCACCGCTGTCTGCTGTGAACACGATCGATGTAAAAGGCAACCACGAGATCCGCTACGACGAGATCGTGCGTTCCTCTGGAATCAACAAAGGCATGAGTTTCTGGCGCATCTCAACATCCAAGTCGACAGAGGCGATTTTGAAGACATATCCGCTCGTGAAGACGGTCGACATCCAAGTCTCTTGGACGGGCAACGTCGTGATCGCCGTCGTGGAAAAGTCGGTCTCCGGCACCTTGGTCACCGCAACTGGATTTCACAGCATCCTACAGGATGGCACCGCGCTGAACAAGACCGCGAAACCGGCCGATTCGATGCCGTTGATTTCGATGGAGACCCTGCCTGCTGTCAAGCCGGGAGAAGTGGTGAACAGCGAGGATATACAAGCGTTGGCCAAGCAGATCCCGGAAGTGGATCGCACCGTGCTCGACCAGATCTCAGAGGTGCACATCCCGGCCAAGGGTCCCTGGCAGGTCTTCATGCGGGACAAGTTTGAAGTCCGCATCCCAGAGCGGCAGTTTGCTGACAAGATGAACAGCTACCAGAAGTTCAGAAATTCACTGCCAGCCAACACGCCGCCGGGCATCCTGAACCTGTTGGAATCGAACTTTTTACAAGAGTACAAAACCAAGGCCAAGAAGGAAGGAGAGTAGAGATGCCCATAAAAACTGACAAACGGTTGCGTCTGACCGTATCGCTGACTATGATCTCTGTAATCCTCGGCCTGATGCTATCTATGCAATACAAAAACATGCGCGTTACCGCAGAATCGCAAGCCAAACTCCCGCAGATCGACCCTAAGGCACAGTACACGGCCGAACAATTGGGCAGAATCAAGGATGAGAACCAAGGGCTGGAAGAGAGCATCGAGAAGCTGAACAAGGAATTGCACAGCTTGGAAAAGCTCGCGGGCAACGTCGACCAGAACCTCGCACCTGAGATTCGGGATGAATTGACGAAGTACAAGATCATGTCCGGTCTGCTCGCTGTCAAGGGTCCGGGCATCACCTTCACCGTCGATGATAACAAAAAAGACACCCCGACTGACAAAGACGTCCTGCTCTACATCACGCATGACTCCGACTTGCGGATGCTGGTCAACGAGTTGTTCATCGCCGGGGCTGAAGCGGTCTCGATCAATGGTCAACGCATCACGACAACCACCGGCATCATCTGTATCGGTACTGTCGTCAAAATCAACAACCAGCGCGTCGCGACACCGTTTGTCTTGAACGCGATCGGCGATCCGAAAAACATGATCAATGCGCTGGAAACCCGCGGCGGTGTCATCGAGTTGCTGACCCGCCCGGAGAATGGCCGCTACTTGACGATCACTCCGCCTAAGCAAAGCCCCTCGATTACCATACCGGGCTATGCAGGCGACTTCAACGGGATGAAAAAATAGGAGGGTGAGTATGGAAACCAAGCACAAGGTCAGTCTGTTCCTGGTCAGTATCTTGCTTGGCAGCATGCTGACCGTTCAATTCACTACCGTGCATCGTCCACGCATTGACAACAAAGTCGTGGATAACGTGCAGATGAACGCCGAGCTGACGCAGGAGAAGGACCGCCAAAAGTTTTACTACAGCGAGATCGATCGACTGGAGCAACAGATCAAGACCTATGAGAACAAGCAAGGAAACCGCGAGGAACTGGTCAAGGCGATGGCAGAAGACCTCGACAAAGTCAAGTTGCTCGCCGGGGTCAAAGCCGTGAAGGGCAACGGGATCATCATCACGATCGAGGATTCGTTTGACGCGGTGGCGGCGGGCGGCGATCCGTCCAAGGCGGCATCGCTCGACTATTACTTGTACCAATTGATCAACTACTTGAACGGGAATGAAGCACAAGCGGTCGCTGTGGAGAACCACCGGATCGTGTCGGTGTCGTCGATTCGCTCAATCTCGCAGAACAACCTGCAGGTCAATGCGGTGATGATCGACCCTCGCAAGATCTCGATCAAGGCGGTCGGCAACATCGAGCAGATGAAGATCGGGATGAACCTTTTCCCGCAGTTTTTCCGCGAGATGGGCAAGGACTTCAAAGTGACGGATGTCACCAACGGGAGCCTGATCATTCCGGCCTATGAGAGCACTGTTGACTTTAAGTATGCCCAACCCGAAGGAGATAAAAAACTATGATCTGGATTCCGGTTATCGGACTCGTGCTCGGCGTGCTGCTCGGGTTCTCATTCAACCTCTACATTCCGCTTCAGTACAGCAGCTACCTGTCGATCGCGATCCTCGCCGCGCTCGACACCGTTTTCGGCGGAATCCGGGCGAGTTTGGAGAAGCACTTCGACAGCTCAGTGTTCATCAGCGGGTTCTTCTTCAACACTCTATTGGCCGCATTGTTGGCGTTCATCGGCGTTCAGTTGGGCGTCGATCTGTACTTGGCTGCCGTGTTCGCATTTGGTGTGCGCTTGTTCAACAACCTCGCTTCGATCCGTCGTCTGATCGTAAATCGTTCCCGTCACAGTGAGAAAAATAGTTGAAAATGTTCCTCCAAAAAAGAGGGAATTCCAGCGGCGTGTTGAACTTAAGAAGAGATCAAGATAGGTTTTTGCAATAGATCGGGGAGGTGCCACGGCTTGACAAACGGCGACATCATCGTCAGCTTAGACATAGGAACATCCAAAGTGCGAGCCATCATTGGTGAAATGAGTGGCACGGGCATCCAAATTATAGGCGTAGGTTCTGCTGAAGGCGATGGAATTCGCAAAGGTGCAATCGTTGACATAGACAAGACGGTTCAGTCGATCCGCGCCGCAATCGATCATGCCGAGCGCATGGTAGGCATCGAGATCGCATCTGCATACGTAGGTATCTCTGGCAACCATATCTCCCTTCAGTCTAGCCGGGGCGTCGTAGCTGTCAATTCACCGAATCGAGAGATTGGCGAAGAGGATATAGATCGCGTCTTACAAGCTTCGCGCGTGATTGCATTGGCGCCGGAGCGTGAAATTATCGATGTAGTACCGAAGATGTACATCGTAGACGGTTTAGACGAGATCGCGGACCCGCGCGGTATGATTGGGGTTCGTTTAGAAGTCGAAACCTACATCATCACCGGTTCCCGCACCGTCATTCACAACCTGTTGCGCTGTGTAGAGCGTGCAGGTGTGCAGATCGCTGGCCTCGTCTTGTCGCCACTGGCGGCGAGCACGGTCGCGCTCACCAGCGACGAGCGCAAACTCGGCGTTGGGCTCGTTGATATCGGTGCCGGTCAGACGACGATATCGATCTTCAAAAACGGCATCTTGGAAGCGACCAGCGTACTCCCGGTCGGTGGTGATCATGTCACCAACGACATCGCGATCGGCCTGCGCACGCAGACCGATGTTGCGGAGCGGGTAAAAGTCCGCCACGGCAATGCGTTGGTCTCGACAGCCAGTGCTGAGGAGTCGTTCAAGGTCACTCGTGTCGGCAGCAATGTCGACAAGGAGTTTACCCAGGTCGACCTCTCGAACATCGTCGAACCGCGCATGCAGGAGATCTTCCAGATGGTTCGTCAGGAAGTGGAGCGCTTGGGTTTCAAGGAACTGCCGAGCGGTTATGTCCTGACGGGCGGCGTCGCAGCGATGCCGAGCGTGGACAAGCTCGCAGAGTTCGAGTTGGACGCGAATGTGCGCGTATCGATTCCTGACTACCTGGGTGTGAAGGACACGTCCTTCGTCAATGGGGTGGGCATCATCAAATACGTGGGGCGCAACAGCACCCGCAAATCGGAAGCCCAAGCCGCACCGCGCCGCAAGCAAAACAGCGGCGGTACCAATGCGGGCGGCGGAGGGATCGTCGACCGCATCAAGAGCTGGTTTAGCGAATTCGTCTAAGAAGACAGGGTACGTTTAAGGAGGATCAAGGTTTATGTTGGAGTTTGATTTTGATATAGAGGCCTTTGCCCAGATTAAGGTCATCGGATGCGGTGGCGGCGGTTGCAACGCAGTCAACCGCATGATCGAAGCGGGCATCAAGGGTGTAGAGTTCATCACCGTCAACACCGACGCACAAGCGCTGCACCTCTCCAAGGCGGAAAACCGCATGCAGATCGGGGAAAAGCTGACCCGTGGTCTCGGTGCGGGCGCAAACCCGGAAATCGGCAAGAAAGCTGCAGAAGAGAGCAAGGAACAGATCATGAACGCGCTGCGTGGCGCTGACATGGTTTTCGTCACCGCAGGTATGGGTGGCGGCACCGGCACGGGGGCAGCTCCGGTCGTTGCAGAGATTGCCAAGGAATTGGGCGCGCTGACCGTTGGTGTCGTCACCAAGCCGTTTACCTTTGAGGGTCGTCGCCGCATGAACCAAGCGGACCAAGGCATCGCGAGCCTGAAGGAAAAAGTCGATACCCTGATCGTCATCCCGAACGACCGTCTCTTGGAGATCGTCGACAAAAACACCCCGATGCTGGAAGCGTTCAGCGTAGCGGACAACGTGCTCCGTCAAGGTGTCCAAGGGATCTCCGACCTGATCGCCGTACCAGGCCTGATCAACGTCGACTTTGCAGACGTCAAAACCATCATGACCGAGCGTGGAGCGGCACTGATGGGTATTGGTGTACACTCGGGTGAGAACCGTGCAGCAGAAGCGGCCAAAAAGGCGATCTGCTCCCCGCTCCTCGAGACCTCGATCGACGGCGCTCGTGGCGTCCTCATGCACATTGCTGGGGGCAACAACCTGTCGCTGTTCGAAGTCAACGAAGCGGCAGATATCGTGTCTTCTGCAGCCGATCCGGAAGTCAACATGATCTTTGGCGCGGTGATCAATCCAGATCTCAAGGAAGAGATCATCGTGACCGTCATCGCGACGGGCTTCGAGCACAAGGAGCGCCCGCCGCAGCAAAAACCGCTCAACAAGATGGATATCAAACCGTTTGGCGGTAGCAACGCGTCTTCCGACAACCTTGATATTCCGGCGTTCTTGCGCCGCAACAACCGTTAGTTCTGGTGAAAAGGGCTCTCTGCACACGTGCAGATGAGTCCTTTTTTCGTATAATCTACTTGAGTAGGCTGAGAATACGAGGATCGGGATGGATTTGCTAGGATGAGGCATCTTGTTCCTTGGAATGGTTCTATTCGAGTGTTTATGGCGGAATTCGACTGGATTCGACTGTTGAGAGATTGGGGTGAGCATGATATATTAATACCTGTCGCCGCGAGAGACGCGGTTGAACGAAACGACACGAGCCATTAGCTCAGTTGGTAGAGCACCTGACTTTTAATCAGGGTGTCGAAGGTTCAAGTCCTTCATGGCTCACCATTTTTATACGCGCCCTTAGCTCAGCTGGATAGAGCGTTTGACTACGAATCAAAAGGCCGGGAGTTCGAATCTCTCAGGGCGCGCCATTTTCAATGGGGGGTTAGCTCAGTTGGTAGAGCACCTGCCTTGCAAGCAGGGGGTCAGCGGTTCGAATCCGCTACTCTCCACCATTGTTCCTCGATAGCTCAGTTGGTAGAGCGCCCGACTGTTAATCGGATGGTCGCAAGTTCGAGTCTTGCTCGGGGAGCCACGCCTTTTTAGCTCAGTAGGTAGAGCGCATCCATGGTAAGGATGAGGTCATCGGTTCGATTCCGGTAAAAGGCACCATTTTGCTTGGCTCGTTGGAGAAGCGGCTTAACTCATCGCCCTTTCAAGGCGACATTCACGGGTTCGAATCCCGTACGAGTCACCAATTTTTACGGAGGCTTAGCTCAGCTGGGAGAGCATCTGCCTTACAAGCAGAGGGTCGGCGGTTCGATCCCGTCAGCCTCCACCATTTTCAAACTTGCAATTTGTAACTCGGAGCTGTGGTGTAGTGGCCTAACATGTCCGCCTGTCACGCGGAAGACCGCGGGTTCGAATCCCGTCAGCTCCGCCACTATTTTTACACTCATTATGGCTCGGTAGCTCAGTTGGTAGAGCAGTAGACTGAAAATCTACGTGTCGGCGGTTCGATTCCGTCCCGAGCCACCACTTGTAACACCAATACCTCATGCGGAAGTGGCTCAGGGGTAGAGCATCGCCTTGCCAAGGCGAGGGTCGTGGGTTCGAATCCCATCTTCCGCTCCATTTGTACGGGCCCATAGCTCAGTTGGCTAGAGCGCACGACTGATAATCGTGAGGTCGGAAGTTCGAATCTTCTTGGGCCCACCATTTTGTTTCAAGTCTCGTGATGATGGCGGAAAGGTCACACCTGTTCCCATCTCGAACACAGAAGTTAAGCTTTCCAGCGCCGATGGTACTTGGACCGCAGGGTCCTGGGAGAGTAGGACGTCGCGAGGCAACATGTGAAAGGCCCGATCTCTCATGAGAGATCGGGCCTTTTTTGCATTCCGATTGAGGTGTGTGGTTGCAATGTGAAATGGAGAAAATCGTCGTAGCGGCGCGCATGAGTTACATAATTGGGGAAGGGAAGCGAATTTGACTGGATTTGTCCGATCATCAGGATTGAAAAAGGGACAAGGGAGATGCTATGATTACTCCTGTCGCCACGAGTTGTGGTGGTCAAGCTAAAGAGATTGTTCACGGAGAGATGTCCGAGTTTGGTCGAAGGAGCACGATTGGAAATCGTGTAGGCGGGAAACCGTCTCAAGGGTTCGAATCCCTTTCTCTCCGCCATCGTGGCGGTGTAGCTCAGCTGGCTAGAGCATTCGGTTCATACCCGGAGGGTCGGGGGTTCGAATCCCTCCGCCGCTACCAGTTCTATGGAGAGGTACCAAAGTGGCCAAATGGGGCGGACTGTAAATCCGTTGCGTAAGCTTCGAAGGTTCGAATCCTTCTCTCTCCACCAGTTTTTTTCTCGCTTTATTCCTCGATAGCTCAGTTGGTAGAGCGCCCGACTGTTAATCGGATGGTCGCAAGTTCGAGTCTTGCTCGGGGAGCCATCTGGAGAAATGTCCGAGTTCGGTCGAAGGAGCTTGACTCGAAATCAAGTAGGCGGGAAACCGTCTCGGGGGTTCGAATCCCTCTTTCTCCGCCAGATGAAAAGACCTGATTCCTAACAAGGAATCAGGTCTTTTTTTGTGTTCTATTGCTCCTTGCTAGGATCGGGAGCGAAATGGGGTATGGAGGGGGTGTGTGACTTCTAGATACGAACCGTTGGAGGTTTTGTTGGAGTTTGTTTCAGTGGCGAGATTGAGACGTAGAGCAGGGCGTGGTAAGATAACTCTTGTCGCCGCGAGTGATGCGGTGAGTGAGAAATTGAAAATCTACCAGTTGACTTGAACTTGATTGGTATGTTATCTTGATTGAGTCGCTTCGGCGGCACGTTTTGATCCTTGAAAACTAAACGAGTGATAGATGAGAATCGATTCGAGCCTTGAATCAAACTTTAATTGAGAGTTTGATCCTGGCTCAGGACGAACGCTGGCGGCGTGCCTAATACATGCAAGTCGAGCGGACTGATGTGGAGCTTGCTTCATTGATGTCAGCGGCGGACGGGTGAGTAACACGTGGGTAACCTGCCTGGCAGACTGGGATAACGCTTGGAAACGAGTGCTAATACCGGATGATCTCTT
>NZ_QGGL01000011.1 GCF_003148565.1 Tumebacillus permanentifrigoris
GTAGCCCCAGTAGCCCCAGTAGCCCCAGTAGCCCCAGTAGCCCCAGTAGCCCCAGTAGCCCCAGTAGCGCCAGTAGCCCCAGTAGCCCCAGTAGCCCCAGTAGCCCCAGTAGCGCCAGTTGCACCAGTATCACCAGTAGCCCCAGTAGCACCAGTAGCACCAGTATCGCCAGTAGCCCCAGTAGCCCCAGTAGCCCCAGTAGCGCCAGTAGCACCAGTAGCACCAGTATCGCCAGTAGCGCCAGTAGCGCCAGTAGCGCCAGTAGCACCTGTATCACCAGTAGCACCAGTAGCACCAGTATCACCAGTAGCGCCAGTAGCACCAGTAGCACCAGTAGCACCAGTAGCACCAGTAGCACCAGTAGCGCCAGTAGCGCCAGTAGCGCCAGTATCACCAGTAGCACCAGTAGCACCAGTAGCACCAGTAGCGCCAGTAGCGCCAGTAGCGCCAGTAGCGCCAGTAGCGCCAGTATCGCCAGTAGCACCAGTAGCACCAGTAGCACCAGTATCACCAGTAGCGCCAGTAGCACCTGTTGCGCCTGCTACGCCAGTAGCACCAGTAGCGCCAGTAGCGCCAGTAGCACCAGTAGCACCAGTAGCACCAGTATCGCCAGTAGCACCAGTATCACCAGTAGCGCCAGTAGCGCCAGTAGCACCAGTAGCACCAGTAGCACCAGTAGCACCAGTAGCACCAGTAGCACCAGTAGCGCCAGTAGCGCCAGTAGCGCCAGTAGCACCAGTAGCACCAGTAGCACCAGTAGCACCAGTAGCACCAGTAGCACCAGTAGCACCAGTATCACCAGTAGCACCAGTAGCGCCAGTTGCGCCAGTAGCACCTGTATCACCAGTAGCACCAGTAGCACCAGTAGCACCAGTATCGCCAGTAGCACCAGTAGCGCCAGTTGCCCCAGTTGCCCCAGTTGCACCAGTTGCACCAGTATCTCCTGTAGCACCAGTAGCACCAGTAGCACCAGTAGCACCAGTTGCACCAGTATCTCCTGTTGCGCCAGTAGCACCAGTAGCACCAGTAGCACCAGTAGCACCAGTAGCACCAGTAGCACCAGTAGCACCAGTAGCACCAGTAGCACCAGTAGCACCAGTAGCACCAGTAGCACCAGTAGCCCCAGTAGCACCAGTAGCACCAGTAGCACCTGCTACACCTGTTGCCCCTGTCTCACCCGCTGGACCAGTGGCACCAGTTGCCCCTGTCGGTCCAGTTGCCCCTGTGGCACCTTGAGGTCCAGTAGCCCCCTTCGGTCCTTGAGGACCAGTAGCTCCTCGTACCCCTTTTCGTACAATTACATTCACTTTCACTTTTTGTACGACTTTACATTTACAGATTTGTTCTCCGCAACGACGACAGTCTCCACGTTTTTTTTTGCAATCACAATTTCTTTTTCCACAACGATGACAACGTTCACGTTTTACTCTTTCTTTTCCCTTATCATTACTCAAAAAAACCACCTACTTTCAAGTTGAATTCACTATGGTATATGTGTTTTTTCTTGATACTGAAAGGTACGGATGCCGTAGCATGACATCAGATACAACAAAAATGTATGAGTGTGCGGGTGACATCAAGAAGCAACTGCATCGAGAAAAAGGAGGACGGAGAGTTTCTTCCCATCCACTGCTTACAAGTGCCGCTCTCCTTCTAGGTCTCTGGTTTCTTCCCCTGTAGTCGAGCAGGGTGTACACTGTTTGTAAACGGACAGAACGGTGGGTGAGGCAGGATGCGGACAAGTTGGAAAGCGGCGGTGTTGGTAAGCGTTTGTGTGTTGGGATCAGGTTGCAATACCACAGGTACGCCTTCAACAGCTGCAACCGAAGACATGCCCTCAACCCGACTCGCAACACCCACGGCCAATCCAGAGCTGGCCGCAGCACACGAGATTAATGGTATCCCAATCTTGGAACAAGGCCCGGAACTACCTACTGGATGTGAGGCCACCTCCCTGACGATGCTGTTGCAATCGCAAGGCGTTCACGTCGACAAAACCGCTGTCGTCGAGCGATTGCCCATCCTCGCCCAGCCTGAGTACGTGGAGGATGAGGTGCTGGTTGGGGACGACCCGAACCGGGGATTTCTAGGCGACCCGTACAGTGAGGACGGGTTCGGGGTGTTTCACAAGCCGATCGCCGATCTGCTCAACTCCTTCTTGCCAGATCACGCGCTGGATTTGAGCGGTTCGGAGTTTGAGGAACTGCTGCGCGCCGTCGCTGATGACCGTCCAGTCGTGACGTGGATTTCGATGGATCTCAGCGAGGTCAGCACCGCCTATGTCTGGACCACTTCAGACGGAACGGAGATCGAGTGGAAAGTGCCCGAGCATTGCGTTCTGCTGACCGGCTATGACGATACGTCGGTCACCGTCCATGACCCCTTCACAGGTCAGGTTGTCCAGTACGACCGCTCTCGCTTCCAGACCGTTTGGGAAGCGATGGGCAAGCAAGGCGTCACCGTTCGAGCCAAGTACTCGTAAAAAAGCCGTTCCCCTGCTTGGGGAACGGCTTTTTTACAACATATGCTTATTGAGCGATGAAGCGCATGCCATCGACGCCAACGTACGTCGTGTCGCCGGTGTTGTCACCGAGCATGACGTAGCCAACGCTACCGGCTGCGAAGTTGTACGTCCCGAGGCTCACCCATTGGTTGGAGTACGCTACTTGGGAAATCGTCTTGGTAATCACGCCGCCGTTGTAGTGGATCTCATACTTCGCGTTGGTGGTAGCTGCGAAGTTGGACGGGATGAAGACTTTGACTTGGTAGTTGCCAGCAGTCGGGATCTTCGGCTTCCAGGTTGCGAAGTTCGAGATCGGGTTGGTGCCATTGCCCTTGGTGTAGGTCATCTGGTTGTGGATGCCGTAGCCTGCGGTAGGATGCCAGTAGGCAGACGGGCCACCCAACGTGAAGCCAGATGCCGGGTCTGTGTTATCGACCAGCACGGCCGCGTAGTTTTTCGTGACGCCGGTGACTTTGCTCATGTATTTGTTCCAATCCCAGTTCACGCCCGGATCGGTATGATCATTGCCCCACAGTTCGGAGTGACCCATGATGTGGTCACGATCCATCGGGATGTTGTATTTGAGGCAGAGCGCGCGGGTCAGAGCTGCCGACTGCGTATACATCGCGTCGGTGTACCAGCCCGTTTGCGCGGCATACCCTTCATGCTCGATGCCGATGCCGTTGGTATTGAAGCTGCGCGCATGCCACGCGATGTCTTTGTCCTGTACCATCTGCGTAATCTGACCGTCAGAGGAACGGACGACGTAGTGCGCGGAGACTTGTGCCGCCGGGTCTTTGAACCAGCTGATCGTGCCGGAGTAGGAACCCTCGGTGTCATGGATGATGACAGAGTTGATCGGGTTCGACGTCGGACGAGTGGCAACCGCATAGTTGGAGGTGCTGGCCGGATTCCAGATCGCGCCGGAGTAGTCCGGGGTCAGCCCGTAAGAGGTGCCGCCGTAGGTCAAGCCCGCGTAGGAACCTTTGGACGGAGCGATGGCTTGGTTCGGGTCGAGGGTCAGCGTACCGCCTTCGATCGCCAGCGCAGTCCCTTCCTTCAGCACACGGTAGACTTCGTCTGCGAACAGTGCCGCGCCGTCTTTGTCCTTCGCCCCTTCAAAGGAAGCGACCGCTTCATACCAATCGTTAACGTTGGTGGTGAGCGATTTGCCGAGGTCCTTTTGCGCCTTCGCGAGCAGGTATGCACCACCGCGAATGTTCAGTTGGACATCGTCCTCCAGCTGTTTTTTGGTGACGCCGAGCGCTTTGGCTGCGTCGCTCAGGCTCTTTTTGAAGGAGTTGTCACCGAGGTGCATCAAGCCTTTGCCGTTGTTTTTGTCCGGCTCCGCGAGGGTGTGCGCTTCCTCCGGTGCAATCTGCCAACGCGATTCGCTGTAGGAGATCGCCATCAGCAGTTCCTTCGGAACGCCAAATTCCTTGGCAGCCGAGGTGAATGCGCTTTCCAGCGCCGGTGCAGTTGCCGCAGTTTGGTTGTCCGGTTTGGCAGCATGCGACGGTTGTGCGTACACACTGCTCATCGACAGGGTCAGTGCAGTGGTCGCGAGGACCGAAACCCACGTTTTTTTCATATTGAATTGCCTCCTCTATCTATAGGGAAAATGTTATAAATTCAGAATATATGATTTTTGTCACAGTGTCTATAAATAAAATAACTAAGAAGTAACCCAGAGTAATAATCGCTGTCAGGAAGAAAATTACAATTCCTGTCGCTTGAAGACAGGAATTGCAGATTTTATTTCGAATATTGTAGGAAGTGTGAATGAGTTTGGGGAGGGGGAGTCTGCGTGACTGCTACTTATTTTCAAGAGACAACCGCAACTCTGCGAGAGTTTTTACCGAATCTAATTGAAGAGATGGAGCGCCGGGTGCCGTATGCATCGGTCGTGGTGCTCTCTACATCGAAGACACATATCGGGGTTGACTTGAACAAGGAATCGATCGAACCCAATGAGCCGATCGTAGGCGCCGTCATCACGGTATACGATGGGCAACGCCTGTGGGAATATGGCACCCACGACTTCTCGCGCGACAATCTATACCGTCGGGCGATGCAACTGGTCGAACAAGCCCTGCCGGTGAAAAACGGCCTTGCGCTGCAGCTTGGCGAGAAGCGTGAAGGCCATTTTACCTCCCAAGCGGTGCGCCGCCCAGAGGACGTCTCGCTGCTGGAGAAGCTCGAGCTGTGCAAGGAGCGCCTCGCCTTCACGAAGAGCCTCGACCCACGGCTGTCCAACGCGATCGTCAACTACACGGAGATTCGCGAACAGAAGCTGTTCGTCGATCGCAACACTCGCGTCTCACAAGATCTCACTCGTCTGGCGATGAACAGCTTGCTGTTTGCCACCGATGGTGCTACACAGGAATGGGACATGGCGTTCGCCTCGGCCTCGGGCGGTTTTGAGCGTTTGCATTTGCGAGATGAGCAATTGGTGCTCGCCAAGGATAACGCGATTCAACTGCTCAACGCAGAGCGCATCGCGCCAGGGCTCTACGATTGCATCACGACGCCGGCGATCTCCGGGCTGATTGCACATGAAGCGTTCGGTCATGGCACGGAGGTTGATATGTTCCTCAAGGATCGTGCCAAGGGCCGCGAGTATTTGAATCGGCAAGTGGCGGCTACCTGTGTGTCGATGTATGACGACCCGACCGTGGAGGGTGCCTATGGCTCCCATTTCATCGACGACCAAGGACACCAAGCGACGCGCACGACGATTATTGAAAACGGGATCCTGAAGCAAGGCATCGGAGACCTCTACTCCACATCGCTCATGCAACTGCCGCGCACCTCGAACGGCCGTCGGGAGTCCTACTTGCGCAAAGCCTACTCGCGCATGACCAACACCTACTTCGGCCAAGGCGCGCATACGCTCGACGAGATGATGGCGGATGTGCAGCAGGGCGTGTACCTCGAATCGGGAGAAAGCGGCATGGAAGATCCGAAGGGCTGGGGCATCCAATGCACCGTCCACCTCGGCCGTGAGATCAAGGCAGGCAAGTTCACGGGCAAAATCTACAAGTCGCTCGGCCTCACCGGGTATGTGCCAGATCTGCTGCAAAGCATCTCGATGGTCGGCAACGACTTCCACCTCGGAGCAGGAACCTGTGGCAAAGGCCACAAGGAATGGGTCCCTGTCACCGATGGCGGACCTCATCTTCGATTAAAGGGGCGATTGGGCTAATGGCGCTGCAGACTGGACAGTTGATTACCGAACTGATCGATCAGTTGAAGCAACACCCCGAAGTAGCACAGTGGTCGGTGCTGCATGAGCAAAGGCGCGAGTGGCAACACTATCTGATCCAAACTCGTCCAGAAGCGACTCGCGAAGTCATGCAGGAACTCTACCAAGTGACGCTCTACCACTCCCATCCGCATCCGACAGAGGGTGGCAATGCGATGGGCACGGCGACGATCACGTTGACCGAAGCGGACCTGCCGAACCTCCGCACCAAAATCGAGGAAGGCCTGTTGGCCGCCTCGTTGACCAACAACGAGCCGTGGTCGCTTCCGCAGCAGTCGAAGTTCCCGGATGTGCTGCTCGTGGACGAAGCGACATTGGCAGATCCGTTTGCCAAGTTGGAACACCTCACAGCAGACTTGTTCCGCGCCGTAGACCAACAGGTAGCGGTGCGTCTGTCGGCCGCGGAGATGTTTTTTGAGGAGATCATCACCCGCATCTACAACCAAGCTGGCGTAAGCGGCGAGCAGCGCGAGACCTCGTTCATGCTGGAAGTCGTCCTGTTGGCACAGGATGGCGACGGCGAAGAAATGGAGCACTGGTTTGTGGAGCGTCGACGCCGTCTGCAAGACCTCGACATCGCGGAACTGATCGCTGAGAATGCACAGTATGCACGCGATAGCATCGTCGCTGAGCTGCCCAAGACGTGGCAAGGCCCGGTCGTGATCGCACACGGGGAACTGCCGGACATGTTCAGTCCGCTGACGTCGCGGGTGAGCGGCAGTCTCAAGTACATGAAACTGACACAGGTCGCGCCAGGTGAGCCGTTCTTTGGCGACCAGCAAGTCGAGGGCGACCCGCTCGATGCGTCGTATTCGTCGGCGTTGCCCTATGGCGTGAAATCGTTTTCCTTCAGCGCGGAGGGTCTGCCCGGCCGAGACATCACCGTCGTGAAGGACAATGTCTTCCGCAGCTACCTAGCCTCGCAACGCTATGCGGATTACCTTGGCGTCGAGGCGACTGGTGAAGCGGGCAACTTGGTGTTGCAGCCGGGTTCGACCCCGGTGGCGGAGCTGTTGCGAGGCCCGGTCTATTACATCGTGGCGTTCTCGGCGATGATGCCGAACACGTTTACCGGCGACTTTGCGGTGGAGATCAAGCTCGGCTACTACATCGATGAACACGGCAACCGCACGCCGGTCAAGGGCGGATCGGTCAGCGGCAATCTGTTTGACATGCTGACACATGCCAAATACGCGCAGGAAGAAGTGTTCAGCGGTGCCTACAAGGGCCCGGTCGCGGTGCGGGTTGAGAACCGTCTGACGATCGCAGGCGAGTAAACGATAGGCAAAAACCTCCCCATCTGCATCGGGGAGGTTTTTTGCAAAACTTGTGAATATACGCAAAAAAGTGAATTCAATCGAGAGGCGTACAAAACCAGAAGCATCGTATATAATACCGTTAGACAAACGAGATTCAGGAGACGGAAAGGAAGCCAGAGCTATGAGCCAAGAAACGAGCCACAACCTGCCGCCTAAGCGCATGCGGGAATCACGAGCAATCAAGGCGAGCATCGTCTTGCCGCCGGACACGAACAATCACAACACGATGTTCGGGGGCAAGGTCATGTCCTACATCGACGACATCGCTGCGATCTCCGCGATGCGGCACTGTCGCCAGCGCGTGGTCACGGCGTCGACCGATTCGGTGGACTTCATGCACCCGATTCGCCTCGGGGATTCGATCTGCCTCGAATCCTTCGTGACGTGGACGCACAAGACCTCGATGGAAGTGTTCGTCAAAGTAACGGCCGAAGACTTGATGACCGGAAATCGGGCGATCTGTGCTACGTCGTTTCTCACCTTCGTCGCACTCGATCCGGACAATCGCCCGATCCTCGTCCCGCCGGTCTACCCGGAGAGCGAGGAAGAAAAATTCCTGCACGAAACCGCATCAGAGCGCGCCAAAGTTCGTCACGACCGCCGTTCGCAAAGCCGCGAGCTGGCAGAGAAATTCGTGCTGAAGAGATCGTGGGAAGCCCTGTAAGGTTCGTTTTCGAGATGTGAAAAAAGCGCCCAAGGGCGCTTTTTTCCTGTTTACTTCCGCCGATCTAGGTTCAACAAGTCGATCTACGCTCCCTGCAAACTTCGCCAGAGATAAAAGGTCGCATACGCTTCCCAGCCACGCCAGCTCAACGCCCGCTCGCGAAGTTCGTCCAAGGTGGGCTTGCGGTCCAGACCCAGCTGTTGCTTGACCGCATTCTGGAGCGCCACATCCTCGATCGGGAAGGCATCCGGGTAGCGGAGGCAGCGCATCACGACATAATTCGCTGTCCAATTTCCGATCCCGCGAATGGCGGTGAGTTCCTTCACAACGGAGGACAGATTGTTCATCTCCAGCAGTTTTTGTTTGGTCAGCGTCCCGGAACAGACTCTTTTGGCGATGTCGATCAGGTACTCACACTTTTTTTGCGTAAACTTTAAGGGGAAGAGATCATCTACAGTCAATTTCGCCACGACAGCAGGGGTCGGGAACGTCCAGTACGTGCGACCGTTGTATGTGACGGCCTGTCCAAATGTTTCCACCAACCTGCGTTTCATCGCATAGGCGATTTTTAAGGAGATCTGTTGCCCGATAATCGCCCAACAGATCGCTTCAAATAAATGGGGTTCCCCGACCACGCGCAGTCCGTAGTGCTGCGACACAACCCGATGCAGCACGGGATCTTGTGCGGCCATTTGATAAAAGGGTCGCAGATCCCGACCGAGGTCGAACCAATCCCAAACATATCGAGCAGCCTCCTGAAGCTGAGATTCGGTTGGGGGCGTGTCAGATCCTTCGATATGCACTTCTAAGGAGTCTGGGGTAGGACTCTCAATTCGGATGGCGAGGTATGATCCTTGGAGGCACAAAAGCCGATAGACCTTGCTGTCTTCCACGGTGTAGAGCAGCTCCTCCAGGGAGCGGGATAAGTAGCACAAGATTTCGTCATAATGAAATTCAGCAGGTGTCTGGAAACGAATGCAGTGGGGTGTAGGTTCGGACATCGGGCCCTCCTCAAGGGATGAATGACGGTTGTGGATTCCTCATCCATCATTATACTTGTTGACCACCAGCCGCGTACAACTTACAATGGTGTTTAAATGGACTTTTCGAGATGTAGAAACGAGGGAGAGCCAGATGCACGAGGCTTTTGTCTTTGATAAACGCTTGGGCGTGAACATTTTACGCGAGGATCTAGACTGGACGCAGTTTAGTGAGCAGGAACGCAGCTCGATTCTCACCCGTTGGGCGATCATGTGCTCAGGGATGACGAATCGTGTACAGGATTTAGAAGTCGACATCATGGAGAAACTGGATGCCATGTATAGAGCGAACGACGAGGATGAGATGCACCGCTTGAACACCGAGATGATGGAGATCGCCAGCATCGTCTGCGATTTGAACATCCTCTCGCGCAGTGTGTACGCCGACCTTGCGAAGGCGCACTTCTAAGGGAGGCAGAGCGGATGAGCACCGCGTTTGAATTTGTGTACAACGAGCGCCTCGGCATCGAGATCCCCGTTCAGCACCGCGAATGGCACGAGTACAGCCGCGCGGAGCAAGAAGCGATGATCGAGCGTTGGGAGATGCTGCGTTCGCGCATTCCCGACCGCGTGAAGCAACTGGAGGAGGTCATCGAGGACCGCCAGTTGAAGATTGCGGTGGAGGATGACTGGGATCGCGTCGTAGCATTGTACGAAGATGTTTTTGCGATGGCCAGCGTCATCAACGATCTGAACAACTGGATGCGCGTTGAGACCTATACCTCCTCAGAGGATGAGGCGGAGGATGGGCATGGCATCGCTGAAGAGCATACAAGTCGGGAAAAGGACTGACAACAGCGGGAAGGGTAGCGGAATCAACATCCGGTACCTTTTCCGTCTATCTGTTGCCAGATCGTGGCACACTAGGAAGTGCCGATGAAGGGAGAGCGTACATATGGATCACAACCACGTACTCGCCGCTCTGCAGCATTCGCCACTGCCGGAACGGATGGGAAGTTTCGAACGTATGCGTTCGCCCCAGGAACCGTTGCAAGTGGGCGATGGAGAACATCTGGTCGTCGAATACCGCCATGTCAACCATGACGCCTTGTTTCAAGTTATCGTCCGTAGCGATGAGGCGCAATTGATCACCATCGTCAATGGGGAAGTCACCCCGTTGCAGACGGTGTCGGTCGAGGAGGCGGGGCATCTCCTGCGCCGCGATCTGTTGATGATGCTCGAAGACTTGGAAGACGAGCTTTGATTACGAAGAGGAAGCGGAGGCTAACCTGTTGCAACTCCTGCTGATCGACGGCAACCATATCATGTATTCGGTGCTATTCCGCCACATCGCCAAAGCCAAAAAGCGCGGCGACTATGAGGAAGCGACCGACCGCATCGTTCAGAAAGCTGCTCAACAATTCACCGTGACGATGCGCAAATTGGTGCGACGTTTCAAGCCCTCGCACATGATCGTCATTTTTGACAACGACGGACAGAACTTCCGCCACCGCCTCTCGCCGATCTACAAGGCGAACCGCAAGGAACGGCCCAAGGAAGTCCACCCGTTGAAACAAGCGATCTACAGCCGATTCCGCGAGGAGGGCATCCCGTACCTGTACGCCCAGGACTACGAAGGGGATGACCTGCTCGGGACGATCGCGACGCGGGCTGAAGCTGCACGCTCCTTCCGCCGCATCATCCTCTGTTCCGGCGACATGGACCTCGCGCAGTTGATTACGCAGAAGACCCAGCTCTACCAGATCAACTCGGGTGTCTTCACCGGGTCGTGGGTCACGCACAAAAACGTCAAGGAAATCGTGCAAGTCGATCCCAAGAAACTGCCCGAGATCAAAGCACTGCTCGGGGATCGCACCGACAACATCAAGGGCATCTCCGGCCTGCGTCGCCCGAACGCGCTGCGCGTCTTGGAGACGTACCCGGACTTGGCCGAGTTCCTCGACTCTCCGAAAGCGAAAAACAAAACCGAACAGTTGATCCTCAGCCATCGCCAGCATGTGCTGACCAACCTTGAACTCGCTCGCATCCGTTGTGACCTGCGCTTCTATATGCGTTGGGAGGACTACCTCGTCAACAATTGGTGGGGCAGTGATGGCAGCAAGTCCTTCATGAACGCAGTTGAGGCGGAGGACGCAGATGATGAGCTGGAGGAGAGCGCAGCGGTTGCGACGGTTGAACCGGGCGAGGAAGCAACGCCTGCCAAACGCAAGCGCAAGCGCCGCCGCAAGCCGAAAAGCACTGCAGCTTCCTCGTTGGAACCGACCGAAGCGCAAGCGCCTGCACCTGCACCGCAACCCTCTCTAGTTGCGGAGGATGACGCTGGCACCACCGAAGCGAAGCCGAAAAAGAAACGCCCACGCCGTCGTCGCCGCCGGAATCCGAATGCTGGATCGCCGTCCGCTCCGACGGAACAACCGGTTTAACAAAATGAGCCCCTTGTACAGCGGGGCTCTTTTGTTTTTTTTACGAATGGGGAAGGAATGTGAGCACCTACTGTCAAAAGTTTAATTTAGAATAAAACCGGAGAGCGGAGGCGTTCGGATTGAAGTTTCAAGCGGCAGGATGTGAGTGGCTGGACATCCAAGGGATTTTGACAGAGGAAGAATACGATCCGTTCCAAGCTCATCTCCTCGAGCTGTTGGGCGACCTGCTCGGAGCGTTGGACAAAGGGACCGCTGTGGAGTTGGATGCGTTGCTCGCACCTTACGAGAAGCTGGCGCACGAACAAGGCTATCAGTTGGCGGAACGAGGGTTGGCACTGGAGGATGTGTTGCGACTGGGGCAGTTTGTGCGCAACCAGTTGCTGGGCGACCTGTTCACCCCTGCGATGAGCGGATCGGAAGACCCTGCGAGGAAGCGCCTGCTCGACGCCTCCGCAGCACTGACACGCTACACCGACCAACTGGTGCTCGGCTTCCATCAGCAGGAGCAGGAGAGTTTTCGCCGCCGCAGCGTCTACCAGCGCAATCGCGTGTTGGATGCGTTGCCGGTCACGGTTGTGATCTATGACCAGGACGGCACCTGTGAATTTGCGAACAAAAAGTGTTTGATCGACAACCAGCAGACGCTGGGTCAGGTGCAGGGCAAGCACCGCTTGGAGGTAGCGAGCCTGCACAACGCCAACCCAGACCCTGAGCTTGCTTGGCAGCGCGTCCTCAACGGCGAACGCGTCCGCCAACGCATCGAATCCTATGGCGAGGGCGGGCTGACCCTGAATGAGAAGGACATGGTGCCGCTCCGTGATGAACAGGGGGAGATCTCGAATGTGATCGTTGTCACCTACTCCTCGATCAGCGAGAAGGAACGCCTGTACAACATGCAAAAGCAGTTCAGCTTCGTGCTCGACTCGATGAACAGCGGTCTGTTGATTCTGAATTCAGACTGTTGCGTCTCCGGCTTCAACCAAAAAGCCCAAGAGATTTTCGGTCTCCAACCGGAAAAAGTGATCGGGACTACGCTGTCCGATCTCTACGCCACCTATGTCATGGAGGCGGAACCAGACCTGCTCGTCAAGTTGCAAACTCTGGTCGATGAAGGCCAACCGTTGCATGGCATCCACAAGACATTTCAGATGTGCGACCGCACGCTGTCGTTGCGCTTGGACGGCAATCCGATCCTCAATGCGAGTGGCGAATCGGTCGGCTACATTCTGATCGTCGAGGACATGACGGAGTTGCAGGCGATGCGAGAAGCGATGATGCGCAATGAGAAGTTCGCGCTGATCGGCCAGTTTGCAGCGGGGATCGCGCATGAGATACGCAACCCGCTGACGACGGTGTTCGGATTCTTGCAACTGTTCGCATCCGGATCGGTCAAGCACGAGAACTTCGCCGACCTGACGCGGACGCTGTTGATTCCGGAACTCGAACGAGCCAACATCATCCTCTCCGACTTCTTGATGGTGTCCAAGCCGACCGCTCCGCAGCGTTCGGTGGTGGACACTGCGCAGTTTTTCGAAGATGTGGTGCGGCTGATCGAATCGGAAGCGCACTTGCGCGGCGTGATGCTCCAGATCGACACGGTGGATTTCTTGCCACCGCTCAAAGTCGATGTCCAGCAGATGAAGCAAGTCTTCCTCAACCTCTGCAAAAACGCCTTCGACGTCACCCCGCCAGGCGGTTGCTTGCGCTTGACGGCGAAGCCGCAAGTGCAAGGCGCACAGGTTCGCTTTGATGTGATCGACCAAGGGCCGGGCATTCAAGCGGATGACCTTTCCAAAATCTTCGACCCGTTTTTCACGACCAAGGAGCACGGCACCGGCCTCGGCCTGCCGATCTCGCATCGAATCGTAGAAGGACACGGCGGCAGGCTCAAAGTCCGCTCCGCCCAAGGTGTCGGCACGACGTTCACGATCCTGATCCCGATCGGCGAGTAGCAAAAAAACCACCGACGTCTGTGGACGCGGTGGTTTTTTACCGTCTATCGTCTCGTTTACCGGCTGGCAAGGACGATGTTTTCGACGCCATAGAGGATGCCGTCCTCGCCGGCATGCTTGGTCTGAAAGGGCGCGATGGCGAGCAGATCGGGGTGACCATTGCCCATCGCGATGCCGCGTCCGACAAATTGGAGCATCTCGCGGTCGTTGAGCCCATCGCCAAATGCGGCGGCTTGGTGCGGGGCAAACCCGAGGTGGTCGAGCAGGGTGGAGATGCCGACCGACTTGTTCACCCCGCGCGGGTTGAGATCGAGCGCCCACGGGCGCCAGCGATGCAGGAACACCTCGTCCTCAAAGCGGTCGGTGTAGAGCCGCTCTTGGCCCTCGTCGAGGAATGCGATGCACTGGTAGATCTCGGGCACCTCGTCCACGCTCTGGTAGAGCAGCGGGTCGCGAAACCCGATCTCGTGGCGAGCCTGCTGGAAGTAGCGGCACTCGGCGCTGGTGGAGATGAACATCTGCTCAGCCCCGTACAGCAGAAACGAATGCTGATGGACGGACGCACGTTCTAGCCATTCCACCAGCATCTCACGGGGGAATGGTGTGGCGAACACCGTCTCGCCACGGAAGCCGATGTGTGCGCCATTGCAGGTGATCGCCCAGTCGATGTCGAGCGCCTCGCGAATGGCAGCCATCTCATACTCGCTGCGCCCGGTGGCGAGCACAGGGAGGATGCCGCGTTGTTTGAGCAGATCCACGGCCCGCTTGGCGGAGTCGGGGATTTTTTGCTCATGCATGAGGGTGCCGTCCACGTCAAAGAATACGATCTTGATCCCGTCAGTCACCCTGATATCCGATTCACGTACCATCGATCTGTCGCCTCCACGGAAGTCACGCGGTAGGTGCGTCCGCTTGACAAGATAATAAGATACGAGCTCTGCATCATCCGCCCCACCTCATCCGGGTCGAGCGGTCCTTCCCACACGGTGCCGTCCATCGTCGTCAAGTCGTGCAGTTGTAAGGTCTGGTTGAGAAAGTGCACCCGCGCCGTGGCGACTTGAATCGCCCGCTGGCCTGCCGGGTGTATATGAAGGGTTGCTTGATAGTCTGCCAATGTGGTTCACCTCGGTACTTATTCTATCACACCTGATGAAACCTTTCCCCCGTTGATTCGTACTACTAGGCAAATGAATCTCAAGGAGAGATGAACGATGTACGTAGAGAATCGAAATGATCGTTATTGGGCTTTGGCCGCGCATCTGTCGATCGTACTCATTCCGTTTTTGGGACCGATTGTGATCTTGATCTTGCGGGCCAACTCGCAATTTGTACGCCAACATGCCTTGCAAGCTCTGTTGTTTCACCTCGTGTTCGTCGTCTTGATGACCATCTCCGGGTGGTTGGTCTTCCTGTTGATCGGCTTCCCGATGCTGCTGGTCTTCGGCTTGATGGGGATCTATGGAACGGTGCGCGCCAGTGTGTCGGCGTTGAGTGAACGGTCGTGCAAGTATCCGATCACAGGGAATTGGATCTAAGACTTTGGTAAATCCTAACGGGTAACCTTGTGTGAAAGGGGTGTCCTCATGGAAAACAGACAACAGATCCTCGACAACATCTGGAGCGACCTCAAGGAAATGCCGCGCATGAAGCTCAACTCCCTGCTCGCCCAGACGGGCCTCTCGAAGAACATGTACGCGAAGCTCGATGACGCGGATGCCCAGAAGCTGTTTCTCGGACTCCTGACCCGCTTTGACGACGCAGCGCTCGCAGACGTAGCGCCGCTCGTACAGGCGTAACACGAGGGATCGGAGGTGGCCATCCGGCGACCTCCACCTATTTTTGTTAGGAGGAACGCGCAATGGACCCCTATACCTGTCCTTCGTGCCGCAACAAGATGCGGTTTCACATCATGGATCAACAACCGGTCTCGGTCAAACTCAACCCGCAGACGGGTGAAATGATCGGATATATCGACGCGACCGACATGATGGCGCAACCGTACAAGGGCGAGGCCCGACTTGTCCAATGCGCACTGTGCGGGCTGAACGGCGGCGAAGCATTGTTCATCAAGGCTGCGCAACGCATGTAAAAAAGACCGCTTCCCTCACCGGAAGCGGTCTTTTTGCAACGCATTACCGCCCGATACCAGTAGTAAGGAAGTGGAAACGTGGTGTATACTGGACAGGATCTTACAATACATTTACATGTGGAATTGAATGGGAGGATGGGTGCTCGTTGCTTACGAATTTGTTTTCCATCATGTTTCGTCCGAACGTCACCCTCAATCGACTGCTCGAACAGCGTAAGTTTGGTCGCTCGTGGGGCACGACATGGTTTTTGATCGGGCTGAACGTATTGGTGATGTTCATCTTTGCCATTTTTCTCTTCCGTTTTATAGAATCGCACCGCGCGCCGGAGATGTATCCGCCCTACGAACTCAGTACGCGTGTGGTGTTGTGGGGAATCTTCGCTGTGCTCTTGATCGGCGGAACCGTCCAAGCGATCCTCTACTTCGGGCTGGGACGCATCTTGTTCTCCTGGATTGTGCGGCTGGGATTGCACATCTCCGCCGGTCGCAACTATCCGCAAGACCCCTACGAACGGGCGGACAAAGGCCGTCTGCTGGCGATGGTGCATCCGTACACGACTTGGATCTCCCATTGGCCGATGTTGCTCTTGACGCTGTGCTCTTCGCTCTTGTTCCTGATGCCAGGGCTGATGAGTCTGCTGGAGGACGCCGAGTTCGGCACCAAAGTGGATCGCCAAGCGGAGTTGCAAGTTACGATCGTCTTCCTGATCTTGATCTTGATCCTGATCTGGAATCTGGTACAATTTGGTATGTGGATCTACATGATCATCGTCCGCACGATCGCAATTCAGAAGATTTATGGAATTGGCGCAGGTCAGGCATTTTGGGGCCCGTTTCTCATCTACTTCTTGCTCTACTGCGTGGGGATTGTGCTCTATCTGGTACTTGTGTTCGTGGTTGAGTGGCTCGGCGGCGGTCCGATCGACACCGGGGGCGTACCTGATGTGAATTCACATCTGAGCATTTGAGCATCTAAAGCATCACCTGAGGAGGTTTCATCCAGCCTATGACTGATCTGATCACGATCCTTTTTAAACCGAAACGCACGCTCGAAAAGCTTCTGATGGAGCGAGACATGAAGCGTTCATGGCGCGCGACGTGGACGATCATCGTCCTCTACGCGGTGCTCAATCTCATCTACTTCTTGGTGGGTCGAGAGCAACTGATCTCCCCGTTCACACGGATGAGCAGGGGATTCGGACTGGACACTGCCAGCAACGGCGTCTCGCTGGCTCTAGCGCTCGGTGTCTGGGCGGTGGTTACGCTGTACTTGCTCGTGGACACGATCCTCTCGCGCTTTGGCTGGGAATGGTTTGCCCGCATGGGCATTCGCATGGTCGGGGGGCAACAGTACGCGGCATTGTCTCCAGAGGAGAAGCGGGAACGCGGACGGTTGATGCAATTGATCCACCCGTATACGTTATCGGGCGTTGTGATCGCGAGTTTCATCGGGGGGATGATTTCACTGCTATCGATGCAGACTTCGATGGCTGCGGGAGAATCGGGTGTGGGCGCAATCTTGTTGCAGTTGATCGGCAGTGGCATCGCCTTCCTGCTCTCGATCGGCTCGGTGGTCTTGATGATCGTGCAACGCGTGTTCGCGGTGCAACAAGTCTACGGCGTGTCGGGCGCGCGGGCGTTCTGGGGTCCGTTCATCCCGTATGCGGTCTTGATCTTCCTGCTGCTTGCTCTCACTGTCGCGCTCGTTGTGTTCGCCTTCGTTGCCGCGCTGCAATATGCATAAAAAAAACCGCCTCGGGTTACCGGGCGGTTTTTTGTCTGCTTGGAAACATCCTGCGGGTGATCTCCAGAAATTCCTTCATCGCCGGGGAGACCCACTTGCTTTTGTGATAGAGCAATTGCGTGTGGACGCTAACGGCTTGTCCCGCCCAAGGCAGGGCGACCAATCGTCCGTCCGCGAGCTCGTTTTGCACGACGACTTCAGGCAACTGGGCGAGGCCGATCCCGGTGATCACGCATTGCTTGATCGCTTCGAGGCTGCCGAATTCCAACTGCTGGTCGAGGTAGATGCCGTGGCTGTTCAATTGCTGTTCGAAGATCGTGCGGTACGAACAGCCAACTTCGGTGAGGAACAGGGTCTCTTCCTTGAGGTCTTGGGGGTATACCGCCTTGCGCTCGGTCAGCGGGTGTGTAGGCGGCGCGATCAATTTGATCGGCTCCTCCAGCAACACTTCTGCGTGCAGATCGTTGCCCTCTGGCTTGTCCTCATCGAGCAGGAACGCGAGGTCGAGTTCACCACTGCGCACCTGTTGGCGCAACTGCCAGCAGAGCCCAGGGCGCAACACGATCTTGACACTTGGGAACTTGCGGCGGAATTCCTGCAACAGCGATGGCAGTCGGAAGGCACAGAGCGATTCCGGTGCCCCGATCGTCAGCGTCCCCTGTGGGACTTGGGCTTCCAGCAATTCCGACTTGGCGGTTTCCACTAACTTCTGAATCTCCGCCACAAACGGCAGGAGCCGGGTGCCCGCTTCGGTCAGCACGATCCGCTTGCCGAGGCGGTTGAACAACTGGACGCCGAGTTCCTCCTCGAGCGCTTGGATCTGGGCGGTCACGCTCGATTGCGCGTAGCCGAGCAGATCGGCAGCACGGGTGAAGCCTTTGACTTCGGCGACGACTTTGAAGGTGTTCAGATGACGCAATTCCATCGCCATACCGACCTATGCGAGGCGGCCGCGCACCGCAGTCACGATCGACTGACGGAGGGCGGTGATGTCGAGTTGAATCTGGTCGCGGGTGGCCGTGAATTGGTTTTTGCGGTCAAGGTCCTTCAAACCTGGCAGGTTGATGTCCACGGTGAGCAGTGCCGATTGGGCGGCTGCTTCCAGCAGAAAGGCGGCGACGCCGAGGTCGGAGATCACGTTTTTGTTCGCGGTTTTGGCGATCGTCTGCGAGGTGAGCAGGGCGTCGCGGCAAAGTTCAGCGAGGCGCAACGGGACTTCAGTGGCCGAGATGCCAGCGGACTGGAGCGCAAGCGAGCGAGCCGCTTTTTGCTCATCGGTGTCCTTCGGCAGTTTGAGCGCGTTCATATACGTATCAAAAGACTGCATGTCTGCTTCCAATAAGTTGTCACACTCACGAATGTTCGCGACCATTTCAGACGCGATCTGTTGCATGTTCGCTTCGAGGTCGACGAACTTCGCGCCTTGGGTGAGGTTGGCGACCATCGAGGTCATCGAGGCACCGAGCGCCGCCGCGAGGGCTGCGATGCTACCGCCACCCGGTGTGTGTGACTTGGAAGCTGCTGCGTCGAGGAAACTGCGAATGGATTGGTCGAAGGTAGTTGCGGTGTTGTTGTCCATCACGAGCATTCCTCCTGACCGTTGAGTTGCAACTTCATCGCCAGCATCAAGTTGGCGAAAAGTTGTGCGGTCGTCACCGTGCCGACGCCGCCTGGGGTCGGGGTCATCGCCGCGACATGGTTCAGAACGTCGGGTGCAACATCGCCGACGATGGAGCCGTCCTCCGTCTCGTTGATCCCAGCATCGACGATCACGAGATTCTCATGAACCATCTCCGCTGTGACCAAGTTTTTGCGACCGGTCGCGACAAATGCATAGTCCGCACGCTTGAGGTGGAGAGCGAGATCCGGGGTCTTGGAATTGCAGACCGTCACGGTCGCTTTTTCACGCAACAGCAAGTGCAGGAGCGGTTTGCCGACCGTCTCTCCGATCCCGATCAGCACGACGTGCTTGGCGAAAACGCTGTAGCCGTGGTGCTTGAGCAAGCCTAGACAAGCCAGCGGGGTCGCCGGGTAGAGTCCAGTTGTGCCATTGATCGTGGCGAGCAGGTTTGAAGCGGTGAGACCGTCAACGTCCTTGCGCGGGTCGATCGCGGAGATGATGCGTTCCTTGGTGAGGTGCTTCGGGAGCGGGAGTTCCAGCATGATCCCGTGAACATCCGGGTCGCGGTTGAGTTTGTCGAGCACGTTGAGCAGAAATTCCTCGGTGACGTTTCCTGGAAATTTGTGCAGTTCGTAGTCGATTCCAAGTTTGTCGGCTGCGCGGCCTTTGGCTTCCGCGTAGTAGAGCGATGCGGGGTCACCTTCGATCAGAATCGTGGCCATGCGCGGTTCACGACCCTGTGCTTTCCAAGCCTCGACTTGTGTGAGGACGTCCTGTCGGATGCTGTCTGCGAATTCCTTGCCTTTCATGGGCTTCGTCATAAGTTTCCAACCTCCTTAATCTCGAACATTATGTCTGTCGTGTCGGTAAAACGTTCGACATTTTCTCTGTTTTTGATTATACACATGCTCAATCATGCTGTCGAGCCTTAGTAAAGGCGAATGGTGGACTTTGCAACATCTTTGTGAACACGTTCTGATCGCGTGGGTTCTTACCTATTAATAATAACATAGCGCAACGTTGACACCTAGTCAGGATGATGTTAGGGTTAGAAGACGTAGACACTTCGTTAAATTTTCAGAATACGCAAGCGGTTGCACTTTGGGCGCTTGCCCTTTTTATACCGATAGAGAAAGCGGTTACATGTTAGGTGTGGCCTAGTTGAGCAGAGGAGGGATGACAGCATGCGGAGTGCATCGGAAGTAGTTCGCATCGGCTATGTCGACGGGCAATCCCGGCGACGGTATGAACGGGTGTTTCACGATTGGGCGCAGTCTCTAGGTAAGCAGGTCGTGCTGGTCAAGATCCCTCCGTTTGCTTTTATGAAATTGTTTGGCGGCTCGATCCAGCATTGGGTGGAGTGCCTGCCAGAATCGTTGCCGTTTCTCAGTGAAGGGGTCGAGCGGCTGGCTCGTCAGTATGGGTTGGACGCGTGGTATGTGAATTTGCCGATGATTGCGCCGTATCTGTTGATGGCGCGCAACTACGGCAAGTTGGATCTCGGCTTTCTGCTGATTGCGCACTCCGTCGGTTCAGAAGCGTGGCTCCGGAAGTGGGTGAGCGTCGCCCCGTGGTTGACGGTTCGCGATGTGTTGTTGACGGGCTCGCGTTCGGTGCAGGAGGCGTTGTTGCAGATCTCCCCCCAGTTTGCCGTGGCGGTCGAAGCACCCCCGTGCATCACGGTGCGAGAGGCGGAAGTAGCGGGCTCAGACTCCGGCGTGCAGTTGTTGGCGGTCGGTGTGGATGAGGGCAAAAACATCGAGGCGCTGCTCGACTGTTTCGCAGGCGTGCGGCAACAAGTGCCAGATGCACACCTGACGTTGCTCGGGGAGTTTGCCGTTCGGATGCTGGCCTCGGCAAGTGTATTGTCGACCACGCGTGGCGGTGGCGTGGTCGGGATGCCGAGTTGGGCGGAGTCGTGGGCACGCACGATCGCGTCGAGTTTTTCGAAGGACATCATGTCGGCGACGATGGCGCAAAAACTCGATGCGCTGGAAGCACAGGAAGTCGAACGCGTCGGACTGCATGTGATGCAGATGGTGGAGGAGCGCGGGTTGCAAGGCGCGGTCACGTTTCGGGTTTCTGCTACGGAGGAGGAGCGCGACCGCCAGTTTCGAGGTTCCGATCTGTTGGTCGACCTCTCGACTGACCCAGGGGAGACGCTGGGGTTCCATCTGCTCCAAGCGAAGGCCTGCGGCCTGCCGGTCGTCTGCACGGGCTGGAATGGATTTGGCGAATTGATCGAGGATGACGGAGACGGTGTGCTGATCGATGTGGAATGGTCTGGTGCTACGCCACAGGTCGACCTGAACGGGGCGGTGCAGACGTTGGTGCGCCTGCTGGAAGATCCGAACTTGCGCACGCGCATGGCAGCACGCGCTCTGGAACGCGCGCATCAGTATGACAATGCGCACGTCATGCCAGCCGTCACGTTGGAAGTGCAGGAAGCACAGGGCCGCGAGGTGTCTTGGGAGCGCTGGACAGAGTGGGCTCATCTGAGCCAGATCGAGGCGGATCAAGAACCTAGTGGCGCGTTGAACCCGGTGGAGCACAGTCTGTTCTCGCGCTCAGACATGGAGGAACGCTGTTCGGTGGCGAATGCGGTACACCAGCTCGCCTTCACGCCGTTGCGTCAGTTGGGTCCGATCTACCACTTGGCGAGCCTCGAATCGCTCGGCTGGCTGGACGAGACGCCAACCTCCGTGTTGACGGGGGGCACGCAGGTGCCGCTTTCAGACTGGTACCCGCGTGTCCGCTCGATCATCGGTCACTATGCAGGCAAGGTCGAAACGGATGTACAGAGATAATCTCGTCTGATAAAAAGGAAGCGTCCCGAGTGGGCGCTTCCTTTTTTGCAGGAGTGGGGTTGTAAGCCATCGGAACCGCCGATGATGTCGATCAGTTTTATCAGTTTCCCCAATCTTCAGCTCACATGCTACAATCGCAACTGAGGAGGGGAAGCATATGAGTCAATCGAAAACGTTGCAAAAAACAATTCGACTACCGCAATTGGTCGCACTCTATATAGGCGCAGTCGTCGGTTCCGGCGTCCTGCTCGTGCCAGGGCTCGCAGCGGAGATCGCCGGTCCGGCGTCGTTGATCGCGTGGGGAATCATGGCGTTGTTGGTTCTGCCGATGGGCCTCACGATGGGGTTGTTATCTGCTCGCTTTCCTCATGCAGGTGGGGTCTCGCACTTCGTCACGCGGGCGTTTGGTGAGCGATGGGGGGCGCTGGTCGGCTGGTTTTTCCTCTTGTCTGTGCCGCTCGGCGTTCCGATTAATGGCTTGACCGCGTCTGGCTATCTCGCGGCGGCGATGCATCTGAGCGATGTGCAACAAGCGCTGGTCGCCGGGGTCATCATGCTCGTGGCGCTCGGCACCAACTGGCTGGGGATGAAAGTTGCCGGGCAGGTGCAAGTGGCGGTCGTCGCGGCGATCGTCGTGGTGCTGGTGGCGGCGTTTGCTGGGTCGGTGCCGAACTGGGACGTGGTGCATCTGCAGCCCTTCATGCCGCATGGCTGGTGGAGCGTAGGGGAAGTGGCGGCCATCCTGTTCTGGTGCTTCATCGGCTGGGAGGCGGTCTCACATCTGTCGGAGGAGTTCGTCGACCCGGAGCGGACGGCGGTCCGCGGTGTCCTGCTGGCTGTAGGTGCGGTCGGCGTGCTCTACCTGATGGCAGCGGTTGCGACCGTCGCCACGGGGAGTTACGGCGGCACGGACACGGTTGCTGCGCTCTCCCGCGTGATTCAACAGATCCTCGGTCCGTTCGGTGGGATCTTGGCGGCGGTTACGGCGGTGTTCATCTGCACGGCGACAGCGATTGCTTATACGGGTGCGGCTTCGCGCGTCGCATTGGCGTTGGCTCGCCAAGGGCAGGCACCGCGCCAGTTCGGACAGATCGATGAAAAAAGGAACACGCCTTCGGGGGCGTTGTACTTTCTCGGGGCTTGCTATCTGATCGTGCTGGTGTTGTATGCGAACGGGTTGATTTCGATCAAAGCGCTGATCCAACTGCCGAATGCGACATTTATTGCAACGTATCTCGGAGGTTGTCTCGCCGCAGTGCGCTTGCTGCACGATAGCAAGTGGGGCTTGCGCTGTGCATGGATTTCGCTGTTGATGACGCTTGCCGTCTACCCGTTCCTCGGCTGGATGGGGTTGTACCCAGTCGTGATCGGGGCGGCCGTCTTGCTATTTTCGAAAAAAGGAAACGCCCTCGCGTGAGGGCGTTTCCTTTTTTGTTAGAGCGATCGCAAGATCTGTTGAGCTACGAAAGAGTATTCGCGAAGGCGGCCTTGTGCATCCGGTGTTTGGTAGCTGTCCAGCAAGAGTGTAATCTCCTCGGGGGTGAGTTCGAGATCGAAGTCATCTCCTAAAAAGCTGGCTACAAGGCTTTTACGGTCGGATTCCAATTCATACTTGTTTAGACGTAACGCATTTATTGTCGAATCTGCTCTTTGATATTCAGGTGCGTGCGGATCATTCGAGGTGGGGAAGATCTCGCCCAGTTTGCTAAAGCGAAAATACCCCTCGCAATCTACCTCATGAGGGGAAATGAATAAGTTTCTGTCATACCATCGATCCTTGGCATGTCCGCAGGTATCATCTCCGTCTGGGCGGCGTCTCGATTGGCAGGATGCGAGCATGTTTTGAAAGGAATAGGTAGTGACACCAGGGTGATCACGATGAGGCAATCGTGATTTGGGAATGACGTGTTCAATATGACTGTTCTGCGGATCGATGCTTTTCCCACAATATCCGCAGAGGTAATGCTGTTCCTGTAACAGCTCGACTTTCAAGTCAGTTTTTTTCTGCTGATCATTTTTGAAAAAATCATCCCATGACAAGTGTGTCTTGCCCCGTTTGAAATCTCGATACCAGTCTGGTTGGGAGCGTTTCTGGATGTATCTCATCGCCCAATCGTCCTCTTGCGGTGAATGAGGGTGGAGGCTTTGAGGAGTTCTGATGGTTTGACGGCTCCGACGAACAGTTCCAGTTCCTTAAGCTTTGCTTCGGCTTGGTCTAGTTCGTTTTGTTCGATGAGGCGGAAGAGTACGTGCATACCTGCTTTCACATCGACGTTTCGTGAAGAAGCACCCATGACATCTTCGAGCACGAAATTTACGTCCTGTCCGAAGACAGGGTCGTGCTCTTCGAGATGGTTGCCTTCGGAGTCGTAAGACAGGACATACATTTTCAGGTCGCGCACTTCACTGACCACTTGGGGAGAGTGGGTGGTGAAAATGAATTGGACGTTCGGGAAGGTTTTCTGGAATCCGTTGATCACTTCGCGCTGCCAGGCAGGATGCAGGTGCAATTCCACTTCATCGATGAGGACGAGACCTTCGCCTTCCAAAGGTTTTGCCAGACCCGGATTGGCGAGGGCCAGTCGGCGGGCGAGGTCACCAATTAAGGCAAGGAGGATTTTTTCACCGTCAGAGAGTTGATTGACGGTGAGGGTCTTGCCGTTTTTGTCGATCAACATGCGCTGTGTGGGTACGCGGGAGATGCGCAGGTTTTTAAAGCCAGGGAGGAAGGCTTCTATCGCCTCCCTTACAGCTTGCAGGTGTGGATGAACAAAGAGACGGTCCTTCTGAATCTTGTTTTCGTTCTCAATGTCTTCTTGATAGCGGAACCATCTGAAGAATTCTATGAAGTTGACGCCGACGGAGAGGGCATCGTCTAATGCGATGTTTTGATAGGAAGTATAACTTTTGTCTGTTAGACTCACAGGAATCTCGAGTACTGCTCGGTGCACTGGATAGTAAACGGTTATCGGAATTGAATCTGTGTATTCTCCGAGATAAACTTGACCATCTTCGCGAAGATGACCTGAGAAAAAATTATGATCAATTAGATCCTCTATTTTTGCTGCTAGATTCGTGAGGGGATCTTCGCCTACAATCGTGGTATTCTTTTGCGATTGCTTTCTACTTAATCCCCAATCATATTGATTGCCTTCATAGATCGTTGAAATCGATACCTTACCCATAGCCCGGTCATGCCGTATATCAAGATCACTAAAATTTCGTTGAAGTACATCGTCTTGGGTAATCGATTTTAATAAGGGTGCCATCGCAGTCGCAATCGCATCTAAAACCGTAGACTTACCCGCACCATTCATACCGATGATGATCGCACTCTGTCCGTCCAATTGTAGTTGCAAACGTGGAAACCCACGATAGTTCTCAAGTTCAAGACGTGCTAGTTTCATGTGGACACCTCTTCATGCTTGATATGAACCCACTTCTCGTTATGTACCTCATGCCAACCTTTCAGACATTTTCTCATAGATTCACTGAAACATCCAGAAGCCACCAATCCTTCTGCTACAATAAAAACGACAGGAGGTCTCACCCATGAAAACCATCCTCATCGTCGACGACGAAGCCAAAATCCGCGACGTGGTCGCGTCCTACTTACAAAAAGAAAACTACCGCACCCTCGAAGCCGCTACAGGCCGTGAAGCCTTGGAACATCTCAACACCAGCAATCCGCAGATCGACCTCTGCATCCTCGACCTCATGCTCCCGGACATCTCGGGGGAGGAGGTCTGTAGACAGATTCGCCGCACCTCTGCGCTCCCCATCCTCATGCTGACAGCTAAAGTCACAGAGGATGACCGCATCGCGGGACTCTCCCTCGGTGCGGACGACTACCTCAGCAAGCCGTTCTCCCCGCGTGAACTCGTCGCCCGCGTCAAAGCGATCCTGCGCCGTAGCTCCGAACACCAACTGCTCGCCGATCGCGTCGAGTTTGACGGAGGGGCGTTGTTGATCGACACCGTGAAGCACGAAGTCTATCGCGACCAGCACGCGCTCACCCTCACCCCCAACGAGTACAAGCTCTTGCTCGTCCTCGCCCGCCATCCCTTGCGCACGTTCACACGAGATGAGTTGGTGGAAAAAGTGCTCGGCTTCGACTTTGAAGGCGATCCGCGCACTATCGATCAACATATGAAAAACCTCCGCCAAAAACTCGAATCCGACCCGAAGTCGCCGCGCTACTTAGTCACTGTCTATGGCATCGGCTACAAGTTCGCAGGAGGTGACTCGGCATGAGTGCCTTGGGCATGCGCGGTTTACACGCCCGGCTCACGTGGACGCTGATCGGGATCGCCGCTGGCGTTCTGGCGTTGGCGACCCTCGTCATGTTGCTGGAGACGCATCATCACTTCGGCATGTACGAGAGCCAGATGCAGACCTCGCAAGACCATGACCTGAGCGATCTGAACTCGCACGTTGAGATGGCGTTGGTGCAGTCGATTCTCTGGACTGCTCTGGGGGCGCTGTTGATCTCGATCGTCGTCTCCTTTTTCGTAGCGAAGCGCATCACCGCGCCCTTGATCGGGATGCGGCGCACGGCAGAACGCATGGCAGAGGGGCACTTAGAGGCGCGAACGGAAGTGGCGGGGGAGGATGAGATGGCAGAGCTCGGGCGAACGCTGAACTGGCTGGCGGAGCAGTTGCAGGCCCAAGAGTCCCTGCGCAAGACGATGACCGCCGACATCGCACACGAATTGCGCACACCGCTGACCACGTTGAAAAGTCACATGGAAGCTTTTGAGGACGGGGTCTGGGAACCGACGCCTGCACGCATCCGGGCCTGCTATGAGGAGATCGAGCGCCTCATTCACCTCGTCCGCGATCTCGAACTCTTGACTCACATGGAATCTCCAGACTTCACGCTGAACCGCCACCCCGCAGACCTCGCGCTCGTGATCAAAAACGCGGCGGAGCGCACGCACGCCGCTTTTTTGCAAAAAGGGGTGGAGTTGCACACACAGCTTCCTCCGCGTGCGCCGGCCTCGATCGATCCAGAACGCATCACCCAAGTGGTGGTCAACCTGCTCTCCAACGCGCTCAAGTTTACGCCAGCGTCAGGGAAGGTGGTCGTCGAACTGCAAGACCGAGCGGACAGCTACGAACTCACCGTCACCGACACAGGCATCGGCATCGCGCCGTCTGATCAGCCCTATGTGTTCGAGCGTTTCTACCGTGCAGACAAATCTCGCGCACGATCGCAGGGCGGTGGTGGAATTGGACTGACGATCGTCAAGCGTTTGGTAGAGGCGCATGGCGGCACGCTCCACCTGCACAGTGAACTGGGGCAGGGCTCGACCTTCTGCATCAGGTTCTCGAAACAAGCCTCTACATAACTTCTTCAAACTTGCGGGGTAGGATAGTCTTATCCACTCACTACGAAGGAGACGATCCCCCATGACCAAGACGCGATGGATCGCAACGACCACAACAACCCTGATGCTGACGGCTGCCCTCATCGGATGCTCGACGAATCAGCAGGTGGCCCAAGACAACCACAGCGCAGGTTCTCACGCGATCGACCATACCGACAGCCAGGATCACGCCGCCAAACCGACAGAACTGAAACCGGTCTGGCAATTTTCCGACGAGCATCCCCAAGCGAGACAGGATACCCAAGTGAAGTTCCAACTGCTCGACCCGACCGGTAGCCCGTTGACGCAGTACGACATCGTGCACGAGAAGCGATTGCACTTGATCGTCGTCAGCGCAGACCTCAACTATTTCAATCACCTCCACCCGGACATGCAACAAGCCGGTCTGTTCACCCAGACCTTGAACCTCCCGCGCGGTGGGCGCTACAAACTGATCGCAGACGTCACGCCAACGGGCCAGAGCGCCTCGTCCTATGGGCAGTGGATCGAGGTCGGCGGGGACGAACTCGCGCTCAAACCGATCCAGTTGGACACCGATCTCACCAAGACGGTCGCCGGGCAACAAGTCACGCTCCAGTTCGACCGCGCCCCCCAAGCTGGGCAGGAGACGATGATGACGTTCCACTTCGCCGACGCCACAACCCAGCAACCGACCACCGACCTTCAACCCTACCTGGGGGCAATCGGCCATGTCGTCGCGCTCAGTGCCGATGCGGAACAATATCTACACGTCCACCCGATGGAGGAAAAAGGCTCCGGCCCGGACGCCATGTTCCACATCGAGTTCCCCAAAAGCGGTCTCTACAAAATCTGGGGGCAGTTCCAACGCAAGGGTGAAGTGTTCATCGCGCCCTTTGTCATTCGAGTACCCTAAGCAAAAATATCCCAGTATGCAGACTGTTAACTCATAAAGGAATTGTCGGATAGATGTCGAATTTCCCCTTCCAAGATCACTACATCATGATCAGGCAAAAGGGGCGCATGCACATGTTTAGAAAACGAAGTTTCAACCTGCGGACCAAACTCATCCTATCCTTCTTGATCATCCTGCTGACACCGACGCTTGCTGTCGCCTGGGGGTCGTACACCACCTCCAAGGACAACATCGGACAGCAATTGACCACGAATGCCCGCGACAATGTGGATCTGCTCAACCAATTGATCGACCGCAACATGCAACCGACGGTGCGCGACATCGAATTTTTGGCGCAGCGTTTGCAGGCAACTGCAGATGCAACACAGGTCGTGGAACCTTTGAACCAATACCAGTCCCTGCACAAGGAACTGATGCACACGTACGTTGGCACGGAGAAGGGCCAGATGCTGATCGCCCCGAAAGTCGAGTTGCCAAGCGATTTCGACCCGCGCAAACGACCGTGGTACCAACAGGCGATCGGGGACAAAACCAAGACGGTGATCACCGAGCCGTATGTGGACACCGATACCAAGCAGATCACAGTCACCATCGCTCGTGCCACTGCAGACGGTCAAGGCGTCGTGGCCACCGACCTGAGTTTGCAGACGCTCGCGGATACGGTCAAGTCGGTCAAGATCGGACAGCAGGGTTTTGCCTCCATCCTCGACAAAGACCGCAAATACCTCGTCCATCCTCGCGCGGAGATCGGAGCTGTCGCGAAGGACAGCTTCATTGATAGCGTCTACCAGACAGAGACCGGTGACTTCCCCTATGTTCTCGACGGCCGTGACGAGCACTTGGTGTTTGCTACCAATAAATCGACAGGCTGGAAACTGATCGGAACGCTGTATGTATCGGAGACGGCCGATGCGGCCAAGCCGATTTTTGTCAAAACGGTGATCACGGTCGCTGTGGCGTTTGTGGTGGGCGCCATGCTTGTCACATACATTATCATCTCGATCATGAGACCGATTCGCGTGCTTCTGCGCAACGCACGCAAAGTCAGCGAGGGGGATCTGACCGCTACGATCGATGTGTTGACCCACGATGAACTCGGCCAGTTGAGCACGGCGTTCAACACGATGCGCGAGTCGCTCCAGAACGTCCTGCGCGATGTCAACGACACCGCGACGCAACTGGCAGCGTCCTCCGAAGAGTTGGCGGCCAGCGCTCAGGAGACTTCGCGCGCCACCGAGCATATCGCGGAAACGGTGGAACAGTTGGCACACGGCACCGAGCAACAATCGGTGCGCGTCGAAGAGAGCTCGCGCGTGATTGGCGAGATGTCGGTCGGCATCAAGCAGATCGCAGGCAACGCGCAGACCGTCTCCGAGAGCGCACTCGATGCCGCCCAACTTTCGCAACAGGGCAGCATCTCGATGCAGACGGCCAGCACGCAGATGCAATCGATTCAGAAAACAGTCCTCCACTTGGCGGAGGTCGTGCGTGATCTCGGGTCGCGCTCGCAGCAGATCGGGGAGATCGTCACGGTGATCACCGGGATCGCCGATCAAACCAACCTGCTGTCGCTCAACGCCGCCATCGAAGCATCGCGAGCTGGCGAACAAGGCCGTGGATTTGCAGTCGTCGCTGACGAAGTGCGCAAACTGGCGGAGCAGTCCTCGAAGTCGGCCCACCAGATCGCCGAACTGGTCGTCTCGATCCAAGGCGGGGCGCGGCGGGCGATCGCTTCGATGGATGAGGGGATCGTGGAAGTCAACGCCGGTCTGGAGGTTGTGAACCTCGCCAACTTGTCGTTCACGCAGATTCAGAACGCAGTCGAACACGTCACGACCCAAGTTCAAGAGGTCACTTCGGCAGCTCAACAGATGTCGGCTGGCGTGGAGCATGTGGTACACGCCATCGAAAGCATCGCGACCGTCGCGGAAACCGCCGCTGCGGGCAGTCAAAACGTCTCGGCCGCCACGGAGCAACAACTCGGGTCGATGCAGGAGATCGCCGCGACTTCTGAAGCGCTGACACAGATGGCAGACGAACTGATGAGCGTGCTGATGAAGTTCAAAGTGTAAGTTGAGTCCAAAAAAGCCCCAGATCACGCACGCGTGAGTCTGGGGCTTTTTTCCATTCAAGATCCGTTCTGGACGTACTTGTTGCTAAACAGGAACAGCCAGGCGAGAAATAGCAATCCGGGGATCAACATGCAGAGCCCGCCGATCAACGCCCACATCAAGTAGCTGTACATCACCGGATTGACGATGGCATCGTTGATGTTCAAGTACGGGTAGAGCAAGTACGGCAGATGCGAGTACCCGTAGGCCATCACAGCACAGGCGTACTGGGCGATGACGAGGAGGAAAGTCCAGCCGGGGGTTTTGTTTTTTTGCAGGAGCATGTACGCGGTCACGAACAGCGCCCCAGAGATCAGCAACAGCCACGAGTAGTCGGTCGCGATGCTCAGGAAGTGCTCGGGGCGCACATTGGCGAGCGGGAGCAGGATGAACGCACCCGACCCGAGGGCGGGCAGGCCCGTGTTCAACGCGACGGCGCGAAACTTCTCAGCGGCGACCGGTGCGCCCGCTTTGTGCGCATAGAAGTTCAAGAACACCGCGGAGACGAACAGCACCGACAGCAGTGCGAACAGGACGAACGTCGCTTGCAACGGAGAGGTCATCACCTTGTCGAACAGCAACAGCAGCTTGCCGTTCTCCTCGGTCACGAAGCCGCCCTCCGACACCGGGATCAGCGAGACCAGCACCATCGGGAGCAACAGCCCCGCCAATCCTTGGAGCAGGGTATACGACCAGTGCCGGACTTTGGCGTAGTGGCAATACGCGAAAAACGTGCCTTTCAAAATCAACAACACCAGCGCCAACGACCCAGGCAAGAGCAGCACCGTGCCGTAATAATACGCCGCCGACGGGAAAAACCCGACGAGGCCGACGATGAAGACGATCAGGAACACGTTGGTGACTTCCCAAAAAGGCGATAGATAGCGCTCGATGATCTCCTCCACCTCATGCGGCCACTTGCGCACACGCGCCCAGAACAGCAGGAAGCCCGCGCCGAACTCGATGGAAGCGAGGATGATGTAGCAGAACAGGAACGCCCACAGAACGGAGATCGCAAGCTCGGGCTTGCTCATCATCGCGGATCTCTCCCTTCGTGAATCTCAAGGTAGTACGGGTCCTGCTCCACCGGACGGCGGCGGAAGAAACGCGCGAGGATGAAGAACGTCGTCAGTCCGATGAAGAAGTACAGGCAGAGGAAACTGAGGAAGTAGGTTTTGATGCCCGTCATCGACGTCACAGCGTCCTCCAACCGCATCACACCGTAGATGATCCACGGCTTGCGACCGATCTCCGTGAAGATCCAGCCCAGCTCCATGCCGACGATCGCGAACGGCCCGAGCAGGAAGATCGCCCAGAGCAACAGTTTGGAGTACGTCAGTTGCCACCTGCGCCAACGAGCGAACAGATAGAGCAACGAGATGGTGATGCCGTACACACCAGACGCGACCATCACTTGGAACATATAGTGGATGACGACGGGCGGTTGCAGTTCCTTCGGGAACGCGTTCAGACCGCGCACTTCGGCGTTGAAGTCGCCAAAGGAGAGGAAGGACAGCACGTTTGGCAACTCGATTTTGTACGTCACCGTCTGGTTTTCTGCATCGACCAAGCCGCCGATCAACAGCGGGGCACCGCGTTCGGTGTCAAAAAGCGCCTCCGCCGCTGCCAATTTCTCCGGGTTGTAGGCAGCCATATACTTGGCGGACACATCGCCGGCGATGGCGGTCAGGAGTCCTCCGATCAGCGCGACCCCCATCGTCAGGTGGAGCGCTTTTTTATAGTAGGTGAGTTTTCGGTTGCGCAGCAGCAGGTAGCAGGCGGTCAGCGCAGCGAGCGCACAGGCGGTCATGAAGTACGCCGACGAGAGCACGTGGAACACTTTGCTCGGCGTTGCGGGGTTCAGGATCGCTGCCACCGGGTCGATGTCGGTGATCTTGCCATCGACCAGCTTGAACCCGGCGGGGGCGTTCATGAAGGCATTGACCGTGGTGATCAAGGCGGCCGACATCGAGGAGCCGATGATCACCGGGAGCGAGAACGACCAGTGTATCCACGGGTTCTTGAACCGACCCCACGTGTAGAGATAGATGCCGAGGAAGATCGCTTCGAGGAAAAAGGCAAAACCTTCTAACATAAAGGGCAGCGAGATGACCTCGCCCGCCAGTTTCATAAAGTTCGGCCAGAGCAGGTTGATCTGCAACCCGATCGTCGTCCCGGTCACCACGCCGACTGCGACGAGGATCACAAATCCCTTCGCCCAGCGTTTGGCGAGCAACAGGTACTCAGGGTCGCGCTTGCGAATGCCAAGCGCTTCGGCAAGTGAAATCAACACGGGGATGCCAACCCCAAGCGTCGCGAAAAAGATGTGAAAGCCAAGCGTAGTTCCCGTCAGAATCCGGCTAAAGTACAAGTCCATTTCGGGCACATCCTCTCTGTACGGTGGTTCTGCCCTCAGGATACTCCCTGATACAAGTCCAAAACAATCGGGGAAACGCCTAGACCCGTGACAGGTTTGTGAAGTATTTCACAATGTTTGTTCACAACTTCAGGGAGAGGACGTTTGCAGAAAACGTCGAATACTAGAACTAAATACCTAGATATATGTGCAGATAGAGAGCGCGATGTACCGCGCATGGGAGGACGCATATGAGCAAAAATGACCGAAACCTTGACAAGCGTCAACAAAAGCAACGGAAAGCCGATGTGGAAGCACGCAAACAAAAGCGTCTGCCTTGGATTTTTGGCGCGATCGTCGTGCTGATTGCACTGGTCGTCGGCGGTTCGTTTTTGTCAGACAGCTTCGACAACACCAAGACCACCACGACCAACCTGTACAGCAAGGAAATTTCCCTGCAATCGCTGCATGACAAAAACGCGGCGAAGGATGATTTCTACGCGTACTACTACCAGCCGAGCTGTGAGCATTGCAAAGTCGTCTCGCCCTATCTGATCCCGATGGCGGAGCAGATGAGCAAGCCGTTGTTCCCCGTCAACATTGAAGGCAAGCATGACGCGTGGACGGAATACAAGGTGCAAGGCACACCAACGCTGATTCACTTCAAGGATGGCAAGGAGGTCGAGCGCATTGACGGACAGCGTGACCCCTCGGTCTACAGTGAATTCTTCACCAACGCCAAGTAGATCGCTGCTCTACTGGGTGACGATCGCGATCCGCCTCGTGCTCGGCGCGGTATTTCTCTATTCCGCTGTCACCAAGATCGCCGATGTCTACTCGTTCGGCCTCGTCTTGCAATCGTATGATCTGTTGCCAGATCCGATGATCAAACCGTTGGCGATCCTGTTGCCACTGGTCGAATTGGTGCTCGGAGCCGCAGTGTTGTTCAAGCCGACCGCCCGTTACGCAAGCTTGGGGATCGGCCTGATCTCGCTGCTGTTCACCTTCGTGATGATTTCGAAGTGGGGCGTTGTGATGCCTTATGGTTGCGGTTGTTTCGGCCCAACCGAAGCGACACCCGTCGGGATCGTCGATGTTGGCAAGGACGTGCTGTTGGTCATCGGAGCCGGACTGGTTCTGTTTCGTCGATAAAAAAAGCCACCCGACGCCTGCGGACGGGTGGCTTTTGGCGTTTAAAAGATCTTTTGACGGTCTTGTTCTTCCTTGAGGATCTCCACACACTCCCGGAAGCGCAGGGAGTGAATGATTTCACGCTCTCGCAAAAACTTCAAACTGTCCTTGATGTCCACGTCATCGGTGATGTCGATCAGCCATTGGTAGGTGGCGCGCGCTTTTTCCTCGGCCGCGATGTCTTCGTAGAGGTCGGCAATCGGATCACCCTTGGCCTGGATGTAGGCGGCCGTCCACGGGACACCTGCAGCGTTGTGGTAGAACAGGGCTTTGTCATGGTTGACATAGTGATCGCCCAGACCTGCTTCCACCATCTGTTGCGGGGTGGCGTCCTTGGTCAATTTGTAGATCATCGTGGCGATCATTTCGAGATGGGCAAACTCTTCGGTGCCGATGTCGTTAAGTACGCCGATCACTTGTGGCGGTACGGTGTAGCGCTGGTTCAAATAGCGCAGTGCGGCCGACAGTTCGCCGTCCGCACCGCCGTACTGCTCGATCAGATACTTCGCCATCGTGGGGTCGCACTTGGAGACACGCACGGGATATTGGAGCTTTTTCTCATAAATCCACAAGACTCATTCGCCTCCTCAGCACAGGTCTACACTTGCCACGGCCACGGTGCTTGCTTCCAGGTATAAGGCGCGCCGACGGGCGAGTTGCCAAACTGTTGGAGCGGGCCATGCTCCGCATCAAATTGGGCTTTCAGATGCTGTTTTTTGGCGGCAAAGGCGTTGTGTTGCTCAATCGCCGCGAGATCGTCCGGGTGTGTGTTCAGGTAGAGGGCAAGTTCGACGAGCACGAAATCGACCGCTTGGAGCTCATGGAGCAAGCGGTAGTAGGATTCGGGCAATTTGTTGTGTTCACTCATTTCTTGCTCTCCTCCTCGATTTTCGGTCGTCCTTCGTAGGGGTTGTAATAGACCGGCCACAGCGTTCCGCACTTGAGCGCGTTCATCGGATCGAATTGCGGTAAATTCGGCGGTTGGACCTGCAAATAGATGTTTTGTGGGGTTTCGTAGACTTTTACACGCATTGGCTTGCAAGGGTCGAACGGACTAGCATACGGGTGATAAACCTTGCGGGGGGTGAACATTTGGCTTCTCCACCTCACTTTTTCTTCACGTTATGCGGAAAACGCTCTCGACTTGCAACCTTTTTTGGATTATCCTGTATTAGAAATCGACTCCTGTAACAACATATGGGGAGCACCATTTTCCAGAGGAGGAACGAACTTGAGCGACAACCCGACTTTTCTGACCCGTGAAGGTCTCGCAAAATTAGAAGAAGAACTTGATTACCTGAAGGGTTCCAAACGTCGTGAGATGGCGGAACGCATCAAAATCGCTGTATCCTACGGCGACCTCTCCGAGAACTCGGAGTATGACGCGGCGAAGGATGAGCAAGCGTTCGTCGAGTCTCGCATCGTGCAACTGGAGAAGATGATGCGCAATGTTCGCATCATTGAACCGGGTAGCGAGGACACCTCTGTCGTTGCGATCGGGCGTACCGTGAAATTGAAGGAAGTTCCGGAGGGCGACGTGGAAATGTACCAAATCGTCGGCTCGACCGAATCGGACCCGCTTGATGGCAAGATCTCCAACGAATCTCCGCTCGGTTCTTCGCTGATCGGCCGCAGCGTCGGTGACAAGATCAACGTCAACACTCCGGGTGGGCAACTGGAGTTCGAAATCATCGAGATCGCCTAAACAGTCTAGGAGTGAACCGTTTGATCAGACAAGCAAGACCGGAAGACCGTGCGGCTTTGCAGCGCCTCTATGAGGTGGTGCATCCGGGCGAATCGGTGCACGTGATCGCATCGCGCATCGAGACGATTCAGGAGAGTCCGCATCATTTTCTGCTCCTGCACGAGACAGAGGGACGCGTGGACGGCACGCTTTTTGTCACGCTCTGTCTTGATCCGATGTTCGGAACCCTGCCGTTTGCCGTCGTGGAGAATTTAGCTGTCGACGCCGGGGAATTGGGCGAGGAAGTACGCTTGCGCCTGCGGGCGGAGGCGGAGAACATCGCGCGCGAGCACCGCAGCACGAAACTGCTCTATTTTGCCAAAGAAACCAAATGGCTCGGCAACGACCTTTCCTGAACAGGAGAGGTCGTTTTTTTTTCATAAATAAGGCTTGGAAACCCACAGAGCTGGAATAGAGTTGTAGAAGGTCTATCGCACCACCACCTGACAGATGAGGGAGGATGAGAATGCAGCGTTGGAAAAAAGGACTGTTCATCGGCCTCTTCTCCTCGATGTTATGGGAGCAACAGACTGTGCAGGCCGCCATCGGCCTCACCGCACCCAAACGTGAGCAACCATTTGCCCCTGATGGAGGAGAGCGTGTTGTCGAACCTGTCGTTCCGATCAATCTGACCGTCACCGCCCTTTGGGTGCCGGAGCAGGAACCGGAACCGATGGAGAGCGTGACCAACCACCGGATGCTCGTGGAGGAGCAGCAGCTTGTCGAGCAAGAGGAACTCCTTGCTCGACAAGTGCTGGCGGTGCGTGCGAACCAGCCGCCGAAGCTGGCGAGCCGTGGCAACTTGCTCGTCGCTCCGAAGGTCAACTCCCAGCCGAATCAACCTAGCAGTTCCCGCTCTACGCCTGAGTCGAACCCTGCACCGAGTTTGAACCAACGGTCGGGGGCGACGGCCACACAGGCGAGCCGACTGGCGACCGTCGCCCTGAGGTACCAAGGGACACCGTATGTATATGGGGGCACGACCCCGAGTGGATTTGATTGTTCTGGATTTATCCAATTCGTCTTTCAAGAGTGCGGCATCGCCCTGCCGCGCACAACCTACCAACAACTCGGCGCGGGTTCGCAAGTCGCCCGTGCCGCGCTGCAACCTGGCGACCTCGTGTTTTTCTCCTGTGACGGGCAGGCTGCGTCACATGCAGGCATCTATCTCGGGGATGGTACGTTCATTCATGCCGATCAATCGCGCGGCATCACCATCACGGATCTGGATCGGTCGTACTGGGCGACGGTGTATCAAACGGGTGTGCGCGTTCGATAAGCAAGGGAAGGAATTGGCGTCCGGGCATCTGCACGGACGCCTTTTGTGATACAATGGTAGACACCATTGTCTTGCAGAACATAGGAGGGTCCGCATTCATGTCGATTCTTATCTTGATCATCTTGGGTTATCTCATCGGCTCTTTCCCGTCCGCGTTGATCGTGGGCAAAATCGGCTACGGAGTCGACATCCGCGAGCATGGTAGCGGCAATCTCGGCGGCACCAACACGTTCCGCTCGATCGGCAAGACGGCGGGGATCATCGTCCTCACGGCCGACATCCTCAAAGGTTCGCTAGCCGCTGCACTTCCGTTCCTGACAGGCGTTGGCAACGAGTATGCCCTGATCGCTGGCATCCCGGCTGTCATCGGCCACTGCTACCCGGTCTTCGCTGGATTCCGTGGGGGCAAGGCAGTTGCGACATCGGCAGGCGTGCTGTTTTTTGTCGCCCCGCTGCTGACGCTAAGTGCCCTCGTCGTGTTCGTCATCACGCTGTACATCTCCAAGTATGTGTCGCTGTCTTCGATACTCGCCGCTCTCTGGGCGCATACATATGCGATCATCTGGTCTGACAAGCCGCTGGCGTTCGCCACTTTCCTGCTGGTCGTGTTCATCCTCTATCGACACCGCCAGAACCTCGAGCGCATCATGGATGGCTCCGAGCGCAAGGTCGGCTGGATCTGACGCTGTTGACAACAAAAGCCCCCTCTCCGCCATCAGGCGGGTAGGGGGCTTTTTTTATCGGTAGACTAGTGGCGGGCGGCACGGGTTTTGGCGAGCAGCAACACATCTAAGGCTTGTGAGAGGGCGATGATTTCAGGGTCTTGCAGATCACCCTGATGGTGTCGAGCGCATTCGTTCAGTTGGTGACGCAAGAGTTCGATCGTCTGCATTATACAAGTCATGTATATCCCCCCTGTAAGTTTTGTACAAGCTTATGGACAGGATACGGTGGCCAGTTCTGGTTTTTGGGGGTTTGGGGAGGTATAATAAGGCAAACGGGGTGATCCACATGTATTTGTATAAGTTGGAAGCCAAAGGCAAAGGCTTTTCCGATGCACACGTCATCGTACTCGCGGAAGATGAGGAGAAAGCGTTTGCGGCTGCCGACGAACTGTTGCAGCGCAATGCCCTCGCGCTCATCGAAGTCCAAGAGATCGCGATCGTTGAGAAAAAACGAGCCGAGAAAGCAAACGGCTATGTAGTAGAAGTAGAACGCTAAGGGGATGACAGAGATGACGACCGCGATGAAGAGACGATCTGAAGTCAACGCGGAGCACCAATGGGATCTCGGTTCGATGTACGAATCGATGGACAAGTGGGAAGCTGACTTCAAAAAAGTACAAGACTTGTTCCCGAAGCTGGAAGCCTACAAAGGCCGCCTGCACGAATCGGCGAACACCTTGTTGGAAGCCTTGCAACGAAACGACGAGGTCAACGAAATCGTCGCCAATGTGTATACCTACGCGCATATGCGCGCACATGAAGACACCGCCAACACCCTCTACCAAGGCCTGTCGGATCGCACCAGCTCCCTGCTGGCCCAAACGTCCTCGGCCACGTCCTTCATCACGCCGGAAATCCTCGAACTGTCCAAGGATACGATCGAGGGGTTCCTCGCGGAGAACGAAGCGTTGCGTCTGTACGGCAAAGACTTGGAGCGCATCATGCGCCGCAAGCAACATGTCTTGAGCCAACCGGAGGAGGAATTGCTGGCACGCGTCTCGGAAGTGGCGGACGCGCCGAGCACGATCTTCTCGATGCTGACCAACGCCGATCTCAAAATGGGGCAGGTCGCAGACTCGGAAGGCAACTTGCATGAAGTTTCTGAAGGCCGCTATCGTGTGTTGATGGAGAGCAAGGACCGCGTGTTGCGTGAGAATGCCTTCAAACGCTTGTTCGGTACATATGGCGAATACCGCAACACGTTGAGCTCGTCCTATGGGGCCAACGTCAAGAAAAACGTATTCTACGCCCAAGCGCGCAAGTACAACTCCGCATTGGAGATGGAACTGGCAACAGACAACGTCTCGACGGATGTCTACAACAATTTGATCAAAGCGGTGCGCGAGAACCACGATGCGATGCACCGTTATATGGCCCTGCGCAAAAAAGCCTTGAAGCTGGACGAATTGCGCTACTTCGACCTGTTCATTCCGATGGTGGAATCGGTCGACATGGAGATGCCGTTCGAGAAGGCCAAAGGCATGTCGCTCGATGCGCTGGTACCGCTGGGTGAAGAGTACGTCAACACCGTGCGCACCGCGTTCACCGACAAGTGGATCGACATCTACCCGAACGTGGGCAAGCGCAGTGGTGCCTACTCCTGGGGGACCTACAGCTCCAACCCGTACATCCTGCTGAACTACAACGACACGCTCGACGATCTGTTCACGCTGGTGCACGAACTGGGCCACTCCCTGCATTCCTACTACACGCACAAGACCCAACCTTTGGTCTACGGCAACTATACGATCTTCGTCGCAGAGGTGGCGTCGACGTTGAATGAGAACCTGTTGCTGGAGAAACTGCTGGCGGAGACGACCGATAAAAAGGAACGCGCCTACCTGCTCGTCCACTCGCTCGAACAGTTCCGGGGCACGATGTTCCGCCAGACGATGTTCGCTGAGTTTGAGAAGTTCGCGCACGAGAAAGTCGAAGCGGGCGAGCCGCTGACGGCTGACACGATGAACGCGTTCTACCGTCAGCTCAACGCCGACTACTACGGTCCGGCGCTGGTGTTGGACGAAGAGTTGCAAAACGAATGGTCGCGCATCCCGCACTTCTACAACTCGTTCTACGTCTACAAGTACGCGACGGGCTTTGCCGCGGCGATGGCTCTCTCCAAGCAGATCCGCACGGAAGGCGCGCCGGCTGTCGAGCGCTACTTGAACTTCCTGCGCGGCGGTTCCTCGCAAGACCCGCTCGATCTGCTCAAAGGGGCAGGCGTTGACATGTCTTCGCCGCAACCGATCGTGGAAGCGCTCAGCGTATTCCGCGAGCGACTGGCCGAATTGGAACAATTGTTGAGTGAAGCTTAATTTCTTAGGGAAAAAGCGCCTAGCCTACGTGGCTGGGCGCTTTTTTTGATTGATTTTCTGGTTCGTTAGGGGTATTCTCAGCGTACAGAGGAGGAACGCAAACATGACAAAAATTCGCAAGGCGATCATCCCCGCCGCTGGACTCGGAACCCGATTCCTCCCGGCGACCAAAGCATTGCCCAAGGAAATGATGCCGATCGTCGACAAACCGGCGATTCAATATATTGTAGAGGAAGCAGTCGCATCTGGAATTGAGAGCATCTTGATTGTCACGGGCCGCAACAAGCGCGCCATCGAGGACTATTTTGATAAATCGGGTGAACTGGAAGCCTTCCTAGAAGAGAAGGGCAAGCATGAGTTGCTGGAGATCGTCCAGACCGCATCCAACCTCGCCGACATCCACTACATCCGTCAAAAGGAACCGCTGGGCCTCGGCCACGCGATTCTCTGCGCACGCCACTTCATCGGCGACGAACCGTTTGCCGTGTTGCTGGGGGATGACATCATCCATTCTGAACCGCCCTGCTTGCAGTCGATGGTGAATCTGTTCGAGCAGCACAACCGTCCGGTGATCGCTGTGCAGGAAGTCGATTGGAGCGATGTACACAAGTATGGGATCGTCTCGCACACCGGCGGTTTGATCGACGCGATCGTGGAAAAGCCGGCGCGCGAGCAAGCGCCGTCCAACTTGGCGGTCATCGGGCGCTATGTGCTGACGCCAGACATCTTCCCGATCCTCGAACAGACGCAACCGGGCAAGGGCGGCGAGATTCAACTGACCGATGCCTTGAACGTTTTGAACCGTGCAGAGCAGATGCAGATCTTTGCAGCCCTTGGCAAGCGCTACGACATCGGTGATCATGCCGGCTATCTCGAAGCGTCGCTCGAATTTGCTTTGCGCCGCGACGACATCCGTCCGCGACTACAGGAGCACATCCTGCGTCTCGCGGAGAGCCTGACCGTCAAGGAAGGGGGACGCTAGGCATGAGTACGATTCTCGTCACCGGGGGTGCCGGGTACATCGGCAGCCACACCGTCCGCCATCTGATGGAACAGGGTCATGAAGTCGTCGTGCTGGACAACCTGCGCACTGGACACCGTGCGGCCGTGCTCACGCCGCACTTTTACGTTGGGGATATCTCGGATGCGGCGCTGATTGCGGAGATCGTACACAAGCACAAGGTCGTCGCAGCGGTGCATTTTGCTGCGCTCAGCCTCGTCGGAGAGTCGATGAAGTTGCCGACCAAGTACTTAGAAGGCAACACGATCAAGAGCCAGCAGTTCATCCAAGCGCTCGTCGAGAATGGCGTGCGGCGGATCGTATTTTCCTCGACAGCAGCTGTGTATGGCATGCCTGCTGTCGTGCCGATTTCGGAGCGATCGCCAACGCTGCCGATCAACCCTTACGGCATCTCCAAACTGTTCATCGAACAGTACTTGCAGATGGCACAGACGCTGTACGGATTGAAGTGGATCGCCTTGCGCTACTTCAATGCGGCCGGGGCTGCACAGGACGGGCGGATCGGCGAAGCGCACGACCCGGAGACACATCTGATTCCGCTCGTCCTGCAGACCGCACTGGGTCAACGGAATTCGATCTCCGTGTTCGGGCAGGATTACGACACCCCGGACGGTACGGCGGTGCGCGACTACATCCATGTGGAAGACTTGGCGGACGCGCATGCCCGCGCTCTGCAGGCGTTGGCAGACGGCAAAGCGAGCGGCGCCTACAACGTGGGCACAGGACGTGGCTACTCCGTGCTGGAAGTGATCGAGGCAGCACGCCGGATCACAGGACGACCAATTCCACTGACCAACGCCCCACGTCGCGAGGGCGACCCGGCGGTATTGGTGGCTCAGGTTGACCGCATTCGAACGGAGCTGGGATTTGTAGCTCAGCATAGCGATCTGGAGTCGATGATTGCTAGTGCTTGGAAGTGGCACCAGCACCATCCAGAAGGTTATGAGGAGTAATCAAAATAAAGATGTAGGCAAACGACCTTTTACGAAGGTCGTTTTTTTCGTTTGACGAAACAGTAGTCAGGCTATATAATTCTAGCGTTACTGAATTTTCTAACATAGGTTTTAAATCAAAAACTGGGGGGAATTGGGTCATGAACAAAAAGGGTATCTCCACACTGGTTCTTTCTTCACTGTTCGCATCTGTGCTCATGGTCGGTGCAACCGACGCCAACGCGTTGACGGAAAAAAAAGTTCTGAAGAATGAAAACGGTGAAATTCATACCATCAGCGGTGATCTCGGAACTCTTCGCGGCGCTACAGCGCAAGACCGTGCTCTCGACGCTCTGAATAAGGTAAAAGTTGACTATGGCATCAAAGACGTGTCCAAAGAATTTAAAGTAAAAGAAAGCCATAAAGGCGAACTGAGTACCTCCCATACGAAATTCAACCGTCAGCTCAACGGGATTCCGGTCTTTGGCGATCAGTTGATCGTACATGAAGACAACGGTCGTCTGACCGGCGTGACGGGTAAATACAAGGCATTGACGCCGACTGCGACTCAAGCGACGATCTCCAAGACCGACGCGGAGCAAAAAGCAGTCGCGAAAACGGGCTTCACCGGCTTGCTGAGCGTTCCGAGCAACGGCGTGCTAACCTACTTCCCGAGCGGGGACAAAGCGATCCTGACCTACAAAGTCAACGTCTGCTACCTCGCGACCGATCAACCGGGCGACTGGACGATCTTCGTCAACGCGACCGATGGTTCGATCGTGGAATCCTACAACTCAGCAGCTGACATCGTCGGTACGGGGACGGGCGTTTTCAACGACACCAAAAAAATCAACACCGTCAAAAAAGGCACCCAATACTACTTGGAAGACCGCACCAAGGCGATGTACGTCAATGGTTCGACGATTAGCACCTACACGTTCAATCATGGTTCGCTGTCGCAAACCTATGTGACCGACGCGGATAACAATTTCAACGGTGAAGAGCAAAAAGCGGCGGTTGATGCGCACTTCTACGCGGGCAAAGTCTATGATTTCTACAAAAACGTGATGGGCCGCAATTCGTATGACAACCAAGGCGCGACGATCATCTCGGGTGTCCACTACTCCACGGGGTACAACAACGCGTTCTGGAGTTCTTCGATGGGGCAGATGGTCTATGGCGATGGGGATGGCACGGAGATGGTCTCGCTGTCTGGCGCACTTGATGTCATCGGTCACGAATTGACCCACGCGGTCACCGAGTACACCTCTGGCTTGATCTACAAAAACCAATCCGGCGCCTTGAACGAATCGTGGTCTGATGCACTCGGCGTGGCGATTGAAAACAAAAACTGGTTGGTCGGTGAAGATATCTGGACTCCGGCTGTCGATGGCGATGCACTGCGTTACATGGACACCCCGAGCCTGGGCAAACAACCGGAGAAAATGTCTCAATATGTGGTCACTACGAAAGACAACGGCGGCGTGCACACCAACTCTGGGATTCCGAACAAAGCATTCTACCTGTTCGCAACGTCGCTCGGCTCTCGTGTCGATGCAGCGAAAGTATGGTACGCCGCATCCCGCGACTACATGACGCAAACAACCGACTTCTCTGGCGCGCGCGCAGCTACGTTGCTGGCATGCCAAGACCTGTACGGCCAAGGCTCCACCCAATACACGGCATTGCAAGCGGCATGGACTGCTGTCGAGGTGAACTAGGAGGGGAACGCATTGAAAAAATGGAATAAAATTCTGGCAGTTGCCATCGTTCTAACCACAGCGGTTAGCCCTGTGGCATCGACCTTCAGCACATCCAAGCTGTTTGTTTCCAAAGCGCAAGCAGCAGAATCGATCGCAGACAACAACTTGGCGGCAGTTTGGGCACAACCTGCGATCCTTGCTGTGAAGCAACAAGGCATCATGCAAGGCGATCCAGACGGCAACTTCCGCCCGCTTGACCACCTGACCCGCGAAGAGTTTGCCTCGTTGCTGGTGAAAGCGCTGCATCTCAACCTCGTCGATACAGACTCGACGTCCTTCCACGATGTGCAAGTCCACAGTTGGGCACACGGTGCGATCGAAACCGCCTACCAACTGGGGTACATGAAAGGGGATGGCGGCGGAACCTTCCGTCCGCAAGACCCGATCTCTCGTGAGGAAGTCGCTACCATTCTCGTGCGTTCGCTGAATGTGGATACGACCGGACTCGGGGCGAGCCTCACGTTTGCTGACAAGGCACAGATCAGCGAGTGGGCACAAGATGCAGTTGCATTTATGTACCAAAATGGGGTTGTCAAAGGCGACGGCGTCAACTTCGCCCCGCAACGCACCGCAGAACGTCAAGAGATCGCCGTGATCCTGAACAACGCACTGCCGTTGTTCAAGGGAACCAAGACCTCGGTAGACAGCGTATCTGATGCAGCAGTCGTCCTGAACGGTGTCTCGTATACCGTGGCAGACTCGCTCAAGGGCCTGTTCAGCGCGGCGAACAGCGATGCGCTCAAGGGTGCGAGCATTCAGTTCGCGGCCAACGACAAGCAACTGACCAAAGTCACCTACCTCGAGATCACCAACAGCGGCAAGCCGGCAGAGGCTGGCAAGCCGGAGTTCAGCGGCGACCTCGTGCTCGACGCTGGCAACGCGCAAGTATTCGGCGATCTGAAGATCAGCGGTGACTACATCTCGCTGAAAAACCTGACGGTGGCTGGCAACCTGGAAATTGGCAAGGAATTGCAAAACGACTTCTACGCCAACAACCTGAAAGTAGTGGGCAAGACGATCATCAACGGTGGTGACACCAACACGGTCGTCTATGAAAACTCGGCGCTTGGCGCTGTCGAGATCAACAAGCCAAACGTTCGCGTCGAGCCGAAGGGCAAGACGACCGTCGGCGATGTGCTGGTCAACAGCAACGCGACGATCACGGCCGATGCGGGCGTGACGCTTCCGAAAGTCACCCTCGGGGATAGCGCGCAACAAGTGGAACTCAACGCAGGCGTAACCACGCTGGAACTGGCAGGCAAACACGGTGCTTCGATCTCTGGGAAGGCAACCATCGCGAACGTCACGCTGACAGGTGGCGGGGACGTTACGCTGGGCACGACCGGGGAGATCGGCAAAGTCGAAGTGACCAACAAAGACTCCAAACTCACCGTCAACTCGGGCGCGAGCATCAAGGACTTGGTGTTGCCCGACGGCAAGCAGGTTGGGGATGTCGTCACCAACTTTGACGCTGCCAAAATTCAGATCACCAACGTAAACGGCAAGCCGATCAACACTCCGACTCCATCGAACGGTGGCGGCGGTGGTGTAGGACCGGTCAACCACAAGCCAGAGGCAAAGTCCCTGCAAGATCGCAAAGTGAAAATCACCCAAACCACGGGTGTGAGCTATGTTGCTGCTGACTTGGCGACCGATGTGGACGGTGATGCAGTGAAGTTCGTCCAAGGTTCCGTCGCGGTCAGCGGCAACGGGGTTGTGGAAGCATCTCTGCAGGACGAGCGTTTGGTCGTCACGCCGAAAGCGCTCGGACATGGCGTGGTAAAAGTTCGGGTGACCGACGGCCAGCGGGAAATCGAAGTGAACATCCCGGTGAACATCATCACACAGGATGCGCAATTGCATGCAAGCGTGCTCTACGGAGGTCAATTCCACCAGAACGGCGCAGAAGTAGAAGCCGTGGTTCATCTCGCGAAAACGGATGAAGAAGGTCAGTTGAGCGATGTGCTGGATCTGTCCAACCTCGTGGTTACCAAGGGCACCACGACACTGGTACAGAACACCGATTACTTCGTCGATGAAGAGGCGGACGACATCACGTTAGACCCGTCCTTCCTGAATACGTTGGGACAAGGTGCGCAGACCGTCACCTTCACAGCTGGCGATCTGACGGTACAAGCTGAACTCGACGTACTGGGTGTTGACACAGCGCTCGTCGCTGCCATTCTCGCGGTGAACAACGCGACCGATGTTGCGACTACCCGTACTGCACTTGAAGCGGAAGGGTTGCGTCTGCAACTGACGCCGTACAGCTACCTGACCGGCGCGCAGCGCGACCTCGTGGCACAAGCCGTTCTGGATGGCAAAGGGACGGGCTACACGAGCCGCACCGCGATCCAAGACCGCGTGGACATGAAAGTTGCCGACATTCAGCTCGGCGGCGACGAAGCAAGCGCGATCGCAGCTATCAATGCGGCCACCACGGTAGAGGAAATGCTGGGTGCGCTCGCGTCTCCGCATTTGCACCTCGACAACGCCGACTACTCCAGTCTGGAAGGTTACGAGCGCGACATCGTTGCCCAGTACTTCCTCGACAACAAAGGCGCGGGCTATGCAGACCGCGATGCGATCCAAACTGAATTCGATAAGATCATCAACATGATCATCGACGATTGGTATGACATCGTGGATGATGTGGGCGCGCTGAAAATTGGCTACGCAGTTGGGGATTCCAAATTGAGCGTCACGCAAGACTTGACCCTGCCGACCGTCGGTGCCGTGCACGGTGCCAAAATCGAATGGACGTCCAGCAACGCAGCTGTCGTCTCGAACACAGGTCACGTGACTCGCCCGACCGATCAAGATACGAAGGTTGTCTTGACGGCCCACCTGACCAACCGTTACGAACACTACAACGGTTCCCTCACCGTCACGGTCAAAGTCTTCAAAGACGGTCTGACCGCAGTCGTGACCAACGGCTCCACGCTGGTTGAGAAATCTGCTGGTGTAGACAAGATCATCCACGTGGAAGAAACGGTGAACGATGTTCCCGTTCCCGACCCGAACCTTGCCACCCTCGTCGTGAAAAATGGCAATACGCCGCTCGTCCTCGACTCGGACTACACGGTAGATGAGGCGTCCAACGACGTGTCGCTTGCCGAGTCGTACCTGGACCAACTGAGCGTGGGTACGCATACCTTCACGCTGAGCACAGCAACAGCATCGGTCAACGTCGACCTGACCGTACTCCCGATGGACCCAGCCTTGGTCAGTGCGATTCAAGCGGTGAACGCGGCGACAGACGTGGCTGGCACACGCGCAGCTCTGGAAGCAGCCGCGTTGAACCTGCAACTGACGCCGTACAGCTACCTGACCAGTGCGCAACGCAACCAAGTCGCACAAGCGGTCTTGGACGGCAAGGGCACTGGCTACACGAACCGCGCTAGCATTCAGGATGCGCTCGATGTAGCAGTCACCGACATCCAACTGGGCGGCGATGAAGCAAGCTCCATTCAAGCGGTCAACGATGCGACTTCGATCGAAGAGATGCTGGGAGCCCTCGCGTCCCCGCAGTTGCACCTCGACAATGCCGACTACTCCAGTCTGGAAGGCTACGAACGCGACATCGTCGGGCAGTACTTCCTCGACAACAAAGGCACCGGCTACGAGTCGCGGGATGCGATTCAAACCAACTTTGACAATATCGTCAACATGATCCTCGATGACTGGTACGCGATGGTAGATGATATCCTTTCTGTCGATCTGGGCTTCGGAGCCGGCGATTCCTATGGAAGCGTGACCCAGGATGTCACCCTGCCGTTGGAAGGTCCGGTGAACCAATCGGTCATCACGTGGACATCCAGCAACACCGATCTGATCACCAACGACGGACATGTCACACGCCCGGCGCAAGACACACAAGTGACGCTGATGGCGCACTTCACGCACCGTTATGAGCACTACGACTACCCGTTCAAAGTGCTCGTCAAGGCTGCGGATAGCGTTCCTCTCAACTGGTCGCTCTCCAGCAAGGCTGTCGCGAGATACAGCGCGGTCGATGCACTCGATGTGCTGTCCGGCAAGACGGTACAGGAACTGTTGGCATCCCTGACCATCGCCAACGGCACTGTGACCGTCTACACCGATAACACCCAGCAGACGGTAGCGGCAGCAGACGCTGTCCTGACGGCTGACATGGTCCTCGTCGGCACAGACGCACAAGGCCTCTCCGTCACCAGCAAACTGAACGTGGTGACGACGCTTGCAGATGCTGCACTGCTGCAAGCCAGAGCACGCTTCTCCAAGTAAACCCGAGCACGATATGAAAAAAGCTGATGTCCGCACACGCGGGCATCAGCTTTTTTGCTTTAAAACTCTTCTTGTAAGTCTTGTTGCAATTGGCGGCGCACCGCAAAGGCGTACAGCAGCGTCTGGACGACCACCAACAAGAAGGCGATGAAGTAGGTGGTGTGATAGTCTCCGCCGGCCAGCACGAACCCTGCATAGGCCGTCGCCGCCGACCCGGCAAAGGAACGGGTCAGGTTGCGCAGCCCCGAGTGCAGGCCGCGCTCGTCCGTTTGCGTGGCTTTCATCATCGAGCTGTCCACAAAGGAGTTGATCATCAGGGAGGACACGCCGCGACCGAGCAGGATGCTACCAAACGCGAGGGCGGGGATGGTGAACCCGAGCAACAGCATGCCGAGCATGAAGCCACCAAAAGCCAGATAGAGGTAGACTTTGCGCTTGGCCGTCTGCATCAGATACGGAGTAATCAGCGAGGTCAGGAAGCAGAGGAACGAGTTTGCCGCGAGGATGTATCCGATCGTATCATCGGAGAGCGAGAAGCGCTCGCGCAGGATGACATTCTCAAACGGAATGATCATATTGAAGATAAATCCGCCCATCGTGGCGTAGAGGACATAGAGCACGACTTGGCGGCTGGGGATCACGCGCCACGTTGCTTTTTTGGCGCGTTTTTCCTCCTCGCGTGCGACCCGTTGCGAACTGGCGGGTAGGAACAAACGCATGAAGAACATCAGGCCGAACACAGCGGCGATCAAGAAAAGCGTGGTCTGGTAGACAGTACTGCCCTCCGGCAGATACGCGGGCAGATGTGTGCCAAGGATGTTCCCGACAGAGAGTGCCAGCGTGAAGGCTGCGATCAGCATGTTGAAGGCGACCGTCTCGTCCTCCTTGCGCTCACAGAGGCTCATGATATACGGAAATTCGCACGAGATGATGAACGCTGTCCCGACCGCCAGCAGGACCTGTGCGAGGTACAAGTGCCAAGCCTGTGTGGCGAGCGGGATGGCGACATAGCCGAGTGTCGCGATGCCGCAGCCCAGCGCCATCGCCTTTTTCGCCCCAAAGCGGTCGGAGAAGATCCCGGCGGGGAACGAGCAGATCGCGACGGTGATCGAGTTGCAGGCGGCCGCATAGCCGATCACCCGCGTATCGAATCCCAACGCTAAGTAATGGAAGTTGAAAATCGTCGCCATGCCGATCCCCAATCCGAACAGCATCTCCGACAACAGATAAAAATGCACCGCGCGAGGCAACCGCACGAGTGACTGAAGATACGAGAGCATGGTCTTCCTCCTAATTTTTTGAAAAAACAGATGAGTCCATTCTAGCGATTGTAGGGTGCTATTTGCAAGCCTTTTCGCAAGAAAAAAAGCGCCGGGGCATCCCGACGCTTTTTACACTAGAGCGCTTACACGGCACTCGTTTCTCTCTGTTCCTGGTACATCGCTTCGATCTCCGCTTGGTAGCGCGTCTGCAGGACATGCAGGCGAACTTTTAGAGAAGGGGTGAGTTCACCAGATTCGAGTGTCAACTCTTGCGGGAGGATCTTGAACTTCTTGGGACGTTCAAAGGACGCGAACTCGGCGAGCTGTTCCTTGATCTCACGCTCCATCAAGACCAGCACTTCTGGGTGCTCGACCAACTGAACGGTTGGTAGGTTTAGAGACTTCTCAGCCGCAAACTTTTCTAGGTTCACGAAGTCCGGTACGATCAGAGCGGAGACATACTTGCGCTTGTCGCCGATCAAGATCGCTTGCCCGATGTACGGACTGCACATCATCGCAGATTCGATCGGGAACGGGGCGACGTTTTTGCCGGTGGCGAGGACGAGGATGTTTTTCTTGCGCTCGACGATCCGCAGATAGCCGTCGACGAATTCACCGATGTCTCCGGTCATGAAGTAGCCATCCTCTGTGAAGGCTTCTCGCGTGGCTTCTGGGTTCTTGTAGTAGCCGACCATGATCGACGGGCCCTTGGCGAGCACTTCGCCGTCTGCGGCGATCTTGACATCCACGTTGTTCAGCGGAAGTCCGACGGTGCCGATGCGCGGGTCGCTGATCGGTTGGGTGGAGATGACGGGAGACGTTTCGGTCAGGCCGTATCCTTCACAGACGGTCAGGCCGGCAATCTTCAAAAACTCACCGACGGTCGGGGAGAGCGCTGCACCGCCAGAGACGAGCAGGCGGAGGTTGCCCCCCATGCGTTCGCGAATTTGCTGGAACACCAGTTTGTCGAGCAGTGGATGCAAGAGCTTCGAGGTGAAGGTTGGGCTGGTGATCTGCTGCTTGCCGACTTTCATCGCGAGGCGGAAGATCGCTTGCTTCGCCTTGGAGGACGCACGGACGTTGTTGAGGACACCGTCGTAGATTTTCTCAAACAAGCGCGGCACCGAAGTCATGACGGTCGGTTTGACCTCCGCCAAGTTCGCCGTAATCTGCGGGAGACCTTCGCAATACGTGAAGCAACCGCCAGAGGTGAGCATCATAAATTGACCACAGGTGCGCTCGAAGATATGCGAGAGCGGCAGGTAGGACAAGCTGCGATCCTGCGGGGTGAGCGGGAGATAGACCTGGCCGCCGATCAGATTTGCATAGAGGTTGCCATGTGTCAGCATGACGCCCTTGGGGTTACCCGTCGTGCCGGAGGTGTGGACGATCGTCGCCAACTGGTCGTCGGAGATCGTTTGCCAAGCGGTGAGCGTGCCTTTGGCTGCATGGAGGTGCTGGCCTTTTTCGATCACGGAGTCAAACGTCATCACGCCTGGATGTTGCACGGGCTTCGTCGGTTGAATGATCAGCACCGAGTGCAGGGCTTCGGTGGCGACAGCGAGTACGCGTTCCAGCAGTTGGTCATTCTCGACGACGATCGCTTCCACATCGGCATTTTGCAGGATGAACTCGATCTGGTGCGGGGTGCTGGTCGCATAAATCGGCACGGTGACCGCTCCGGACATCATGATGCCGAAGTCGGCGATCGTCCAAGCTAGACAGTTATTGGCGAGGATGGCGACTTTGCTACCAGACTGTACCCCGAGGTCTTGCAAGGCATAGGCAAACGCTTCGGAGCGCTTCCAGAACTCACGGTAGGTCAGCTTCAGGTATTGATTGTCTTGTTTCCACATCAGCGCATCGTTGTCCGGATAGCGCTCGACCGTTTGGTGAATGAGGGAAAGCAAATTCGACATGTGACACCTCCTGTGGACAGTTTCTTGATTGGCAATGATGAGAGAATATAAAACGCGAACAAGTACATGTACGACTAATGTACGTGTCGCGTGGTTGTCTACATGACAAATGCAGTTTTTATACTGACCAGTTCGTCAAAAAATTAGAAAACTCCTTTATTTGTCGAAAAATGTTTTTATGTTACGATAAACATGGAAATGAAAGGAGTGAGAACCCATGCGGTTTTCGCGATCGGAATTGATCGAGATCATCACCCCGCACGTGTTGCGCACGTTGGTGCGGTTGCAAGCATCCAGCGGCAACACGCTGAGCGAGCAAGACCTGATCGATGCAGGTCTGGCGGAGGAGCAACGGCGCGCACTGGTGCAGACCAAGCGCTTGTTGGAGACGGGCGAAATGGGCGTCTACAGCGTCAATCTGTGAGTGAGCGCCCCTTTTGAATCGAGCCGCACACGACAAAAAAGACGGCTCGCCGCTGTGGGCGAGCCGTCTTTTTTCACCCGGAATCCCCGGTGTAGTGCTTGCGAATGTCCAGCAGGAGTTCTGCTTTATTCTTGCGGACGCGCAAGCCGCCTACTTTGTAGGAAGGGTGAATTTGCAGTTGTTTGGCCAGCGCTTGAATTTCCTTGATGCCGAGGGTGTTCAGGCCTTCTTGGGTCAACGACAGCCACCTCCCGAAACAGTCAAGCTCTCCTCACGCGGTGCTCGAGCCTTACTGTGCCCCGATTTTTGACAGGGCAATCGCAGGAATGCCAGTTCGTGCGTCAGGGGAAGCTACGGGGTACGGAGGTGTTTGTAGATGCGCAACGGATTTTTCATTTACATAGTGATCACCGTGTTTTTGATGATTTTGTTTGGGATCGGATTTAACAAGGGCATCATGCGTTCGATCTTTGGCGCGTTCCAGCTCCGAGACATCTCGGACAACACCAGCCCCGGTTCGCGATAGCCACTCGAGTAGCATGACAGCGTTTTCTCACACATAGGATGGCCTTGGATACTGATGAAGGGGTGATCGGTGTGAAGCGAACGGCAGAGTTTGTCATCGGACTTATCGGTGGAATCGTAGGGATTTTGTGTGGGTTCTCTGGCGTCTTGCTGGGCGGTGTTGCGGAGGCGATGCAAGTGGATGGCAGCGGTACGGTCAGCGCGGCGTCGTGGGTTGCGATCTTGTTCTCGGTGCTCGGCATCGTGGGAGCCTCGATCGTCAGAAAGAAAACGGGGCTGGGCAGTCTCTTCATGATCATCTCCGCTGTGGTCGGTTTCATCTGCATCTCGTTCTTCTACACGGTGCCAGCACTTCTGCTGTTGATCGCTGGGATCATGGGCTTCGCGCGCAAGGACAAAAGCGGTGCAGCTGTGTAAGTAGAGCTTGTTGAAAAAAGTTCCCCTTTTCATGAGGGGGACTTTTTTTTATAATCGAAATATCTACCGACTGTTCGGTATAAATGTGAGCAAGAGGAGTGTGAGCGCGATGTTGCACAAGATTTCGATCCCCACACCGTTTCCCGTCGGCCCGGTCAATGTGTATCTGCTGAAAGGCAAGGACTGTCTGACGTTGGTGGATACGGGGCCCAAGACCGTCGAGGCGCAGGAGGCGTTGGAAGCCGGCCTGCGAGCGGTCGGCGTGCGGGTGGAGGACTTGGATCAAATTCTGTTGACGCACTACCATTGCGACCATGTCGGACTGTTGGAAAACTTGGTCGAGCAGAGCGGGGCGAAAGTCTACGCGCATCCGTTTACGGAACCGTTGATTGCGCGGGAACCGGCGTTTGAAGCGGCACGCAGTGAGTTTTATCAAGGGCTGTATCGAGGGCTGGGTTTGACGGAAGCGCAGAAGCAACAAGCGATCGGGCAGATCTATGACTACTTAGAATACGTCGGGGTGGCGCATGTCGATGTTGCGTTGAGAGAGGGCGACCGCTTGCCTGGGCACGAGGAGTGGCAGGTGGTCTATACGCCCGGACATGCGCTGGATCACCTGTCGCTGTACGACGCAGTTGGCAAGCGGATGTTGCTCGGGGATCATGTGATCAAAAAAATCTCCTCCAACGCCTTTATCGAACCGCCGCATCGTGCAGGGGACGAGCGTCCACGGATGCTGATGATCTATCGCGAGGCGTTGCGTAAAGTGCAGACGCTGGACTGGGAGATCGGATATGCCGGACATGGCGAGGAGATCACGGGGCATCGGGACTTGATCACCAAGCGTCTGGCCGACATGGAGCGTCGCCAAGCCAATGTGCTGGAGACGGTGCGCTCGGGCAAGACGACCGGCGTTGAGATCACGCTGGCGATGTTCCCGCGCCACTTGGAACAACTCACGCTGATCATCTCGGAGACGGTCGGCCATCTGGACTGGCTGGTTGCAGAGGGCAAGTTGCGCGTCGAGGATGACAACGGGCTGTGGCGATACTTCGCGGTCGAGGAGTAAGCTCGACCCGCGACACTGTGCATACAGACAGACAAGTTCGGAGAAACGAACAACACAACAAAAAGAACCAACTGCGATCATGACAATGAGCGTTGGTTCTTTTTGTGTTTGGATCAAGGGCTAATTCCCCCACCAAGGGTGCAAGAGAAGCTAGCTATTTTAGTACAGTTATTCCTTTGGGGCCAATTAGATCATCATATGCAATAGATTTTGTTGGAGTTTCGTATACACACCATAAAGCAATAATCCCTAAAGTTACAACCGCGAATAAGACTTTTCTCATAGTATCCCTTTCCCTTCAAAGAGGATCGAATAAAGCTCACTACGCTTTTTCTCCCAAGATAAAGCACTTTGGAAGTCTCCTTGGTGTTCATACACATCAACAAGAATCTCAATGACTTCGATTTGATCTTTTAACGCCCCTATTTTACCAAAAAATTCGTAAGACATGTTTGCGAAATGTATTGCTTCATTGTGGTTTTTGCCACGGTATTCGAATGATGAACGAATTTTGTAGTATTCTGCCACCTCACCACTTTCGATTAGAGAATGGCTCTGGATAATTTGTTCGGCTTCCATGAGGTCATGATACGCCTGCTCAATTTGCATTTGATTCAAATAGATTTTTGCAATTTTGGAGTGAGTATGAACAAGTCGGGGAATATCGTGAAGTGAACGATACGCATCCAAACAATTTTTGAGCTGTTTTATTGCAAGTTCGGGATTTTCGTAAGTAATGACCTCAGAGGCATTTGCTTGTGACACGATGATGGCCTGTTTTAGTTCATTTTGTGCCTCTAAGATATTTTTCGCCTTTTCGAAACATTCTGCTGCTTTGTGAAACTCCTGTGAATTCTTATAGGAAATTCCTTGATGGTAAATCGTGTGGGCTAGATCAACTAGACGGTTACTATCTTTATAGTAATCGTGGGCGAATTGAAGATAGCTGCGCGCATCCTCAGGATTTCCTCTACGTAATAATGTGGTGGCAACATTAAACGAAATATGGGCGGTCAGCATGTTTTGGGTAGTAAATCGCAACGTGTAGTCGAACGCCTTTCGATAGTTGTAATAAGCATTGTTGTAGTCTTGTGTCTGATGGTAGACTTTTCCGATAATATTTCGAATTTTCGCGAGAAGTTCAGCATCGTGGTAGTTGTCAGTTTCTAGCTTATCGATTAATGGCTGTAACAGTTCAAGTGATTCGTTATATCTTCTTTGCTGATACCGGCACTCGGCAAGATGCACACAAAGTGTCATAGTATCCTTTCCGGTGAGTTCAGAATGAGTCTCTAACTCCATGATGAAAATCTCCGCTTCGTCCGGCTGATTTACCTCTAGTAGCACCTCAATGAGCTTGATCCGGCTAACCAGCTCCATTCGCTTGTCCTCTTCTTGAAGAAGCTCATGCACAGGAATTTTAAACGAAGCGGCCAGTTTCGTGATAAGTTCGGGCGTGGGGAGAATTTGTCCTTTTCAAGTTTGCTAATCCATCCGTTTGTTACTCCACAGAAATCAGCTACTTTTTCTTGGGACAATTCACGCTCGATTCGAAGCCGCTTGACTCGCGCTCCAAGGGTTTCTTGATTTTTATGTAAAGGAGTACTCATTTGCTCACCTCATTTCAAAACAGTCAGAATATATCATACACTAGTAGTGTTAAGTTAACAACAGATAGGGTTAACTTGATTGTTTCATCTGTAACTAGACTTAGTATCAAGAATTGATCCATGTGATAGATGAAATATAGACTCATCTCATAAAACGATGTGAGGTGAGTCTGTTGAACGTAAACATTTTAGGCCAACGCATCAAAGAACTTCGCATGAAAAAAGGAATGAAGCAACAGGAACTTTCCGAAGGGATTTGTACACCTAGCATGATCAGTCAGGTGGAGAGTGGACGAGCACGTCCGTCCCATGACGTCTTGGTCGGGATCGCGGATCGGCTTGACGTCTCGTTGGAGTTTTTGATGGCAGATGCCAATCTCAATATGAAAGTCTCCAGCAAGTACAAAATGGCGCGGGGGTTTATCGCCAGCCGACTTTACCGCACGGCTGCGGAGGTCCTTGAAGAAATTTTGTTGGAGCCGGATGCGAGAACTCCTACAGCGGAGGTCAAAATCGACTTGGCTGAATGCTACCTCCATGAGCAGGCATTCGACCTCGCCTACTCACTTTTGCATGAAGTCTTGGAAGAGGCGGCACTGACGAAGGACAAGTATCAACTGGCGGGTGCTCTCAAACTTCTCGGAGAAATTGAATTTGAACTGCAACGCTACGCATTTGCCCTCCGCCATTGGAAACGGGCTGTTGATGCGGTTGAGAAATCAAATGTGAGGAATCGTTTGTTGCTGATTCCGCTCATGGTGAAGCTTGGGATTTGCTATCAAGCCTTGAACCAAGATGATGAGGCTATTTCCTGCTTCCAACGTGCTGCAAGGCTCAACGACAAAACCACAGACCTAAACTCAATCGCGGATCAGTACATGCATATGAGTGAGGCCTATCAGAGTACGGGCGATCATTGGAAGGCGGGTAGTTATGCGGAACGTGCTACCGGCATTCGTGAGGGTTTGGTTGTACTGGCTCTTGGGGAGCATGTCCGCTCCGAGTACGCCACTTTTCAATGGCAAGAGAATCCATCGGAAAAGGAAGTCGAAGCGGTTTGGAGTTCTATTCCGGTCATGCAAGAGGAGAATCCGTCTGAGGTCGGGTTTGCCTATTTGAGACTGGCGCAACTGTACGAGCAACTGGACCAATATGAATCGACCTTACAGGTCTGTGAACAAGCGAATCAGTTATTACCTACCCCGCATCAAGACCGAATGGAATTGTTCCGTATCTGGGCATGGGCTGCCTTCCAAAATGGCGATTGGGAACGTGCTAAGGAATTGGAAGCGAGCAGAAAGGAGGGGGAATCGCATGGGATCGACGATAAGTAGATAAGCAATAGGAGAGCAGCCATGACAAGGTTGCTCTTTTTGTGTTTGGCACAGACCCAAAACGGTCCACCAAGTAGTCGCTCGATTCCGATTTTTGATTGGATTTAGAAGATGGCGATGAGTTCACTAAACAAACATAAAACATTTTTATTGACTTATTCAATATTGAAAGTTACTATCTAAGTAAATTCATTGTAAAATGAATAACTCATAGAAAATGAAAGGGTTGATTTCATGACAATCATGACGCAGTTCTCCAAGCTCGCACCCAAAAATAAAGATTTGGCAAAAGAAAATCTCGTCGATTACGTAAACGCTTGCAACAAAGTCTCTGCGTATTCGTTCGCCTTTACGAAGTCCAACCTCTCCCCGTTGAGCATTCCTCCCGCTGGGTACAGTGACTTCGTGCAGCAGTTCGGGCATGCCAAAGGAAATGCGATGGAATGGAGCAATTCGATTATTCCGAACATGATCGCCATTCCACAGGCGATCGTGGACTCGAACCGGATTGTGCAGGCGAAGTTCAATAACATCCTGAGCGATCTGGCTGACCTCGCCAAACATCCGAACGACAAGGATGACCTCGAGGACATCAAATCGAACTTGGAAAGCATCCTCACCCGTGCGCAGGGAGAGTACGACAGCACCGTGTCGTTGATTGGAAATTTTGACTCCTACAGTTCAACCCTTGAATCGGATTACAAGATTTTGAGCGATGGCCTTGACAAACTGAACAACGCAACCGAAACGGACCAAGCTGAAGTCAAACGTCTGACCGATGAAATCTCTGCGCTGAACGATGAAATCAATAAGTTAAACCAATACTTGACCGCTGCGGAAGTCGGTCTCGGCGTATCGATCTTCATTGCGGCTGTGGGCATCGTGGTCGGTGTGGCAACGGGGGGAGCAGGATTTATTCTCACGGCTGCAGGCGTGGTAGGAATTGGCGGATCGATTGCGGGGATCGTCTTGGCGAACGCACAAATTCATGCAGATCAGAAAAAAATTGGCGAAGACACGTCGAAAATGAACGACTACAACAAAGACCTCTTGGTTCTGAATGTGGAGACTCTGTCGTTGAAGAATCTGGTTCAAGCGAACCAAGATGCACGCCAAGCGCTCGTCATCGTCAGCAATGTATGGAAAGACCTGTGTGAGGGGACGAAGAATTTGATCGATATCCTCCACCATGCAGAGTCGGACGTCGCCACCAACATCAACCAAGCGACGGATGAAATCAAACAAGCGCAAGCGGATTGGAATGATATTGAAAAATTCGCTGCGTTATTGGTGAACGTCGATTACAATTTCGATCCGAACGTTCATCAGCTCGGTTAAGCGAATGGCGATCCATGAGCGTGTAGATCTGTTCACCTATGCCAACGCCTGTCACGTCGTAGCTGTCTATGAAAATCTAGTTGTCGACTATGCGCGACCTGCCTTCCAAGATAAGCCATCTTGGTTCGATTCCTATGTGGCCGTGTTCGATAAGGTGGCCACCGATCCGCTCAAGTGGTCCAATCAGATCGTTCCGCAGTTCATCTCGGTTCCGCAGCACGTGATCAATTCGAGCACGCTTGTGAAGTCGCATTTTGACACGTTGGATGATGACTGTAAGGATTTGTCGAGAAATCCGAACGATCGGGATGCCATCGACGATGCGATCTCACAACTGCGGTCGATCTTGAATGTGGTCACGACGTTGATGAATGATTGTAGGACTCTGGTGAACGATCTCGACCAATACAGCGGGATGACCGCTCAAGTGGATCATCCTGTGTTGCTCGATGGCGTGAAGCTGTCGAACGACCAGATGGTTGAGAATTACCGGCATATCGAGTACCTGCATGAGGAAATCGGCCATCTCCAGGCAGAGATTGACGCCCTGTCACATATCCCCACTCCGGAAGCATGGGCCAAAGTTAGGGAATGCCGCGAAAAAATTCAATCTGATCTGCAATTGTTGAATTCGTTGCAAAGCGATGTGATCGTCCTGCAGGGGATGAACGCATCGATCAAGGGTATGCAACTACAGAATCAGCAGGTCGTTTCAAACTTTGGTGCCATCAGGCAGCAATGGGGGGACTTCATGGATCTGTTGGGGAACTTGCAAGAGCAACTAAACGTGACCATCGAGGTCCTCCCAACAGCTTTCAATTTCGCGTCGGCCGAGTTGAACATGGCCAAGGTGGAGTGGGGCAATCTCTTGAGTATGTCGAGGGATTTAGCAGGAATCTCGTACTCGTGATCAGGGCCATGGCATCCAAACTGTTTGCCTATACGGAAAAAGTGCTCGAAACATCGGTGCCGGTTTTGCTCGATTCGCCGTCTGGTTACGGGCACTTCTTGGAGGAGTTTGCACAGGCGAAGGCACACGCTCTGCGGTGGAGGCATTCGTTGGTGTGGCAAGTGGAGATGTGGCCAGATTGCCTAGCCGATGTGCAGAAGCGCCTGCGGCCACTTCTCGATGAAGATCAGTTGTGTTCCGCGCGGTTGCAGGCATACCCAACCGATGAGTTGGCTCGCAAACAACAGAATCTTCTGCGGGCACAGATGCAAACCCTCGTCATGTCGCTCGTTGAGATTCATCAAGCCTTGCTGGACGCGTTGTGCGACTTGCATGCGCACCTGGAGCAGGACGCTCGTGTTATGGAGCAAGGTGCGAAGGCCGGGTGGAATGAATTTGCCGACATGGCGGACAGTGTCCGCCAGGCGCGTAAGGAACTGTCCGACCTCATCCAAATCAGGCAACGCGAATGGAAGGTCTGGCAGAATTCTCTTCAAAGGAGCCTTCATCCATGATCGCACATCAAGTTCGTAAATTGGCACCCTCTACGGAGGTTAGCCAGCAAGTTCTCGTCGATTACATCAACGCCTGTACGCTCGTCTCGGCCTACGTATATGGGTTTACCAACGCATCTGTGACCGCGCTTCAGGACCCGCCCGTGTGGTTTAGTTCGTTCGTGCAGAAGTTTGGCATTGCAAAAGGGCACGCTCTGCAATGGAACTCTTCGATCGTGCCGCAATTGCTGGTTGTTCCACAGAATGTGAGTGACATGAACAAGTTGGTCCAGTCGAAACTTACGCACATCTCTGAACTGCTCAAGCAGTTGCAGGCGAACCCGCAAGATACCGCTGCCAAGCAGGAAATTCTCAATCAATTGGATAATATTCACGACCGCATCGTATCGGAGTCGGCACTGTGTACGCAACTGACGCAATCGATTGAGACCTTCAACGTGAATACGCGCAACGACTATGGAATTCTGAAACAAGGTTTGGATGCTTGTCTGCACCAGATCGACGTCGATGAAGCGGAGATGTCCCGCTTGAAACGCGAGATCGAAACGCTGACGGCGGACATCCAAGCGTGCTCCACCAAGTTGACGGCTTCAGAGGTTGGAGCCGGGATTTCGATCTTCATCTGTTTAGTCGGGATCGTCGTCACGGTAGAAACCGCCGGTGCAGGCGCGACGCTTATCGGTGTGGGCGTCACGGGGCTGACGGGCTCGATCGGGGCGATCATCGCTTTGAAACAGCAGATTCAAGCGGATCAGAGTCAAATCAGCAAAGACACCGCAAATTTGAATACCATCTCCTGCGATGTGATCGCGCTGTCCGCCAACACGGAGATGTTGCAACAAGTGTGTACGGCGAATCAGCAGGCACAACAAGCGCTCAACAACATCACTTCGCTCTGGAACGGATTTGCTGTCGGCCTGAAGGAATTGCGCAGAGAGATCGAGGTTCTGGAGGCAGACTTGGCAACGCAGGACATCAACGGCGCGATCTCCGAGCTGGCACTTGTTCAAAATGACTGGAACCAACTTGATACTTTCGCGGGTCAACTGGCCGACATCGACTACAAATACAACCCGAACATCAACAACATTAAGTGATGCACGATGACTGCAGGGCAGGTACGTCGGCCTTTCTGTAGCTGAATCCTATTGACAGGGAAAGCCGATCGCGATACGATGAATTTTGAATTGAATAAATACCTTCGGGGCAGGGTGCAATTCCCGACCGGCGGTGATGACCCCCCGAGTGGGTCTGAGCCCGCGACTCCTCGCTTGTTTGGTTCAGGCGAGGACTGATTTGGTGAAATTCCAAGGCCGACGGTACAGTCCGGATGGAAGAAGGTAAAACGAGTCTCTCCTAGCCGCGCGCAAAAACGCGCGGTTCGGAGGCTTATTTTGCTATCCATGAAAGCCCCGTTCGCGTTGTTGCGCGAACGGGGCTTTTTTGGACGAAGGGTTTGTTACAATTCGAAAATGCTCATCGGGAGGTTTTTGAATTGAGTAAGGCAAGTGTAAGCATGCCCCGCACCACCGGGTGGAACATCATGACGAGTTGGAACGGCGTGTGGTTGATCGCGCTGGGCGCGGCGCTGTGGGGGACGGACTCCGTCCTGCGCCAACCGCTGTTGGCGACCTTCTCGGCGACACAGATCGTGTTGCTCGAACACCTGTTGCTGGCGTTGTACGCAGTTCCCGTCATGTGGATCAATCGTCGGCAACTGCGCGGACTCACCGCCAAGCAGTGGGGTGCGATCTTGTTCATCTCGTGGGGCGGTTCAGGTTTGGCGACGGTGTTGTTCACAGCGGCCTTTGGGATGGGCAATGCCAGCGTCGTCCTGTTGTTGCAAAAGCTACAACCGGTCTTTGTCTTCCTGCTGGCTCGTCTGGTGCTCGGCGAGCGCTTGCAGCGCGGATTTGGTGGCTGGGTGTTGGTGGCGTTGGCGGGAACGTACCTGCTGACATTTGGCTTTGCGATGCCGTATGGGAACCAAGGTTCGAATGAAATGCTCGCTTCGCTGTTTGCGATCGGAGCGGCGGTTTTGTGGGGCGGCTCGACCGTCATGGGTCGTTTGGTGTTGAACAAGATGAGTTTTGAATCGGTGACGGCAGCACGCTTTCTATTTGCGCTCCCGTTCATGGCGGTGTTGGTGGCGCTCAACGGCACCCAAACTCCGCAGGGGGAGAGCATGTGGAGCCAATCGGTGTTGCTCGTACCGTTCCTGTTGATTCTACTGCAGGCACTCCTGCCCGGCTTGCTCAGCCTGTTGCTGTACTACCGTGGCTTGTCGACCACGCCGGCTTCCTACGCGACGCTCGCGGAGTTGGCCTTCCCAGCGGCCGGGTTGACGCTGAACTGGATTTTCCTGAAGCAAGGCTTTACGCTCGGACAGTTCATCGGATTCGCGGTGATCTGGTTCGTGGTGTACCGGATTGCAAGGTTGCAAGAGCGCAACTGATGAAAAGAGAACCCGACCGTTGTGGTCGGGTTCTCTTTTAACGCAACGGAATCGTCTCCACCTGATCGCTCCACGTGGCGAGATGATGGAGCCGGGTCTTGATCACGATGCGATCTGGGTAGAGCTCGACGAAGCGCGATTCGCTACGCTCCGGATGCGGGTGCAGATAGAGTCCCTCGCCGCGCTTTTCCGAGCCGGGGGTGGGGTCTGCGGTCAACTCAATCGGTTCGTACACCGAGCCTAGACCGTAGAAGTGTACGCCTCGCTTGACGACCGCCTCGCTCGGGGCTTCTGCATCGATGTGCGAGTGTCCTGAGAACCACACGATGTGCGGGTAGTGGCTTGCCAGATCCAGCAACTCCACCGACTGCACGGCGCTCACATCGGGGTCGGACTTGCCGACGGTGCCGTCGAGCGGTTGGTGGAGAAACACAAATGTCGGAGCGGCAGGTGCAGAGCGCAGCGTGTTTGCAAACCAGTGGAGCTGTTGGTTGGATAGCCACGCTGCTTCGCCGCGTTCTTTTTGCTGTCGGAAGTATTGTTCAGAGGAGAGAAAAATCAAGTGTGCGCCATGCACCCACTTGTCATAGTAGAGATTGGGCAGGCTGAATGTACGCAGGAATTGCGCTTGGGCGCGGGCATCGCTCCACGAGGGGTTGTCCCAGGAGTGATAATAATCATGGTTGCCCATCGTCGGGTACAAGGGACACCCCGCGTGGTCGTTGGCGATCTCGCGAGCGAGTGACAAGTCCTCTGGAGATCCGTTGGTGGTCAGGTCTCCGTTGACGACGATGAAGTCGGGATGGTACGTGCGGAGATCGCGCAGGGCGTTGGCGAATTTCAGCGCGCCGTTGAGATGGGCAGGTTGCCAATCGGACACCACATGGACGTCGGAGAGCACTCCAAACGATGCGAGAGGCTTTTCCACACGTTCTGCCCGACTGGGGGAAGCATAGAAGGATTGGGCGGGGGTCAAGACGCAGCAGAGCAGCAGGGCGACGACGACAGCGAACGTGATCTGGATGGATCGGTTCATCTCGTGCGATTCCTCCTCCGTCTGGTTGAGTCGTCCTAGTGTGCCCCGCGAGCAGGAAATGTACGTCGCATATGGAAATCAGTATCTAGATCAGGAAAAATTGGAGGCCTACAGAGGATGTCGATCTATGACGTGCGTCTCTCCCGAATTCGGGACTGGATGAAGCAGCGGAACGTGGAAGTTGTACTGGTCACGTCGCCGCCGAATGTGAAGTATCTGACGGGGTTTGATTGCCACCCGATGGAACGTTTCATGGGGTTGTGTTTGCAAGCAACGGGCGAGGCGACCTTGTTCGTGCCGTCCTTGGAGCAGGAGGCGGCACAGAAAGCTGGCTTCCCGCACATCGTCACCGTGTCGGACACCGAAGACCCGATGGACATCGTCCGCGCTGTCGTCGGCAACGGTCCATTTGGTGCCTTGGCTATCGAAAAGCAACAATTGACGGTAGCGCGATTCGAACAATTGCAAACCGTGTTCGGCACAGCTCCGGCTGTGGCGGCAGAGGAATTGCTGCAAGATATGCGGATGCGCAAGGACGAAGCAGAAGTCGCGATCATGAAAAAAGCGGCCGAGATCGCCGACCGCGCTGTGGAAGCGGCCGTACGAGCGATTGCTGTGGGCAAAACCGAAGCGGAGATCGTCTCGGTGATCGAGTCCTCGATGAAAGCGCAGGGCGCTTCGGGCACATCGTTCCCGACCATCGTGCTGGCTGGCGAGAAAAGCGCCCTGCCGCACGGCGTCCCAGGCAATCGCACGATCCAAGAAGGGGACTTCGTGTTGCTCGACTTGGGGGCTGTCTATGAAGGCTACTGCTCCGACATCACGCGGACATTCGTCGTCGGTGAGCCGTCTGATGAACAAGTGATCATCTACGAAGCGGTGCTCGCGGGCAATCTCGCAGGCATCATGGCGACCAAACCGGGCCTGCCTGCCAAAGTCGTCGATGCAGCAGCACGCCAAACCATCGAAGGCTTCGGCTATGGGGAGTACTTTACGCACCGCGTCGGTCATGGACTGGGCATCGAGGTACACGAATTCCCGTCCATGCACGGCAACAACGAACAAAAACTCGTGCCGGGGATGGTCTTCACCATCGAGCCGGGCGTGTACGTGTCCGGTCTCGGCGGCGTCCGCATCGAGGACGATGTGTTGGTCACCGAGACGGGTGTCGAAGTGCTGACCAAGTATCCGAAGGAACTGCAGATCCTTGGTGTTGAGTAACAACAAAATTCCTCAAATGCCCCAGATTCGGGGCTTAGCTCGATGCTCGATAAAAAAGAACTTGCCCGCAGTGGGGCAAGTTCTTTTCCTTTCAATAAGCCATTGCTTAGCGGTCGCCCGACAGCCACAGCACGGTGTTGACTGCAAGCGCTGCGTCGCTGTAGTCAGACCAACCGTCGTACAGGCTGTCACCAGCTGCACCCGTGCCATCATCGTACAGCGAGGAATCGCCAAGGGCCGCGAAACGGCCGGAGCCGTAGTTGCCGTGGATGTGGAACGGATCTGCTTGACTGGTCAGGAAGATATCGGAAACGATCGAGGTGTTGGAGCCGGTTTTGTGGATCGTCGAACCGTTCCATGCGCCGACGGAGGTAACGCCGCTGGTCAGCGTGTTCGCGCGAACATCGGTGATCGGCTCTTGCGATACGTTGTTGCGGTTGAAGTAGAAGCCGTAGGTAGCACCTACCCAGGAGCCCGTGCTCGGGTTGGCAACCGTTTGCGATCCGTCAAAAATTTGCACGGAGTCCCAACCGTCGTTGTTGCGGTCGGAAACGATGTGGTCGGCGATGAAGTACACCGCGCCGCCATTGGCCACGAAGGTGTTGATCGCGGATTTTTCGCTGGCGGTGAAGTTGATATTGGGCTCCGGGATGACGTAGACCGACACGCCGGACAGAACGGTGGAAGTAACTACCGAAGTGGTGGAGGTGACGGTGTAGCCTTTGCCTTTGAGCGCGGTGGCAAAGTTGGAGAAGCCACCGGTGATCGTCCAATCCGCGTTCCCAGCGGTTTCGCCGTGACCTTGGTCAAACAGAACTTTTTTGCCGACCGGAGATGCAGATGCAGCATCCGGGGTAGCCAGACCGAGCGCTGCGAGGGTAGCGACGACAGCGAGGGTGAGCAATGATTTTTTGTTCATGTTCAAAAAACCTCCTAGACCGTTTCAAGTATGTAAGAGCAACTATCAGTTCCATTCCAAATTATAATAGAAACGGCACCAAATGACTAGACAAATTTGTAAAGGTTTCGTGTATAGAATAAAGTTTCATTATCATAAATAAATAACAAAAAAGAACCTGCCGCTAAGCGGTCAGGTTCTCTTTTCTGCCAAGATCGAGATTAGTTGATGGTGCCTGCGAGCCATTGAACCGTGTTGACCGCGAGGACTTTGTCGGAGTAGTCATTCCAGCCATCGTACAGGTTCTTGCCAGCTGCGCCGGTGCCATCATCGTACAGCGAGGAGTCGCCGAGGGCTGCGAAGCGGCCAGAACCGTAGGAACCGTGGACGTGGAACGGATCTGCTTGACCCGAGATGAAGATGTCAGAGACGACCGACGAGTTGGAGCCGGTGACGTGGATGGTCGAACCGTTCCACACGCCGACCGCAGTTACGCCGCTGGTGACGGAGTTGGCGCGGATGTCGGTGACCGGTTCTTGGACCAAGTTGTTGCGGTTGAAGTAGAAGCCAAACGTTGCGCCGACCCAAGAGCCGGTGGTCGGGTTGGCAACCGTTTGCGAGCCGTCAAAGATTTGCACGGAGTCCCAGCCATCGTTGTTGCGGTCCGAAACGATGTGGTCAGCGATGAAGTACACGCCGCCGCCGTTTTGGATGAAGGTGTTGATGGCGGTTTTCTCTGTAGCGGTGTAGTTGATGTTCGGCTCCGGCAGCACGAGTACTTTGTAGCCGGAGAGCACGGTTGCGGAGATCGCCGAAGTGGTCGAAGCTACCGTGTAGCCCTTCACACGCAGCGCGTCTGCGAACGAGGAGTTCGCGCCGCCGATCGTCCAGTCTGCGTTGCCAGCCGTTTGGCCATGACCTTGGTCCCAGAGAATTTTCGAACCAGTGACCGTACCGCCACCACCACCGCCGCCACCGTTGATGTACACGGTGTTTTTCGCGCCGAGGGTACCGCCAGACGTCGTGGACGAAGCCCAGTTCGTCGAGGAGCTCGAAGTGCCTGCCGGGTCTTTGCGTTCCAGCGATGGGCCGGTGCCGTTGCCACCCCATGCGGAGGTGAACTCGACGGAGTCGATCACTTCAGCAGACGATGCGAGGTTGTTGCCATCGGCATCACTGAACAGCGCGAAGCCGTCACCGGAGTTGGACAGCGCGAGGTTGGCAGACCATTTCAATTGTGCGCTGGAGACGGAGTTGCCGATGGTCAGATAGCCGCCAGCCGGAATCGTAGTGCCTGCCGGAATCGTATACACGCCTTCCGTCAGCGAAGAGGCTCCTACATTGTTATCGGTGACTTTGTAGCCGGAGAGGTCGATGCTTGCGCCGGTGGTGTTGTAGAGTTCTACCCATTCCTGCGTCGTACCCGAAGCGTAGTTGTACATAATTTCGTTGATGACGACAGAACCCGCAGCGATCGCTGCAGAAGCCGGTTGCACATTCAAAACTGCCGGTGCAGCAAGTGCGCCGACCATAGCCAAGCTCGTCAATCCGATAACCGTGTGTTTTTTCATGTTTAGGAGTTCCCCCTATATGATTGTCCAAGTCTCTTCACCTACATTATAAGTGATAACTTGAAAGATTTCATCAATTATTTGTTGAGGTTTTGTTGTAATTTAATCCCAGAGTAACAACGGCTACCTCGTTTTTTTAGCAGGGATCGAAGGAGGAAATTGGCGGGTGAAAATGGTATTGTATAGGTGGCATCTACTTGCACGGCATAGGTAAGGAGAAGGAGAAATGAGCATCACCACCTACAAACCCAGCAGAGGCGATTTGGAACGGTTATCGAAGTTTCGTGCGCCGTATCAGCAGACGATCGATGAACTGAAGGTCAAATTAAAGGGTATCAAATACGGCTGCCTCGAACAGGACTGCTACTCACCGATCGAATTTGTGGTGGGTCGGGTCAAAACGGTCGAGTCGCTGTTGAAAAAAGCGGAGAAAAAGGGCGTACAAGTCGGCAATGGCAACTGGATCGAGGACATCGAGCAGCACGTGTACGACATCGCAGGATTGCGCGTTGTCACCCGCTACTTGGAGGACATCCGCGAGGTGCAGCAGATTCTCTGTGAACGTGAGGATTTTCAAGTCGTAGAGATCACCGACTACATTGAAACCCCCAAGGAATCGGGTTATCGCAGCGTACACCTCGTCGTGCGCTACCCCACCTATCACGGCTCTCAGAAAAAAGAAGTGCTGTGCGAGATCCAATTGCGCACGATGTCGATGAACTTCTGGGCGACCAACGAGCATGAGTTGCGCTACAAGTATGACGAGAAACTGCCGGTCGAGATGAAGGAACAGTTGCGCCGGGCGGCGGATACGGCCTACGAGTTGGATTTGCAGATGGCGCAGTTCCGCCGGGAAATCCGCACGTCGCAGGAGATGCGCTTGGAGGACACCGTCGCCAACGAGGACAAACTGGAGGAGATCTTCTCCCTGTATGTCAAAAAAGACTTCAACCGTGCGGCTGAACTCTACCAGACCTACTTTGGCCGCGACCACGACTTTGCGTACAATCCGAAGTTGCAGATGATCGACGAGATGTTGAATTCGCGGTTGTTAAAAAAACCCGTCTCCTAAGGAGTCGGGTTTTTCATTGCTTTTTCGATTAAGGAGATGAGCAGGAAGTTCAGATCTGGGTCAAAGTCGTCAACAACGGTTTGCATCGCATAGGTGAGGCGGAACGTGCTGTTCTGTTCGAGCAGATCACGCAGCAGTCGCTGTGCTTTCTCCGACATCTGTTTCTGGGTGACACCTTCTAGGAACTTCTGAATGTCGGCCAGTTCTTGGTCGAGGCGTACAGACAAAGAATCGCGAGTTGGCTCTGTCGGCACCGGTTGGGAAGTCGTAAATTGGTGCGGGGCAAGATCGGACGTTGTGTTGGCGGAGGAAACCGAAGCAACAGAGGTAGCGGGAGCAGATGTCGAAACGACAGGGGCCGGGGAAACGGTCTGTCCAGACGGGCTGGCCTGTACAGGAACGGCAGGTTGAACAGACGCTCCGGTCTGGGCAAAAGTCGGAACTGGCGTGCTGACCGTCGCCGGTGTGTTAGCGGTTGCAGGCGTCGGAGCGATCAGTTCCGGAAGCGCGATGGCATCTGCTACGGTTGGGGTCGGAGAGGCTGCTTCCTTGTCTTTCTCACGGTCCTTCTCCTTGCCTTCCATCGTAAAGGCGACTTCGCCGCTACGACGGTCGTACTTGGTAATCCGTACTTGAATCGAAGCTTCGCGATCGATCAGCTCAGGCAATTTGCCTTGTAGATTGATCGCCATCTCACTGTTGTGCAACAAACCGCTCAAGCCGTCTGCCGTGGATGCGAAACATCCAAAATCCATCATCCGAAACGGGAATACTTCAATAGATTGTCCGACATGATATTTATTCGTCAGACTAGGTTTCAAATTATCTTTCTTCGACCGACCAAACTGTTGAACATAGCGCAATGTCGTATCCATAGAGAGGCGTGACTCCTTTTGAATGACAAATTATGTAATAGCGAAAACAGACTATCTATCCATTTAAGTTAACAGTCGGTGTCACCATTGTCAAGCCGACTCAAAAAAAGGACAGCCTAGCGGCTGCCTTGTTTTATCGCGCCAATTCGCGCAGTTGTTCGAGCGTCGGCATGTCATCGAAATGATGGATCAGGAGGCGTTTCGATGGGTCTGCGCCGTTGATGTAGTCGGGGATCGTGTCGAGGTTTTCGTCGATCGCTTGTTGCAGATCACGCTCATAGGCGGCGCGACCGGCATCGCTCTCCAACGCCTGACGGAACTCAGCTCCGTTCAGACCGATTGATTCTGCGAGTGCGACGAGGACGTCACGATCGGCAATGTCCTGTTTCTCCGCCCAATGGGCACGGTACACAATTTCGACATAGTCGGCTGCACGACCGAACTGTTCGGCAACTTTGGTTGCCACCAACGCCGGGACGGTCTCGCCTTGGACCGGGGAGGAGACACGGATGCCTTGCTCCTCGCGGAGTTGCTTGAGGCGAATGCCTGCTGCTTCGCGGTAGCCTTCCGGTTTTGCCGGTGGGTTTGCACCTGGCGGCATCTTCCAGACGTGGTAGAGAATCTCCACGCCTTCCTTGGCCAGTTCACGCACGGTATGCGCACCCACGTAGCACCACGGGCACGCGTAATCAAAATGGAAATGAAGTTTGCTCATCAATGCTTACCTCCTGCCAGCAGCACGCTGTGGGCAACGGCGATGCAGAGGTCCATGACGATCTCCACGCCGTTTTCCTGCGCCAGTTGTGCGGCTTTTTCATCTTCGACGCCTTGTTGGGCCCAGACGCGTTTCGCGCCCGACTTGATCGTTGATTCGACAACGCTATACAATTCCTCAGAACGGCGAAACACGTTGACAAGATCGACGGGTTCCGGGATCTCTTCGAGCGTAGCATACGCTTTTTCACCCAGCACTTCGCCCTTGAGCATCGGATTGACCGGGATGATGCGGAAGCCGCGCTGTTGCATCGTTTCCGCGATCTGGTAGGAGGTGCGGTCTGGTTTGTCAGACAGACCGACGACTGCGATCGTCTTGGTTTCTTGCAACCATTGCTTGACTTGCTCGTTGCTTGGTGCTGTGTACATGGCGAACATCTCCTGCTCTGTTTTTTTACCAGCATACCCTAGATTGCCGGGAACAATCTGTCGGCTATGCTACAAATCAACAGGAGAAACTCCCGCGCAAGTGAATTGGCAAGAGATGGACAAACATGGTACATTGAACCCAACCTAAGTTCATATACATGAGGAGGATAGCACGAGATGTCTGAGATTCTTTTTTACCAGTATCCGAAGTGCGGCACCTGCCGCAATGCCAAGAAATATCTAGAGGCGAACGATGTGCAATACACCGATATTCAGATCGTCGAGAACCCCCCGACGAAGGAACAATTGCGAGACTATCTGGCCAAGAGCGGACTTGAAATCAAAAAGTTCTTCAACACCAGCGGCAATACATACAAGGAACTCGGGCTCAAGGACAAGTTGAAAGACATGAGCGTCGAGGAGCAATTGGATTTGCTCGCCACAGACGGCATGTTGATCAAACGCCCGATCCTCGTGCGCGGTGACAAGGCGACGGTTGGTTTCAAGGAAGACGAGTTCCAGAAGGTTCTCGGGTAGGAGCGTGTGTGCAGAGGATGATTCGAAAAACGGTATTGCCTAACGGGTTAACGATTGTAACGGAAAAAACGCCCTACCTGCGTGGGGCGGTTGCGCACTTGCGCTTCGGCATCGGCTCAGGGCATGAGCCATTCCGACTGTGGGGTGTGGCGCACGTGTTGGAACACATGGTGTTCAAAGGCACGCCGCAGATGGACCAAGTGGAGTTCGGCAACGAGATTGCGCGGCTGGGCTGCTCGACCAACGCCTCGACAGGTTTTGAGTCGACGACGTTTGAGATCGACGGTCCAGCGGAGACGATTCTGCAAGGGCTGGATGTGTTCACCGAGTTGCTCGCCAATTTCCATGTGCCCGCCGAAGAGTTTGACAAGGAGAAAGACGTGATCCAAGAAGAGTGGAAGATGTACCGCGATGACCCGTCCGCGTGGGGCGAAGACCTCGCCTTTCACTCGTTGCTCGGCAACTTTGCACATCCGACCATCGGGTCGCCAGAGTCGATTGCCAGTCTGACGCGTCGTCAAGTGTTGGAATTTTCACAAGCGCACTACACGCCAGACAACTTGATCGTCGGGCTGGTTGGCAACGTGGAGCACGAAGCGGTTGTGGAAGTGCTCGCCAAGCATTTTGGCGACAACCCGCGCACGTGTGCCGAATTGCGATTGCCACCGCTGTCTCAAGTCAAGGTGCGGCATGAGGAGGAGGATTCGGAGCAGGAGCAAGTCTTTGTCGGCTTCCGGGCCCCGGCGATCCTGCGCCCGGACATCCCCGCGTTCGATACAGCGATGACGATTTTCGGCGGCGACTCGTGGTCGCGACTGTTCCAGCGCTTGCGCAATGAACTCGGCCTCGTCTACAGCGTGGATGGCGGCTACTCGGGCTGGCCGCATGTCGGCTCGTACATGATCTATGCGGGGTGTCAACCGGCAGAGACCGACCGCGTGCTGGCGGAGATCGTCAATGAGATCGACAAGTTCAAGCGGGAGATCTCCCCAGACGAACTGGTGCGCTCGAAGGCGATGTTGCGCTCCTCGCTCCTGATGAGCAGCGACCAACTGGGCACCAAAGTCCAGAAGTTGATCGACGATGAAGTGCTCTGGGGCGAGTATCGTCCGTATGAGAAGGACATCAACGATCTGGAAGCGGTCACGGTCGAGCAGGCGTTGCAACTCGTCAATGAAGTGTTCGACGACAAGTTGATGACCCGTGTCACCGTCGGCCCACATCAGCCAAAGTAATTCCGCCCCAAAAGCCCCTGTCCACGCGACAGGGGCTTTTTTTTCCTGCTGTTCTGTGTGATTGTCAACGGTGTATAATCAGGTTGATAGGCACTTATTTCGATTTTCGAAAATTAGGAGTGTGGAGATGAACGAAGAGAGAAAAGCCAGGCTGTTGCTGCTGTTTGTCGTAATTCTCTGGGGTTTGAACGTGGTGATGGTCAAGTACCTGTCGGCGTATTTCAACCCGACGATGCTCGGCGCGTGGCGGATCGGCGCGGCGGCAGTCTTGCTGACCGCTCTGGTCTGGAAACAGTACGGCTTCGTAAAAATCTCCTGGCGCGAGTGGGGCACGATCACGGGCATCGCCGTGTCGGGGATCTTCCTGCATCAGATCACGCTGTCGGCAGGGGTCAAGACCACAGAGGCGTCGACCGCATCGCTGATCCTCGGTCTGAATCCGCTGGTGACGATGGTTTTGGCGTACTTCCTGTTTCGCGAGCCCTTGACGGTGCGCAAGGTCGGTGGTGTCTTGCTCGGGTTCTGCGGCGTGTTCCTCGTCGTGTTCGGGAACTCGTGGGAGCAGTCGGCAGGCTTGCACTTCGGAGTGGGGGAGTGGTTGATCGTCGTGGCGATGCTGACGTATGTGATCAGCGGCATGTTCATAAAAAAAGCGACCCAGACTGTGCCGGTCATGGTCGTCACCGCGTACAGCCACATCATCGCGACGCTCCTCTTGGTCATCGCAGCCACTGGGCAACAACTGGTGTCTGACGCCCCGTTTACGCTGTCCTCCGACTGGTTCGTCTGGGGCGTGTTGCTGTTCTCGGCGTTTTTCGCGACCGGATATGGCTCCGTGTGGTGGAACTCTGGCATCCGCATCATCGGGGCTGGGCGCACGGCGATGTACATCAACGGCATGCCGATGCTCAGTCTGATCTTCTCCGTGCTCTTGCTCGGCGAATCGATCACGTGGATTCACATCTTCGGATTCTCGACCGTCTTCGTGGCGATCCTGCTCGGGACGTCGAAGTCGAAAGCCGAGCGCCAACTCCTCAACCAGAGCGTCTGATGCGCAGAAAAAAGCCTTTGCCCACGTGGGCAAAGGCTTTTTTTCACTTACAGGGCTGTGAACAAGCGCACCAACAACGCGATGTTGCGCGGGATCGCATCGATCACCACATGCTCGTGCGAGGCATGGGCACCATCGCCCATCGGACCCAGCCCGTCGAGTACGACACAGCCGGCCGAGGCCGCGATGTTGCCGTCAGACGTGCCGCCCACGCCGATCTCACCGAGCGTGAAGCCTTCCAATTCCGCCTGCTCCTGTGCCACGCGGAAGAGGCGTTCTGTGCCCGCCGTGCGCTCCATCGGATGCTTGTCGATGCCCCCCTCTACCACGAGGCGAGCCCCCTCCAACACCGGCTGCAACGCGTGCATTTTTGACGTGATCACATCCGCCTCTGACGCGATCTGCACGCGGACATCGATGTGGACTTCTGCATACTCCGGCACGACGTTCGAGGTGGTGCCGCCGCGGATCGTCCCGACCGACAGCGTGGTGCCGAGCGCATAGTTCGTCCAAGATTGGATTTCGAGGATGTGATGTGCGAGCTCGGCAATCGCGTTGACACCCTTTTGGTGGTCATTGCCGGCGTGTGCGGCCTGGCCATAGGCGCGGAGCGTGAATTCGCCACCGCCCTTGCGCGAGGTCTTCAACAACCCCTCGCCAAATGACGGTTCGATGACGAGCGCCAAAGCGCTTTTTCGCGCTTCGGCTTGAATGAGTTCTCTGGAGGAAACGGAACCGATCTCCTCATCTGTGTTCCAGAAAAACACCAGCTTTTTGTTCAACGGCAAGTGGTTCTCCAGAATGGCCTGCAACGCGAAGTAGGAGAACACAATCCCAGCCTTCATGTCATACGTGCCGGGTCCATACGCTCGACCGTCCGCGATACGCCACGGTTCGGTGGCGAGGGTGCCGACGTTTTTCACCGTATCGAAGTGCCCGAGCACGAGAATCTGCTCCTCGCCCTCGCCAACCTCCAAGCGCAATTGGTTGCCCATCGTCTGTTGCTCATGCACCGTCAGCGTACAACCCAATGCTGTGAAACGCTCTTGGATCAAGGCCCCGAGGGAATCGACCGCCGCTTTGTCATGCGTCGGTGATTCCAATTCCACATAGGTTTTCAGTTCTTCCAACACGTCATCCAAGCGTTCTTGGAAATACGTCGTCCAGTTCATCACCACTTGCAAGCCCCCTTTTCCCCACACTATGCCAAGTTTCTCCAGACAGGTCAAGGCTATGCACGAATTGACTGAAATTTCTGTGTGCAACAGCAGGCACAGCTCCCCGAAAAACCAAGAAATTAAGCGGATAATCGAGATTGAGACGATTAAACCGAACGATAAGGAACTTCAGCAAATTGCGCTCATTATGCGAGGTGTCGTATAAATATCCATATCCATTCAACGGTTTATGAATCGAGACCAACAGAGTCTTCCATAGATACACACACATAGGGGGAACTACACGATGAACAACAAACACCTGAAAACGCTGACCTTGATCTCCATGACCGCCGCATTGGCGATGACAGTGGGCTGTGGCTCCACCTCATCCGATGCCACCGCGTCGAGCAGCAACGCGTCCGCGAAAAAACTCGTCATGATGACTTCGGCCGACTACCCGCCCTACGAGTCGCACAAAACGGATGGTGGCTCCGACCAGATCGTCGGATTTGACGTAGACATCGCCAAGGCGATCTCCAAAAACCTCGGCTACGAACTCCAGATCAAGGACGTCGATTTCAACGGTCTGCTCCCGGCTCTGCAAGCGAAGCAATCTGACTTCGTGATGGCAGGCATGACCCCGAAGCCGGAGCGCTTGCAAAACGCCGACTTCTCCGATATGTATTATGAAGCGAAAAATACGATCATCGCGAAAAAAGGCGCCAACCTGAAAACCGAAGCGGACATCAAAGCCAAAAAAGTAGGTGTCCAGCTCGGTTCGATCCAAGAAGGGGCCGCAAAGAAAATGGAAGGTGTCAACATCACCTCCCTGAACAAAATTGGCGACCTGATCCAAGAGATCAAGGCAGGTCGCCTCGACGCAGCGATCATCGAGGACACCGTCGCGAAGGGGTACATCGCGTCGAACAAAGACCTCGAATTCAACACGATCCCGCAAACCGAATCGGCAGGTTCCGCGATTGCCTTCCCGAAAGGCTCCACCCTCGTCGGCGATTTCAACAAGGAACTCCAAAAGCTCAAAGACAGTGGCGAACTCGACAGCCTGATCAAAAAGTGGTTCGAAACCACCAACTAGAAACGAGGTGACTCTGGGGCATGAATTTGGACTTTAGCAAAATTGTGCCCTCGATCCCTTTTATCCTGAGTGGGATCGGGGTCACGTTGGAATACATGCTGCTCTCCGCCGTGCTTGGCTTGCTGTGGGGCGTCGTGCTGGCGCTGTTCAAAATTTCCAACAACAAGTACTTGAATGGATTTGCCGTGGTCTACACCTCGATTTTTCGAGGAACACCGCTGATCGTGATGCTGGCGTTGATTCACTACGCCGTTCCGCAACTGACCGGCTACAGCATACAACCGTTGCAATCGGGCGTGATCACGTTTGCCTTGAACTCCGCCGCCTACATCTCGGAGACGATTCGTGGCGGGATCATCTCGGTTGACAAAGGCCAGCGCGAAGCAGCGCTTGCCTTAGGTATTCCGTACAAAAAAATGATGTGGGACATCATCCTCCCGCAAGCGGTCAAAAACATCCTCCCCGCGATGGTCAACGAGAGCATCGCGCTGCTCAAAGATACCGCGTTGATCTCCACGATCGGTGCGCTCGACCTCCTGCGTCGTGGCAACCTCGTGGCGGCGGAGAAGTACATCTACTTCGAACCGCTGTTGTTCGTCGCGGCGATCTACTATGGAATGGTCATGATCCTCACATTCGGAGCCCGCGTGCTCGAAAGGAGATTGCGTCGCAGTGATTAAGGTAGAATCGCTTTCCAAATCGTTTGGCAAACTTGCCGTCCTGCACGACATCTCCGTCGAGATTGGCAAGGGGGAAGTCGTCGCGATCATCGGCCCGTCTGGATCGGGGAAGTCCACGTTGCTCCGCTGCTTGAACCTGCTCGAAGTTCCGACCCGCGGTCACGTTGTGATCAAGGGGGAGGAGATCACCGCGCCACGTGCTGATGCGATGAAAATTCGCCAGTCGATCGGTATGGTGTTCCAGCATTTCCACCTGTTTCCGAACATGACGGTGCTGGAGAATGTCGCCTATGCTCCAACCAACGTCAAGAGAGTAGCCAAGGACCAAGCGCGGCAAAAAGCGCTCGACCTGTTGACCCGCGTCGGGCTGGCCGACAAAGCGGACGTCTACCCGTCGAAGCTCTCTGGCGGGCAGAAACAGCGTGTCGCGATTGCCCGGGCGTTGGCGATGGAGCCGGAGATCATGCTGTTCGACGAGCCGACCTCCGCACTGGACCCTGAGATGGTCAAGGAAGTGCTGGAGGTCATGAAGTCACTGGCCCACACCGGCATCACGATGGCTATCGTCACGCATGAGATGGGATTCGCCCGGGAAGTGGCGGATCGCATCCTGTTCCTCGACGGTGGTCGGCTCGTAGAAGACGCCCCGCCCGCGGAGTTTTTCACACAGCCCAAGAGCGAACGCGCCCAGACTTTTTTGGACAAGATGTTGTAAAAAAACAGCCGACCCGGTGTGGGTCGGCTGTTTTTTTCGTGTGATAGGGAACAGTAAGAGAAAAACAGATGTCAACCTCAGGGGTAAGGGGATAGGTGTATGAAGGTCGATTCCTTCGAAAGATTACTGTGGTCGATTGCATTCCCTGGATTCGGCCAACTGCTCAACGGACAGGTTTTCAAAGGGGTGCTGTTCGTTGGCTTGGAGTTTTTGATCAATGTACAATCGCACTTAAATGCGGCGATCATCACGAGTTTTCATGGGGATCTATCAGCCTCTGTGCAACAGACTAACTATCAATGGTTGATGTTCTATCCTTGTGTCTACATGTTTGCGGTGTGGGACTCGTATACGTTCGCTGGGGGTGGACAGGGGCGGTTTGGCTATTTGCCGTTTGTTTTTTCCGCGTATACGGGAACACTGGGTGTGATCTATTCCACCGACTGGTGGGGGCCCGTCTGGTTGCCGATCGTGGGGCTGATGGTCGGAGCCGTGATCGGATGGATGCTCAGGAGGTTGCTGGTGACCTTGACAAAAAACGCCTAAATCGAGTACGATCCCTTAAAACTGGGAGGGATTTCAAACATGGAATTGAACCTGACAGGGCGCACCGGACATGGCACGCCCGATGACTTTGCAACGCTGTCTGTCGTGATGATCGATGGCGATGATCTCTATGTAGACAATGGCGCGATCCACGGCAAGTCTCGACTGGAGCGCGGTGTTGATTTCCGCACCTACACCAAGCCAGAGGATGTCCCGAACGGGCGCAAGGTGAAGGAAGTTTGGGTGCAGTTGAAGTCCTACGAGACGGGCCGTGGGTACTATGGACTGGTCTCAGCGGAACTCGTGGTCAACAGCGAGGACATGGTGGGCTACAAGAGCATGGGCGCATTGGTGATGGCGATGGATGGCGCCATCAAGGGCAAGTTCTCGCTGGCGCACCTCACCACGGAGGAGCGAGCGAAGTTCCGCAACTTCCTCGAAACGTTCCGTGCCGACCTCTGGGCGAACACACCAGAGGAGATCAAGGGACAACTGTAAAAGCGGATGTTGTGCAGACCACTGAGGGAGTATCGGCCCACGGTGGTCTTCCTGTTTTCTAGACCCTATGCATCAACGCATAGAAATTCAGAAAAGATTATTTCTAATCTATCTCATTGGTGATATAATACCCTTCGTATCTTTGTTGACGAAAGGAAAGGTGTGAGATGCAAAACCAAACCCCCCTGTTCACGAAGCTCGTGGAACACGCGAGCCGGAACCCGATTCAGTTTCACATTCCCGCGCATAAAAAAGGCTTCGGGATGCCGAATGAGTTTTCCGAGTTTATCGGCCCGAACGCCCTCTCCATAGATCTGATCAACATCGCGCCGTTGGACGATCTGCACTCCCCGAAAGGCATCATTAAGGAAGCGCAAGAGCTCGCCGCACGTGCTTATGGCGCGGACCATACTTACTTTTCCGTTCATGGCACTTCCGGTGCGATCATGACGATGGTCATGGCGGCCGTCGGACCTGGTGAAAAGATCCTCGTCCCGCGCAACTCGCACAAATCGATCCTCTCGGCGATCATCTTCTCCGGCGCGCATCCCGTATTTATGCATCCAGAGATCGATGCTGAGATCGGCATCGCCCATGGGGTATCGCTGGACACGGTTCGCGATACGCTCGATGCCCATCTTGATGCCAAAGCTGTGCTGTTGATCAACCCGACCTACTTCGGTGTGTCCGCCGATCTCAAGTCGATCGTCGATCTCGTCCACTCGCGCGGAATCCCCGTGCTCGTCGACGAAGCGCATGGCGTGCTGTTCGGCTTCCATGAAGACTTGCCGCTCTCCGCGATGCAGGCGGGTGCTGACATGGCTGCAACCTCCGTACACAAGCTCGGCGGCTCGATGACCCAGAGTTCCGTCCTGAACATCCGCGAGGGCCTGATCTCGCCGGAGCACGTGCAGTCGGTGCTCTCGATGCTGCATACGACCTCTACGTCCTACCTGTTGCTCGCCTCGCTCGATGTCGCGCGCAAAAACCTCGCGATCCACGGTCATGACTTGATCACGAAGACGTTGGATCTGGCACACGATGCACGCCGTCGCATCAACGCCATCGATGGCATGTACTGTTTTGGCGATGAGATCCTCAAAAACAGCGCAACCTTCGCCCATGACCCGTTGAAAATCAACGTCACCGTCAGCGACCTCGGGTTGACCGGTTGGGAAGTGGAGAAAATCCTGCGCTCTGACTTCAACATTGAAGTCGAAATGTCCGACTTGTACAACATCCTCTGCATCATCACGTTCGGCGACACGCAAGAGACGATCGATCTCTTGGTCAGCGCGCTGGAAGTGATCGCGGTCAAGTACCGCCGTGAAGTGCTGGAGCGCAAGCACGTCAAATACCCGTCCACGCCGCAGTTGGCGCTCTCGCCACGCGACGCGTTCTATAACAAACAGACGGAGATCGTCCCGCTCGCCGAAGCGGCCGGACGCATCATCGCCGAATTCATCATGGTCTACCCGCCGGGCATCCCGATCGTCATGCCGGGCGAAGTTGTCACGGCTGACAATATCGGCTACATCGTCGAACACATCAAGGAAGGTCTGCCCGTGCAAGGCCCGGACGACCCGAATATCGAGTTTGTCAAAGTCCTCAAATAGTTTCGATACAAGAGCTCCTCTCCGCCTCCGGGCGGGGAGGAGCTTTTTTCCAGATCGCGGGAAACCCGCAGTGGGATCGGCTGCGGAGATATTCCCAGTTGGTTTCCAGTTATCGCCTAGTGATCCACTCGGGATTGTCTGATAGAGTGAAGCAAGTGTTCGACACCGAACGTAAAAAACCATAACAAGCCGAATCCTCACACACGAAGAGGAGCGGAGGAACCAAACTTGGGGTGAACTTGCCACAACACGTGGCGAGCGGGAACCTTCTTCCCGAATCCGTCAGCTAACTCCGCAGGCTTCTAGAAGGGACGTGCAAGACCATGATGATGAAAAAATGGAAGCACCTCCTCGCAGGTGCATTGATGGTGGCGGGGGCACTGACCCTCGCTGACACGAAGGCAACAGCAGCTTCGATCACCGTGCAACCGGGACAGACGCTGTCGCAACTGGCGAAAGTCAACGGGACGACGGTCGAGGCGGTCAAGTACACCAACAACTTGAATTCGAACGTGATTCTGGCGGGCCAACAGCTGACCCTGCCGTTTCCGTACAAAGTCGGCAGTGGGGACTACATGTCCTACTTGGCGAAGCGTTACAACACAACGGTCACCGATATCCTGAGCGTCAACCATCTCGACCGCACCAACTTGTTCATCGGTGAAGTGATCATGATCCCCGTCGGCAAAAACGGCGTGACGATCCCGCCGGTCAAAGCAGTCGAAACCGCTCCGGCACCGGGTGCGGGCAAAGCGTCCGTTCCGGCACCGGTCCATGCAACCGCTCCGGCACCAGCCCATGCTCCGATCAAGACCACCGTGCCGGTGCTGACTCCGATTCCGCAGGCGCAACCAGCAGTTCCGACTGTGGCGGGACTGCCGTACACGAAGACGGTGGACGTTGCCGCGACCGCCTACGGTCCGGGCAACATCAACTGGCAGTGGGGCGGTTACACCCGCATCGGCACCAAAGTCCGCGCAGGTGTGATCTCGGTCGACCCGAACGTGATTCCGCTCGGCACGAAAGTCTGGGTGACCGGTTACAACTCTCCGTTGCTGCCGGCTGGCGGATTCGTCGCGGTAGCTGAGGACACCGGTGGCGCGATCAAGGGCAACCGTGTGGACCTCTACATCGAGGCGAACCAGCAACAACTGGTGCAGTTCGGCAAGCAAAACATCCAACTGTATATCCTGAAGTAAAAAAACCACCTGTTCCGTTTGCGGACAGGTGGTTTTTTCATGCCCGATTCGGGGACATACTGGAAGGATGAGAAGAGGTGAACTTATGCGTACCTATCAGGTTTTACAAGTCCTGCGCCCGATGCAAGGGGGCATGCGCCGCCACGTGCTCGATCTGATCACCGGCCTGTTGGAAGCGGGGCATCGCGTGACCGCAGCGTGCCCGCCGGAGACGGCGTTTTTTCGCGAGTTGAGCAGTCTCGTTCCCACGCTTGCGTTTCCGTTGGACGATCGCATGAACCCGATTCACGACCTCAAGGCGATGCGCCATCTGCAAAACATCTTGCGTCGCGAACGCTTCGACATCGTGCATCTGCACGGAGCGAAGGCCGGGTATGTCGGACGGTTCGCCGTGCGGAGGATCGAACCGCGTCCGGCGGTGCTGTACACCGTTCACAACCACGTCCTGCCCCGCCAAGCGATTTTGAAAAAAGCGCTCAACGCGCTGGAGCGCCGTCTCGCTGCCGACACCGATCGCGTGATCACAGTCTCCGATTCCCTGCGCCGGGAAGTCTGCCACCAGCACGGCGTGGAGGAGCACCGTTCGGTCACGATCCGCAACGGCATCCAAGGCCCGCCGCCCTTGACCCGCCGCTATGCCCGCGCTGTGCTCGGGGCCGAGGAGGAGTCGCGCATCGTGATCGCCTGCATCGGTCGGATGGTGGAGGAGAAGGGCATCGATGTGCTGTTGGAGGCGTTTACGATCCTGCTGTCCCGTGGTTTTGATGCGGAATTGGTCTTGATCGGGGACGGTCCGTTGCTCTCCGACTACCAAAACCGTGCAGGCAAGATCGGGCTCGCGCGCGTGCGTTTCCTCGGGGAAGTGCCGAACGCTGCGCAGTTGTTGCCAGGGGTCGACATCGTCGCCGTTCCCTCGCGTCAGGAGGGGCTGGGCCTCGTCGCCATCGAGGCGATGTTGGCGGGCCGTCCCGTTGTGGCTTCAGATGTCGGAGGCTTGCCAGAGGTGGTCCTGCACGGTGAGACCGGCCTGCTGGTGCCGCCAGCGGACCCGGTGTTGGTGGCGAGCGCTCTCTGTTACCTGATCGAGCGTGGCGATGTTCGCGAACGGATGGGCCGTCTAGGGAGCTTGCGCGCACACGAGCATTTTTCCCGGCACGGGATGATGCGGTCGGTGTTGCGCGAGTATGACGAGGTGATGGCCAGTCGGCAAGGGGTGATCGTATGAGGAAAAAAGCCAGACTGCTCGCAAGTTTCTTGGGGTTGGTGCTGGGGTTGCACGTGCTGTTGCCGTCCGCACAGGCGGCGCAAGAAGCGGAGAACGCCTCCAAAGACAAGATGGCGCGAAAAGTCGTGCTCGTCCTGCTCGACGGACTGCGCCTGTCTGACCTCTCGCCTGAGCGCACGCCGAACCTGTGGCGGATGCAGAAGCTCGGCTCTGTCGGGGTGATGAACCTCAATACCTTGGGGGCAAAAAACGAGGTCAACGCGGCGCTCACGCTCGGTGCAGGCAGTCGAGCGGGGGCCGTGGTCAGCGCGGCGGAGGCGATGGAAGTCGACGAAACGATCCACCGGGATGGGCACGTGTTGACTGGACGTGAGCTCTACGTTCGCCACATGGGCACAGAGCCGACCGGAAGGATCGTCGTCTCCCAATGGCCGCTCTTGCTCGAAGGTGTGGACAAGTCGAAGTCCAACACCGCCGTGCTGGGCGCTCTGGGCGACGCGGTACACGAAGCGGGTGGCAAAACGGCAGTGCTTGGCAATGCAGACTGGGGGGATGAGTTGAACCGTCCCGCCGCGTTGATCGCCGCAGACAGCAAGGGGCAGGTGGATGATGGCTCCCTGCGCGCAGGGAATGTGTCCGATCTTACGCGCCCCTATGGGATGCGAACCGATGTGGAGAGTCTGTATACCCAGTACCGCAACGTGCGCAACCAAGCGAATCTGTTCGTGCTGGAACCGGGTGATCTCGGGCGGTGGTACAGGACGCAAGTATTAATGGAAGATTCACAATTACAAAGCCTCTACAATCTCGCCTTGCACGAGGGCGATGAACTGATCGGCAAGCTGTTGCCAGACATTGGCCCGAACACGATGCTCGCCGTCGTCTCCCCGATCAAGCACCCTGCGGCTGACGCGCCGGCGCTGGCTCCGGTGTTGCTGGCGGGTGGCGATGTGATGGTCGGTGGGCTTCTGACCTCGTCCACGACCAAGCGCAAAGGGTTGATCGCCAATTACGACCTCGCGCCAACGTTCGCGAGCTTTCTGCAGGGGCTCGGCTATGTACATACGCACCAAGCATGGCTAGGGCAACCCGCGCTGGGGCAGACGGTGATGAATGCCAAGCAGGACAGTCTCCACCTCCTGCGTCAGCAGGTCGACCGGATGTTGGTGCCGAGCAACGCCCGTGCGGTGCTGGTCAAACCATGGATCAACACGTGGATCGGGCTCGCGGCCCTGCTCTTGCTCGCCGAATGGTTCCGTCGCCCGTGGTTGCGTTACCTCACACCGCTGGCTGAACTGATGCTGGTCTTCCCGCTGTCGTGGCTCTGCGTACCGCTGTTCGCTCCTACAAGCACGGAGCAGACGGTGTGGTACTCGCTGGGGCTGACAGTGTCGATCGGGTTGATGTTGCGCGGCTTGCGCGACCCGTTCGTCCGCCTCGGGGTGTTGGCGGGTGGCACGGTGTTGACGCTGGTCGCAGATCTCCTGCTCGGAGCGCCGCTGTTGAAACAGTCGGTGCTGTCCTATGATCCGATAGCAGGGGCGCGGTACTACGGAATTGGCAATGAGTACATGGGGATATTGCTCGGCGCGCTGTTGCTCGGGCTGAACGCAGCGGCTCGTTCGCGGCAAAAAATCGGCGTGCGCGGGCGGGCGCTGCTGGCCGCGCTTTTTCTCCTCGTGATCTATCTGTTTGCTGCACCGCGCATCGGTACGAATGCAGGCGGAGCGTTGGCGGCCGCGATCGGATGCACCTATGCGTTGATGCAGTTTAGCGATTGGCGGATGACACGGCGCAATTGGCTGTGGCTGAGCTCCGTGGCTGTGGTGGTCGTGCTCGGCATGATGGTGATGAATGTGATGTTGCCTAGCAGCGAGCAGACGCACATCGGGCGTAGCGCCCGTGAGCTGGTCGACGGGCAATTCAGCGAGCTCTACCAACTCGTCGCTCGCAAATTGCAGTTGAATCTGCTGTTGTTGCGCGTCTCCGCGTGGGGCAAGCTGTTCCTGCTCTTGCTGGCGTTTCTCGTCGTGCGGGTTTACAGCAGGCGGGATGCGGAGGCGGCGTTGTTGCGCAACGGTCGGATGATCGTCACGGCGGCGGTCGCAGCGTTCCTGTTCAACGACTCTGGCGTGGTGGCGGCAGGACTCGCCCTGCTCTACGCGGCAGTGCCGCTGGTTGATCCGGTTCCACAACAGGCGATGGAAATCCAGAATTGGGACATACTAGTCCAAGACACTGCACCACCAGAATGAAGTATGAGGTGACCTACATGACCAACGAATTCACTTGGAAGGTTGGCGGGGCTCAGGGGGAAGGGATTGATTCCACCGGGGAGATTCTGGCAACCGTGCTCACGCGGATGGGCTACTACATATTTGCCTATCGCCATTTCATGTCGCTCGTCAAGGGCGGGCACACGAACTACAAAATTCGTGCATCGACGCTCGACCCGATCTATTACCACGGCGACGACTTGGACATGCTGGTCGCGTTTGACCAACTGTCGATTCAGGAAAATGAAGACGAATTGATCGAGGGTGGCATCATCATCCATGATGCCAAGTTTCAAGCGACCACCAAGCGTGCAGGGCTGAAAGTTTGCTCCGTGCCGCTCTCCGACATGGCGAAGGAACTCGGCAACGCGATCATCAAAAACATGGTCGCAGCGGGTGCCTCCGCATACGTCCTTGACATCGATCCGAGCAATTTCTACGAGCAGATCGAACAACAATTTGGCAAAAAAGGCGTTGAACTTGTTGAGCTGAACAAAACCGCCTTCAACAAAGGCTACGATTACATCAAGGATCACTACGGCGATGTCCGCCGCCCAGCACCGCAAGCGACCAAGCCCGCAACAGGCAGCCTGCTGATGTCGGGGAACGAAGCGATCGGGTTAGGCGCTGTGTTGAACGGGTGTCGCATCCTCGCGGCCTATCCGATCACCCCGGCGACGGAGATCTTGTACTGGGTGCTCGCCAACCTGCCGAAGTATGGTGGGAAAGTCCTGCAGGCCGAAGACGAGATTGCCGCTTGCATCATGGCGATCGGCGCGAACTATGCAGGTGTCCGCTCGATGACCTCAACGTCTGGCCCAGGTCTGTCGCTGATGATGGAGGCGCTTGGCATGGCGGGCATCTCCGAGACCCCGCTGGTCATCGTCGACGTCCAGCGCGGCGGCCCCTCGACAGGTCTGCCTACGAAAACGGAGCAGTCGGATATCAGCGGAGCCCTCTACGGCTCGCACGGGGAAACTCCGCGCATCGTCATCACGCCGACCACGATCCCGGATTGCTTCTATCAAATCGGTCGTGCCTTCAACTTGGCGGAGGAGTACCAACTGCCGGTCATCGTCTGCTCCGACCTGCTGCTCGGGATGAACAAAATGGCGTTCCGCGACCTCGACCTCTCCACGGTCGATATCGCTCGCAAAGGGTTCGTCGACCAAGAACAGCTCGATGCTCTGGAGAAGGGGGCGTTCAAGCGCTACAGCCTTGACACCGAATCGGGGGTCTCGCCGCGCTCGATTCCTGGCATGAAAAACGGTCGGTACTGCGCCCTCACCAACGAGCACGAAGAGACTGGCTTGGAGATCGAGGATGTGCCGATGCGCAAAGCGCAGATGGAAAAGCGCTTCCGCAAGTTTGATGAGTTGCAGAAGCATGTCAATGACTGGGGCTATGATTACACCGGGGTCGAGGCACCGGATGTGCTGATCGTCGGCATGGGCTCGACAGTGGCTCAGATTCAAGAAGCGACCCGGCACTTTGACGGCATCTCCTATGGTCACTTGCAATTCCGCTGCTTGGCACCGTTCCCGACAGATGTGAAAAAGTACTTCGAAGCTGCGAAAAAAGTGTATGTGATCGACAACAACTACACCGGACAACTGGCGGGCATCATTTCCCGAGAAATTGGCTACCACGCCAAGCTGAACCCGGTTCTGAAGTACGACGGCAATCCGTTTACGATTCGCGATATCGTCACAGCGGTGAAGGGGTGATTTGAGACATGGCAACTTTGGCGGATTTTCGGTTTGAAAAAGCGACTTGGTGCCCAGGCTGCGGCGACTTCTCCGTGCTGGCCGCCCTGCAACAAGTCTGTGTGCGCATGGGACTGGAGCCGGAGGACGTATGCTGCGTCTCGGGGATCGGTTGCTCCGGGAAGATCTCGCAACACTTTGGGTCCTATGGGTTCCATACCCTGCATGGTCGTTCCTTGCCGACTGCACAAGGGATCAAGATGGCGAACCAAGACTTGACGGTGATCGCGGCAGGTGGTGACGGCGATGGCTACGGCATCGGGATGGGTCACTTCATTCACGCTTGCCGCCGCAATGTGGACATCACGTACATCGTCATGGACAATCACATCTACGGTTTGACCACCGGGCAAGCGTCCCCCACGTCGAAAAAAGGCTTCAAGACGAAAACCTCTCCGACCGGTGTCGCGGAAGAACCGGTCAAGCCGTTGGAGTTGGCGATCGTCGCAGGGGCTTCCTTTGTCGCCCAAGCCTTTTCCGGCGAACTGAAACAGATGCAACGCATCATCGAAGAAGGAATGAAACACAAAGGATTCTCGCTGATCAATGTCTTCTCTCCGTGTGTCACCTTCAACCGCGTCAATACCTACGAGTGGTTCAAGGAGAACATCGTCAACCTTGACGAGGAGGAAGGCTATGACAAGCACAACAAAGCCAAAGCGTTGCAACGCATCGGGGAGACCGATTCGGTTTGCACCGGCATCCTCTACCAAGAAGATCGTCCCGCGTTCCACGAAGCGGTGCTCGGCGCGACCGACCGCGGCACGGTGAAATTGCCGCTGGAGATTCCGCAAGCGGAAATGCAATCGCTGATGGATCAATTCCGCAGATAGGAAAAAAGGCATCCCCTTTCCCAAAAGGGGTGCCTTTTTTGTTGTGAAAAAATAAAGTTATTTTTTATCGGTAAAACTATATTGACTAAATCAGTTGTTCTGCCTAAAATAATTTAAGACAAGGGTGAATTATACTGAATCTAATCAAGACTAAGTTGATATAGAGAGGAAGAGTGAGTTGAACACATCCATCGAAGGTTACCGCCTATCTCCGCAACAAAAACGTGTGTGGAACACGTCTCGCACTTCACAGTTGCAGATGTCTGTTCTTGTTGAAGGCTCTTTACAGCCCGATCTACTGGCCGAAGCATTGGAAGAGTTGGTCCACCGCGAAGAAGTGTTACGTACGGTGTTTCACAAGATGCCAGGTCTATCGATCCCGGTACAGGTCGTTCTGGACGAGGTCAAGACCGCATGGACAGTCTATGAAAACGTTCAGTCCCCTGATATAGAACGTATATTGAACGAATTGTCGCTCACGACCTGCGACTTGGAAAAAGGACCACTGCTTCGCGCAGCCCTACTGTCGGAACAGCCAGAGAGAGGGATTGTAGTCCTACAAGTTCCAGCCCTCCATGCGGACCCAGATTCTAAGTATTTGGTACACGAATGGTTCCGTTTGTACGAAGCACGGGTGCAACAGCAGCAGACTGTATCTGTAGACGCGGAAGAGGAAGCGATTACATACACAGTCATTTCCGAGTGGTTGAACCAACTGCTCGAAGACGAGGAAAGCGACACGGGTCGGGCGTTTTGGTCACGGCAACGACTCGATGCGGTTCCGGCTCTGCACGTACCTTGGCAATTGGCGACGGAGAATCAGGAACAGGTACTCAAATCACAACGAGTTTCGGGTAACATCTGGCAAGAGTTGGCCAGAACGGCCAGTCAATGGAACGTGCAGACACAGGATCTTGTCTTGTTGGCGTGGCGTACGGTCTGGCAGCGCGTGTCGGGGCAATCGGAAATCGTGATGGGGTTAAGTTGTGATGGACGGACAGATGAGGGCGTTGAAACAGCGCTTGGACTGATGACCCGCTATGTACCGCTTACCAGCCATTGGAACGAGGAAGAGCGCGTACAGGATGCGGCTGTGCGGTTGAGCCGAGTCACTCTGGAGGCATACGAATGGCAGGAGTCGTGGAGTTGGGAGTTGACGACACCAAAGGCGGGAACCGCCGCCGAGCGCGGAATGTTCCAGATCGGATTCGAAAGTCGAGAGCGCTGGTCTGATTTTGAGGTGGCGGGGGTGCGAGTGTCCTTGTTGCAGGAGCGGGGACAGGTGGAACCGTTTGAGGCGTTGTTGTCCTGTTACATGGATGCGGATGGCGCAGAGTTGACGGTGCGGACCGATGGGCGGATCTGGCCGGAGGAAGCGGTGAACCAATGGTTGTTCGCGCTGTTGGAGATGTTGGAGCAACTGTCTACAGATTCTCACCTGCGGTGTGGGGAGTTGCGTTTTTGGCACTCGTCAACGAAAGACTTGCAGGCAGCCGCGCTACGCGGGCAGGCCGGATCTTTGGAACGTGCTGAGGACGACGGTTGGCTTTATGTAACCGAACATTTAGAAAATTATGATCTGTGGCGCCCGTTGCCAGATGTGCAAGTACGGGTTGTCGATGCATCAGGAGAGTGGGTTCCATTGGGAGCCGTCGGTGTGATCGAGGCGCGCAAGCAGGACCTGGCGGACGCGGAGTGGACGACCCTGAGCCGTGGGCGACTGTGGCCTGGTGGACGGTTGGAGCGCATGCAGGAGGAGTTGCATCGTGATGGGGAATTATCCGCACCTCGCAATGAGGTGGAGCGAGGTCTGGCGGCGATCTGGTCTGAAGTGCTTGGGGTTGAGGAGATCGACGTTCACGACAATTTCTTTGACTTAGGTGGACATTCGCTGTTGGCAACGCAAGTGGTCATCCGGATGCGGGCGACCTACGGCGTGGAGTTTCCGATGCGCATCGTGTTTGAAACCAAAACGCTGGAAGCACTCGCACAGGCGGTGGAGCGAGCTGTGGGGGCTCAAACGCAGGTGTCGGCTACGAGCTATGCCTCGATTCCGCGCTTGCCGGAGCAAGCGTTATACCCGCTGTCTCCCTCTCAGGAACGCTTGTGGTTTTCGGCGCAGTTGTCGACGAGCAACCAGTTCGGCTCTGGTTTTTATTATGTAATTGAAGGGGAATTGCATACGGATTGTTTTGCCCGCGCTTTCGAAGCACTTGTTGCTCGGCATGCGATCATGCGTACAACCATCGAGGTACAGGATGGTGTAGCGTACCAGCGGTTGAATGCCGGGGTACAACCGCATCTACACCAGCACGACGTACAGGAACTGCCGGAGTCTGAGCAACTGGCGATGGTGCGTGAGAGCGTCTTGGACGTATGGACGACACCGTTTAACCTGAGCAACGAGTCGTTTTTCCGCTTTGAATTGTACCGATTAAGCCCGCAGAAGTCGCTCTTGTTCCTCTGTGCGCATCACATCGGGTATGACGGTTGGGCGGTCCGTCTGTTGATCCGTGATTTGAATGAGTACTACTCCGCGTTCCGACGTGGAGAGGACGAAGTAAAACTACCCGAAGTGGTGCCGTTTGCTGATGCGGCGGCGTGGATGCATCAGCGACTGGCAGATGGCGAGTTACAAAGCCAATTGGACTACTGGCTCACGCAGCTGCGGGACGATGTGCAACCTCCGAGCTTGCCGGGCGATACAGGCGTTTGGGCACGCAATCCGCTTGATGTGCGCACGATCGAGATGTCGTCCGAGATCACAGCTCGGTTGAATCAATTGGCGCAGGACCAGGGCAGTTCGCTGTATGCGACCGTGTTGTCGGGGGTGATGGCGTGGCTGTCTCGCTTGTCGCGGGAGACGCTCGTCACTGTCGGGGCGACGCTTTCAGGTCGAACCCATCCAGAGTTGGAAGAAGTATTCGGGCCGATGATCAATCCCGTAGCGATGCGTACGGATCTGTCGGGCAACCCAACCTGCGCGGAGATGGTGGCACGGGCGGCACAGACGTCGTTTGACGCGTATGCCAACCAAGACTATCCGTTCGATTTGTTGTGGCAGGAATTGCGCAAACGAGGAGCCAAGGCCGCGTCGCTGTACTCGGTGATCTTGATCGGGCAAAACGTGACGGATGGCGAGATTCGCTTGAACGGGATGCGTTTGAAGCCACAGCCGTTGACCGAGTTACTGGCTGACCGGGTGCAGGAGGCGGTGCAACGCTTGTATGGGACGGAAGAAGCGGAATCGTCCGCCTATGAATTGGTGATGTCGATGCGCGAAGTGGATGGCGGGATCGTGCTGGAGGCGAACTACGCGGTTGCCAAATTCCGTCCAGAGACTGTGGATCGGTTCTTGGAGCAAATCGTTCAAGTATTGGAGCAGTTTTCCACCGACCCAGAGCTGCGATTGTCACAGCTTCAGATTGAGGAAGCCGTGGCAGAGGATGCTTGGGAAGAGCTTTTTTGAGGAGGGAATTGGATTGAAGATGACCGTTGAGGGTCGTGAAAGCCTACCCATTGTCAATATGCCGACCGATGCGCCGCGCAAGGCCGTGCCGTCCATGCACAGCCGTCGTGTAGCTCGTGAATTTCCGGAAGGTCTTGCAATCGGGTTGAGCCAACTGAGCAAGCAGTTTGGGTCCACGATGGAAGATGTGGTGCTCGCGGCTATTCACGCCCTGTTGTATCGCTACACGGGACAGGATGATCTTGTCATAGGGGTGCAGTCTGCCACCGGCTCTGTACATCCATCGCGGGTACATGTAGCACCGGACCAGCCGTTCTCTACGTTGGTACAGTCGGTGCGTTGTGGTCCGGCAATCGAAACGGACGTGTCCGTTTTTCAAGTTGGATATGCGTGGGGCTCTGTCGCAAGTGCGGACCCCGGGCAGTCACCGTATGAGTTGTCGTTGATCATCAGTGACAAGGTGCTAGCCGCTGATTATCGTGTTGAACTGTTGGAGCACGAGACGGTGGAAAAGTTGTTGGAGAGCTTGGAAACGATGTTGGTTGGCATCGTAGAGCAGCCGGACTCGGATCTACTGGGTCTGCCAGTGCTCTCTGCCTTGGAGAGGCAGCGAGTGTTGCATGGGCTGAATGATACGTCGGTCGACTATGGGCCGGAGGAATGCATTCATACGATGTTCGAGCGGCAGGTTGCCAAGACGCCCGACGCGGTCGCGTTGGTTTTTGAAGGCCAGGTGCTAACGTACCGCCAGCTCAACGAGCGTGCCAATCAGGTTGCCCATTACTTGGTGCGGTCGGGCGTCGGTCCGGATGTGCGGGTGGGCGTATGCATGGATCGTTCGCTGGAGATGTTGATTGCGATCTACGGCGTGCTCAAGACCGGCGGTGTCTACGTACCAGTTGATCCCTATCACCCAGCGGAGCGTATGGCGTTTACGATGGAGGATTCGCAGGTGCCGCTGATGCTCACACAGAAGCGGTGGTTGGAACAGCTGCCGAACGCAGGGTTTGAATTGATCTGCCTCGATACCGAGTGGACGAAGTTCGCTGAGGAGAGCACGGAAAACCCAGGTGGTACGTTCTCTCCGGACAACATGATCAGCATTCTCTATACGTCTGGCTCAACTGGCAAACCCAAAGGGGTCATGAGCACACACCGCGGGATCTGTAACCTGTTGCGCTGGATGCAGGGGGTGTTTGGACTGACTCCAGATGACCGCCATGTGTTGAAGACACCTTACAGTTTTGACGTATCGGCGTGGGAGCTGTTCTGGCCGCTGGTCTACGGAGCGCGTCTCGTCATCGCCCGACCAGAAGGGCACAAGGACAGTGCATACTTGGTCAAGTTGGTGAAGGAACAGGGAATTACGACGATCGTATTTGCGCCGTCGATGATGCAGTTGTTCCTAGAGGAGCACGGAGTCGAGGACTGCACGACGATCAAGCGGGCACTTTGCGCAGGGGAAGCGTTGCCGTTTGAGTTGCAAGAGCGCTATTTTGCAAAATTGGATGCCGAGTTACACAATCTGTATGGGCCGACGGAAGCATCGGTCATCGTCTTGCATTGGCAGTGTGAGCGCGAGTCGGCAAAGCGGGTCGTCCCGATCGGGTATCCGATCGCCAACACGCAGATCTACTTGCTCGACGACCGGATGCAACCAGTGCCGCGCGGTGTGGCGGGCGAATTGTTCATCGGCGGTACGGCAGTTGCCCGTGGGTATCTGAATCGACCGGAACTCAATGAGGAGAAATTCGTAGTCGACCCGTTCACGACCAAGCCAGGTGCTCGCTTATATCGAACAGGTGACTTGGCGCGGCATCTGCCTGATGGCACGATCGACTACATTGGACGCATCGACCATCAAGTCAAACTTCGGGGTTTGCGAATTGAACTTGGAGAGATCGAGGCGGTGTTGCAAACGCATGAGGCCGTACGCGAGGTCGTGGTTGTGGCCCAGGAGGATCGCCACGGCGGGAAGTTTCTCGCTGCGTTCCTAACAGCGGTTGAAGGAGCGGACCTCGATCAGACGGTACTCCGCCACTATGTGAAGTCTAAATTGCCGGACTATATGGTTCCTAACGTATTCGTGGTGTTGGAGCAGATGCCGCTGTCCCCTAATGGCAAGATTGACCGTAAAGCGCTACCACAAGTCTCGTTTTCCGATAATGCCCGCGAGGAGCACATCGCGCCGCGAACCCCGTTGGAACAGACGATTGCGCAGATTTGGCAAGACGTGTTACAGGTGCCGGATGTAGGCGTGACCGACCACTTTTTCTACTTGGGAGGGCATTCGTTGTTTGCCAACCAAGTGGTGGCACGCCTGCGCGAGACGCTGGGCGCGCACTTGTCGGTGGGTGAGTTGTTCGACTGTCCGACGGTGGAGGAGCTGGCCGTTTTACTAGAGGGACGTTCAACTGAGCGATCGGAGTCGGTTGCGTGGGAAACCTCGGAGCGTCCTGAGCAGTTGCCGTTGTCGCATGCCCAAGAAGCCATGTGGTTTGTGGAACAGTTAAACCCCGACACGACGCAGTTCAACGTGCCTTTCGGGTTGCGTTTGGAAGGGAACTTGGACGTGGATGCGTTGCGTGGCAGCCTGAGCGAAGTGGTGCGGCGACATGAAGCGTTGCGCACAGTATTCACTGTGGTGGACGAGAAGCCGATGCAACGAATTGTAGAGCCTAGCACCTGGGATGTACCGCTTGTTGACCTCAGCGAAGAGACAGAATCGGAACGTCAATCGGCGTTCGAGCGTCTGCTTGCGAACGATGCTCAGCAGCCGTTTGATCTGCAAAATGGGCCGCTGTATCGAGGTTGCTTGGTGCGAATGCGTTCGGAGGACTATCTGTTGCTACTCAACATCCACCATATCGTGTTCGATGCGCGCTCGCTTGATGTGTTCAAGCGAGAGTTGCTGGCGCTGTATGAGGGATCTGTGCTAGCCGAAGTGGCGATGCAGTATCCCGATCATGCATATCGTGAGCGAAATCGCCTGGAGGAGGGGCAGCTGCGCGGTCTGGAGTACTGGACCCGGCAGTTGGCTGGCTCATTGCCACAGATCGACCTCCCGATGGATCGTCCGCTGACGGCAGACGTTTCCACACGTGGCAGGATGCAACGCAGCCCGTTACCCGTAGAGGTGACAGCAGCTGTCAAGTCGTTATGTCGGGAGGAGCGCGTGACACCGTTCATGGTGTTCCTTGCCGTGTACAACTTGTTGCTACACCGTCTGTCCGGACTCGACGATCTGATCGTCGGAACGCCAGTCGCCAATCGGGATCGTCTCGAAACGGAAGAGATGATCGGTCTGTTGCTGAACACCCTCCCCTTACGCTGTGATCTCTCGGGCAATCCGAGTTTCCGCGACCTGCTTCGTCGGGTGCGCAGTGTGACGTTACAAGGCTACGAACATGCCGCGGTGCCATTTGAAAAAGTGGTCGAAGCGGTGCAACCAGAGCGCAGTCTCCTGCGCAATCCGATCTTTGATGTGATGATCAATTACCTTGACTCGCCGGAAACGACAGTACAAGCAGCCGGGATACGGGCCACGACGACGTACGACTTCCAACTGGTGTCCAAGCATCTGATGACCTTGTTCGTGCAAGAGGTGGAACAGGTGATGGTTCTGGAGTTGGTCTGTCGGGCCGAACTGTTCTCTGAGGTGCGTGGGGCGATGTTGCTGGAGCAACTGCAAGGGCTCCTACAACAAACGCTGGCCGAACCCGATCGCCCGATTGGAACGTTTACATTGCTGACGGAGACGGCTCAAGCAATCCTGCCTGAAGTGGCGATGCCGTTGGATGAGCCGCAGTATCCATCGGTGCTGACCGAGTTCCGGGCACGTGCGATGGAGCTACCTACGAAGAGTGCGGTTGTCCAAGCTGGGCGTGCTGTGTCCTACGGAGACTTGCTGGCTCGGGTAGATCGGTTGGCGCATGCCCTGCGTGCACAAGGATTGCAAAAAGGCGATGTAACAGCGGTGATCAGCCGTCGTCGCATCGGATTCGTGGTCAGCGCGTTGGCTGTTCTGCAAAGCGGGGGCGTGTTGCTTCCTGTGGACGCGGATCTACCGCCGTTGCGCCAACGCATGATGCTGGAGCAAGCCGTACCGAAGCGTCTGCTGCTCTGCACAGAGCAGGAACTGGCAGACGAAGTTCGTGATCTGGCAGAGGGATTGCCTTTGTTGCGTGTATCTGAGGAAACGGGCGATGTGGGTACGAATTCCGTTCTGGCCGGCGAGGAGAGCGCGGTGTGGGAAGAGCTGGAGCCGGATGCCCCCGCCTATCTGTTCTTCACGTCTGGTACAACAAATCTGCCCAAAGGGGTGCTGGGCACTCACAAGGGCTTGAACCACTTCCTGGCTTGGCAGCGTGAGGAGTTCCATGTTGGTTCAGAGGATCGGGTCGCGCAGATGATCCACTTGTCCTTCGACGCGATTCTGCGCGACATCTTCTTGCCACTTACTGCTGGAGCCACTCTGCACCTGTTGGACGAGCCGGAAGATCTCAGCCCAGATGTGGTGTTTCCTTGGTTGGAACGGGAGCGTATCACCATCTTGCACTCGGTTCCGTCGTTGGCGCAGTCGTGGCTACAAGGGGCACCAGAGGGTGTGACGCTACCGTCGTTGCGCTGGCTGTTCCTTTCCGGAGAACCGTTGACCGATGGATTTGTGACGAGGTGGCACGCGCGTTTTACTGAGGGTGAGCTCGTGAACTTCTACGGCCCAACGGAAACGACGATGATCAAAACTTCCTATCACGTTCGCCGTGGTGAAGTCATGCCGGGCCTGCAACCGGCCGGGTGGCCACAACCGAACACGCAGGTGTGGGTGGTCAACGCAAGCGGCCAACTCTGCGGGATCGGAGAGGCGGGAGAGATCGTCCTGCGCACACCTTTTGGTACGCTAGGCTATCTCAATGCGCCAGAGGAACAGGCGCTGCGTTTCCGTCCGAATCCGTTTGGTGAGGCTGTGCAAGACCGCGTCTATTACACAGGTGACCGTGGGCGCTACCGACCGGATGGCGCGTTGGAAGTGCTAGGTCGTCTCGACGATCAAATCAAAGTGCGCGGCGTGCGCGTCCAGTTGGGCGAAGTATCGGCTGTTCTGATGCGCCATCCAGCTGTAGCCGCTTGCACCGTGCTTGATCTGCAGGATGCACAAGGGCAGACGCAACTCGCCGCCTATGTGGTACCGACCCACACGGAGTCGATCTCTGTGGAGGAATTGCGCCTTCACCTTGAACGGCGGCTCCCGAGTGCATTTGTACCCGCTTATTATCTGCTGCTCGATGCCTTGCCGCTCATGGTGAACGGAAAAGTCGACCGTCGGGCACTGCCACGACCGGAAGTTGCGGCAGGAATTGATCCGGACGTGCGTGTGGCACAGACAGGAATCGAAGCAACGGTAAGCAAGATTTGGTCAGAGGTCTTAGGGCTGGAGCGCATCGGCGTGAACCAGAACTTTTTTGCCCTCGGTGGTCACTCCTTGCTCTCCACACAAGTCATGTCCCGCGTTCGTCGTCAATTCGGCGTGGACCTGCCTTTGCGCCACTTGTTCGAAGGACCGACGATTGAACAGTTGGCGATTGCGGTGGAGACGGCGTTGCGAGAACAACCCGTAGAGCAGCTAGGTGAACTGACAGCGATCTCTCGTGAGGGAGCCCTGCCGTTGTCCGATATGCAAAAACAACTCTGGTTCTTCGAGCAACTCGAATCCCAGAGTGCACTCTACCATGTGCCGTTTGCGTTGCGTTTCGAGGGTGACTTGAACAAGGGTCATCTACAAGCTGCCTTGCAGGAGATCATCTGTCGCCATGAGTCGCTGCGTACCGCGTTTCGCGCTCAGGAAGACGAGGCGGTTGCCATCGTATTGCCGCCGGAAGCGGTGAACCTGCCGATGACCGATTTACAGGGGCATGCCTACGACGATCGCGAGCAGGTGCTGGAGCGGATGATTCTGGAGGATAGCGCTCGTCCGTTTGACATGCATGCGGGTTCACTGTACCAGTTCCACCTGTACCGTCTGGCGCCAAGTGAACATGTGTTGCTTGCCACCCTACACCATATCATCTCGGATGGTTGGTCGGCGGGTGTGTTCACGCGGGAAGTCGCGGCGCTCTATACCGCGTTTGCCCAAGGCAAGCCTTCGCCACTCATCCAGCCCGCCTGGCAATATGTCGACTACGCGGCTTGGCAACAGCGTTTTGTCCAGAGTGAGGCCTATGAGCGACAAGTGGCGTACTGGAAAAGGCAACTGGGTGGCCAGTTGCCAATCCTCGAACTCCCGACCGACCGTCCCCACCCTTCGAAGCCGAGTTATGCAGGGGCGGTAATCCGCACTTCGCTCCCGAGCGCACTCGTTCAGCAAGTTGAGGCGTTCGCGCTCGAACAAGAGGTCACGGTGCAGATGGTCATGCTGACTGCATTCCAGGCGATGCTGTATGCGCGTACTCGACAGGAGGACCTGTTGATCGGCGTACCTGTCGCTAACCGTTTGTTGGAGGAGACAGAAGGGCTGATCGGCTATTTCGTGAACACGCTGGTGTTGCGCACGAGTTTGGCGGGCAATCCGAGCATCGGCGAATGGCTCCACCGCGTGCGGCTGACTTCGTTAGAAGCGTATGCACACCAAAGCGTACCATTTGAGAAGTTGGTGGCGGAACTCCAGCCGGAACGAAATCTGAGCCGTTCCCCGCTCTTCCAAGTCATGTTTAATTATCAACTTGTGGCCCAGAACCACTATCAGCTGCCAGACCTTCAGATGAGCACAATTTCGGTCGGCCGTGAAACAGCCAAGTTCGATTTGAATGTACACGTCCACCAGTATGCAAATGGAATTGACGTACTGTTCGAATATCGCACCGACTTGTTCGAATCGGTGACCATGCAAGGGATGGCGGAGCAGTTCCAAGAGTTGCTGCACCGCTTGACGGAAGACCCGGAGATACGTCTGCGCGAGATCGTCCAGTCACCATTGGGAGACCTTGAGGACGAGTTATTCGGGTAAGGAAAGGTGGGTCTGGAAATTTTGAACTATCTATCCAAAGAGAATGTGCTAGAGGTGCTGGAACTTTCCGTTTTGCAAGAGCGGATGATCGCTGACGGAACCCCACACCTCAGCCAGTATGCCTATGAGGTGGAAAATACGCTCGATCAGGTCTTGTTGGATCAGGCGTTGCAGGCGGTCATCGCGGCTCATCCGGAAGTGCGCTCTGTTTTCCGTACCTTGAAGAACCGCACGGTGCAAGTGTTGCTGAAGACACGACCGATTTTGCTGGAGGTACATGACCTGCGCAGTCTGACGGAAGCGCAACGCGCGGGAGCAGAAGCGGAACTTGTGACACAGATGGGCACCCCGATTGAGATCGGGGCGGGCCCGCTCCTGCGCTTCGCTCTGGTTCGCCACACGGAGGCTTGCACGCAGCTGTGGGTCACACATCATGACTTGATTCTCGATGAACAGAGTCGTACGGCGCTGTTGGAGGATTGGTTTGCTGTGTATGAGTCGATGGTGGCAAAAAACGCTCCGTCGCTCTCGCCGGAACGTCCGCGCTTCGCTATGTATTTGCAGTGGCTGACTCGCAAGGATTGGATGCCGGCCAAGGAGTTCTGGCGCGCACAAGCTGGGGAACTCGTGCCGTCCGCGATGTTTTCATCGGTGCGGCGTGGTACGGGTTTGAACAAGCGTCGTCGGTCTGTTACGCAGACCTTGTCACCGCAGTTGAGCGACGCATTGCGTGAGCTGGCGGCACGAGCGCAGGTCTCGGACCGCGCTGTGGCCGCCGCCGCATGGGCGATGCTGGCAGCACTTTATGGCGGAGAGGAACAGGTGACATTTGGCTGGCAGGCGGAAGGACGCCCGGCAGATGTGGTGGATGTCGCCCGTATGCTAGGCTCCTTTGCTCAACTCTTGCCGGTCTCGATGAACGTGGCGGGAGAGCAGATTCTGCTGGATTTCTTGCGCGGATCTGAGCAGCGGATACAAGGGGTGGAGGCGGTTGCTTTTCTCCCTGAGGAGGAGGCGCGCCGCGATGCAGAGGTGCCGGATGGGGTGTCGATGTATGACACGAGCCTCGCGTTCTCGACATCGTCAGACATTCGTTGGACGCCGCTGTGGGAGCAGGTGAGTTCCGGTCAGAAGCCGATGCTGCAGCTAGTTGTGCGGGCGGGGAAATCGTGGCGGGTGGACTGGTCGTTTGCCGATGATGAGTTGCCAGCCTCGACGGTCGAACGCCTGCAACACCAATGGCACACGTTGTTGGAGAGCTTGGCAGAAGCCAACCTCGCAGCTCCGATGTCGGAGTTGCGTCTGACCTCTGCGCAGGAACAGAGCGAACTTGAAGCGTTCAATCGTTCTGAACTGCCGAATCCAGATCTGAGTTTGTTGGCGCATCAAGTCATTGAGCAACAAGTGGTGCGCACACCGGACGCGACTGCGGTGCGGTGCGGCGAAGATTCGATGACCTACGCCGAACTAAACGCCCAAGCCAATCTCGTAGCGTGGCAATTGCGGGACATGGGATTTGGCCGTGATGATGTTGCAGCCTTGTTCGCCGAACGTGATATTGAGATGTTGATCGGCATCCTTGGGGTACTCAAGGCGGGTGGCGCATACGTGCCACTGGACGCAGCCAATCCAGTCGCCCGCAATCGCACGGTGGTTGAAACGTCACGCGCCAAGGTAGTCCTGACTCAAGCACCATTGGTTTCGGAGAGCGAGGTGCTGATCGAGGGCTTGGAGACAGCTCCCGTGCTTGTCAATCTGAGTGACTCTACCCCGCGTGCCGCGTTGTCGCGTGCGAATCCACCCGCTATCAACGAACCGGGTGACCTCGCGAATGTGTTCTATACATCTGGTTCTACCGGGCTGCCCAAGGGCGCGATGGTTGAGCACATCGGGATGTTAAACCACCTATACGCCAAGATCGGGTTGCTGGAGGTGACGTCCGACAGCATCGTGGCGCAGACGGCGTCGCACTGCTTTGATATCTCGGTCTGGCAATTCCTCGCCCCCTTGATGGTCGGGGGAATTACGGTGATCTATCCAAACGCAGTGTCGGGCGATCCAGACGGACTTTTAGACGCGACTGAGCGTGACGGGGTGACAGATCTGGAGTTAGTGCCCGCGATGATCGAGATGATCTGGCGTGCGGCGCAAGAGCATCAAAAAGTGGCATTGTCGTCGCTTCGGCACTTGGTCGCCACAGGAGAGGGATTGCCGTCAGAACTTTGCAACCGCTGGCGACGCCTCTATCCGAACGTGCGCATGATCAATGCGTATGGCGCTTCGGAAACTTCCGATGACTTCACACATGAGGTGATCGACTCGTGGGTGTCGGAGGATCGACCGTACGTGTCGCTTGGCACCGTCATTCCGCATCATCGGGTGTACGTGCTCGATCGTTTCCTGCGCGATGTGCCGATTGGAGGCATTGGGGAGATCTGTGTGACGGGTGTCGGGGTCGGGCGCGGGTATCTGCATGATCCGGAGCGCACGGCAAAAGCGTTTTTACGAAATCCGTTCGCAGACGGCATGGGGGAGCGGTTGTACCGTACGGGCGACCTTGGGTACTTTACGCCCGACGGGCGGCTTGCCTACATCAGCCGGGCTGACTTCCAAGTCAAAGTGCGTGGGCACCGCATGGAATTAGGTGAAGTGGAGGGCGCATTGCGCCGTCATCCATGGGTAGACCAGTGCGTGGCCCTCGTGCGCAAGGACGAATTTGGACAGAACCGATTGTTGGCGTATGTCGTGACGTCACAGAAGATTGAGACCGCCGAACTTCGAGAGCATTTGAAGCAGTTGGTACCGGAGTACATGATTCCGGAGGCACTGATCTTCCTCGACCGATTGCCGCTGAACCGCAACGGCAAGGTTGATCGCAAGGCACTGCCGGAACCCGAGCAGAGCGACGCTGGGCGCACCGTCACCCCACCACGCAATGCGGCGGAGGAGGCTCTGGTGCAGATCTGGCAGGATGTGCTGAAGGTTTCGGGACTTGGTATCGACCACAATTTCTTTGAACTTGGTGGGCATTCGTTAAAGACGATCCAAGTGCGCGCCCGGATCAAAAGACAATTTGGTGTCGATGTTCCGTTGCATCTGCTCTTCGAACACCAGACGATTCGCGAATTGTCCACACTGGTGGGCGACGCGCCGATGGAAGTGACAGAAAGTTGGGAAGCTGTGATTCCCAAGCTGCCTCCAGCTGAGACGTATGCGATGTCGCATGCGCAACACCGACTCTTTTTCATGTATTGGATGGATCGGACCAACGTGTCCTACAACATGCCGGCTCTGCTGGAGTTGGAGGGGTCGTTGGATCTACCGGCATTGGTACGGGCGTTTGAAACGATTTTGGCACGACATGATGTGTTGCGCACGACGTACGAGATGGTGGGCGGACACCCGATTCAGCGTGTTCATGAGTTGCAACCGTTGCATTGTCCGTTGCTAGACTTTTCCATGCTGAACGAGCAGGAGCGGGAAACGGCCTTGTGGGCAGATGTCAACGCGGAGATGCAGACCCCGTTTGATCTCACAGTCGGACCGGTCTTCCGGATGCGCGTGTTCCGCTTGGAGCCGAATCGACACTGGTTGATGCTCCAACTGCACCACATCGTCGGGGATTTCTGGTCCTGGCAAGTGATGTTGCGCGAATTCCAAACGCTCTACGCATCCGAGTGTGCAGGACATGGAGAGGCATTGCCTCCGTTGACTGTCCAGTATACCGACTATGCAGCATGGCAGAACGAACGACTGGAGCAAGGTCAACTGCAGGCGGCACAGGCGTACTGGTTAGAAACGCTCGGTGGGGAACTGCCCGTGCTGGATCTTCCAACCGATCATCCACGGTCGGCGGTGATGCAGTCAGAAGGTCAACAAGTTCGACAACCGATCGACGCAGAGTTGGCAACGAAACTGCAGGCGTTAACACAACAAGGAGATGCCACGTTGTTCCTCGTTTTGCTGGCAGCAACTGGAATTCTGTTGTCACGGTTGAGCGGACAGAGCGATCTCGTAATCGGCACCCCGGAAGCTGGTCGCAACCTGCTAGAGCTGGAAGGGCTGGTTGGACTCTTCATTAATACTCTGCCGTTGCGGCTGCACGTAGAAGCAGGGCAGTCTTTCCTGAATGTACTGGAACAGGTCAAACAGAGAGCGTTGCAGGCTTACGAGCATCACGAGTACCCGTTTGACCAATTGGTCGAAGATATCAATCCGGTACGTGACCTGAGTCGTACGCCGATTTTCTCCGTCATGTTCCAAGTTCTTCGCGACGGAGATGATCGTTTTCCAGAGGTGGCGGGCTTGCACATGCGTCCCGTTGAACTCGACGTCTCGGCGACCAAGTTTGACTTGCAGATCGATTTTGTGGAGCGACCGAACACGATGGAGTGCCTGTTTACCTATCGTACCGATCTCTATGAACGAGAGACGGTGGAGCGCTGGATGAGCCATCTGCTCCTACTCTTGCAAGAAATCGTAGCAACGCCGGATGCGCCCGTGGAGTCGTTGCGGATGCTTGAAGCGTCTGAGCGGAACCGCTTGTTGAGCGAGTGGAATGAAACGGATGTGGCCTACTCAACAGACTTGTGCGTACATGAGTTATTTGAGCAACAGGTCGAACGAACACCCGACGCGGTGGCTGTAGTGGATGAGAACGAAACTCTGACGTACCGGGAGCTAAACGAGCGCACAAACCGTTTGGCGAACTACCTGCGGACGCTTGGTGTCGCACCGGAAGTTCGTGTCGGCCTATGCTTAGAACGGTCGGTTGACATGGTCGTCGCGATCTATGCGGTCTTGAAAGCAGGAGGCGCTTACGTTCCGATTGATCCACAACATCCCCCGAAGCGAATTGCTGAGGTGGTCGAGGATGCCGAACTTGCGCTGGTGCTCACACAGGAGCGTTTCCAAGCAGTATTCAGTCCATTTTCCTTGCGAGTGTTGACCATCGATGCCGTTCATCTCCCGTGGGCAACAGAGACGGAAGTAAATCCTGTACTCGTGAACACGCCAGATCACCTTCTGTACATGATGTACACCTCTGGATCGACCGGGAAACCAAAAGGCGTGATGAACGAACATCATGCAGTCGTCAATCTCTTGCTGTGGATGCGTGATCAGTACGCGTTGAGCAGTACGGATCGCATGTTGCTCAAGACGGCTTATACGTTCGACGTGTCGGTGTGGGAGTTGTTCTTGCCACTAATCAGTGGCGCGTCGCTAACCATTGCGCGGCCAGATGGACACCGGGACTTGGTGTATCTAAAACGCTTGATCGAGGAGCAAGGCATTACACACGCTGTGTTCGTGCCCTCAGCCCTGCAAATGTTCGTGGAGCAGGACGGGGTAGCACTCCTTACCGATCTCAAGAATGTGTTGTGCATCGGAGAAGCACTGTCCGTGGAAGCGCAAGAGCGCTTTTTCCGAACATTCCCGAATACAGAATTGCATAACTTGTACGGTCCAACGGAGGCGGCGGTCAACGTTACGTATTGGAACTGCCAACGCGGGGATCAACGACGGTATGTACCGATCGGGGCTCCAATTGCCAATGCCAAGTTGTACGTGCTTGACGAACGGCTTGAGCCCGTGCCGCTGGGGGTTATCGGTGAATTGTTCATCGGAGGGACACCTGTCGCCCGCGGGTATCACAACCGCGACGAACTATCGGCGGAGAGGTTTGTGTCCGACCCATTTTCCAAACGAGCAGGAGCACGCATGTACCGCACAGGTGACTCGGTGCGCCGACATCGAGACGGCAGCTTGGAATTCCTCGGCCGCGCCGATGACCAAGTGAAATTGCGCGGTTTCCGGATGGAGCTTGGGGACATTGAAGCCGCACTTCTTCGAGTGCCTGATGTGCGGGAAGCAGCGGTGCTGTTGCAGCAGGACGAGGGCGGGGGAGTTTTGGTCGCGTATGTAGTGGCTGATGCACGGCTTGGCACTGCTGACTTGCGCGAAGGCTTGGCTGGACAGTTGCCGGAGTACATGTTGCCGTCGCGGTACGTATTCCTCGACAGATTGCCCATGTTGGCCAATGACAAGTTGGACCGTAAGACGTTGCGTGGACTTGATCCGGGGTCAGAGGCACAAGCAGAGCCGGATTCTTACGTCGCACCGCGCACCGCCTTGGAGCGGGAGATGGTGAAAATCTTCGAGCGCATTTTGAATGTTCGACCAATCGGTATCCAGGACGACTTTTTTGCCGCTGGTGGTCATTCCTTAAAAGTATTGGGTTTGATCAGCGAGGTACAGGCTGTGTTCGGGGTGGCATTGCCGCTCGTCAACGTCTACCAGCGACCGACCGTTGCGCAACTTTGCGAGTGGCTTGAAAGTGCAAACTGCGCGCAAACCGCATTGTGTGACGGAGCCATTCCCATCCAACTAGGGGATGGAACGCAACCACCGCTGTTCTTCGTGCATGGCCAAGGCGGTGGGATCTCTTCGTTCTTCCTGCTGGCTCAAGCGCTTGGAGCGCAGACGTCGGTATACGGTCTACAGGCATTCGGTTACGAGACATCGGAGGAACCGCTGACGTCGATCGGCGAGATGGCCGATCGTTATGTCGAGGAGATTCGACGCGTCGCTGCGCACGGACCGTACCGTATCGCCGGATGGTCGTTTGGCGGGACCGTGGCTTTTGAAGTAGCTCGACGCTTGGAGCAACTCGGGGAGCATGTGGACTGGCTCGGACTGTTCGATGCACATCCGATGGATCTGCCGGGCGACTTGCGTGAGAAGCAGGCGTGGACAGAGACCGATGTGTTGAGGTTTGCCCTGAGCGATCTTGGGTTGGAACCGATGGCATTGGACGGTCTGACCGATTCGGAAGCGTTCACGTACGTGGTGCAGCAGTTGGAACGGGCTGGACGTGTGCCGCGCGGATTACCAGAAGCCAGTTTGCGTGCCAAGTTGAACACGATGGCGGCGCACGGCACGGCAGCCGCGTTCTATCGCTATGAAGGCCCTGTTCAGGCGGATCTGCATCTGTATCGCGTCACGGAGGTGTCGGCGCAAGGACATTCCTTGGTTGAGGTGGAGGAATGGCGGCCGCGAACAACTGGTAGTCTTTGGGTTCATCCAGTGCAAGGAGATCACAATTCGATGTTGGATGTCGCCCATGTCACTGCCCTAGCAGACAAAATGAAGGAACTTGCAACCATGAGAAGAGGCTGCTGAGATGAGATACCGCGATTTGCATATCAACTTGAAAGTGCGACTTGTAGAGGCGTTTCTGGTCAATTTAGTCGGAAACATGATCTACCCGTTCATGGCCATCTACTTTGCTGATCGGTATGGTCCAGTGATCACCGGGTATCTGTTCATGGCGAACATCCTGATCGGATTGTCCTTTGGACTGTACGGTGGAGTTCTCGCCGACAAGTACGGCAGGAGACACATGTTGCGAATCGCGGAAACAGGCCGTGTACTCTCGATGTTGATCATCACGTTGTCAAATTCTCCTTGGTTCGATTCGCCACTACTGACGTTGATTTTCTTGCTGGTGTTGAATGGGTTCGGCGGTTTGGCCTTCCCAGCTGTGCAGGCGATGATTGTCGACTGCACCACGCCAGACAATCGGAAATTTGTGTACAGCATCGACTATTGGGCATTGAACACCTCCCTGCTGATCGGCGGGATGGTCGGGGCGTTTTTCTTCCGATCGTACCTGTTTGAATTGTTCTCAGCAGCGACTTTCATTTCGTTTGGCTCGCTGTGCTTGCTCTTGTTTGTCATCCAAGAAACACACTACCCGAAGCCTGTGCAGACGGGGGAAGGCAAGCAAAAGTCCAAGGGCGGTGGCTACGGAATGGTGTTCCGTGACCGTACATTCATGCTCTATATCTTGGCGGTGGCGCTGTTGATTTCGTTGGAACAGATCTTTTTCAACTATGGGGGCGTTCGTTTGTCCCAAGAGATGTCCAGCCAATCCCTGTTCTCATGGGGGAACCGCGACGTGCAAGTGGACGGAGTGGGGATGTTTGGGATATTGCGCACAGAGAATGCATTGCTTGTTGTGTTGCTGTCGGTGCTCGCCGCCCGGGTGTTTAGCCGATTCCGTGACACGGGTGTGTTGATGACGGGCATCCTGTTGACGATGATCGGGTTTGCTGTGCTCGCAGTGTCGAACAGCCCGTGGACGTTACTGGTGTGCATGTTGATCGCAACGAGTGGTGAACTGTTGCACACGTCGATTCGCCAGTCCTATCTCGCGGAGATCGTGCCAGCTGCGAACCGTGGCACGTACATGGCGCTCACTGGTTTGACTGGGGTAATCGCGCAGATGATCGGTGCAGGTTCGATCACGGCCGGCGCCTACGTAACGCCTTGGGTGTTAGGGATTGCCACACTTGTGATCGGGGTGGTAAGCGCCGGGCTCTTCGTCAACACGTTGTTGCATCTGCCGGAGCGCAAGCGCGCTATGCAGGCAGAGGAAGCCTTACAACAAGTAGCATCCAACTAGAGATCGTGTACAAGGGGGAATTGGGCAATGAGCGAGAGATTGAGGCAAGGTTATGAACCGATTGCCATCGTAGGGATCGGGTGCAGATTTCCAGGTGGCGTAAACAGCCCGGAGAGCTTCTGGAATTTGCTTCGCGAAGGCGTGGACGCAGTGACAGAAGTGCCTGCAGATCGCTGGGACACCAACCGTTTTTATCACCCTAACCGCAAAAAGCCGGGATCGGCCAACACGCGCTGGGGCGGGTTCTTGGATGGGGTCGACAAGTTCGACCCGGAGTTTTTCGGAATCTCTCCTCGGGAAGCTGATTTGCTCGATCCGCAACAGCGTCTGATGCTGGAAGTCAGTTGGGAGGCTTTGGAGGATGCCGGTTTCGTGCCTGAACAACTGGCCGGGTCCAAAACGGGCGTGTATGTGGGGTGCTTCACGAATGACTACCAGTGGATGCAAGTCTCCGAGAAAAACGTGGACTATCTCGACACCCATTCCACGTCAGGATTCATGATGACGTTGCATTCGAACCGCCTCTCCTACGTGTATGATTTTCAAGGTCCGTCGATGACTGTGGACACGGCCTGCTCGTCCTCGCTGGTGGCCGTTCATCTTGCTTGCCAGAGCTTAATCACGGGTGAATCGAACCTTGCGTTGGCTGGCGGGATCAATATCATGCTCAAGCCGGAGCTGACGATTGCAGAATCCAAAGGGGGCTTTCTCTCACCAGATGGCCGCTCCAAGGCGTTCGACTCTCGGGCAAACGGGTACGTGCGCGCCGAAGGGTGTGGGATGGTCGTGCTCAAACGTCTGGAGGAAGCACTCGCTGATGGCGACCCGATCTATGCGGTCATCGCGGGTTCCGCTTGCAACCAAGACGGACGGAGTGCGGGTCTGACCGTTCCGAGCGGCGAGTCGCAAGAAGCGTTGGTCCGTGAAGCATTGGATCGCGCAGGAATCCAATCGAACCAGATTCAATATATGGAAGCCCACGGCACAGGCACGCCGGTTGGTGACCCGATTGAAGCCAAGGCGTTGGGGAACGTACTGTCTGAAAATCGTCCAGATGGAGAGTATTGCTGGGTCGGCTCCGTGAAAACGAACGTCGGTCATATGGAGGGGGCCGCTGGAGTTGCCGGGCTGATCAAAGCGGCGCTTTGCTTGCAGCAAGCGCAGATCCCCCCACACTTACACCTGATAGAGAAGAATCCCAATATCGACTTTGAGGCGTTGCAACTGCGCGTTCCCACAACCGTACAACCGTGGGAAGGCGAATCGGGAACCCGCTATGCGGGCGTCAATTCCTTTGGTTTTGGCGGCACCAACGCGCACGTTGTTTTGGCGGAAGCGCCAGTCGTGGAAAAAACGGTTTCACCGTCTACGCAGCAAGACCAGTTGATTCCACTCTCTGCACGCACACCGGAAGCGCTGCTGGACGTGGCGTTCTCCTATCGGGAGGCAGTAGGAGAAGCGGGGGCACTGGAGCATGTGAGCCTGTCCGATCTCGCCTGTAGCACTGCTCAACATCGCGGACACCATCCGCAGCGGATGGCGGTAGTGGCTTCGACCAAGGAAGAACTGTTGGAAGCGCTGGATGCCGTCATTTCCTCGGAAATACACCCGCGTGCCATTGTCGGGGCAATGCCTGTTCAACCGACAAAACCACGCCGTCTCGCCTTTGTTTACACGGGTATGGGCCCCCAGTGGTGGGGAATGGGGCGACAATTGTATGAGCAAGAACCGGTGTTCCGTGACACACTCGACGAATGTGACAGAGTGTTCCAAGCGTCGTCTGGATGGTCGTTGTTGGAAGAGATGTTGAAGGACGAAGCAGCGTCCCGAATGGAAGAGACACAGATCGCGCAACCTGCGAATCTATTTTTGCAAATCGGTCTGACGAATTGGTGGCGTTCGATGGGGATCGTGCCAGAAGCTGTCGTCGGGCATAGTGCGGGGGAAGCAGCAGCTTCCTACGCAGCGGGGATCATAACCCTCTCGGAAGCAGTGCGAGTGGTGTACCACCGGAGCCGTTTGCAACAGGCGATAACCGGCCAAGGCACGATGGTAGCGGTTGGACTTTCGGAATCCTTGGTGCGTGAACATATGAAAGGCTTTGAAGATCGGGTATCGCTGGCCGCGATCAACTCTCCGAATGGCGTGACACTAGCAGGTGAGCCAGAGGCGCTTGAGCAAGTGCTGGCACCCTTGCGTGAGGCGGATGTTTTTGTCCGTTATCTAAAAGTTGGCATGGCGTTCCACAGCCATTACATGAACCCGATGCGCGAGGAGTTTCTCGAACATTTGGAAGGCATGGAGACGAAGGCTGGGACGATTCCCTACTACTCCTCCGTCCTCGGAGTACAGGCCGACATCCACAAACTCGGTGTGGATTACTGGTGGCGCAACTTGCGAGATACCGTACAGTTTGCAGAAGCGGTGTTGAACTTGATCGAGGACGGGTATGACGCGTTCGTCGAGATCGGCCCGCATCCGGTGCTGGCTGCTTCGGTCCGCGAGTGCCTAGCATTGAAAAACCGCACCGCCGATGTACTTCCCTCGATCCGCCGGGCCGAAGACGAGCGCCCACAGTTGGTGAGCTCGTTGGGGGCTTTGTACACCTTGGGCTTTGAGCCGAACTGGCCGAAGTTGGTCGAGGCGGGCTCGTTCGTCCGCTTGCCGAAGTACCCGTGGCAACGTGAGCACCACTGGCAGGAGTCGGCAGAATCCCGTCGTTACCGTCTCGGGGAGCCAGATTGCCATCCGTTGCTCGCTCAACGACTGTCCTCCGCACGCCCGGTGTGGGAATCAAGTATTGACGTCTGGCGCTTGCCCTATCTGGGAGACCACCGCATTCGAGGGGCCATCGTCTATCCGGGAGCGGCCTATATGGAGATGGGGTTGGCAGCTGCGCGCAATCTGTACGGAAGTCGTGCAGTCGGTTTGGAAATTGCCGATGTAGCATTTGAAAAAGCACTGTTCCTGAACGAAGAGACAGGAGACAAACTCCAGATTCATTTCGATCCGGCAGATGGGCAGTTTGAAGTCTACTCCACTGGGTATGAAAGTGATCCGATCTGGGCTCGTCATGCCAAGGGTACGGTCAGACCGCAGCCAGCCTTCGCGGTGCGCACGATAGACCTCGGTGCATGGCGTGACCAATGCTCCCAAATGATCTCCAAAACGGATGCCTATGCACACTTCCAAAGCCTCGGCTTGGAGTATGGCCCGTTGTTCCAAGGCATGGAACAACTCTGGAAAGGCCAAGGGGTCGCGTTGGCAGAGCTTCGGATGCCCGAGCCGCTTGAAGGAGAAGCAGGGGACTATGTGTTCCACCCGGCTATGCTTGATATTGCCTTGCAGATGATGGCGGCCGTTTTGCCATTTGACGGTGAGGGCCGTTCTGCGCTCTTCATGCCGGTCGCAATCACCCGTGCCGTGTTGAGGATGGCACCGACAGCGAGGATGTGGGCGTTTGCCCGCCTCGACGAGCACACCGACAGTAGGGTTCGCGGCTCAATTACCGTCGTGGACGAACAAGGAAATGTCGTGCTGGAGTTGACCGATTGTATCGCGCAATCACTGCAAACCGATACGAGCACCACGATGATGCGCCCGACTCGGTATGCCGAGTTCGTTTGGACACCGCGCGAACGAGAGGTTCAAGCGCAGGAAGCGAACGTAAGCGATGCGTCTGGCACATGGTTGCTTTTCGCCGATGAAACCGATGTGGCCGACCAACTGGCGAGCCTCTTACGAGACCGTGGTGGACGTCCGGTTCTGGTGCGTCCTGGTACAGAGTTCAAGCGCCTCGACAACGGGGAGTACCTGGTTCGGGTTGAGCACGCGGAGGATTATCAGCTTCTGCTGGAAGACCTATATGTTGACGGACAGTCGGTCCGAGACATTGCCCATCTCTGGAGCCTGAACCAAACAGGCGGCGATGCGATGCAACCACAGGGATGCGGAAGCGTACTGTTGCTGCTCCAAGCCCTTGCTCAAGTGAGTGCCAAGCAAAAAACTCGCCTGTGGTTGGTGACGAGAGGAGCACAACCGGTCAACGGAACGGAGACGTTGGATGGAATCGCACAGTCTGCACTGTGGGGCTTGGGCCGTGTAATCGGTCATCAGGAGCACCAAGACCTCTGGGGGGGCCTGCTTGACCTAGATAGTAGCACCAACGAGTCTGCACTTGATGACGCCCAAAACTTGCTCGCCGAATTCCTCTATGAAGATGGGGAAGACCAGATCGTCTTCCGAGCTGGTCAACGCTTGATCGGACGTCTTCATGATTCCGGTGACCTGACTGTACCTCTGGCGCCTTCCTTCCGCCCAGATGGGGCGTACCTGATCACCGGCGCGTTCGGTGGCCTCGGCCTGCTGATCGCACGCTGGCTGATCGAGCAGGGTGCTCGCCGCTTGATCCTCATCGGCCGCGAACCATTGCCGGAGCGTCGTGACTGGGATCAACATTCGGTAGATTCCCGCATCGGCCAACGAATCCAAGCGATCCGCGAATTGGAGTGCCTTGGAGCCAGCGTGCACGTCACTGGCTTTGACATTGCAGACGAGGCCAAGCTGCAAGACTTCCTGCGTGACTATCACCGCGAGGGCTGGCCGGCAATTCGTGGGGTCTTCCACTCTGCCGGAACGGCGATCCCACAGATGTTGGCCCAGATGACGCTCGACGATCTGTACGGCGTCATGCGCCCGAAAGTGCTCGGAGCGTGGAACCTGCACCGAGCATTTGCAGACCAACCTCTGGACTGTTTCGTGCTCTTCTCCTCGATGGCGGCCCAGATCGTTTCAGCAGGACAAGGGAATTACTCCGCCGGGAACGCGTACCTCGATGCGTTAGCACGCCTCCGTCAAGCGCAAGGACATTCCGCTCTGAGCATCAACTGGGGCTCCTGGGCGGACATTGGCATGGCGAACAACCTGGATCTTTTGGACTTCTTCGAGCGTCGCGGCATCTTCCCGCTCCAGCCAGAGCAAGGGGTGCAAGCGCTCGGTCACCTGCTCGCACACACCCGACCACAAGTTACGGTTGCCGCTCTGGATTGGTCCACCGTGTTACAAAGCAACTACCCGAACGGCGAGTACCCGCCGATGCTTGCTGACATCGTCGCACAAGCCAACGAAGCAGGGGAAACGGACGGCAACCCCGGTTCAACGGAGACGGTCGATTTTGCCTCTCTCTACCGCCAGACAGACGACGAAAAACGCCAAGAGCTGCTTCAAGAACAGCTCTCCGGAGTGGTCTCGCAAGTCCTGCGTGTCCCGCGTGCCAGACTGCTCATGGAGCGTTCCTTGCAATCGTACGGACTCGATTCGATGATGGCGATTGAACTCAAGAGCCGTCTGGAAAAAACAGTGGGTGCTTCCATTGCAATCGTGGACCTGATTCGAGGCGTCAGCGTAACCGAACTTGCCGCCGCGCTGCGGCCGCAGGTCGATGAATGGGCTGTGTTGTCGGATGCTGATGTCGTCGAGGAAGACCTGATGGCCGAACTCAGCGAACTTTCGCCTGAAGAACTGGATGCACTGTTGGCTGAAATTGCCGCCACCAAGGAGGAGTAAGAAGCATGAGCAATTTAAAAGACAAGCTGTCCACTCTGACCCCCGAACAGCTCCTCGCCTTACAGGCACGGGTGAAAAAAGCCAAGTCGTCCGCGTCTGCGAACGGCTCGCCAATCAAAGCTCTGCCGCGTGATCGGGAAGCGTATCCGGTGTCGTTCACGCAAAAGCGGATGTGGCTGCTTCAGCGCATGGAGCCGGACAATGCTTCTTACAACAATGCGTCGATCATCCGTCTGACCGGGAATCTCGACCCTCTGATGTTGCAAAAAAGCCTCCAAAAAATCGTCGATCGTCACGAAGCGATTCGCACCACTTTCATCGAGCAAGGCGAGGGAGAACTCCTCCAACGTGTACACGACACAATGGAACTTCCCTTGCCACTCATCGACCTCGAACACCTTCCGCTTGCTGAGCGGGAGGTGGAGGCGAAGCGACTGATGTGTCTGGAGGCGCATCGACCGCTGGACCTCGAACAAGGGCCGCTGCTGCGCACGTCCTTGTACCGCATCTCGGAAGCAGAACATCTGTTGATGTTCATGGTACACCATATTGTAGTCGATGGCTGGTCGGGGGGTCTGTTCCTGCTCGAACTTGGACGATTGTACGGGGAAGCGAGCACGGGAACACCTGCGAACCTCCCGGCACTTGCGCTCCACTACATCGATTTTGCGGCGTGGCAAACCGAGTGGTTCAGCGGTGATGTCGCGCGTCAACAACTCGACTATTGGAAGGAACAGCTCTCCGGCAAAGTCCCAACGCTTGAATTGCCGACCGATCGCACACGCCCGTTGATCCAGCGCTATCGGGGATCACTCACCCGCTTGCAGATCAAGTCCGACCTCGTCGAGCGCCTGCAACAACTCAGTCGCGAGGCAGAGACTACACTGTTCATGACCTTGATGGCAGCCTTCCAAGCGTTGCTGCACCGCTACACGGGCCAAACAGACTTCGCTGTCGGTTTTCCGGTCTCTGGGCGTTCTCGTGAGGAAACGCATGGAATCTTCGGGCCATTGGTTAACTCGCTCCCGCTTCGGGCGCTCGTGTCGGGTGAAGAATCGTTCCGTGAGCTCCTACAACGGGTGCGTGAGCGAGTAACAGGCGCGATGACCAATCCTGATGTCCCGTTGGAGAAACTGGTCGAGGAATTACAACCAGAACGCTTGCCAGGGGTGTCACCGTTTTACCAAGTCATGTTTAACCTGAATCGTGAAATTCCGGAAACGCACCTGCCCCAATTGAGCATCGCCTACGAGATGTTCGACGCGGGTGTTGCCAAGTTCGACCTCGTGATCGAAGCGCACACGAAACCAGACGGCTTGCATTTGGTGTTCGAATACAACAGTGATTTGTTTGATGAATCGACCATGGTCCGTTTTGCCAACGCCTACGAGACCCTGCTGACGGGCGTCGTCGAGCAACCGGACAGCCCGGTTTGGAAACTGCCGGTGCTGAGTGCCGAAGACCGCCTGCGCTTGCTCGTGGAGTGGAATGATACCGCCACTGCGGAAGACCCGCGCCAGTACAACGTCGTACAGGCCTTCGAAAAGCAGGCGATACTTCATGCCGACGAAGTCGCTGTGGTCGGTGGCGATGTTCGCCTGACCTACCAAGAACTGAACGAGCGTGCCAACCGACTCGCGCGCTTCCTGCGTGAACAGGGAGTTGATACGGACACCCGAGTAGGCCTCCTAGTAGACCGCACACCAGAGATGGTAGTGGCAGTGCTTGGCGTGCTCAAGGCAGGTGGCGCTTACGTGCCGATCGATCCGGCGTACCCGGTGGAACGCATCTCCTACATGGTTGAGGATAGTGGAGTGAAACTCCTGCTCACCCAAAGCGATCTGGCTGAGCGTTTGCCCGCGCAAGCTCCTCGTTTTTTGTTGGACACTGAGTTTGACCGATTGACCGACTTCCCGAAACAGAACCTTGAATACCGCATCGGTGCCGATGACCTCGTGTATGTCATCTACACGTCGGGCTCCACAGGTCGACCGAAGGGCGTTTTGATCACACATGGTGGATTGATGAACTACTTGACGTGGGCGATGGAGACGTATGCACAACAAGGACATGGCGCACCGGTGCATTCCTCGCTGGCGTTCGACCTGACTGTCACGTCGATGTACGTCCCGCTGCTGAGTGGCAAGCGGGTCGTGCTGGTCGCTGAATCGATGGGCGTGGATGCATTGGTTGAAGCGATGCGCACCGCGCCTGGCTACAGCTTGACCAAGATCACGCCGGCGCACTTGCAACTGTTGGGCATGGAAACGCAGGCGGGTGATGCCCATACATGGAACCACGTGTTTGTCATCGGCGGCGAGGCGCTGACCTATGAAAACATCGCGCCGTGGCAACAACACGCTCCAGACACCGTGCTGGTCAACGAGTACGGCCCGACTGAGACGGTTGTCGGCTGCTGCGTGTACAGCGTCCCGCGCGGGGAAAAAGCGACCGGGCCCGTCCCGATTGGACGGCCGATCGCCAACACCAAGCTCTACGTCCTCGACTCACATCTGCAACCGGTGCCGATCGGAGCTGTTGGTGAGCTCTACATTGGCGGTTACGGTGTTGCCAGAGGGTACCTGAACCGTCCGGACCTGACGGCGGAGCGCTTTGTCGAGAACCCGTTTGAACCGAACACCCGGATGTACAAAACAGGCGACCTCGCCCGCTACCTGGCCGATGGCAACCTCGTCTACTTAGGCCGCCTCGACGACCAAGTGAAGATTCGCGGATACCGTATCGAACTTGGCGAAATTGAGGCGGTGCTGGAAACGCAAGAGCAGATCAAGCTGGCAGCGGTCATCGTGCAGGATGACGGTCAGGGGGACAAGAGTCTCCTTGGCTACTACACAACGGTGGACGGAACGCCGATTAAAACTCGTGACTTGCGCAGTTTCTTAAAGGAGACGCTCCCGCCACACATGATTCCGACGCACCTCGTGCACCTGGAGAGCATGCCTCTGACGGTCAATGGCAAGATCGACCGTCGTGCCTTGCCCGCCCCAGAACGGGCACAGGCGGAGGAGACGGCCCCAAGCGCAGCGCTCACCCAGTTGGAAAAGCAGGTGCAGGCGGTGTGGGAGGCTGTATTGAAGCGGGAGACAGTTGGCGTACACGACAACTTTTACGAGATTGGCGGGCACTCCGTCAATGCGATCTTGATCACCTCACGCCTGAAAAAAGCGCTCCACGTGGACTTCCAGATTCGCGACATCTTCCAAGCCCCGACCGTCTCGAAGTTGGCGGCGTTCCTCGGCACCAAACTGCGTGAAGCGCACGGCGACACTCTGCCGACGATGTCCCCTGTGCCGCGCACCCTGCCGTTGCCGCTCTCCTATGAACAGCAACGCCTCTGGCTCGCTGACCAACTGCAACGCGACACGCAATACAATGTCCGCTACTTCTGGGAGATCGAAGGCCAGTTGCATGCGGACGCGCTGGAACAGAGCTTCGTCGAAATCATCCGCCGTCATGAGGCCTTGCGCACCGTCTTCCGTCTCGACGGCAGCCAGCCGGTACAGGTCATCCTGCCCGATGTGGCTTTCCAGATCGAGCGATTTGACCTTCGGACCACTTCAGCAGACCAACAGGAGGCAACCCTTCGGCAGCATCTGGATGCGATCAATACACCGTTCGATCTGGCGGTGGGGCCGATGTTGCGTGCGGAACTCTTCCAATTGAGTGAGCAACGCCATGTTTTGCACCTGTGCGTGCATCACATCATCGGGGACGGTTGGTCGTTGGACATTCTGGCCCGAGAGTTGACGGCGTTGTACGAGGCCTACACAGGAGGCGAGGCCTCGCCGCTTCCAACGCTTGGCATGAACTATGCCGACTACGCAGTCTGGCAACGACGCTTGCTCGAGGAAGGTTATCTTGAGGGGCAGGTGCAGTATTGGAAGACCCAATTGGCAGGGGTAGCCCCGCTTCTCGACCTGCGCCCGGACTTCCCTCGCCAAGAGGTGCAGAGTGTCAAGGGGAGCAACTTGCGTCTTGACCTGCCCGCCGGATTGCCTGAAGACTTAGAAGCGTTTAGCCGACAAGAACAGGCAACGCTCTTCATGACCTTGCTAGCTGCTTATAATCTCGTGCTCGGCGAGCGCAGCGGCTGTGACGACATCCTCGTCGGTATACCGATTGCAAACCGCCACCATGAAGAGACACAATCGATGTTCGGCATGTTCCTCAACACGCTCGCGGTCCGCACGAGGCTTGCGGGAGCGGCGACCTTCCGAGACCTGCTTGCCCGCGTCCGCGACGCAGCCTATGGGGCATTCTCCAACCAAGATGTGCCGTTTGACCGCGTGATCGAAGAAGTAAATCCGGAGCGCAACACCGCCTACTCGCCACTGGTGCAAGTCTGGTTCAACCACCAGAACACCCCGCGTACGGAGATGAACTTGCCCGGTCTGACATTGCGCGCCCAACCGGTCGCAGAGGACACGGTGAAATTCGACATCATGCTGGAGGCCTTGACGGAGAGTGACGGGCGCCTGAGCGTCTCGCTCTCCTATAACACCGATCTGTACCGTGCTGGGACCGCCGAACTGCTGGCATCCCAATGGCAAGCCGTGTTGACAACGATCGTTCGTCGCCCGGAGGTGACGTTGGCAGAGCTGCGCGTCGAACTGGCAGAACTCGCCCGACGCACCGAGGAGCAGTTTAAGCAGTCCTTCCAATCCACGCGCCGCTCCAAACTGCAAGCCACCAAAGCGAAGAAATTAGGAGGTAGCCCCGAATGAAGAAAGGTCTGTCTGATCTCAAATCCAAAGCCTTGAAGATCTCATCGGAACAAGAACTGGTACGCATCGAAGACTTTGCACCGGGCCAACGACTGCCGCTTTTGATCACACCGCTTGTACCGGGAGTCAATCTGCTGGACTGGTGTTCGAGAAATCGCGCCAAATTGGACGAGTTGTTGTTGGAAACAGGCGGCCTGCTCTTCCGTGGCTTTGACATCTCCACGCAGGAGCGATTCGACGAGTTCGTCTCCGGCATGTGCGAGGAACTGTTGGTCTACAACGAGTCCTCCTCACCGCGCACGAAACTGACCAACAAAGTCTATACCTCCACAGAACATCCCAAGGAATTGGTGATCCTCCAACACAATGAATTGTCCTATTCCAACGTCTGGCCGCAGCGAATCTGGTTCTGCTCCGTTCAGGAAGCCCAGAGTGGAGGCGAGACTCCGGTCGCCGACATGCGCCGCGTCTATGACCGCATCGATCCGGCCATCCGCGAAAAGTTTGAGGAGAAGGGCTGGATGCTCATGCGCAATTACGGTGATGGGTTTGGCCTGCCGTGGCAGGAAGTCTTCCATACTGAGGACCCGGCAGAAGTGGAGGCGTACTGTCGCACGCACGGCCTCGAGGTCGAATGGAAAGCGGACGGCCTGTTGCGCACACGCTCTGTGCGCAAAGCGGTGCGCCGTCACCCCGTGACAGGTGAGAAGATGTGGTTCAATCACATCGCATTTTGGCACGAGTCGAGCTTGGAGCCGGAGATTCGCGAACTGCTGACTGCCGAACTCGGTTTGGAAGGGCTGCCCTACAACACCTATTATGGGGATGGCTCTTTGATCGAAGAGGAAGTTGTTGCAGCGTTGCGTGCGGCGACGGATGCCGAGACGCTTGCGTTCCCGTGGCAGCGGGGAGACCTGCTCATGCTAGACAATATGATGGTTTCGCACGGTCGCAAGAGTTTCACCGGCGAACGTCGTACATTGGTGGCGATGGGCGAACCGCTCGACAGCGCGGAAGCAGATCGTATGGAAGCTAACATGATCAAGTAACGTAAACAGGTACACCCCTTAAAGTAGACATTGAGAAGAGATCCCTCAATGGCAGATCTATTTTAGGGGGTGTCTTTTTTATGCCGAAGAAAGGTCAAATATCTCCGACCAAGCCTTGTCAAGGTCAGCAGCCAGTAGATGTTCGGCAAATCGTTCGGCTTCCAGATGCATAGGTCACCCCACCCCCAACTTTCAATCAAGCTCAAGTTTACGACGAGATGGTAACACCAGTATGCAACACCGATGCAAATAAAAAAGCTCTCGTACCGCCGGGGCGGGTCGAGAGCTTTTTGGCTGAAAAAGGGGTTACTTGGTTTGCTTGCTCACGCTCTTGTACGAACCGTCCGTTTGGAGTTCGTAGGTTTCGAGCGTGAAACTGCCGTCCTGCTTCTTCATCCCGATCGCAAACTGGCTGCCGTCGGTGGTGACGAAGATGCTGGGCGGGGAGTCTTGCTGTGTCCAACCGGAGTTGCTGTAGGCGCTGGAGACAGCTTTGGCGAGCGCCAGTCCTTGCTTTTGATCGATCGCCAGTTTTTCAACTTGACCCAAGCCGAGGCTTGGAATCGCGGTGGAGGGCAAGTCAAGGTAGTCACCGCTCAGACCAAACGCGGTGCGCACTTCTGAAGTGTTGGTTTGCGGTGCGGACGCAGCCGGCGCATTGGTGCTCGGTTCTGCTTGTTTGGGGGTTTCTTGTTGTGCAGGCGTATTCTGTGCGGGTTCCTGTTTCGACGAGCAGCCTACGAGGGCCGTTGTGAACAGGGAGGTGAGCAGCAGCGCCAACCATGCTTTTTTCATCGACAATCGCTCCTTCCCTTGTCCCAAAGTACCATAACTCGAAAGGAGTTTACAAGCGGATGCGGAACTGAAAAAACCCGGCCTCGCGGAACGCCTGGAAGAGGATCACCAGCGCAGGCCCCACGATCAGCCCCATCACGCCGAACACCATGAAGCCCAAGTACATCGAGATCAACGTCGCCAACGCGGAGATGCCGAGCGAATTGCCAAGGATCTTGGGCTCGATAATCCGGCGGAACACGATGATCAGCACGTAGAGGATCAACAGACCGATGCCGAGCGAGCGGTTGTCCGACAGAAAGGCATAGGTGGCCCACGGCACGATCACCGCCCCCGTGCCGAGCACAGGCAGGAAGTCCACGATCACGATGATCAACGAGACGGCGAGCGCGTACTTGACGCCGAGAATCCACAGCCCGACCAGCACGAGGTCGTAGGTCAGGAACGAGATCAGGATCTGCGCTTGCAGGAAGCCGATGATCGCACGGTTGAGGTTGTGCAGGATCATCCGCACTTTGACCTGTGTCTTTTCCTCGAACAGACCGAGGAAGCCGCGCACGAGGCCGGGCAAGTCGAGCAGGAACAGGAACATCGCGATCACATAGACGGTGGAGACGATCAAGAGGTTCGGCAACGAGCGCACGAGGTTGACGAGCCCGGTGAGCACGCCGGTGGTCAGACCGTTCAAGTTGTCCAGTCCACCGGAGGCCGCTTGTTGCAACTTGCTGGCGGTGGAGGCAGGGAGTTGGTCGTAGTAGCTTTGCAGGGCGTTGATCCAGTTTTGCAACGGCCCGGCGATTTTGTTATAGAAACCGGGCAACGATTGTGAGAGTTCCACGATCTCCACGACCATCCGCGTGGTCAGGAAGTAGAGCAGGCTCAAGACGATCAAGAGAAAGCTTGTAAACGCCATCGTCACAGCCCAGATGCGCCGGATGCGCAACGCTTTTTGCAGCGAGCGGACGACCGGCTCCAGCACGATGGCGGTGACCAGCGCCAGCAGGATCGGCACACTGTGCGGCAGAACGAAGTAAGCGACGACGGCGAGGACGACAAACCAAAAGACCCGTGTGTAGGGGAACATGCTCAACTCCTTTCTCCCTCTCTTATCTATATAGGTATTCCCCAAAAAAGAGACCGAGCCCACGAGGGCCGGTCTCTTTTTTCACATCTTATGCGTCCGAGTGCAATTCGTCGTAGCGGGCTCGTCGGCCGCTTCCCATCGTTCGGTTGCTGCGGCGTGCGGTGCAGGATGAGCATGCCCTGTGAGGTCAGCCTCGGAAGTGGCGGATCTCCTGTTCCAAGAAGTCGATGAACACGGCTTTGCAGCTTTCCACCGAGTTCAGGTGTTCGTAGCCGATGAAGACGGTCGGGGTGGTTTCCACTTCCTGTCCGAACAAGCCAGACCTGTGATCGAGTTCCACGTAGATGCGCACACCTTCGTCTTCGAGCAGGAAGATCGCTTCCAACTCCGTCAAACGGCCTCTGTACGCGCCGCGGGTCGGCTTGTACTCAAACTTTTGGTGGTGGCCTTCCAGCTCGCCAGAATCGGCTTTTGGCTCAAAGCCGAGGTGATACAAGGTCTCTTGAATCACCGCGATCGGTTGGGCTGGCAGCACGTAGAAATTGTCGAAGTCGTGTTTATCAACAGCTCCAGGGATGTCGAGCTCGGTGTGCAGCGTGAAACTGACGTAGTGACTGGACTGTGGGAGCACCGGCAGGGTGTAGCGCAACGGGAATTGCAGGCTCTCCCCTTCGCGCACGACCAGACCTGTGGCGACGTTGATTTTTGCAATTTCGTAGGTGCGTTCTTCATCGCCTTGCTTGTTTTTCATGGTGAGATGGACGTTGACTGCATCGATCTGCGTCTCCGTCTTGCCGCCTGTGATCAGGACAGCACCCACGACCTCCTCGCCCACGCGTACACGGTCAGAATCCAGCACCAAGTTGACGGTAGCTGAACTCACGCCCAGTTTATGAAATAGGTTTTTGAACATCCCGAGATCCCTCGCTTCTCTTGTAGAGTGGTAGATTACGTATTCGTTTTCTCATGGTCGAGCAAAAAGTCAAAGGCTCGCACTTTCATCAGGGAGTTGAAGATGATGATCAAAAACGGCGCGAGGATCACGCCGACGAACCCGAGCGCTTGGAAGGACGCGTACATGACGACCAGCGTCACCAACGGATCGAGACCGATCGATTCGGCCAGCACTTTCGGCTCCAGCACCTGACGCACGGCGACGATCAAGCCATACACGATCAACAGGCCGATGCCGAGCTTCGTGTTGCCAGTTGCCAGCATATAGAGCGCCCAAGGTACGAACAGCGACCCCGTGCCGAGCAACGGCAGGATGTCGAGGAAGGCGGCGAGCAACGACAGCGTGAAGGCGTACTCCACGCGCAGGATCAGCAGACCGACCAGCGCTTGCACGTAGGTGATGAAGATCAGAATCAACTGCGCGCGCGCATAGCCAAATGTCGCTTTGCCCAGATCGTCGAGCACGATGTCGCCGCGCTTGCGAATCTCCGGGTGAATCAAGCGCAAGAAGCGGACTTGCCAGAGTCGGAAATCCTTGGAGATGAAAAAGGCGATCAACAGCGAGAGCAGGAAAATCGTCACGGTGGACGGGATCGACAGCACGGTATTGGTCATCGAGGTCAACAGACCTTGTCCAAACTTGGTGAGCGAATGGGCGATCGATTGCATCGTCTCCTGAACTTTGGCGGACATCTCCGGCGACAGGGTGCCGTAGAAATCGACCGCAGTATGGACGAGTGTCTGCGCTTGGTTGACCAGCCCGGCCGTCATCTCCGGGACGCGCTTGGCGAAGTCGGCCAACTCGATGACCAGTTTGGCGATCAACAGTGTGACCAACGTAAAACTCCCGCCGAAAAACACGACCAGCGTCGTGAGCGAAGCGAGCGAACGCGGCAAGCGCAAGGTGTGCAAAAATTTCACGAGCGGCTCGATCAGGATCGCGATCAAGATCCCGAACAGCAACGGCAAGATGAAGGGGAGCACCCACTTGGCGCTGATCAAAACCAGCCAGGCGAATCCGAGCCAGAGCACCAGATTCACGATCGAGAGAAAATGTTTGGTTACAAATGAGAGCATAGCGACACTCCTTGGTAGGAAGTTTTAGTTAAATTGTACCAGAATACCGGTCCTTGTGCAGGTTAGACTGGAACGGGGTGGGGCATACCTTTACTGATTGGTTTTTTCTAGGTATTATTATATGAAACCATAAGATTGAGTGGAGTGAAGGCGTATGTCAGAACAAGAAGTGGTAGTGGACATTAACGAACAGATGCAGGTGCGGCTGGACAAGCTGAAAGCTCTGTATGAAAAAGGCATCGATCCGTGGGGCACCCGCGTCGACGTCACTCATTCCAGCAAACAAATCCTCGAATTCGGTGAAGATAAATCCAAGGACGAACTGGCAGAACTCGCACAGGAAGTGACGATTGCCGGTCGTCTGATGCTCAAGCGCGGTCAAGGCAAGGCTGGTTTTGCAGATATCCAAGACCGTGTCGGACGCGTGCAGCTCTACGTGAAGCAAAACACCGTGGGCGAAGAGTCCTTTGAAATTTTCGACAAGCTGGACATCGGTGATTTTGTGGAAATCAAAGGCACGATCTTCAAAACCAAAACGGGTGAAATCTCGGTCAACGTGGCGAGCCTGCGCGTGATCTCCAAAGCGTTGCGTCCGTTGCCAGACAAGCACAAAGGTCTCAAGGACATCGAGCAGCGCTACCGTCAGCGCTACGTCGATCTGATCGTGAACGAGGAAGTTCGCGAAACGTTCGTCCTGCGCTCGCGGATCATCCAAGCGATGCGCCGCTACTTTGACGCACAGGGCTTCCTCGAAGTTGAGACCCCGACCCTGCACACGATCGCGGGCGGTACGACGGCGAAACCGTTCGTAACGCACCACAACGCGCTGGACATGCAACTTTACCTGCGCATCGCGATTGAATTGCACTTGAAGCGCCTGATCGTCGGCGGTCTGGAAAAAGTCTACGAGATCGGCCGTGTCTTCCGCAACGAAGGCATGTCCACCCGTCACAACCCGGAATTCACCCTCCTCGAACTGTATGAAGCATACGGCGATGTCGATACGATCATGACCTTGACCGAGGAGTGCATCGCCTACATCGCACGCGAAGTGCTCGGCACGACGAAGGTCGATTACCAAGGCACCGAGATCGACCTGACCCCGAAATGGAAGCGCCTCTCGATGGTCGATGCGGTTCTGGAAGCGTCGGGTGTCGACTTCCTCCTCGTCACCGAGGATGCAGAAGCGCACGAACTGGCGAAAAAGCACCGCGTAAAAACGGAGAAATTCTGGTCGGTCGGCCACATCCTCAACGCGTTCTTCGAAGAGTTCGTTGAGGAGAAGCTGATCCAGCCGACCTTCATCACCGGCCACCCGGTGGAGATCTCCCCGCTGGCCAAGAAAAACCCGATCGACCCGCGCTACACCGACCGCTTCGAATTGTTTATCGTCGGCCGCGAGCATGCCAACGCGTTCACCGAATTGAACGATCCGATCGACCAACGTCAGCGCTTTGAAGCGCAGATGGCGGAAAAGGAACACGGCAACGACGAGGCGCATGAGATGGACGAAGACTTCCTGACCGCGCTGGAATACGGCATGCCGCCGACCGGGGGTCTGGGGATCGGGATCGACCGTCTGGTCATGCTGTTGACCAACCAACCGTCGATCCGCGACGTCCTGCTGTTCCCGCACATGCGCAACCTGTAGGAGGGATTTTCAATGGCTGAGTTGACTGTTGGCCAACCCGCTCCCGACTTCACGCTGCCTGCTAGCACCGGGATGAGCGTGACGTTGAGCGAGTTGCGCGGCAAAAACATCGTGCTCTACTTCTACCCGAAGGACGACACGCCGGGATGTACGACCCAGGCCTGTGGCTTCCGCGATCTGCACAGCGCGTTTGCCGATCTGAACACGGTGATCCTGGGCGTCTCGCCCGACCCGGTAAAAAAACACGAGAAGTTTATCTCCAAGTACGAACTGCCGTTCATCCTGCTCTCCGACGAGGAACACACCGTGCTCGAAAGCTACGGGGTCTGGAAGGAGAAAAACATGTACGGCAAAAAATACTGGGGCGTCGAGCGCACCACGCTCCTGATCGATGCGGAAGGTGTCCTTCGCAAGATCTACCCGAAAGTCAAGGTCGCCGGTCATGTCGATCAAGTGATGGCGGACGTGAAGGCCCTGTAAAAGGACAAGTCCCTGCACCTGAAGCTTCAGGTGCAGGGCTTTTTTAAGATCGAAAAAATCGATCAAACCCATCAGTCATATCGGTTGAGTTGCGTATTTCGACACTCGAAGGAGGAATTGTCTGTGGAAAACTTCACTTTTTATAACCCGACCCGTTTGATCTTCGGACGTGGCCAATTGGAGGCGCTGACGACGGAAGTGCCGAAGTTTGGCAAAAACGTCCTCGTCGTCTATGGTGGCGGCAGCATCAAGAAAAGCGGCCTGTATGACCATGTGATGAACCTGTTGAAGGGCATCGACGCCAACGTTTTCGAATTGGGGGGCGTCGAACCGAACCCGCGTCTGACTACGGTCAACAAGGGGGCAGATCTCTGCAAGCGTGAAAACATCGACTTCCTGCTGGCTGTCGGCGGCGGTTCCGTCCTCGACTGCACCAAGGCGATTGCGACGGCGGCGAAGTATGACGGCGATGCTTGGGATTTCATCTCCCATCAAGTAGAAGTCAGCGAAGCGCTGCCGTTTGGCACGGTGCTGACGTTGGCGGCGACCGGCTCGGAGATGAACTGCGGCTCGGTCATCACCAACTGGGAAACCCAGGAGAAACTCGGCTGGGGCATTGAAGCGGCCTACCCGAAATTCTCGATCCTCGATCCGGTACATACGTTCACCGTGCCGCGTGAGCACACGATCTACGGCATGGTCGACATGATGTCGCACGTTTTTGAAAACTACTTCTCGCACACGACGAACACGGGATTGCAAGAACGCATGCTGGAGTCGATCCTGCTGACGGTCATCGAGACGGCGCCGAAGCTCTTGGAGAATCTGGAGAGCTATGAGCATCGCGAAACGATCCTGTACAGCGGCACGATGGCGCTCAACGGCATGACCTACATGGGCATGGCAGGCGATTGGGCGTCACACCGGATCGAGCATGCCGTTTCGGCGATCTACGACATCCCGCACGGCGGCGGATTGGCGATCATCTTCCCGAACTTGCTGAAGTACGCGGTGGAGAAGGGCGTTGGCATTTCGCGCTTCGTGCAACTGGCGACCCGCGTCTTCCACGTCGACCCGGCGGGCAAAAGCGACACGGACATCGCTCTGGAAGGCATCGAGCGTCTGCGTGCCTTCTGGACCTCGATCGGAGCTCCGTCTCGCCTCGCCGACTACGACATCGACGACACCAACCTCGATCTCATGGTCGAGAAATCCATGTTTGCTGGCCCGTTTGGCGGCTTCCACACCCTGGAGCACGACAACGTCAAGGACATTCTCAAGATGTGTCTGTAAGCCAAAAAAGGAGCCTTCCGCCACAAGCGGAGGGCTCCTTTTTCCTCGTCGAACAGGTTGTGCACTCGATATCCTCGGATGTGCGACTTCAGATCTGGCACAACTAGAAAAGTCCCGTGCCTGCTCTGGCAACGGGACTTTTTCGCTTACTTCTTGCTCTGTCCTGCCTCGACTTCGCAGTCGTGAAGCATGTGGTTCATCTGCTCCAGAACTTCCTCGGTGAACACGTCCGACTCGTGGTCGTTTTCGTAGATGCGCTTCAATTCATAGGCGGCTTCCAGCGTGTACATCTGCTCGGCAGCACGGCGCGACTTGGCGCTGCTGACCGAGTCGAGGGACGGGTGGAACGCCACGTAGGCCAGTTCCAGACGCGGCGGGAAATGCGTGGAGACCACGCGCTTCAGCGCGTTCAGGCAATACCACTCGCGGCCGATCGACTCCTCCAGAGCCGGGTTCAGCTCGCCTGTTTGGTTGACGACAGACAGCGACGGCACAGCATTCCATGTCTCCATCAAGTTCAGTAGATCCTGTTGCTTTTCCACCGGCATACGGTCAAACAGATACAGCAAACGGTCGTGTCTATTCATAGGTCTCGTCGAACCCCTTTGGTACATAATAGTCGATTGTCATAGGTTACATTATGCTTGTTCACCCACCATTATAGTGAAGTTTGCACAAAAAAACCATTCCCTTGCTTGTAGATGAACTTTTTGTGTTATCCTTCCATGTAGAAGGACTCAAGAGGGGGCACTCCCATGACCGATTGGGTGGACAAGGAAAAAGTATTTAAAGATCCAGTACACGACTACATCTATGTGTTCGATAAATTGATTTGGGATCTGATCAATACCCGCGCGTTCCAACGCTTGCGTCGCGTGCGTCAGTTAGGCACCGCTTATCTGACCTACCACGGGGCCGAACACACCCGCTTCACCCACAGCCTTGGCGTCTACGAGACGATGCGCAAAGTCCTCTCGCACTTTGACCGCAAGTTCGGATGGCCGGGCGATACCCGCACCCGTCTGCTGGCACTCTGTGCCGCGCTCCTGCATGATATCGGCCACGGGCCGTTTTCGCACACGATTGAGACGGTGTTCAAGTTCCACCACGAGCAGTTTTCGCAGCGCATCCTGCTCGAAGACCCGGATGTCAACGAGATTCTTCGTCGCGTCGACCCTCAGTTCCCCGAGGATGTCGTCAACGTGATCGCCAAAAAAGACAAGTTCCCGCTCGTCGTCAAACTGATCTCCTCGCAGCTCGACGTCGACCGCATGGACTATCTGTTGCGTGACGCGGTCAACACCGGTGTCACCTATGGTCGCTTCGAGCTGGAGCGCTTGATTCGCGTCATGAGCCCACAGGGCAACGACATCGTCGTGAAAAAATCGGGTCAGCAAACGGTCGAACAATACATCCTCGCCCGCTACTTCATGTATTCGCAAGTCTACCAACATCCGGTCACGCTCAGCAGTGATGTGTTGCTTCGCCATGCCTTCCTGCGCGCCAAGCACTTGCATATGAGCGACCGAGCGTTGTTTCTCCCTGACGAATTGCGCCCGTTCCTCGACAAGACGATGGACGAGATGTCGGTTGAAGAGTATCTGCGGATGGATGAGAGCGTCATGACGTACACGTTCCACCGTTGGTCGGAGGCCGAGGATGCGATTCTGCGCGACCTCGCGGATCGTTTCATCAACCGCCGCTTGTTCGGCTCAATCCACACCCGCGAACTCAAGGAAGTCGAGAAACAGACCGTTCGCGACATGTTCCGCTCGCAAGGTTTGAACCCCGATTACTTCCTCGCTTTCGGGCATTCCACCGCCGCCGGGTACCACATGTACCACCAAGGCATCACATTGGTGGAGGAGGATGGGCACCGGATGGACATCGCGGATGCTTCACCGCTCGTTCGCTCCTTGAAGCCGATTACGCAGTACCGCATCTTTTGCCCCAAGGAAGTCCTGCGCGGGGAAGGCTCCTATAAGCCGATTCGCGGCTGGTTGGAAGCCTTAAAAATATAGTGCATATAAATAGGTAGAAACGGGGTTAACACCATGAAATACAGAATGCTCGTCTCCGATATCGACGGCACGTTGTTGAACTCAAAAGGCGAAGTAACGCCTGGCACGATCCAAGCGATTCGGGACGCGTATGACAACGGCATCATCGTGACGTTGGCGACCGGACGGCAGTTGCGCGGGGTGGTCGACATCGTCAAGCAGATCGGCATCTCCGTGCCGGTGATTCTCGGCAACGGTGCGGTGGTCGTCGATCCGTTGGCGCAAAAGACCTTGTTGCACCAGACGCTGGACGAGGAGACCACGAAGGCGATTCTCGAGGTGATCCAGGCGCACGGCCTGTGGTCGAGCGTGTTCGTACATACGTTTGAGGGCGTGGACACCTACTACGATCTCGATCCAGGCTTTGACGAGGCGTATGTTTTTATCCACAAGCACATTCCAGAAGTTGTCCAGCAGGTGGAGAGCTTGAAGGAGGTCGCCCATCTGCATCCGATCAAGGTGCTGTTGATCGACCGCACGGAACACGTGTTGCCACTGTATGAAGCGCTGCAGAAGTTGCCGCAGACCTTCAACATGGTGATCTCCGACCATGACTGGCCGGGCTTCACGCTGCTGGAGTGCTTCCATCACCGCTCGACCAAGGCATCTGGCATCCGCCATGTGGCGGAGATATTTAACATTCCGGCGGAGCAGGTCGTCGCAGTAGGGGACAATACCAACGATTTTGAGATGATCGAATTTGCTGGACTGGGCGTCGCGATGGGCAATGCGCACGCGGAATTACAGGAACGGGCGGACTGGATTACGAAATCAAACGACCAAGATGGCGTTGCACACCTCATCAGAACCAAGATGCTCAGTTAAAAAGGGATTTAGGAACGGCTCGTCGAAACTAGTGCTACTGGTTTTCATGAGTCGTTCTTTATTTCGTTAAGGGGAACAAGGGGAGAGGTTACAGCATGAAATTTTCGATCACCACGAAGATCATCCTGACCATTTTTTCGCTGTTGATTCTTCCGATGGTTGCAACGGGGTCGTGGATTTATCTCGGCATCAACCAGAGCTATTCCCAGATGGAGCAGGAGCGCGGCGTCGGCAACCTGCAAAGTGCCAATGAGATGATGCACTACATGGGCGAGAATTGGGAAAGTCTCGTCAAGACCAATGCCTATTGGGCGGATCTCCACACAGCGGTTGCACAGGGGGATCGGGATTGGATTGCGAACAATGTCCTGAACGTCATGGACTCCAACAAGTCGTTGGTCGGCGCATATCTCACCGACCTGCAAGGGACTTTGATTCTCAAGCGCGAGAACGAACCCATCGGGTTCGACGCCCAGTTAGCCAAGGCGGCGCTCGCGCTCGGGGCGGACAGGACGCGCACCGGGTTGATGCAGACCGATCAAGGCTTGATGCTGGTCGGGATCGCCAAAGTCACCGATGAGCAAGGCGAGGCGAAGCCGAATGCCATGCTGTTTTTCCTGCAGCGGGTCGATGAACCATTTCTCAAGCAGGTGAACTTGGTCACACACGCCCAGATCATGCTGTACGACGGGCATCAAGTGGTGTCCACCTACGAGGGATTTCAGAAAGCTGAAGCGCCGGATCTGTTCGCACAGGTACGAGGGCAGCGCGCACCGTTGACACTTTCGCAAGTGACAGACGAGGGACAAGAGACACAAACGCTGGGGCCGTTGACCGATCTATTTGGGGATACGATCGGCTTCCTCGGCACGCAAACCCTCTCCGAAACAGGCAAGCAGATTCGAAATGACTTGTTGCAACGCGCCGGTCTGGGTGGGATCATCCTGCTCGCGTTGGGCGGGATCGTGGCGTTCTCGCTGTACAACCGATTGTCGCGTCCCTTGGCTCGTCTGAGCGGAGAGATGGTGCGCGTGGCGGCAGGTGATCTGACGGAGAATGCCGAGATGCGCAAACTCAGCCAGACGAGCAGCCGGGATGAGATGGGCGAGATCGTCCGCTCCTTCCTCGCGATGACCGAAGGCTTGAAGCACCTCGTGAGCGTGTTGCATGTCGAGTCGAACGCGCTGAGCGATCGCAGCCGCGAGTTTGCCGCCTCGACGGAGGAGGCGAAAAGCACACTGCACATGATCGCAGCGTCGTCGGCCGATGTGACGATGCTGGTCGATCGCACATTTGAACAGGTGGAGCAAGCGTCCGTGCAACTGCATGCCTTGGAAGCGCAAGCGCAGAACATCGCCCGCAACTCGGAGCAAGCGGTGCTGGCGGCGGAACAGATGCGCGAGTCCGCAGGGGTTGGACAATCCCAGATGGAGCGTTCGATTTCCACGATGCGCGATGTGGAGAGCAGTTCCGCAGAGAACGAACAGCGCGTTGTGCAGTTGCAGGCGGTGGCGCAGAGCATTCATGAGATCGTGGATGACATCAAAGCGATTGCCAAGCAGACCGGGATGTTGGCTTTGAATGCCTCGATCGAAGCGGCGCGCGCCGGGGAACAGGGGCGCGGGTTCGCAATTGTGGCGCAGGAAGTGGCGAAACTGTCCGACCAGTCGCGCACGGCGACAGAGCAGGTCGAGAGCTTGGTGAAGCGGATTCGAGCGAGCGTGGTCGATGTCTGTGAGACGTCCGGGGAATTGCGGGAGCGCTTAGGGGTTGGGGTCGAGCAAGTCCAGTCGACCTCACAAGCGTTTGCGGAAATTTTGCAACATGTCGGCAGCGTCGAACAGCAGATTCGCGAGATTCGCGACGAAGCCGGTCTGCAGGAAGCCAGCACCGTGACGGGGGTCAACGCGGTCGATGCAGTCCGCGAGATGGCGTCGGAGATGGTCGCCAGCGTCACCGATGCGGCGCAGGCTTCGGAGGAATCCTTGCAGACGATGCAGGTGATCACCGAGAATTCCAACCAACTGGCTGAACTCGCGGAGGAATTGCGCGAGGGGATCAGCAAGTTCCGGTTGAAGTAACCCTTTTACCTGCAGCGGATGCAAAAAAAGACTCGAAGCCTTGTGGCTCGAGTCTTTTTTCTTACTTGCCTGCGCCTGCGATCGTGTCCAACACTTCGGACATCGCTTGCACGCGTCGGGTGCATTCCAGTTCGGTGCCGATGTTGTGCGGGTCGATGTAGACCGTCTGGCAACCGAGTTCCATCGCCGGGAGAATTTCGTTCACCCAGTTGTCGCCGACCGAGAGGATGCGCTCATACGGGAGGTCAAACTGGTTGACGATCCGCTCGAAGACGCCCTTGGTGCCCGATGGCTTGCGCGCCATGAACACTTTCTCGTCAAAGGACTGCAACAGACCGATCTTGTCGAGGATCTTCTCCGAATCCGGCTGCGGTGAGTTAGTGACCAGCACTTGCTTGATTCCGTTGGCGCGCGATGCGTTGATCGCTTCCTTCAATCCTGCGATGTTGTTCATGTGGAAGTCAGGTCCCATCATGAACTCGCGCGTCGAGAGAAACGCTTCGGTTGTCTGGCTGTCGTCCAGCCCGTAGTGGCGTGCGATGCAACCGGGCACCCACCAGAGGTCGCCGACGGAGAACATGTCGGTCAAGTTGACTTCGACTCGGTCCGGGTACAACTCGCGCACTTCCTCGTCGGAGAGTTGTGTGCCATCCCAACGGTAGACTTCGCGGACGTCGCCCTTGATCTGCACGAGGATCAGATCGCGGTTTGCGTCGTATGTACGTCCAATGCGCAGCACGTGCTCGTCGCGGCGACCTGCTTCATAGTCGGTTTGGAACGAAGTTTGCACATCGGCTGGCAGTCGTTTTCTCAGTTCGTTGGCGTAGTAATCGAAGTGATGCGTGTCTTCATAGAGCGTGCCATCCAAGTCGTAGATGATCAAGCTGACTTTCGAAAGATCCATGTTGATACCCCATCCTTTCTGGAAACTATTATATCGCAAAACGGGCTCTCCACCAGCACTCGACAATTTTAGTCAAAATTTTATGTCGGAAGTCTTCCAATCAACTTACCTTTTGAGTACAATGGTACTTGCTGTCCCTTCTCATCGGATACTTGATGTGGTATGAATAGGTTATACTACTTGGTATCCAAAAACGACATGTTCAACTAGACCGAAACGAAAGTTGGGAGAATGATGATTCAATTTAACAAAGTTAAAAAGGTGTATCCCAATGGCACCGTCGGCCTGGATAATATCAACCTGACCATACATCCGGGGGAATTTGTCATCATCGTCGGTTTGTCCGGTGCAGGTAAGTCCACGCTGCTTCGCGCGATTAATCGCTTACATGAGATTTCTGAAGGCGAGATCGTGATCAACGGTCAATCGATCACCAAGGCCAAAGGAGTCGAGCTTCGCCGCATTCGTCGTGACATTGGCATGATCTTCCAGAATTTTAACCTCGTCAAACGGGTTTCGGTTCTGCGCAACGTTCTGTCCGGTCGCGTCGGCTACCATTCGACCCTGCGCACACTGCTTGGCCTGTGGCCGAAGCAGGACGTTGAACTCGCGCACGATGCACTGCGCCGCGTGAACATTCCGGACAAGGCTTACATCCGAGCCGACCAACTGTCCGGTGGGCAACAGCAGCGCGTTTCCATCGCCCGCGCTCTGGCACAAGAGGCAAAGATCATCCTCGCCGACGAGCCGGTCGCATCGCTTGACCCGCTGACCACCGTTCAAGTCATGGACGACCTCAAGCGCATCAACCAAGAACTGGGCATCACCACGATCGTCAACTTGCACTTCCTCGACCTTGCGCGCAAGTACGGGACCCGAATCATCGGTTTGCGTGCCGGCAAAGTCGTGTTCGACGGTCCGGTCGAAGCGGCAACAGACGATGTGTTCTCGGAGATTTACGGTCGCAAGATTCAGAAGGACGAATTGCTCGGCGACGTGGAGGTCTAAGCCATGAACCAGTCCAACGCGTTCAAATTACCGCCCAAGCCGTCCCGGCTGAAGTTTATCGTGATCTACCTCATCCTCGCGGTGCTCTATGTTGTCAGCTACATTGGCATCAAAGCTGACATCACGGAACTGTGGGAAGGGCTGCCCAACATGGGGAACCTGCTGGCTCAGATGTTCCCGCCAGACTTCGCCTACTTCAAATCGATCCTCAAGCCGATGATGGAGACGCTGAAAATGGCGATCCTCGGTACCGTTCTCGGCTCGTTGCTCGCGATTCCGTTTACTCTGCTGGCCGCGCGCAACGTGTTCCTCTCGCGTTGGATCACCTCTTCGACCCGCTTTGTTCTGAACTTCATCCGGACGATTCCTGATCTGTTGTTGGCGTCGATCTTTGTCGCGATCGCAGGTTTGGGGCCGCTGGCTGGGGTCTGTGCGCTGGTGTTCTTCTCCTTCGGGATCGTGACCAAGATGACCTATGAGTCGGTGGAAACCATCGATCCAGGTCCGTTGGAAGCGATGACCGCCGTCGGGGCGAACAAGTTGCAATTTATCGGATTCGCTGTCGTTCCGCAGGCGCTTCCGGCGTTTGTTGCGTATGTGCTGTATACGTTCGAGGTTTGTGTGCGCGCCTCTGCGATCCTCGGTCTCGTCGGTGCGGGCGGGATCGGGATGGTTCTGAAAACCAACCTCGACCTGTTCAACTACCCCCATGTCACAACCATCATTCTGTTCACGCTGCTCCTAGTCATCATCATTGACTCGGTCAGTGCGTCGATTCGGGAGAGACTGCTATGAGTCAACAAAAAGGTCTGATCGCACCGAAGAAAAGCGCCGGGCAACGCGTTGGAGCCTACATTTCTTGGTTGATCGTGCTCGGCCTCGTCCTCTGGTCGACCACAGGCATGAATTTCGATCTTGAAAAAGCGTTGCACTCGATGCCGACGGTCAAGAATATTTTCAAAGGGCTGTTCCACCCGGAATGGTCGTTCTTTAACGAATCTGAGGGCGTTGTCGACAACATGATCATCACCCTCGAAACCGCGTTCCTCGGGACTTCGGTTGCGGCGCTGTTGGCGGTGCCATTTGGTTTCTTGGCGGCGCGCAACATGTCCAAAAAGTATGTCTGGATCTCGTGGTTCGGCAAGCGCATCCTCAACATCATCCGGACCCTTCCGGAGTTGATCATCGCGATCATCTTCCTCGTCGCCGTTGGACCAGGTCCGTTCGCAGGGATGCTCGCCATCGGGTTCCACTCGATCGGGATGATCGGGAAGCTCTATTCCGAAGCGATTGAGAACATGGACGAAGGCCCGATGGAAGCGTTGACAGCCGTCGGTGCGAACCGTATTCAGACGCTGTTCTTCTCGGTTCTGCCGCAAGTGTTACCGGAGTTTTTCTCCTTCGCACTCTACAAATTCGAAATTGACGTCCGTGCTGCGTCTGTGCTCGGGATGGTCGGCGCAGGCGGCATCGGGACCCCGTTGCTGTTCGCTCTGCAATCGCAAGACTGGGCACGCGTCGGGATCATCTTTATCGGGATCGTTATCGCGGTCGTCATCATCGACTTTATCTCCGGATCGATCCGCAAACGCCTCGTGTAGTCACATCTTACGTTTTGTCCAAATTGTGAAAGCCCGGTTTTGACGAACCGGGCTTTTTTCTATACATGCTAGTATATAAACGATAAGTAGTCTACAATAATGAGGTATGCAAACTGACTTCGTTTTTAGACACAAGGAGGATGTACTTCGTGAGCGGTTCTCTCATGGCCTTTACCTGGGGTGTTTCTCTGGTAGCCAGTATTCTGGTGACACTCTTGTTGCGTCCGTCCCGCAAAGGGATCAGCTTGATTCTCGGGACCCTGTTTGCAAATGGTCTCTTGTTTGTTGGCGCTCATCTGCTGAAGCTGTCGTTCGGTCCGATGATCGAGCTCGACGGCAATACGACGCCGATCTTGGTCGACATCGTGTTCGCCCTGATTGGGGCCGTGATCGGCGTGCTGATCGCCAAAGCCTTCAAAGCTCGCTAATCAGACCTACAATTTAGAACGAAGGAAGAGAGACTTATGGAACAGAACCACGCCAAAAAAGCTCTACCGATTCTCTTCTTGGTGATGTTTCTCGTCATGTTGGGCTTCGGTATCATCATCCCGGTGTTGCCGTTTTTTGCCAAGGACATCGGGGCCACCCCGACACAACTTGGATTTTTGATGGCGGTCTACTCCGTTATGCAATTCCTGTTTGCACCGCTCTGGGGCAGTGTCTCAGACCGCATCGGCCGCAAGCCGGTCATGCTGATCGGGATCTCCGGTCTGGCGCTGTCGTTCTTCCTCTTTTCGGTTGCCGATCAACTCTGGGAGCTGTTCGCGATTCGAATTCTCGCAGGCATCCTGTCCTCGGCGAACATGCCGACGGTCACCGCCTACGTTGCCGATATCACGACGCCAGAGAACCGTGGCAAGGGGATGGGCATGGTCGGAGCGGCAGTCGGCTTAGGCTTCGTGTTTGGCCCGGCGATTGGTGGGGTCTTCACCAAGTTCGGCTACAACGTGCCGTTCCTCGTCGCGGGGATCTCGTCGGGTATCACGTTCCTGCTCGTCTTGTTCGTGCTCAAAGAATCATTGACACCGGAGAAGCGCAAGCCATCGGGCGTCAAGGAATCGCGTTGGAAAGCGTTTAGTGGCAACCTGTCGATCATCTACATCATGAACTTTGTCGTCTCCGTCTCGATGGCGGGTCTGGAAACCACCTTCGCCTACTTCGGTGCCGAACGTGCCGGGCTCGACACGGTCAGCCTCGGCTATATCTTCATGATCATGGGCTTCGCAGGGGCGTTGGTGCAGGGCGGTCTGATCGGTCGCTTGATCAAAAAGTTCGGCGAGGGCCGCGTCATTCAGATGGGCCTCGTCATCTCGGCGATCGGCTTCGGCTTGATCCTGCTGACCACGAGCTTCTGGACTGCCGCGCTGTACCTCTCGATCTTCGGGATCGGCAACGGCTTCATGCGCCCGTCGATCACGGCACTGATCTCCAAGCGCACGACGGCGGGTCAAGGCAGCGCATCTGGCTTGCTGTCCTCGTTCGACTCGCTGGGTCGGATCGTCGGACCGATCGTCGGCGGCGCGCTGTTCGCCGTCGGCACAGGCTTCCCGTACATCTCGGGCGTGATCTTGAGCGCAGTCGCGCTGTTGCTCTATCTCGTGTTTGCGGGTCGGGACAAGACGCCAGCCACTGCCAGAAAAGCCTAACCCAAAAAGCCTCGACTTCAGATGAAGTCGAGGCTTTTTTTATTTGGTGGCAAAGCGGTTGCGCAGGTTGCGGGCGAAGAACCACAACACCGCGAGCACGAGCACGCCGAGGATGCCATAGGAGAACGGTTTGATGTACGGCTCGACGATGCCCCAGTTCGCGCCCAGCGTGAACCCGAGGTAGGTGAGGACGTAGTTCCACGGCAGGCAGCCGAGGAAGGTGAACAGCGTGAATTTCAGGAAGTTCATCCGCGCAATCCCGGCGGGGAGCGAGATGAAGGTGCGGACCACAGGCAGGTTGCGCCCAAAAAACGCGGCCCATTCGCCGTATTTTTTGAACCAACGATCCGCGGTGTCGATATGCTTGCCTTTGATCAAGACGTACTTGCCGTAGCGTTCCAGCCACTCGCGGCCCTTGGTCGCGCCGATCCAGTAGGTGAGGAGCGAGCCGACGAGATTCCCGAACACACCTGCCCAGACCACGCCCCAGAAGGTCAGCAAACCCTCTTGTGCATGGAAGCCGCCAAACAGCATGATCACTTCACTGGGCAGCGGAATGCAGGCGCTCTCGATGATCATGGCGAGGAAGACTCCCCAGTGCCCGAACGTATCGATCAGCCCGGTAGCGATGCTGGAGAGCCATTCAAGCAGTTGATGCAACATGTGTACAATACCTCGCTTGTCTTGATTTTCTCCCCCTTATTGTACACGTTTTTCGAGCCAGATTGCCCATTCATTGACAAAAACTTTTTGAGAGTTCAGTTCTTGGAGAGCGCGCCGCCACTTGCGCAGCGTTTTTTCCAAGCCGCGGCCTTCCGCATGGTATTTATGGATCACTTTGACCGCACGATAAGGGTAGGAGAGCAAGGCGAGCAACACCGGAGCCTCCTCTGCTAGCAACGGTCGTTCGGCGTGATACGCCTCGAACAAGTGGCAGGCGAACTCCTGAGACCAGCCTTGGGCAAGCAACGCGTTGGCGAGGAAGTCGCTGAGGTCTTGCACCCACACATCGAGCCGGAACGAGTCGAAATCGATGAGACACACGCGCCCGGCTTCGTCCACCGTAAAGTTTTCCGCCTTGACGTTGCCGTGGATGAGCGTTGGCGTTTCGCGGATGGCATGCACCATCGCGCCATAGGCCGAGCGGTGCAAGGTGCGAGTCGCCCGCTCCGCTTCCTCCAGCAATTTCGTTGCATGTTGCCCCACATCGGCTTCAAATTCGTTTTGAGGAGGTGAGAACGATTCAACCGCTGCACGCAGAGCGGAGTTGCGCTCCTCGAAACGCGCCAACCACTTGCCGGAAAAAGCGACTCGTTTCACCTCGTCGGGCATCTCCAGCCCATGCGAGGCTTGGTGGAAGCGCGCCAATTGAGCGGCTGCCCGCAACCATTCCACCTGTGACGATGCGTTCAGCGGTCGTCCGATCCACGGGGTGAGCACCCACGGCTCGTCGTCGATCTCCGCCCAAGGCTTTCCTTCCACCGTCAGACAGAAGCGCGGGGTGGCTGAAAATCCCTGTGCGTACAACTCCTCGATCACATGATGGTCGAAGCCGAGACGACCGCGACCATGCTTGCCGCGTTTTAAACAGTAGATGCCTGTGCTTGTGCTGACTTTGAACACCGGGCCAACCGCCTCCAACCGCTGCACCTCAAGCCCCCAATTCGCTCCCAACAAACGCTCCCATTGTTCCATGTCTTTCACCTCTCTCGTCATCATCCCTGTGCTTATTTCATATTCGACCAGACGAGGCAAAGTTCTCAAAAAATGAGAAAGACAGACGTATACTTGTCCCTGAATTGCATATTTGTTATAGTAGACTAGAATGTGTCTCGAATTGAGATGCTAACCTATGGAACCACATGTGGAAATGCCACAGTAAAAGTGAGGGAAGACTGAATGAGTATTCTTGGAACTCTAGCGGACGGAACATTTATTGCGATGCAGGGTCTGACGGGGGCCATCAGCGCCTATCAGGTAGGTGTGTCGCTGTTCGGGATTCGCCAGAAGCAAGAAACGACCACACACGCTCCTCAAAAGTCGTTCGCGATCTTCGTGGCGGCTCACAATGAAGCTGAAGTAATTGAACCGCTGATTGAGAATCTGCAGACGTTGGACTATCCAAGGGAACTGTACGATATTTTCGTAATCTGCGATAACTGCACCGACAACACCGCTGAGATCGTGCGCAACGCCGGAGCGCTCGCGTTTGAGCGCTTCGACGACGCCAAGCGCGGCAAGGGCTTTGCGATCGAGTGGATGTTGGAACAACTCTGGGAACAGAAAAAGGAATACGATGCGGTCGTCATGTTCGATGCGGACAACCTCGCCGCTCGTGACTTCTTGACCGAAATGAACGTGAAGTTGATCGGGGGGGCTCGCGTCATTCAGGGCTACTTGGCCACCAAGAACCCGAACGACTCGTGGATTTCGATGTCGATGGCGATTTCGTACTACTATACGAACCGCATGTGGCAACTGTCCCGCTACAACCTCGGCCTCGCCAACTCGCTGGGCGGCACCGGGATCACGATCGAAACCGCTCTGCTGAAGGAAATGGGCTGGGGTGCGCACTCGCTCACCGAGGACGTCGAATTCACCGCTCGTTGTGTCGAGCGTGGAATCTACCCGACTTGGGCGCACAACGCACTGGTCTATGACGAGAAGCCGAACACGATGAAAGCCTCCTGGAAGCAACGTTTGCGTTGGATGCAAGGGCACTTCGACTGTGCATCGCGCTATTTCTGGCCGTTGCTCGGCAAGTCGATCAAGCATCGCAACTGGCAGATGCTCGACGCGGCGCTCTACCTGTTCCAACCGATGCGTCTGCTGATGATCTTGCTGACGTCTGTGGTGCTCTACCTGCAATTGGTCATGCCGGATTGGTGGGCGGTTACGAACATCCAACGCGTGATGTTGCCGACCCAGTACTGGATTTTGGTCAACGTGTTGCTGTACGCGCAGTTGCCACTCGCCATGTTCTTGGAGAAAGCGAATTGGCGGGCGTATGCCTGCTTGCCCCTGTATGCGATCTTCTTGCTGACATGGTTCCCGATCACCGTTGTCGCGCTCTTCACCAAGAACAACAAGACCTGGAGCCACACGGTGCACAATCGCGCAATTCGTCTCGACGAACTGAGCAACTAAGCACACAAAAACACCCCGGCCTGTTGGCGGGGTGTTTGTTTTAGATTCTGGTTATCCTTGTAACATGATCTTGATCGCATCACGCCCGATCATGCCGGGTGTGATGCCCAACTCTCGGGCTTTGTGCGTAACCGATTCCAGCGGCGCGTCGAGCAGTTCGTCAATCGTTTTGACGCCGACAGCACGGGCGGCGATGATGCCGCGTGCCGCCAGCTTTTCATTGAGCAGCCCGACATCAAGCGCACCGCACATGATGTAGCCGATGTCGGTGCTGACCACGACCAAGTTCGTTTTGGGCAGTTGGACGGAGATGCCGAGCGCGATCTGACCCTCGATAGGGATCGGAATGACGTTGATCATCGAACTCCTCCTCGTTTTGTAGAGCATCACCAAACCTTATGCAGCTGGGGGTACCCCGTATGAAAATTGTCTTGGCAACGCTGAACGCCAAATATATACACACCTCGCTGGCGCTGCGCTACTTGCGCGCCTACGCCCGCGAGGACTTCCCAGATATCGACCTCTGTGAATACACGATCAAAGACCCCGGCCTCTCGGTCGCAGCCGATATCCACAAGCGCAAGCCGGATGTCGTCGGGTTCTCCTGCTACATCTGGAACATCGAGGAGACGATCCCGATCCTTCAGATGTTGCGCAAGACCAACCCCAATGTGAAGATCATCCTCGGCGGTCCAGAAGTTTCTTACGACTCGCGGATGTGGCTGGAACGCCTGCCGGAGGTCGACTGCATCGTGATCAACGAGGGGGAGAAGACCTTGCACCGCGTGCTGACCGAGTTCCAGCGCGAGCGCGAGACGGGCGAACCGGCACGCCTCGAACTGGTGCCCGGCATCGTCTATCACCATGCGGAGAAAGGCGTGCAACAGACCTTCCCCGCTGACAAGATGAAGCTCGACGAGATCCCGTCCCCATTCGACGATGACGACCTGCCGACGTTGGTCAACCGCGTCGTCTACTTCGAAAGTTCGCGCGGCTGCCCGTTCTCCTGTTCGTACTGCCTGTCTTCGATTGAGACGGGTGTGCGCTACTTCGACATCGACCGGACGTTGGCGGAGTTGAAGCGCCTGATCGACACGGGGGTGAAGACCGTCAAGTTCGTCGATCGCACGTTCAACATCCATCGTCGCTATGCTTTGACGGTGTTTGATTTCCTGATCAAAAACCACAACGGCACGGTCTTCCAATTCGAGATCACCGCAGATATCTTGAAGCCGGACGTCGTGCAGTATTTGGCGGAACATGCACCGCCGGGCATCTTCCGTTTTGAGATCGGAGTGCAATCGACCAACGACGTTACGAACGACATCGTCCAGCGCCGCCAGAACTGGGAGAAGCTGACCAACACGGTGCTCGGCATCAAGAACAGTGGCAAGATCGACCAGCATCTGGATTTGATCGCCGGACTTCCTGAGGAGGATTATCATTCCTTCCGCAAAACCTTCAACGATGTCTTCGAACTGCGGCCTGAGGAGTTGCAACTGGGCTTCCTCAAGATGCTGCGCGGCACAGGTGTGCGTGCGCAAGCCGAGCAGTACGGCTACCAGTACATGGACAATGCGCCGTATGAGATCCTCTCCAACAACGTGCTCAGCTTCGACGATGTGATCCGCATCAAGCGGGTCGAGGATGTGCTGGAGAAGTATTGGAACGCACATCGCGGGGACCGCACCGTGACCTACCTGATGACACACGAGTTCGACTCGCCGTTCGATTTCTTCCAAGAGTTTGGCGACTATTGGGAGGAGCGGGGCTGGAACCGGATCGGGCATCAGTTGGAGGATCTGTTCAAACGCCTCCAGCAGTTCCTGACCGCCCGCGAAACTCGCAACATGGACCTCGTGCAAGGCTTGATGAAGCTCGACTACCTGAAAGCCTTCAAGAACAAGCCGCGCGCGATCTGGTGGGAGCGTTCGCTGGACAAGTCCGCCTCCAGTTCCTTGATCCAACAGATCAGCGACTCCCCGGAGTTGCTGGGTGCAGAGTTCGCCGCCTTGAAGCTGAACGAGCAGGACATCCATAAGCATTGCCTGCTGGAAGTGGTGCCGTTCGCGATCGACTCGATGGAACGAGGTGCGCATCTGTTGCTCGCCTACTACGAGCCAGGACAAGGCCAAGAACCGAAGTATTTTGCTGTCGCGCTGTCGGCTGTAGACCGTGTGCTCGCCTAAAAAACCCCCATGCCTTGACCGGCATGGGGATTTATTTTTACCATTTCCGAAATATTTGGTACTATGGATAAAGCGGGATAGGGTAGACTAAGACATCTATGTACAGACTACACGAGAACCAAGGGGGAAATACACATGACAGACGTCGTAAAAATGATGAAAAACTTAACCGAAGTTGACGGCGTGCCGGGCTTCGAACGCGAAGTGCGTCAGATGATGAATGATTACCTCGAACCGCTCTCCGATGAGATCGTTCGCGACCGTTTGGGTGGGATCTTGGGCAAAAAAGTTGGCGAAGCTGACGGCCCGAAGATCTTGGTTGCTGGCCATCTTGACGAAGTGGGTTGGATGGTTACATATATCACGGAAAAAGGGTTCCTGAAAATCCAAGCGCTCGGTGGCTGGTGGCCGCACGTCATGCTCGGACAAAAAGTCCGCATCAAGACGCGCAAGGGCGACCACATCGGGATCATCGGTTCCAAAGCGCCGCACGTGCTGGCACCCGATGACCGCAACAAAGTGATGCAGATCAAGGATATGTTCATCGACATCGGCGCTCGCGACCGTGCGCATGCCCAAGAGATGGGCCTGCGCGCGGGCGACCCGGTCATCCCGGTCTCCGAGTTCTTCGAGATGCGCGATGGTGAACTGTGGGCGGCCAAAGCATTGGACAACCGTGCAGGTTGCGGCGTAGCTGTCGAAGTGCTGCGACACCTGCAAGACGAGCAACATCCGAACATCGTCTACTCCGGTGCTACGGTGCAGGAGGAAGTCGGCCTGCGCGGTGCGCAAGTCATGGGTCAGCTCGTCCAGCCGGACATCGCGTTCGCGGTGGATGTGGGCCTTGCGTATGACACCCCGGGCTTTGAAATCTACCCGGCGTCTTGCAACGTTGGCGATGGTCCGTTGACGATGGTGTTCGACGCGTCGATGATCCCGCACGTCGGTCTGCGCGACCTCGTGATGGACACGGCGGAGGAGTTGGGCATCCACCTGCAAACTGACGCACTCGCTGGCGGCGGCACCGATGCAGGCAAGTTCCACCTCTCCAACATCGGATGTCCGTCGATCGTGATCGGGTTCGCAACCCGTTACATCCACAGCCACACGGCGGTCATGTCCCGCAAGGACTTCGAACAAGCGGCAGCCTTGATCGCAGCTGTGATCAAAAAACTCGACAAGAAAACGGTTGAGGAACTGCATAACTACTAAGGCGTTTGCCTGCAAAACCGACCCTCCCTCCATAAGTTTGGAAGGAGGGTTTTTTGCTGTTTCTCCACATACTAGCCACGGGGAGAAAGGGGTGACGACTGCTTGACCTCTGCACTCAATCATAATGTTCCGCTCGTCGCTTCTTTTTCCGCGATCTTGTTGGCGCAGGTGTTGAAGATTCCGTTGCACTTCTTGTACAACCGCAGGTGGGACTGGACGCGCTTTTTCGGTTCAGGCGGCATGCCGAGTTCGCACTCCGCTGGGGTGTCTGCGCTGGCGGCGGCCGTCGGGTATCGTGAGGGGTGGGGCAGCACGAGTTTTGCGCTGTCCTGTGTGTTGGGTCTGATCGTGATGTATGACGCGATGGGCATCCGTCGACACGCAGGCGAGCAGGCGATGGCGATCAACGAATTGGAAGAGGCGTTTGACAAACATATCGAGACTGATGATCCAGAGTTTTCGCGGTACATGTTGCACCGCCAACGCAAACGGCTCAAGGAACTGCTCGGTCACCAGCCGATCGAGGTGGCGGGCGGGGCGGCATTTGGCGTGGCGGTCGGGTTGATTTTCTCGCTGGTACTTTCGTAAGGAACAGAGGTGGACGCATGCCGAAGTTTGAGCCAGACTTGGTATTTTTTGAACCACAAGCACTCGAATTCGAGGTCGGAGCCCGCTTGCACCAGATGTTCAAGGACCAAGGGGTGCCCATCCAGATCACAGCTTCACACAATCGCATCATCGGCATCCCGGGCGACACACCACAACAAGCCTATCGCAACGCCAAAAGCACGCTGGTCGTCGGGATCAAAAAGACGATGAAGCTGGAGACCTCCAAGCCTTCTGCCGACTTTGCATTGCCCGCGTCGACCGGGTGCCCAGGCCACTGCCACTACTGCTACCTCCAGACCACGATGGGGAAAAAGCCCTATGTGCGCGTCTATGTCAACATCGACGAGATCTTGGAGACGGCGCAAACCTACATCGACGAACGCGCCCCCGAACCGACCGTATTTGAAGCAGCCTGCACCTCCGATCCGATCGCTGTGGAGTATCTGACGGGGAACATGAAGCGGATGATTGAGTTTTTCGGGCAATCGGAGTTGGGGAGTCTGCGCTTCGTGACCAAGTACAACGAGGTAGACTCGTTGCTCGATGCCAAGCACAACGGCAAGACGCGGTTCCGCTTCTCGATCAACTCACGCTATGTGATCAAAAATTTCGAGCCAGGCGTCTCGAATTTTGATGAGCGGATCGAAGCGGCGGGCAAGATCGCCAAGGCCGGGTATCCGCTGGGCTTCATCCTCGCCCCCTTGATGATCTATGACGGGTGGCGCGAGGGCTATCGCGAGCTGATTGAGAATCTCAGCCAGGTCCTCGTCCCCGAAGCCAAACGCGACCTGACGTTCGAGTTGATCCAACACCGCTTCACAGCCACCGCGAAAAAGATCATCCTCGAACGCTATCCGAAGACCAAACTCGAAATGAACGAGGAGCAGCGCAAGTACAAGTGGGGAAAGTACGGCCGCGGCAAGTGGGTGTACCAACCGGACGATGCGCAGGCGTTGGACATGCATCTTCGCGCCTTGATCGAGGAATACTTCCCAGAAGCAAGGGTCGATTATTTCACGTGATCTTGGCGTGAGGAGGAGGGTCTATCTTGGCACGAGACCATGATGGAATCCGCAGTGCGCTACAGGCTGACTTTGAAGCCTCGACCGATGCGACGTTTCGCTTACAAGACCAGAGGAAATGGGGGACTCAGCAGATGGAAAACCAAGATGCGGTTCAACGCGGACTGAAGGCGGCCAAGGATGCGGCGCGCGACGAGGACATGCAAGGCAAAGTGGAAGAGCTGGCGAACCAGATGGGCATCAACACCAACGGGAACGACGACGACGGCGACGGCGCACCGCTGGCGGCGAAGGATGGAGTACGCTACGACTACGACGACCGTTCGGACGTGTAGACGATGAGCGAGCAGTTTACCCACGATCTAAGCGGGCAGGAAGCCACGATCGCGCCGAACCTGTTCCCAGCCACGCCGGACCGTGAGGGGCCGACGATCCACATCATCGGCACCATCACCAAAGTGCTCGAAGACGACACCGAAGGCACCAAACACCAACGCTTTGAAGTACGAGTCGACGATGTGCATGGCAATGGAGACGACTATTCGAGCCAGCAGGTTCCGCAGAAACGCGATTTCCTAAAAGTCGCCGTGCACTACGGAACCGATGGAGCCGGCATCGGGGAGCATCCGATCCCCAACTTGCAGACCGGCGAACGGATCGAACTGCAAGGCGAGTACATCCGCCACGCCAAAGTCTTGCATTTCACCCACCACCCGGTTGGCTACATCGAGTACCAATCCGAGCGATACGAGTAGCGAGTTAGCCAAAAAGAGCCTCTGTCCGCATCGTGTGCGGGCAGAGGCTCTTTTTCAAGTGGTGCCGTGATCGTTATTTGGCCGATTCCAAGACCACCAGCAGTTCCATGTTGCGCTGCATGTCCTCGCGAATTTCGCGGACTTCTTGGTTGATGGAGGTTTCTTTGTCTTGAATCTGACTGAGGTGGGTTTGTGCCCGTTGTTGGCTTTGCTGAAGGTTTTGGAGCAATTGGGCCATCTCGTAGCCCGATTGGGCCGTTTCACGAGTGGCGTCGGCGAGGGAGAGCAGATCTTCAGACTTGGTGACAACTTGTTCATTGACCGCTTTCATCACGTCTTCAAAGTCGGAGAACGACGTGAAACTCTCCTGAATCTTGCCTTCGATCACGTGCAACTGCTCCGTGATCTGCTTGGCCGACGAATCGGTGCCCTCCGCTAACTTCGTGACTTCCTGGGCTACGACTGCAAACCCGCGACCATGTTCTCCCGCTCGTGCAGCCTCAATGGAGGCGTTGAGCGCCAACACCTTGGTCTGCGCCGAAATCTTCGTGATCACGCTGCTCATCTTACTGACGACCTTGGTCATGTCCATCAGTTCGCTCATAAGGGCGTTCGTATGCTGCACATGCTCGCTCAACTGGCGGTTCATCACCACGATCTCGCCAAATTCCTTGGACGTGCTCTGCAAGTTTGAGCTGTAGGCAAGCAAGCTGGTGTACTGGGATTGATAATTCTGCATGAACGTCCCTAAACTACCCACATTCTGCTCAAACCCGCGTTGCAACTCTGCCAAGTTTCCGAGGTTGCCCGCCAAGTAGTGCAACACGTTGTCGGTCGAGAGGTTCACATCATCCAACGTCTCGCGCATCGTCTGGATGAAGACCGGGACTTGCTCTGTCGACAAGCCTTGCTCGACCGGCGTCGAGTCCAACGATTGGATCACATACAGCAAATTCTGAACGGCCGGACGATCGTACTGGGAATCCCCGACATACGAATAGCGGATCAAGTGCTCCGAGTCGAGGATGTAGGTGCTCGGGATCGCGATGCGAAATGAATCCCACTTGATCGGGGTGAAGATCTCATACGACTTGATCACTTCCCGCGTGGTATCCGCGAGCACCGGAATCTGAATCTCATGCGCATCGGTATACTGCTGTATGTTGCCGAGCTTTTGCCCGGCGATGGCGATCAATTGAACGCCTTGTTGCAAAAATTCCTCGTAATATCGGTTTAATTCCTCGAGTTGCTTCCGACAGTTCGGGCAAAAGGTCCCGCGCAGAAACACAATCCCCAAGGGCTTGCCTTGAAATTCCTCCAACGAGATCGGACGTCCCCACGTCGAATCCAGCGTAAATGACGGCGCTATTTTGCCGATTGCTAATCCTTTTTTTGCCATCGATGTATCACCTCATTGTACATATTAGTTTATCATAGAAAGATTAGAAAAAAAGCCTCTTCTCCATTTCTGGAGCGAGGCTTTGCTTTCCTGACCTTGCCGTAGCCAGTTACGCGGTGACGGCGGTTTGTTTTTTGACATGTAGGAAGAGGTTGAGGGCGATCGCGGAGATCGAGCCGGTCACGATGCCATTTTGCAACAACATTTTCAGCATCGTCGGCAGTTGGTCGAACATCTGCGGAACCGCCGAGGAGCCGAGTCCGACGGCGATCGAGCAGGCGACGATCAGCAGGTTTTCATTTTGGGTAAAGTCGACGCTGGAGAGGATGTTGATGCCGTAGGACACGACCATCCCGAACATCGCCACCATCGCACCGCCGAGCACAGCATTTGGGATCACGGTGGTCAGTGCCGCGAGCTTCGGCAGCAGGCCGAGCACGACGAGGATGCCACCCGCTGCGATGATCACGTTGCGCGACTTGACGCGGGTCAGCGAGACGAGACCGACGTTTTGCGAGTAGGTGGTGTACGGGAAGGCGTTGAACAGACCGCCGAGGAAGATCGCGATCCCTTCGGCACGCAGACCTTTTACAATGTCGTGTTCGCTGAGATTCGCCCCGACGACTTTGCCGAGTGCGAAGTAGACGCCGGTTGATTCGACCATCGAGATCACGCAGACCAACACCATCGTCAGGATCGCGGAGATGTCGAACTGCGGTGTCCCAAAGTAAAACGGCTGGACGATGTTGAACCACGACGATTGAGCGACGTTGGCGAAACTGACCAGACCCATGAAGTAAGCCACCGTCGTTCCGACGACGAGGCCGATCAGCACGGAGATCGCGCGGGCAAAACCTGAGAAGAAACGGTTGATCACGAGGATCAGCAACAGCGTGCCCAGCGCCAACAGCAGATTGCGCGGCTGCCCGAAGTCCGGGGAGCCTTGTCCACCAGCGGCGTTGTTCATGGCGACCGGGATCAGCGAGAGACCGATGATCGTCACGACCGAGCCGGTCACAACCGTTGGGAAAAAGCGAAGTAAGTGTCCGAATAAGGGCGCGAGCAGGAACACCGCCAACCCCGCGACGAGGATCGAACCATACGCGGTGGCGAGGTTGGAGGAGAGGGAGATCGCAATGATCGGGCCAACTGCGGTGTACGTACAGCCGAGCACCACAGGCAGACGAATGCCGATGTACTTCGTGCCAAGGACTTGCAACAAGGTCGCGAGGCCACAGGTGAACAGGTCGGCTGCGATCAGGTACGCCATCTGCGAGGGCGTCAGTTTCAGTGCGCCGCCGATGATCAGCGGCACGATGACCGCCCCAGCGTACATCGCGAGGACGTGTTGGAGACCGAGCGTGAAAAGTTTTTGTTTGCTTAGCATGTGGAAAGGGAGCCTCCTTCAAGTAGTGGCAACAGGCGCGGGTTGTAGGCTTCCTGATCAGTTCGAGGCCGCGAGAGCTGCGGTCTCCTCGATAAACTCGATATGGTCGGGGGACATCGACTTGATGCGGGCAAGCGAGTGGATGCGGACACCTGTGGCTTCCAACTTGCTCCGACCCTCTTGGAAACTTTTTTCCACGACAGCCCCTAGTCCGACGAGGTGTGCCCCCGATTGGGTGACGATCTCGCGCAAGCCGAGCAGCGCATCACCGGTGGCGAGAAAGTCATCGACGATCAATACGCGGTCTGTCGCGCTCAGGTAGCGCTTGGAGACGCTGACGTTGAACGTCTCGCCACGGGTGAAGGAATGCACGGGGACGCTGTAGAGATCTTCGGTGAGGGTGATGGCTTTTTTCTTTTTGGCATAAATGAACGGGACACCGAGCGCCACCGCCGTCGCGAGGGCGAAGTGGATGCCGCTGGCTTCAATCGTCAGGACTTTGGTTACACGCTCTGCGCCAAACTCTGCCGCGAACGCTTGTCCGATCGCCATCGTCAAAGCCGAATCAACTTGGTGATTCAAGAACGAGTCGACTTTCAACACGTGGCTAGACAACGCCTCACCGTCTTGGCGGATGCGGTCTTGTAACAATTTCATCTCGATCGACTCCTTTTGCTGAACATGAAAAAAGCCCGAAAGGACAGGCTCCACTCGCAACAAACATCGCAAGTGAAACCTACCTTCCGGGCGATATCCCCATCGGTATAGCGCCAAAAAAGCCAGCGCTTGCATCGCAAAAAAGCCACGATGCACGTTCACTCGTAGTCAAGCAATTTACGGTTGCTTGGTAGAGACTTTTGGGCCATATTCCCAACGAATTATACGAGTACAATCATATTCAATTTAGATACAATCTAGCACAGAATTTGTCGAATGCGCAACCTTTATTCGCGTTCGATCTTGTCCAGCACGACCGAAAGCGCCAAGGCGCGGCTCGTCGTGATGTTGCTGCCGTAGATGATCAGGCGTTCGTCATCGCGAGGTACGCCGATCGCGTAGAACTCGCCCTTCATGTTTTCAAAGACTTCGATGTCGTAGTCGCCTTTTTCCGTTTGGTATTCGTAGGTCTCTTTGCGGAGCAGCGTGCCGCCCTCCGGGACCTCTGCTTCGTGCCATTCCTTCGGCATTTGCATCCGGGATCACTCCTTTTCAGCCCTTATTGTACCAAAAAAACACCTTGGCTGTCCCCAACAGCCAAGGTGTTTTTTGGATGCGATGCGCTAGATGTGTTTCTTCGATTGAAGCATGGAACGGGCCGAGGATGAGAGCATCTGGTCGATGTAGCGTTCACGAATTCTCTTCGTCAACCGCTGACGCTCTTCCAAGGGCAACTCCCGAATCTTCGCTTCCTGTTGGGTGCGGATGTCACGCAATTCCAGCAAGTTGGCCCCGTTCGAATGGCGCGTGTAGTAGAAGTCATCGAGTTCAAGTACTGTCATGTTGTTCTGCATCTGAGTTGCCCTCCTCGAACAAGAGTACCCCGCCCCCTTGTCTCTGTCTTAATTCGAAAACTTTAGGTGAAATCCTTTTTTTCAATTGATGGAATTTCAAGTTCTGTTGCGAGCGGGGAGGGTCGGTAATGTGTATGTGCCACCCTGCTGAAGTGTGACGACAATCGGCGTCGGGTTTGGTACAATACCCAGTAGATACCAAGGAACGGACAGGTGACAATTCGATGAATCATGTGGTGGCTGGCGTGTTGCGTGGGCGACTCGCGGAGGCGGGCAAACTGACGTTTGCCGAATTTATGGAGACGGTGCTGTATCACCCGACGGAGGGTTATTACAACCGCCCGGAGATGACGATCGGCGAGGGTGGCGATTTTTACACATCCCCGATGGTACACCCGATTTTCGGCGCTTGTATCGCCCGACAGATCCACCAGATGTGGGTGGTGATGGGACGGCCAACGCCGTTTTTCCTGCTCGAGATGGGAGCAGGGGTCGGGACGTTGGCTGTGGATCTGTTGCAGACGGCGGAGCGAGGCGATGCCGGCTTTTTTGCCGCGCTAGAGTACGCGATCGTCGAACAGGGCGCACAACTGCGCGAGCAGCAACAGGCGCGGGCACGCGAACGCGGCGTGGCGGGAAAAATGACCTGGTACGAAACGCTCGATGAAGTTCCGGGTCAGGGCGAGCGCGTGGGGGTGATCCTCAGCAACGAGTTGTTCGACGCCTTGCCCGTGCATCGCTTGGGCAAGACGGAGGACGGGTTCGTGGAGTATTACACCGTGGCGGACGGCGACGGTTTTGCAGAACAAGCGGGTCCGCTGTCCGACCCGCGCTTGCCGGAGTGGGTGGATGCAAAGACGTTGGCGCAACTGCCGGCGGGTGAACGCTTCACCGTCTGTCCGGCGGCGGATGAGGTGATCCGGGCGATGGGACGTCTGCTAGCCCACGGATTTGTGTTGACGATCGATTATGGTGATCGATCTCCCGAGGTACACGTCCAGCACAAGCGAGCAGATGGTGTGCGCGCGTATTACAAGCAAAAGCAAGCCCAGCCGTATGAGCGCGTCGGCTTGCAGGATCTGACCGCTGACGTAGACTTTTCGTTGTTGGTGCAGAGCGGGGCGGAGTCTGGGTTGCAAGAGGTCGGGTTCACCACGCAGATGAAACTGCTGGGCGGCAATGGCTTTTTGCATAAAGTGCAGGAATTGCGCAGCAAGCGCTTCGACCTGATGGCCGATGCGGAGATGTACCGCATGCTGAATCTGTTCCTCCCGCAGTCCTTGGGAGAGGTGTTCAAAGTGTTGATCCAAGCCAAGGGCGTGGAGATCGACGGGTTGGCGGAGCGACTGCATGCGCTGACATTTTCCTTGGAGGAGTAGACGGGGGAGGGTAGAGGCGGATGCGAACGCTATTGATCGATATGGATTCGGTGATCTGCGACTTGATGACAGAGTGGCATCGTCGCTACAACGAACAGTATGACGACGACTTGTGTGTGGCAAAACTGCAATGCTGGCAGACGGAGAAGTACGTCAAGCCGGAATGCGGGATGAAGGTGTACGACTTTCTCGACGAACCAGGGCTGTTCTTGAACTTGCTTCCCTTGCCTGATGCAGTTGAAGTGCTGGAGCGCTTGAGCCACGCCTATGAGATCTTGCTGGTCACCTCCTCGCGCACGCATGCCTATACGGAAAAGGAACAGTGGGTGGAGCGACGGTTGCCATTTATCGGCAAGCACAATTTGATTTTTGCCCATCGCAAGGAGATGATCCGCGGCGATCTGCTGTTTGATGATGCGCCGCACAACTTGCTCTCGTTCCAATCGTCTGGTCGTGAGGTGGTGGCGATGGATTATCCGTACAACCGCGCTGTGAGCGTGCCGCGAGTGAGCAGTTGGCTGGAGTTTGAGACACTCCTGATGCGAAAGTGGGGCGCGCGTGGATGACGGTGGCGAAGCATCTGTCATTAGTACTTGCGGTGAAGGGAGGAACGCAATGAAGTACGAGTTTGATGGCGCATACTCGGGTCAGCGGGTGACGTTGACGTTCGAGGAGCGCGAGTTTGTGGACCCTGGGTTTGTGTTGGTGTTTGCTTTTTATCAAGGGAAGCTGTTGTTGACCCGGAACAAGCGGCGTGGTTGGGAAGTGCCAGGAGGCACGCGGGAGCCACACGAATGGCCGATCCAGACGGCGGTGCGCGAAGTGTATGAGGAGACAGGGGCGGAGTTGGCGGCCCTTGAGCCATTGGGCCAATATACGGTGGAGATGGAAGGCACGCCGCCTTTTGTCAAAAGCATCTATGTGGCGCGGGTGGCTCGACTGCACGAACTTCCGAGCGGTTTTGAGACGGACGAAGTGCGGTTGTTCGCAGAACCGCCGACCGTGGAGGAAGTGCGAGCAGGTGTGGAGTTCAGCCCGATTTTAAAAGACGACGTGTATCCGTTGGCGTTGGAGCGTCTGCGGGGGCATCGCTTTTCAAAAAAAGAGCAGTAGGAGCCATCCGGGTGCGGGTGGCTTTTGCTTTCCTTTATTGCGCGGGAAATAGATTTCGACAGGAGGGGTTGGCATGGCGCAGTTGTGGCAGCGGGAGATGGTGGGATCGCTAGCTGATTTCGAGACTCCAGCGGTGGTGGTGCATCAGGCGAAAGTGGTGCAAAACATTCAGGAGATGGCGGAGTTTGCGCGGGCGCACGGGGTACGGGTGCGCCCGCATTTGAAGACGCACAAGACGTGGGAGATTGCGGAGTTGCAGCGAGCAGCGGGAGCGGTCGGGTTGACCTGCGCCAAGTTAGGGGAGGCGGAAGTTTTTCTAGAGCGCGGCGCAAGAGATGTGCTGGTGGCGTACCCGTTGGTTGGGCCGAAGATTCAAAGGCTATTCGCGTTGCAGGCGCGTTATCCTGAAGCGGTGGTGCAGACGATGACCGACAGTCTCGCGCAGGCGAGGCTGCTCTCAGATGCTGCGGTGGCGCACGAGCGGCGGTTGAAGCTGTGGGTGAAGGTGGACTCGGGGCTCAAGCGCTGTGGGATCACCCCCGGTGTTGCGGCGGCTGAACTCGTGCGCCAAGTGGTGCAACTGCCGGGGATCGAGTTGCAGGGGCTGCTGACACACGCAGGGCATGCCTATGGCGCAAGTTCGCCTGAGCAAGTGCGGGCGATTGGGGAGTACGAGGCAATGTGCCTTCTGGAGACGGTGCAAGTGTTGAGCGATGAGGGCAGGGGAGCAGGCGAAACGGCTGAAACGGCTGGCGTGTCGGACGTGCTTGACGCGGCAAGCGCTGTTACATGGAACTCTTTGGCGATCTCGGTTGGCTCCACTCCGACGGTTCGCGTCTCGGGTGCCGTTCCGGGTGTGACGGAGATTCGGCCGGGGAACTATGTATTCTATGATGCGACACAAGTTCAGTTGGGTGTGGTCCCTGTCGACCGGGTTGCGTTGCGGGTCTTCACGCGTGTGGTATCCAGACCCGCACCTGACCGCCTCGTCATCGATGCAGGGGCCAAGACGTTGGCCTTGGACCGTGGCGCACACGGGAGTACGACCTTGCAAGGCTACGGACTGATCGTCGGACACGACGACGCCGTCATCGAACGCCTGTCTGAGGAGCACGGGGTCGTCCGCATCCCGTCGGACAGCCCGATCCAAGTCGGTGACCTGTTCGAAGTCATCCCGAACCACGCCTGCCCGGTCGCCAACCTCACCGACCAACTGAAAGTCCTGCAACCAGATGGCACGCAAACTGTGTGGCAGGTCATTGCGCGCGGTCAAACGGTCTAGTACACTGAAAAAAACCTGAGAAAATGAGGTATGCACCATGATCTTGATCGACATCTCCAGCGAAGCGATTGAACGCATCGAGTGGTTGCTCGCACAGGACGAGCGCGAAGGACTCGGCGCACGCGTCTTTTGCGTGCCTGGCTGAGGCGGTCCCGCCTATCGTTTGGCTCTGGATGAGCCAAAACCGCGCGATACCCACGTCGAGGAAGCTGGCATCCTGTTCCTCTTCGATTCGAAAACGGCCACCCTCGTCGCCGAACTCGTCATCAACTACGATGACAGCGAAGGGTTCAGCCTCTACGACGAGACACTTCCCGGTTCCAACTGCTGATGCCAAAAAGAACGCCCCCACAGGGAGCGTTCTTTTTTATGCCTGTATCCGAGGCAAACTCACTTGAAACGTCGTCCCTTGCTCAGACGACGAGACCAACTGCAAGTCCCCGTCCTGCGCTCGCATCAACAGCCGAGACAACGTCAACCCCAAGCCGAGCCCGTGATTGCGCCGAGGTCGCTCCAGCCCGCGATAGAAGCGCTCGAAGATATACGGCTGTTCCTCCTCCGGGATGCCCGGACCATCGTCCGCCACGGCAAGCTGGACCAAGTTGCCCTCAACCCGCGCAGTCAATGAAATCGTCAGGCAGTTGTCTGGCGATTGACATGCACTTTGCGAGTTGTTCAGCAGATTCAAGAGCACCTGCCGAAGCGCACCGGCATCGCCGTGTACCCAGATGCCTTGAGGCGAGGTCGGGAAGTCGCGTTCGAACACCACCGGCGCGAAGTGTGGCAACACGCTCAATTGTTGGATCACTTCTTCAACCAACGCACAGAGGTTGATCGCATCCTTGGCAAATTCTTGCGCCCCCGTCTCAATCGCGGAGACATGAAGCAACTGTTCGACCATGCCTTGCAACCGCTTCGATTCATCGAGCGAGATCTGCAAAAACTCGTCCGCCTCGCCATCGGTGACGACGCGGCTTTGCACCGCTTGGATCATCCCGCGAATCGAGGTGATCGGTGTGCGCAACTCATGAGAAACTCCGGCGAGCAAGTCGGTGCGCATCTGCTCCAATTGCTTCAACCGTGCCGCCATGTTGTGGAAGGAGCCGATGAGCTGTTGCAACTCTTGCGCCTTCACCCCCACCGGGAGCACTGGGTCGTAGGCACCCTCCGCGATCTGTTGCGAGGCCCACGCCAATTGGCGCAAGGGCTGGGTGAGTTTCTGCGACAGGAAGTAGATGACCAACCACCCCGCCAGCGCCACCCCGCCGATCAGGATCGACACCAACCCGTATTGGCGATTGACCGTGGGAAATGCCTCCGCGATCGGCAACGTCAGGTACAGCGCCAGCGCCTGCCCGTCCTGCAACGTGACCGGCACGCCGACGCGCAGATAGCTGTGCCCGTCCGCTGAGACTTCCTCGTAGATGGTGCGTTCCTCCAAGACCCGCTCATGCTGGGCGGAGAGAGTGCGCGCCTCGACAGGGAAGCTCGGGTTCTTGCCTTTGAGAAACCACATCTCCTGGCCTTGTTGATCAAACACCTGCACGATGTAGAGGTCGTTGTGCAACGCCCGATACGGCTTGACATGATCGAGAGTTGCCTGCGCATCCAACGTCTGCTCCACTTGGTCGGACACTTGGTTCGCCCGCAATTCCATCACTTGGTAGGCTTGGTCATAGGCATTGCTGCGCAACCAAACGCCAGCGAGCACCGCCAGAAATGCCAAGATCCCGACCAACACCAACAGATAACGCCACGTCCAATAGGCTAAAAGCGTCACGGGTTTACGCACGAAGCATGTACCCCATCCCGCGAATTGTCACGATCTCGCCCTCTGTGGTCGTCCAGTCGCGCAACACTTGGCGCAGGCGCTTGACGGCGACATCGACCGCTCGGTCTCCACCTTCGTAATCGAGCCCCCACACGCGGTCAAGCAGTTGGTCGCGCGTGAAACTCTGGTTTGGATGACGCACGAGAAACGCCAGCAGGTCCCAATCTCGTGGTGCCAATGCCAACGTCTCTTGGCCCAGCGTGATCGAACGGGCAGTAAAGTCGACCATCAAACTGCCCAACCGCACTTGATCGCTCTCGACTAAGGCGGGCGGACGGCGCAGCACCGCCATCACCCGAGCAACCACTTCGTCGGGGTCGAACGGTTTGGGGATGTAATCGTCCGCGCCGCTTTGGAACCCTTGGAGACGGTCTTTGACATCTCCGCGCGCGGTCAACATGATCACCGGGCAGGAGTTCTGCTTGCGAATCTCTGCCAACACGCCCCATCCGTCCACCAACGGCAAGTTGATGTCGAGCAACACCAACGCCGGACGGACCCTCGCAAATACCTCTAACGCTTCCTCACCATCCATCGCCGCTTCCACCTGATAACCAGCTTGGGTCAAGTAGACTTGCAACAAGCGGACGATCGGCTTTTCGTCTTCCACAATCAATATCGTCTGCATGCATGTTCTCCTCATCCTGATCTCTATACAGTGTAGCAAAAGGGACGGCCTCAGCCCAAGCCCCTTTTACGAAATCTATAGTGGACACAGTCCCAACACATTCCCCACGTATAATTAGCTTATCTAAAAGGTACACTAACATACTATGCGTATGTCGATTCATATTCGATCACACCACGAATGGAGGAACGCGAAGTGTCGATGATGGATAAAACGTTCACGGGCTCCCAGACCAGAAGCGAAGCAGGTGCTTCCGAGCCTCGAGTCGGGCGTTGGCAGGGAATCCTGCGCAGAGTCTTGTCAGGCGACGCGTTATCCTATCTCAAGAGCATCTACTGGAGTGTGCGGTTGCGCGGGAAGCTTGCGATGCCGCTGCCGGTCTTCACGCATTGGAAAACCCGCTGGAGCGTGGCGCGCACCGCGAATTTGATCGTGCGCGACCGTCTGGTGGTCGGCCGGATGGAGACCCAGATCGGCCAGAACGGACAGGAGGGTCTGGACAGCAACGTTATCCAGATCGGAGCGGGCGGCAGTCTGGAGATCGACGGCTTTGTCACCTTGGGCCCTGGTGTGCGCGTGCTGGTCGGCCCGAATGCGCGGCTGAAGATCGGGGACCGCAGCTACGTCACCGCCAACTCCAAGCTGATCGTCAAGTCGGACGTCGAGATTGGCTCTGGCTGTGCGATCTCCTGGGACGTCCAACTGATGGACACCGACTTTCACCACATCGCCCAAGGCGCTCAGAATACCCAAAAAATCACGATCGGCAACAACGTCTGGATCGGCTCTCGTGCAATGATTCTCAAGGGCGTCACCGTAGGTGATGGGGCTGTGATCGCTGCGGGCGCGGTCGTCACCAAGGACGTCGCCGCTGGCCAAGTCGTCGCGGGCAACCCGGCGCGCGTCGTGAAGGAACAAGTCCGCTGGGTTCCCTAAGGAAATTGTAAAAAAGGCAGGCCTTCGCAAGTGCGAGGGCCTGCCTTTTTTTCGTGCGGGGTATAGCAGCTACAGGAACTTGAGGTTCTCAAACGACCCGCCGAGCACATCCTTGGACGGAGCTTTCAACCACTTGTCGAGCAGAGTGGAATAGACCGAGCGGAAGTCGACTTGGTATTTCAAATCGCCGCTGTCGAGCTGGGTGAGGCTGGGCAACTGCCCGTAGAGCCCACCCTGTACTTGTGGCCCGATCACGAACACAGGACCTGCTGTACCGTGGTCGGTGCCATTGCTGGCGTTCTCCTTCACGCGGCGACCAAACTCCGAGTAGACGAGGATCGTCACGCGGTTCGCCACGTTGCGTTGGACGAGATCGTTGTAAAAAGCGCTCAGCGCGCTGTCCAATTCCTTCAGTCCGCGAGCGTGCTCGTCCTTTTCATGCGAATGGTCGTCAAAACCGTCCAGCATCGAGAAATAGGTGCGGGTGCCGAGACCGGAGCTGACGAGTTGGGCGATCAATTCGAGGTTGTCGCCAAATGCCGAATTCTCCGGGTAGCTCGTCCCTGCCGTGGCCGATTTGACAACCGATTGGATCGTGTTGGAGGACTGGATCGCCGTGTGACCCTTCGCGGTGGGCAGGATCAGCGTGGGCTCGGTTGGCTTGTCGTAGAGTTTGAAGAACGCATCCTGACGGCGGAGGCGGTCGGCGCCTTTGGCTTTGCGCAAAATCAACTTGAAGGTGTCGAGATGGGTGACCCCTGGCGCGTCGTTGTTTTTGGCGAGGAAGATCTTGGAGCCCGGCCCGACGGTAACGGCGGCGACGGGATTTTTGGCGGCGTTGGTCGTCAGGTCGAGGTAGCGCCCCAACCACCCGGTCTGCTCGTCGAGTTTGTCTGGCGCAGCGGTCTGCCAGATCTCCATCGAGCGGAAGTGCGAGCGGTTCGGGTTCGGGTAGCCCACTCCGTTGATGATCGCGAGGTTGCCGCTGTCATAGAGTTTTTTTAGATTCGGCAGGCTGGGGTGCAAGCCGAGGTTGTTGTCGAGGTGCAGCGCGTCCTTTTGTGCGATCGCGAGCGTCGGACGGTTGTCGTAATAGGCCCCCGTGCTGTACGGGACGACTGTGTTCAGGCCGTCATTGCCCCCGGAGAGTTGGATGACGACGAGGATGTTGTCCTGGGCGGCTGCGGAAGCGATGTGTTGATCCCAATCCAGCAGGCCCAGCGGCCCGGCGAGGCCGAGCGCGAGGAGGCCCATGCCCCCTTTGACGACAAAGTCGCGGCGGGTGATGTTCATCGAGTGACCTCCTCCGATCTAGTGAACTTGTGCTTCTGGTGAGACCAGCAACAGGTGCAGGAGCCCGCGGTAGATCGTTTCCTTGCTGGCGAGGTTGGACTTGTTCAGGTAGCTCTCGATCACGACGCGCGTGTGGGGGCTGAGATCCATTAGGCCATACTTGTTGAGCGCATCGTTTAGCAAGGCGGGGATCGACGAGGTCGGATTCAAGGCAAAGTCCGACTCGGTGAGTTGGAGGGTGAACCAATCGACGAAATTGTAGCGGATGAACAGCGCGGAGGCGGACAACCACGCCGCGCCGCCCGGCCATCCGGCGACGGAGGGCGGGTCGAAGGGCTGTTGGCCCATCTGGGTCAACAGGTTCAGCGCTTGCTTGTCGTCGGCGTACTTGGCGTTCGGGAACAGGCTGTACATGCCGACGATATACTCGACGGGTGAGAGCACGAGTGAACGGTACGTGGTGCTGGCGTAAAAAGCATCCGACGTGAACATCGCCCGCAGCAGAGCTTTGATCTCGTACCCGCTGTCGACAAACGTCTTCGCCAACGACTTGATCACCGCCGGATCAGGAGTCGGGGAAGCGAACGCCTGCCACAATTTTGTGGTGATAAACGTGGCGCAGGTCGGTTGCTCGACGATCCAATCGATCGTTTTTTTCAGATCGAAGTTGTCGGTTTTCTTGAAAATCGTCTTGTTGCTCTCATCATGCTGATTCTTTTGAAAAATCGCTTTGCGATCTCCCTTGCTCGTCGTCCAGCCGGTGAGGGCGCGGGCGACTTCGCGGACATCTGTTTCCGTATAAGTGCCAATCCCCAGCGTGAACAGCTCCATCAATTCGCGGGCATAGTTCTCATTGGGGGATTTTTTTAAGTTCGTGTTGTTATCTAAGTAGATGAGCATCGCGGGGTCGATCGAGATGTTGTAGGCGAGGTCGCGGAAGTTGCCGAGCGCGTGCTTGCGGAGCAGGACATTTTGCTGGGCGATGAGGTCGATATTTCTGACTTTGCGGTAGTTCGAGGTGAAGTGGCCATGCCAGAACAGCGTCATTTTTTCCTGCAGCGGGTTCGAAGTACGGACCATGATGTCGATCCACCACTGCACCAGCTTTTTGATGTCCGTCTTTTCATCCAATCCGTCTGGCGGTTTCGGGGCCGTGAGGGCCGCGTTCAACAATTTGTCGACGACTTGCGGGATCGACAGCGATGACAGAGCATCCACTTGCGCCTTGGTCGCGGTGAACCCGGTGCGGCGCAACAAGTGGGCGATCTTGGCTGTACTCATACATACGATCTCCCTTCCAGAGCTTATCTCTATCATAAACCAAATTTGTGGAAAATGTATAAAAAAAACACCCCGCATGAGGCGGAGTGTTTTTCTGTAGGGATTTCGTTTACACGAATTCCTTCATGGTCTTCTGCAGCACATCTTCGCTGAGCGGCAGTTCATGGTTGACGATCGGCTCTTCAAGGTAGCCTGGGATGAGGTCTTCGTAGGCCTTGATGTTCTCGTTTTGGTAGAGGATACCGGTCACGAGACCTGCGTGTTCCATAACCGTCGACATCGCTTGGATGCGGTTGGTTTTATCGTAGCCTTCGATGGTATCAACGTTGGTGATGTTTTCCTTGTACCAGTCGTAGGTATTGACTTTGTTGTAGGTCACGCACGGCGAGTACACGTTGACGAGCGAGAAGCCCTTGTGGTTGATCGCCGCTTTGATGACTTCGGTCAATTGCTTGATGTCAGACGAGAAGCCTTGTGCCAGGAAGCCGATGCCTGCGGACAGCGCAACTTGTGCCGGGACCAGTGCGTTCTCGATGTTACCTTCCGGAGTCGACTTCGGGTTCTTGAAGCCGTGTGCGGAAGTCGGGGAGGTTTGACCCTTGGTCAGACCGTAGATGTTGTTGTCCATCACGATGTAGGTGATGTCCATGTTGCGGCGAGCCGCATGCATGAAGTGGTGCAGACCGATCCCGAAACCGTCGCCGTCGCCGCCAGAAGCGATAACTGTCAGATCGCGGTTCGCCAGTTTCACGCCTTGTGCAACCGGAAGGGAACGACCGTGGATGGTGTGGAAGCCGTAGGAGTTGATGTAACCAGAGATACGGCCAGAACAACCGATCCCAGAGATTACTGCAGTGGTTTCCGGTTCTTTGCCAGTTTCAGCCAGAGCTTTTTGAATCGCGGCTTGAACGGAGAAGTCGCCGCAGCCTGGGCACCAGTTCGGGCGAATTTCGTTTCGGAAATCTTTTACAGTTGCCACGTTAGTTCATCTCCTTCACGAAGTTGTAGATCTCGGACGGAACATACGGGTTACCGTCGTATTTCACTTGGGAATCCAGCTCGCCTTTGATGCCGTTGAAGCGCATGATGTTTTTGAGCTGACCCGTTGCGTTGTTCTCGATGACGAGTACTTTTTTCGCGCGGTCGACGTACTTTTGAACGGAAGCAATCGGGAACGGGTTGAGAACTTTGACGTGCAGGTGACCGATTTTGCGGCCTTCTGCTTGCAGGCGCTCCATCGCTTCGTCGATCAGACCAGCCGTGGAGCCGACGCCGACGAGCAGCAATTCGTAATCTTCATCCCCGTTGAAGGAGAGGGAGTTCGGCAGTTCGACGCCGTCAAACTTGTTGAGGCGCTTGTTCATCATCTTGGTACGGATATGCTTGTCCTCGGTCGGACGGCCAACTTCGGTGTGTTCGACGCCGGTGACGTGGTGGAGACCGCCTTTTTTACCCGGGAAGACGCGCGGAGAGATCATGTCCTCGGTGAACTCGAAGCGCTTGAACAGTTGACCCTGCGGAGTAGCAGCCAATTGCTCATCGGTCGCGAGTTTGCCGCGGTCGATCGTAACGCGGGAGAAGTCAAACTTCTCAACAGTTTGGTCGGACAGGGACAGCGCGAGGTCGGTCAGGATGATCGTCGGAACTTGGTAATGATCAGCCCAGTTGAACGCATCCACCGTCATGTAGAAGCATTCCTCTGCATTGGACGGAGCCACGACGATCTTTTCGATCTCACCGTGCGTCCCCCACAGAGCTGCGTACATGTCGGATTGCTCGTGCTTGGTCGGCATCCCGGTGGACGGACCGCCACGTTGGGTGTCGAAGATCACGATCGGGTTTTCGGTGATACCAGCCAGACCGATCCCTTCCATCATCAGTGCGAGGCCCGGGCCGGAGGTGGAGGTACAGACGCGGGAACCACCGAAGGAAGCACCGATCGACATGGTGACCGCTGCGATTTCGTCCTCGGTTTGCAGTACGTGACCGCCAACTTTCGGCAGTTTTTTGATCAGGTATTCCATGATATCAGAAGCCGGGGTGATCGGGTACGCCGGCATCAGGCGGACGCCTGCTGCCAGTGCGCCGAAGCCGCACGCATCGTTCCCGGTGAGGTACAGACGCTCAACACCGTCGCCCGGCGCCAGGTTCAGGTCGGACAGATCGATGCCTTGGTCGATGACGTATTGGAAGCCCGCTTTGAGGGCGTTCATGTTGTTTTGGACGACGGCTTCACCCTTGCGGAGGAACTTGTCGTTCAGGTAGGACAGGAACGTTTCCGGCGAGAGGCCCAGAACTGCAGCAGTCGCGCCGACAGCCACCATGTTTTTCATGATCGCTGAACCGTTTTCTTCTGCGATTTTGGTGAGCGGAACCGGGAAGAAGCGAACTTGCTTGCCTTCCGGTGCAACCGGGTTGAACTTCGCATCGGCGATCAGAACGCCGTTGTCACGCAATTCATACGAGTTGAAGTCGATGGTTTCTTGGTCAAACGCGATCAGGATGTCGAGATGGTCAGCGTTCGCCAGACGAGAAGAGGTAGAGATACGGATCTTATAGTTCGTATGACCGCCCTTGATACGGGACGAGAAATGACGATACCCGTAGATGAAGTAGCCATGTCGGTTCAGGCTGGTTGCCAAGATGTTACCGGTGGAATCAATACCTTCACCTTGTTGGCCCCCAACTTTCCAAGAAAGTTGTTCTAACATGTTTCAGTTCCACTCCTCGTAAACATTAAGTGATTGCTCTCTATACAAACGGATAGTGAGGATCGAAAAATTGGCTTATTGGCGCCGTAAATCAATCAATGCGGCGCGCAACAAATTGATCGAGGCTACATCCGGTTTGTAAACAAATTCAATGATCTCTTGGCGACGGGTCATGCACTGTTCAACTTCGCGGCGGCGTCCAGGCGATACGATGATCACATCGAGCGCGGCCACGATGTCGGCGAGGCTCTGGTCAGACTTGTTCGTGTAGGCACGGATGTCCACCCCGTCGAGACCGGCATTTTTAAGTGCCAGTAATACTTTGCCCGCAAAGTTGTCGGACTTACATACCAGACCAACTTTTCTTCCAACTGGGATGCGTGCAATCCGTACAATTGTCTCCAATTGCGGATCGAGTGCGATCGCCAGTACATTTTCACGACTGCCTAACAGGCCCTTAACCTCATCATAATGAAAGAAAGTTGTAATGACAAGGTCAGAGGCGATCACCTCAGGCAGATAGCGCTCCATGTCCCGGTTGATGTCTTCGAGAACCAGCGGGGTGATCGAGATGCCCGAGTCAAACTGCAACTTTTTGGCGAAGTACTCGACTTGCTCGCGGTTGCACTCGATAAACGCAACGCGGACGCGGCTGAGAAACTCCAATTTCTCCTGCGTGCGGGCTGCCGCAAATTCGGCAAATTCTTCGAGCGTGAAGCCCAGCTGCAGACCTTCCTCCATCGCCACATCGATGATTTTCAGCAACAAGTCCTTCCGATTCTCAATGCGGACGGCATCGTCGCGGTCACAAACAAACGTGCCACGCCCTTGAACCGAACTCAGGACGCCCTCAGCCTCTAGCTCTTGGTAGGCTTGGGAGACGGTGTTGCGGCTGACCTTGAGTTTTTCCGACAGCTCTCGTTCGGTAGGGAGCTTGTCACCCGTTTTCCAGACCCCGCTTTTGATTTCAGCAAGCACGGCTTCCTTCACCTGTATGTAGAGCGGAATTCCGTTCTTGCGCACAATCGGAAAAGACATGTGCTCACCTCATGAAATGGATTAATCCATTGATCCTAACAACTTGCTTCGCCAACATTATACACCTACTCTGTCGTCACGGAAAGTTCATTTTGCGGAAATAAGAAGGATTTGTTATCTTTGGGCTGGGAGGGGTGTTCACTATGCAGATTAATAGGAAAAAAGTGTTAAATCTAGCCCACCGTGGGGCATCTGGGTACGCGCCGGAAAACACGATGGAAGCCTTTCAAGTCGCTGACTTGATGGGGGCCGATGGATTTGAGTTTGATGTGCAGATCACCCGCGATGGCGTGCCGGTGGTGATCCACGATGAGTTGCTGAACCGCACGACCAACGGGCGGGGCTATGTACACGAGCACACATTGGCAGAATTGCGCGCGCTCGACGCGGGGTCGTGGTATGATCCATCCTTTGCCGGGGAGCGCATTCCAACCTTGCAGGAAGTCATCGACGCGTTCGGGAACCGGATGGTGTTGAACATCGAGTTGAAGAACTCGATTTTTCCGATGCCGGGCTTGGAGGAGCGAACGTTGGAATTGATTCGACGCTACCAGATCGAGGAGCGCGTGATCGTCTCTTCGTTCCACCACGGCTCGATGCAGAAATTCCATCAACTCGCCCCCGACATCTCGACCGGGCTGTTGTATGATTGTGTGATCGTCGGAGCGGTCGAGTATGCCAAGCGGCTCGGGGCACGGGCGTTGCATCCGTTCTTTGCCACCATCAAACCGCAGTTCCTCGCTGAAGCGCACGCAGCGGAGCTGGCAGTGAATGTCTGGACGGTCAACGAGGAGGAGCACATGCGTCTGGTGGCCAACCTCGGGGTTGATGCGATCATCACGAATTATCCAGACCGTTTGAAGGGGATACTTGAGAGTACCTATATATAGGAAGAGTTTCATCAATTCAGGATTGGCTCATTGTTTTTGGAGTCCTTTGTGTGGAGAAAAAGACCCTATCCGCGCAGGCGGACGGGGTCTTTTATTTCGCGGCACGAAAAAGGCTAGACCAATAGCAGGAGGTGTCCGCGATGCCGTTCCACATAGGCTTGCTGGGGAAGTATGACAAGCGCTATTATGAAATGTATAAACACCCCACCCGCGCAGACCTAAAGCAGCTCGCAGAACAGACCGAGTATCCGCACAAGTGTCGGCTACTGCTCACCGAAGAGGGCGAACTCTACGCCTTCAACATCGAATTGCTCCACCATCTCGCCTCCGCAGAATTGGACGAGGAGGGACTGTCGATCCTCTGCTTTTTTGACGACAACCGTTTGGAAGCGGCAGATGTGGGCAATCTAGAGCATACAGACATTTGTCGTGCCATCCAGCAAGCGGCCGACGCGTTCCGCCGACTCGGTCTTGGCGATGAAACAGAAGTCCGTGTGATCCTCAATCAAGGGATATGGGGAGACAAGTCCCTGACGTTTCGAGAAGTTGTTGCAGGAAATTGGTGACAACCGATCCAAACTGTGATAATATTATCCTTTGAAACGTGAGGAAGCTCCTCGCGGAATTTCTTTTTCTTTTGCGCTTACATACAACCTAAGGTCCAAATGTGGGCACACTAGACCAGAGAAGGTGTTTATATTATAGGAGGAAACAAAACCATGGCATTGTTTGCAGAACTCGGTATTGACAAAGACGTACTACGCTCCCTCGAGGACATGGGGTTTGAAGAAGCAACCCCGATCCAAGCGGAGACCATTCCGCTCGCGCTCGCTGGCAAGGACGTAATCGGCCAAGCGCAGACCGGAACGGGGAAGACAGCTGCATTCGTCATCCCAACCATCTCCCGACTTGATAGAAGCAAAAGCGCAATCCAAGTTCTCATCATCGCACCGACTCGTGAACTCGCGATCCAAGTCGCGGACGAGACCGGCAAGCTCAGCAAGTTCTCCCGCGTCAACGTCCTGCCGGTCTACGGTGGTCAACCAATCGACCGTCAGATCAAAGGACTGAAGCGCAACCCGGAATTCATCATCGGTACCCCGGGCCGTCTGCTCGATCACATCCGCCGCAAAACCATCCGTCTGCAGGACGTAAACACCGTCATCCTCGACGAAGCGGATGAAATGCTCGACATGGGCTTCCTCGAAGATATTGAAGCCATCCTCGCAGAAGTCCCGAACGCGGATCGTCAGACCCTACTGTTCTCGGCGACGATGCCGGACCCGATCCGTCGTCTGGCGGAACGCTTCATGAAGAGCCCGGAGGTCGTGCGCATCCAATCCCAAGGCGTGACTGCGCCGAAGATCGCGCAAGTGTACTACGAAGTTGCAGACAAAAACAAAGTTGACGCGCTGACCCGCTTGCTGGATGTAGAAGATCCGGAACTCGGCGTTATCTTCTGCCGCACCAAGCGTGGCGTTGACGAGTTGCAAAAACTTCTGCAATCCCGCGGCTACCTCGCTTCGGGTCTGCATGGTGACATGACCCAGCGTGAGCGCGACCAAGTCATGCACCAATTCCGTCAAGGTTCGATCGACCTGTTGATCGCAACCGACGTGGCTGCACGTGGTCTCGACGTCGAAGGCGTTTCCCACGTTGTCAACTATGACATCCCGCAAGACGTGGATTCCTACGTTCACCGCATCGGCCGTACCGGTCGTGCAGGTCGCGAAGGCAAAGCGTTGACCCTGGTTGCACCGCGTGAGTACAAATTGCTTCGCATGATCGAGCAAGCGATCGGCAAGCGCATCCACAAATCGCTGCTGCCGACGTTGGCTGAACTCAAAGAGCGCCAGCAATCGCGCATCATGGAACGCGTCCTGACCGGCATGGAGGACGTCGAATCCCAATTCGAAGAACTGGCGAATGAACTGCTCGGCCAGCATGATTCCGTACAAATCGTCGCAGCAGCACTGAAAATCATCGGCGAAGACCTCGTCGGTGAACAAGAGCTGACCTCGATTGACATGAGCCTTGAGGAAGTCGTCGACTTCTCCAAACGCTTCCGTGAAACTCGTGAACAACGTGGCGGCACCGGCGGTGGCAACCGTGGTGGCGGCTATGGCAACAAGCGTCCGGGCGGCAGCTACGGCGGCGGCGGTGGCGGCGGCTACCGTGGTCGTGATGGCGAACGTCGCAGCGGTGGCGGCGGTGGTGGTTACCGCGGTGGCTCCGGCGGCGGCACGGGTGGCGGTGGCTACCGTGGCGGCGAAGGTTCTGGCACCGGTGGCGGCGGTTACCGTGGTGGCGAGGGCGGCGGCTACAAAAAGCGCGCAGTCCAAGGCTCCGGTACTGGCGGCGGCGGTTACAAAGGCGGCAGTGGCGGCAGTGAACGTCGTGCTTCCGGCGAAGGCAAATCCGCTCCGCGCGGCCCGCGTTTCTAAGTAAAAATAGAATAGAATCAGCAAAAAGTCACGACTCGCACTAGGCGAGTCGTGACTTTTTGATTAGAAGAAATAAAGGAGGGCCATCATAAAATAGAGTAACGATTCCTGTAGGTGATTTACACATTGACCATATGGTTATCCTCACCTATAATGATGGCACAACATAGAAGGTTACAACTACTCACAGGACTGGTGGTGGACGAGATGGATTTTATCCGTGGTTGTCTGTATGGGTTGATTCCAGCGTTATTTGGTTGGAGCATTCTCGTCGGTTGTCTCATGTGGGTACTTGGTTAGGGGATCATACCAACAGTTTCGATGCAGGGGAGCATCGAAACTGTTTTTTTGCTACAATGAGAGCAAGAAAAACGCAGGGGAGAACCAGCGAATCATGGAACGTAAAAGAAACGGCAACAAACTGATCCTGCTCTTGGTGCTGTTCGTCCTCGTGTTCAGCGGTGCGGTCTGGTGGATGACCGACCAACAGTTGGCGACGAACCAAGGGCAGAAAACGATCAAGACCTACACGCTCAAGCAGGAAGTCATCCTTGGGCGCTTCGTGCTAGAGCTCAACGAGGTGCAGAGAAAACCCAAAATCGTAGGCGAGACCAACGCAGTCGATGCGACGGGCACGTTCTACTTGGTCAATGTTTCGTTGCGCAACCTTGATGCCAACCCGCAGACGCCTGTTTTGTCACAGTTCAAGATGTTGCTCTCGAATGGCTCCTTGCTCGCGGCCGACAATACCGCCAGCCTGCTCGCCAATCCGACGGGACATGCGTTCTTTCTCAAGAACGTCACCGCCAACGAGACGGTCAAGGGCACCCTCGTGTTTGACGTACCCAAGGGTGAGACCCCGCAACTGCAAGCGACCAGCGGTGACCAAACCATCAACTTCGACCTCAAACAATAGCGCGAATCGGGTCACGAAAAAAGCCCTCACCCAATCGGGGGAGGGCTTTTTGGCAACCACTTTTGGTCATCGATTAGGTGTTGACACTGCGAGCGACCGAAAACGGGGTCAGATCTACCGAGGTCTGCTGTCCAGTCAGGACTTCCCGCATCACTTTGCCTGTGATCGCCGACAGCAGCACGCCGTTGCGGAAGTGGCCTGAGGCGATGTAGAGACCGGGTGCGCCAGGCACACCGCCTAGCACAGGGAGTCCGTCGCGCGAACCTGGTCTGAGACCGGCGATCGGCTCCACAAATGGCAGGGAGGCAAGCGATGGCATCAGTCCGACGGCTTGGTTGGACAGTTGCGCCAGCGCCCCGAGATTCGGACGGCTATCAAAACCAGATTCCTCCTCGGTGGCACCGACGTAAACTTGCCCGTTGCGCTTGGGTAGGATGTAACAGCCGTGCGTGAAGATCGTGTACGGTGTCGGCGGGGCGTAGGAGTTGAGGAGCAACGACTGACCTTTGACCGGATGGATCGGGATGTCGAGGTTGAGTTCACGACCGAGCAACCCAGTCCACGCACCCGTTGCCAGCACCACACGATTCGCACGGATCGGGCCGTTCAGCGTATGTACGCCGACGATCGCTCCGTTCTCTGTAAGAAATCCGCTCATCGAAGTTTGTTCCCTGAACTGCGCACCGAGCGCTTTTGCCGAAGCGACCAGTCCGAGCAGGAACGCCATGTTGCGAACTTGGTGATCGTCAGGGAGGTAGAGCGCTCCATAGGTCGCAGAGATCACATCATCGCCGAGGATGCGGCGGAGTTCATCGTCCTCGTACCATTCGGCGCGTTGACCGGCTGACCGCTGCCAAACTTGGCGAGTCAGCAACTCCTGTCGATCCACTTCGTTGACCGCCACGCGGAAGATCCCCGGCGTCTGCAATTCCATGTCACAACCGCAGATCTCCAACAGCTCCTCTCGAAGCGTTGGAAAAAGCGCCCGTGAAGTCACGCCTAACTCATACATCGGCCCTGCCGCCATCATCTCCACTTGTGCGCCGAGCATCCCAGCACCAGCGCGGGTAGATTGCGAACCGAGGTTATCCTTCTCGATGACGAGCGTCTGCACACTCGCCTTCGCCAATTCATAGGCGATCGCGACACCGATCACACCACCACCGACGATCAGTACATCCGTTTCCGTACTGTGGCTCATTGGACGATCTCACTTCGCCCATGTTGATCGGACAGCGCCTTCGCGAGCGGGAGCGCTTTTTTCGGACGGTGGTGGCTGGCGTCCATCCGTTGGCGCAACTCGCGGGCTGCACGTTCTGGTTCGAGATCCGCCATGACCGCACCGATGACGGCGATGCCGGCAACACCAGTCGCGAGCACCTCGTCGATGTTCTCCATCGTGATGCCGCCGATCGCCAGCACCGGGATGTTCACGGCATCAACCACTCGACGCAGGGCATCCACTCCGCGCGGAGGCAGGCCCGGCTTGGAATTGGTGGCAAAGATATGGCCATAGGTGATGTAACTGGCCCCGACTTGCTCTGCTTTCACCGCTTCCTCGACGGAGTGTACCGAGCACCCGATCCATTGATCTCCCTGCATCAGCGGACGCGTGGCGGCGATCGGCAAGCTCTTGGCTGCCAGATGGACGCCTTCAGCCCCGGTCGCCAACGCCACATCCACGCGGTCGTTGATCAACAGTCCAGCACCTGCCCCGCGGATCGCGGGCCGTATCGCTTCCGCCAACCTATACAAATCCAGCGCCGGCGCCGACTTGTACCGCAATTGGATCACATCGGCCCCCCCGCGCACAGCTGCTTCTACAATGTCATACAGTTCTTGGGATTGCCGCTTGCCATCGGTGATGACATGCAATTGAAATCTTGATTCGGACACAACGAAAACCTTCTTCCATCCTGGGATTCGGTCCAAGAGGCCACCGTTCCATTTTACGGTGCGCATCAATCCACCTGAGCCCATGCAAGAATCAGGGTATCACATGGACTTACCCGCGACAACTGGGCTACAATAAGAGAATGGAGTCATTTGCCATGTTCAGAGGAGGATTCATCGATGTTTATCACCGATTCACACCGCAGCCAGATTCGCGGCTACCTGACGCTTATGGAGCAGCAGTTCCATGTGTTGCAAGTGCTCGCGGACCACACGGAGGAACAATTCCTCGCACAACCGATCCTGCAAGCTGCAGGAGAGCGTTCCCTACATATCGCGTTGGAATGCCTGACCGACATCGGCAACTTGATCATCGACGCGCTGGTCATGCGTGACGCCGCCTCCTATGAGGACATTTTCGAGATCCTCACCGAGGAGCAGGTCTTCACCCGCGACTTTTACGAGCACTTCATCGGCGCGATCCGCTTTCGCAAGCTGCTCGCCCACGAATATCTGCGCTTGGAAAAAGCGGACGTGTGGCACGCCGTCCGCACCTACGCACAAGACTTTGCGACGATTCGCGACTCGATTGCTACCTATGTAAAATTGGGGTGACACTTGGCGATGACCAACGGAATAGTGGTCGAACATCTCAGCAAGCACTTTAAAGTCCACGAGCGTGAGGCCGGACTCCGTGGAGCCTTGCACTCACTGCTCAAACGCAGTTTCCACACCGTGCGAGCGGTCGATGATATCTCCTTCACGATTGAACCAGGCGAGATCGTCGGCTTCCTCGGTCCCAACGGTGCTGGCAAGACCACGACGATGAAGATGTTGAGCGGCCTGCTCCATCCATCTGGCGGTCGCGTCAACGTTGGCGGCTTTGTGCCGTTCCAGCAAAAAGAAGCGTTTAAAAAACGCATCACCCTCGTGATGGGGCAGAAGTCACAGTTGATCTGGGACATCCCGGCGAGCGAAACGTTTTTGATCAACCAAGCGATCTATGAGATTCCCGACGCCCAGTTCCGCGAGACGATGGGGGAGTTGACCCAACTGTTGGAGCTGGAACCGCTTTTGAAAAAACCGGTCCGCAACCTCTCGCTGGGCGAACGGATGAAGTGTGAGTTGGCCGCTTCGCTCCTGCACCGACCGGACATCATCTTTTTAGACGAGCCGACGATCGGTCTGGACGTGAACATGCAAGAGACGGTGCGGCGGTTCATCAAGGAGTACAACGAGCGCTTTAACGCGACGATCCTGCTGACCAGCCACTATATGGCGGACGTCACGGCGCTGTGCAAGCGCGTGATCATCATCAACCACGGCCACATCCCGTTCGATGGCGATCTCAACCAACTGGTCAACACGCACGCACCGTTCAAAGTCGCCAAACTGGTGTTCGCCCGCCCGGTCGACCGCCATGATCTGGACAAGTATGGCGAGGTCCTCCAGTATGAGTATCCCCAAGCCTCGATCCAAATTCCGCGTGCGGCCGTATCGGAGCAGGCTTCCCGGATGCTCGCAGAGTTGCCGGTGCAGGACTTCACGATTGAAGACCCGCCGATGGAGGATGTGATCGGGATGGCGTTCGCCGCCGAGGAGGGCGCATGAGCAACCTCAGCAAACTCTGGCGAATCTACAGCCGTTGGATGAAGATCCACTGGGCGATCCTGCTCGAATACCGCGGCGATACGTTTTTCTACATGATGGGCGGATTCATCTCGCCAATCGTCACGCTCGCCGTGTGGATGAGCGTCTCGGGCGGCGGTACGATCGGCAGTTATGACACGCGTGATTTCATCCTCTATTTTCTGAGCATCATGTTCGTCTCCCGGCTCACCGCATCGTGGGACGCTTGGGAGATCGAGGTCCATCTGCGCGAGGGGACGCTGTCGGGCTTTCTGTTGCGACCTTCGTCCTATCTGCATTATCGACTGGCGGAGAACCTCGTCTACAAATTGTTCTACGGTGTGGTGATGCTCATCGCGTGGGCGATTGCGTGGCCGCTGACCGAAGCGGTGCAGATCTCGTTAGAACCGCTTCACTTGCTGACCATCGTGCTGGCGATCTTGCTCGCCTGTGCGACCCGCTATCTGTTTTATTACAACTTGGGGATGCTCGGGTTCTGGACGACGCGCACGGGGGCGATCGTGGGACTCGTGGAAGCGATTTCAATGTTTCTCTCCGGGCGTATCGCCCCATATGCGCTACTGCCTGATTGGGTAAAAGCGTCGCAGAGCTACACGCCTTTTTACTGGAACCTCGGTTTCCCGGTCGATTTGATGACTGTCAAACTGAGCGGACCCGCCGTCTGGCAAGGGCTGGGCATCCAAGTGTTGTGGCTGGTGCTCTTCATCGCCGCGTATCAATTGTTGTGGCGGCGGGGCCTGCGCAAGTACAGCGCGGTGGGAGGATGAGGCGATGAAAAAAGCGCTGCGTTACAGCCGCTTGTTGTTTTTGATGGTGAAGCTCGCGATCTCCGAGGAGATGGAGTACCGCTCGAACTTTTTTGCCAACGTGCTCAGCACGGTGTCGGGCCTGTTTGTATCGCTGCTGACGTTGCAGGTGTTTTTTAACCAGACCCAAGCGATTGGCGGGTGGAGTTTTGAGCAAGTGTTGGTGTTGCTCGGGATCTTTAACGCGCTGGACGGCGTGGTCAAGATGGTGCTGCGTCCGAACATTGGGCGCATCGTCCAGCATATCCGCAAGGGCACGCTGGACCTGATCCTCACCAAGCCGGTCGACAGCCAATTCTACGTCTCGTTCCGCCATATTCTGTTCTGGCCGATCACCGATGTGCTGATGGGGCTGGGCCTCGTCGTTTATGGGGTGCTGCAGATGGGGATTGCCATCACGGTGACGAATCTGTTGTGGTTCGCTCTGTTGTTCGTGGCGGCCTTGGTGACGCTCTATGGGATCTGGATGCTGCTGATGACGATGTCGTTCTGGTTTGTGAAGGTAGAGAACTTGACGTTCCTGTTCACTTCGCTGTTTGAGACAGCGAGGTTCCCGGTGCAAGTCTATCGGGGCATCCTGCGTGCGTTGTTGACCTATGTGTTCCCGGTGGCGGTGTTGACCACGTTCCCGGCCGCTGCGCTGGTTGGCAAACTGAACGGGACGGACGCGCTGATCTCCGTGAGTATTGCGGTGCTGATGGTTGTGGTGGCACGCCAATTTTGGAAGATGGCCTTGCGCAACTACACCAGTGCCAGTTCATGAGGCTTTAAAAAAACCGAGTTATGTAGTAAGATAACTTGGAATAAAATTTTTCCTGTAGCACATGAAAAACCCAAGGAGTCAATTCGACTCCCTGGGCCCTTCCTCTATGATATAGACATTGGCTTGCTTAACTCCGAAGTCGCGGGCGATTCGATCGTCGTTGAAAAACACGTCGATATGTGGACCCTTGACTGCTCCGCCGGTATCCTCTGCGTAGCGCGGCCCAATACCAGGGATATACACGACACTGTGCAGGGGGATGAGGTCCGGGTCGACCGCGATGGTCAGCCCTTCTTTGGCGTCACGACCGCTGGCGGTGATGCCATACCCCTTGTCGCCCGGATGTTTCCCGGTGGATTCGAAGGAGTTCGTGTAGGCCGTCAACTTGCAAGCGATTTTGCGCAGGTACTGGTTCGGCTCCCCACTGCTGGACGTGGTCACAGTGGCGGCGATGTTACCAAGTTCCTCGCGCGTCTTGGTGTGCTTCACCGTGTTGACCGGAACTTGCAACTGCGTGCCCACCTTGAGATTGTCGGGGTTGATCTCTGGATTGTGCTGCAGGATGTTCTCGATCTTGGTGTTGTACTGAGTTGCAATCTCGAACAGCGTATCGCCTTCTACAATCGTGTGTCGCGCCATCTGGGGCTGCTTGTCCACTTGCAGCGGGGCCGGAGTGACCGCTGCAGGTGCTTGTGCGTGAAGCGACTTCAGGACAGGGGAGGCTTTCGAGTGCAACTCCAGAGGTTTGACCGCGATGTGAATCAGCGGTTGGGCCTCACTGACGTGATGGCCGACGGTTGACCACAGCAACAATGTGGTCAACGCGACCATCACCATACTTCGTGGTTGCATGGCGTGTCGTCACTCCTCGAAGCGTTGAAGTGTGTTTTCGTAAACCAGTCATACTGTCCCCGTTGTTGGCTTGCTCTATACATGATTCGATTGGCAGACTGAGATGGGCTCACGTAAGTTAAACTATTTCCGAGGAAATACAGAGAGGAAGTTGTCCAATGAGTAAACACGATTTTTCGAAGCTGGGCTACAACACACGCATCCTGCACGCAGGTCACAAAATCGACCCGACCACCGGCTCGCACAACATGCCGATCTACCAGACCTCCACGTTTGTATTTGAAGATGCGGATCAAGGAGCGGCGCGTTTTGGCGGAACTGATCCGGGGTACAAATACAGCCGACTCGGCAACCCGAACACGGATGCGTTGGCGGAAAAAATCGCAGCGCTGGAGAACGCAGAAATGGGTCTCTGCTTCGGTTCTGGGATGGCGGCGATCTCGACGGTCATGTTGCACTTGGTGCAAGCGGGGGATCACATCTTGGCAGCAGATGCGCTGTACGGCGCGACCTTTGCGCTTTTTGACAAGACGTTTAAAAAGTATGGCGTCGAAACGACGTGGGTGGACACCTCTGATGTAGAGCAAGTAAAAGCAGCGATTCAACCGAACACCAAAGTCATCTACTTGGAAACGCCGGCGAATCCGACGATGAAGATGGCCGACATCGCGGCAATTTCGGAGCTGACCAAGGGGACCGACATGAAAGTCGTCGTCGACAACACGTTCATGTCCCCGTATTACCAAAAACCGATCGACCTCGGCGCACATGTCTCGATCCACAGTGCAACCAAGTACATCGGCGGTCATGGGGATGTTGTCGGTGGGATCGCCGTGGGCTATGCGGACATCTTCAAACCGCTGTTTGGCACCTTGAAGGAACATGGGCCGATCATGGGGCCGTTCGATGCGTTCCTGCTCAACCGCGGGGTGAAAACGCTGGCGCTGCGCATGGAACAGCACAACAAAAACGCGATCGCCGTCGCGAAGTTTTTGGAAAGCCACCCGGAAGTGGTTGACGTGTACTACCCAGGTCTCGAATCGCATCCGCAGCATGAGTTGGCGAAACGTCAGATGAGCGGGTTTGGCGGGACGTTGTCGTTTGAAGTGAAGTCGTTTGAGAAGGGCAAGTCGCTGATGAACAACGTCAAGTTGGCACATCTGGCGGTCTCGTTGGGGGATGTTCACACGCTGATCCAGCACCCGGCGTCGATGACGCATGCGATTATGCCCAAAGCCGAGCGGGAAGCGGTGGGGATTACGGACGGCCTGATCCGCCTGTCGGTGGGGATTGAGGACGTCGAGGACATCATCCAAGATCTGGATCAAGCGCTGCGGGCGTAGGGGATCTTTACACGTTGGCGTATCATCGGTAACCAGTAGTTGCATGCCGTGATAGGCTGTATTGAGGAAGGGTAACAGGTCTTGTACCGTCCGTTCACAAATGAAGGCAGCGAAGGCAGCACCACGGATCTCTCGTCCTTTACAGGAGGAGGGGTCCGTTTTTTGCTACTCTAGAACAGACACGAATCGACATTGAAACACCGTGTTGAAGCGCTGGGACTGTCAGTGTCCAACGCCAAGCACGCTTGGCAGAATCGATCAAGGAGATCGTGGAACACGTGCCGCACGCGTACCGTAAACTGACTGAACAGTTCATTTTGGTTGTGCTGACAGATGGTCAAAAACGTGCCTAATATGCGGCTCAGCGCACGATCGACGGTGTTCGACAAGCGGTTGGAATCGTTACTGTCTAGCCCATTCCCCCGAAATTTATGCAGATGCCCTCTAGATTTTTGACGGAGACCTGTTACAATGAAGAAGATGCAACTGTATTATATGGCATTGGTATTAGCTATTCATTGAACATAGGGGTGAACCTTAGTGAGTAAAGACCTGGGTTGGAAAGTAGGCGGAGCGCAGGGCGAAGGCATCGAGTCTACCGGCGATATCTTTGCACTGTCTCTGTTCCGTCTTGGCTATTATGTTTCCACGTACCGTCACTTCATGTCCCTGATCAAGGGCGGTCACACGAACGGTAAAGTTCGCGTTACCACCGAGAACAAGGGCCATCATGGCGACGACCTGCACATCCTGCTGGCGTTTGACCAAGAGACGATCAACTTCAACTTCCACGAACTCGTAGATGGTGGCTTCCTGATTTACGATACTTCGATCAAGGATGCAACCGTTCCGGCTAACGACAAAGTCAACATCGTTCCGGTTCCGCTGACCGACATCGCAAAGGAATGCGGTTCCACGATCATGAAAAACATGGTGTCCATCGGTGCAACCGCTGCGATCATCGGCCTGACCCCGGATGATTTCCGTTCCGTCTTGACCGACCGTTTCGGTTCCAAAGGTGACGAAGTTGTCGAGAAGAACATCGAAGCGATGCAAAAAGGTTTCGACTTCTACAAAGCAAACTTCAACAACTACATCGAACTGCCGGCTCGTCCGGTTCTGAAGCCGGATCGTCTGTTCATCTCCGGCAACGAAGCGACTTCGATCGGTGCAATCGCTGGTGGCGCGCGTTTCCTCTCGCAATACCCGATCACTCCGGCAACCGAAGTTATGTACCAAATGGTCAAAAACTTCCCGAAACTGGGCGGCGCAGTCGTCCAAGCGGAAGACGAGATCGCAGCTGTCATGATGGCAATCGGTGCTAACTACACCGGCGCGCGCGCTCTGACCGCTACCTCGGGCCCGGGCTTCTCGCTGATGATGGAAGCACTTGGTCTGGCTGGTATCTCGGAAACCCCGCTCGTCATCGTTGACGTCATGCGTGCAGGTCCGTCGACTGGCCTTCCGACCAAAACGGAACAGTCCGACCTGTTCACGATGATGTACGGTTCGCACGGTGAGATCCCGCGGATCGTGCTGACCCCGCGCAACGTCGAAGAAGTGTTCTACATGACCAAGGAAGCGTTCAACTTGGCAGAGAAGTACCAATGCCCGGTTATCGTCGCAACCGACCTGTTCATGGGGATGAACAAATGGACTGTCGAGTCGATCGACTTCGACAAACTCCAAAACACCCGTGGCAACTTTGCTTCCCAAGAATACCTCGACTCCCTTGAAAAGGGTGAGTTCAAGCGTTTCGACGTTTCCGTGGAGAACGGCGTATCCCTGCGCACCATCCCGGGCATGAAAAACGGCCGTTTCGTTGCAATGGGTAACGAATCGGACGAAGTCGGCGTGGAGATGGAAGAAGCGGAACTGCGCGTCAAGCAAATGGATAAGCGTGCGAAGAAACTCGTCGGCTTCGACGATATCGTTGGCGCATCTTATGTAGGTGCTGAGAACGCGGAACTGCTGCTCGTGGACTTTGGTTCCACTTCCGGCATTCAACGCGAAGTATACGATGCACTGGTAGCGGAAGGCGTTTCCGTCGGTCATCTGTCCCTGGCTCGCGTGCTGCCGTTCCCGACGGTTGATGTCGCTCCGTACATCAACGCGGCGAAGAAAATCCTCGTCACTGAGCTCAACTCCACCGGTCAACTTGCTTCCCAATTGAAGCAATACGTTGGCGGTCATGAAAAGTACGAATCCTTCCTGAAATACAGTGGCGACCCGCTTCTGGTCCGTGAAGTACTGGCCAAAGCGAAGGACGTAGCAGCAAGCTTGAAAAAAGAGGTGACGCTCTAATGGCAACATTGGCAGATTTCCGTGCGGAAAAACCGAACTGGTGCCCAGGTTGCGGCGACTTCACAGTCCTCGCAGCTCTGCAAAAGGCAGCAGCAAACATTGGCCTCGAGCCGGAGCAAATGGTCACCGTTTCTGGTGTCGGTTGCTCGGGTAAGATCTCGCAATACATGGGTTCCTATGGTTTCCACTCCCTGCATGGTCGCTCCATTCCGGTTGCGACTGCAGTAAAACTGTCCAACACCGATTTGACTGTTGTCGCAGCAGGCGGCGACGGCGATGGCTACGGCATCGGGATTGGGCACTTCCTCCATGCGTTGCGTCGTAACATCGACATCACGTACATCGTCATGGACAACCACATCTACGGTCTGACCACCGGTCAAACGTCCCCGACCTCTGACAAAGGGACCAAGACCAAGACCAATCCGGATGGTTCTACCGACGAGCCGGTTCACCCGTTGCAAATGGCGATCATCGCGGGTTGTGGCTACGTGGCACAAGGCTACTCCGGTAACCTGAAGCAACTCACCGAGTTGATCGAAGGCGGCATGAAGCACAAAGGCTTCTCGCTGATCAACATCTACTCGCCGTGCGTAACCTTCAACAAAGTCAACACCTACGACTTCTACAAGCAAAACCTCGTCAATGTCGATGAAGATGCTTCTTACGACAAAACCGACCGTTTTGCTGCGATCAAGAAGATCGAAGAATGTGACGAGCACCTCACCGGCCTGATCTATCACAGCACCGAAAAGCTTCCGTACCACGAAGCAAACTCGGCCTTCCCGACCACTCCGGTTGTTCAAGCGGACGTTAACCTTTCGCAAGACACCTGGACCAAGCTGGTCTCCCAGTTTAAGTAAGACCGCTTTTCCGAAAAAAGCCCTTGTACGCATTTGCGTGCAAGGGCTTTTTTTGCTTCCGCTTCCGGTGCTTTTGCTTTATTCTTACTACTATAGATTGTGTGCGGAGGAGGAAGTGGTAGTGAGTAAGGTTGGCAGTGCTGGCAGTTTGCAACGGAGCAAGGGGTTTGCGATGGTGTTGGCGGCAGGGACGTTCTGGGGTTTGTCAGGGACGGTGGCGCAGAAGTTATTCCAAGAGGAAGGGTTTACGACGGAATGGCTCGTGGTGGTGCGCATGTTGACCGCCGGGGTATTGCTGTTGGGGTTGTCTGCGTTTGGCGCGGGGCGTGAACAGGTGTTGGGCGTGTGGAAGGATTCCGGGATGCGTGTTCGGTTGATCGTGTACGGGGTGTTCGGGATTCTGGGTGCGCAATACACGTACTTTGCCGCGATTGAGGCGGGGAATGCGGCGGCGGCGACGCTTTTGCAGTATTTGGCCCCGTTGTTTGTGATGGTGTTTCAAGCATGGCGCGTGAGTCGGATGCCGGACGGTCGTGAATGTACTGCGGTGGTGACTGCTCTAGTTGGGACGTTTCTGCTTGTGACGAACGGTTCGGTGCACGATTTGTCGATTCCTACGCAGGCGCTACTCTGGGGGCTCGTGTCTGCGTTGGGGCTGGCGTTCAATACGATCTATCCAGGACCCTTGCTGCGCGCTTGGGATTCGTCTGTGATCTTGGGGTGGGGTCTGGTGATCGGGGGAGTTGCGGTGGCGTTGGCGGATCGACCTTGGAATGCGAGCGGGATGCATTGGTCGTGGGTGTCGGTGTCCTATGTGGCTTTCGTGATCTTGTTCGGAACGTTGATTGCGTTCTACCTCTATTTAGATAGTTTGCGATACATCACGGTGACTGAGACCAGTTTGCTAGCGATTATCGAGCCCTTGGTTTCCGTCCTCGCCTCGGTGTTGTGGTTGAAGGTACCGCTTGGTTTTTGGGAAGCAGTTGGGGCGGCGTGTATCTTGATTACGGTTACGATCTTGTCGTTGCCAGCGAAACGTGTGGAAAACGAAGCATGTTAACAAAATGGTGAGCATATGTGAAGATATTCTGTGTATACCCCGCGATTTGCGGGGTTATGCTGGAATTTGTATGCAGGGTTTGATTGAGAGATTGTTGAGGGCATGATAAGATAACTCTTGTCGCCGCGAGAGACACTACGGTGACGCGATTGATCCTTGAAAACTAAACGAGTGATAGATGAGAATCGATTCGAGCCTTGAATCAAACTTTAATTGAGAGTTTGATCCTGGCTCAGGACGAACGCTGGCGGCGTGCCTAATACATGCAAGTCGAGCGGACTGATGTGGAGCTTGCTCCATGGATGTCAGCGGCGGACGGGTGAGTAACACGTGGGTAACCTGCCTGGCAGACTGGGATAACGCTTGGAAACGAGTGCTAATACCGGATGATCTCTT
>NZ_QGGL01000012.1 GCF_003148565.1 Tumebacillus permanentifrigoris
TCCCCGAAGATTTCGCCAACATCGCACCCCAGCAGACCTTGGATATTCCGATCTTCAAACACGTTGAACAGGTCATACGCGTCCAACCGCTTCGCTTCATAGAGCTCGATGTGAAGTGCGACGATCTGTTTCCCTGCGACGGACAGGACTTCTGACATTTGATGGAGGATCTTGTAGTGCGCCTGTTCTGCCTCAACCTGTCGGGCTTCCAGCTCAGATGCTAAGACGTTGAGGTCTGCTGCTACTCCCCCAAGTACCACGCCGTTGTCGTAGGTGAGTTCCTTGGCGACGCTGGTGGTGATCCGGGCGAGTTCTTGCAACTTCTCTGGCGACAGCTTTGCCACCGGGATCTTGATGGTCGGTTCGTTCATGCGGTCTCACCCTCTCTTTTCATGAGTTCGCCGTACAAGAATTCAGCTTCAGCTTGTGATTTCGGTTTGTTAGAGAGCGTCATTGCCAGAATCAGACCAATCCGCATCGTGTCCGCCCGATCGCTCCACCCGACTTTCTCCCGAATGCTCTGAACGATCTTCTTAACTTGGTAGACCGATACGCCAAACTCGGCTGCTATTTTTTTCTGACCGACAAAAGTTGCTACGCGGACGATAACCGATGTCTGCGTTTCGTCCAGTCCCTTTTCAGCCGCCCATGCCCGGACATCTTTCAGGTACTGCTCTTTCGTGCGCTCTGATTGCGGTTCGTGCTTCGGTTCTTCGAACATCGTCGTTTGTTCAAAGAGCATCGGGCGATTCTCCTCTCTCTACCGGACGGCCATCAGCCGCCGGCTACCAAATCTCAGGGCGAACCTCCGTCTGCGCCGCGCATCGCACCAGCGGGCCATACGAACCCGCTCAGGTCTTCGAGTTGCAGCGCATCTTCGGACAGTGCCCAATGTTTCCACTTTTCGAAATCTGGATGGTCGAGCGGGAGGCGGTGGAGTCTGCCCTTGTTCGCTTTCTCTTCCAGTGTCAACTTGTTGTCGATGGTGAACTGAATCTTTCGTTCGATGTATGCTAGGCGAGCGAAGCGTTCCGGCGCGATCTCTCGCATCATCGCCCATAGGTCGGCGGTGTTGAAAATGCAACCGAAGCACGAGCACCGGGAGAAGCCAAGCAGGTAGGCCGGATGCGGCAGGAGATTGAACCGTTCGAAGATCGCCCACACCTCGCGTTCTGTCCAGTCGATGACCATTCTCCACTGGTCGACGCGACGGCGCTGGCTGTTGGACTTGTGAGGAAGGACCTCATCGTACTTCGCACGAGCCGACGACTCCTCACGTCGTTCGCCTGTCACTAAGAGGATTTCGAGACCGGGCCGGGCAAGTTCGGGGTGGTTGTTCAGCACGCGGGTGGAGACATCGATCTTCAACGACGAGCTGCACCACCGCGTCTGGAGGCTTGCGGACATTGCTGGCCAGCGTCTTCGGGTTGCGACTTTCGCGCCCTGCCCAGCTGCAAGAGCGACCACCGCGCCATTGTGTTCGAACATGATAGGCGCTGACACCGCGTTCGTCTTCATGAGCTCAGACAGGAAGCCGCCTTTTCGCCACTGGAACTCCAACTTCAACCCGAACTTCTGTGCGAACAGTTCGAGGTACCGCCGCGTACACGGCCAGTCCATGAATTGCCTGTCTCGTCCGTCAACTTCTTGATGCCAGAGCCTGATTTTCTCAGGCGAGATGCCTCGTTCTAGGAGGTGAAGCACGCATGCCACACTGTCCTTGCCGCCAGAGATTTGGACGATGATGACGTCGTATTCTGACAGCGTGAGCAGTTCGTGCTCTTTATCTTCGAATCGCTCTGCTTGAACAGCCTGCATAGGTGCTTCTCTCCCTTCCCTTCTTACACAGCGCCTTTCGGATTGCGGATAGATACCTTGATCTCATTTACCGCTTCTCTGAGTTTTCTAACACTCTCTTTTGAAACATGCCGCAACTCCGGTAGATATATCGAATTAAGATCGTTTATAGCAACTCGTATCGCCTGTTGCATATCTAGCACGTCTTTGTTGGTCATGACATAGGAATTCACAAACTCTATTGCGATCTGGTTATAGTCGGTAACATCCGTTTTACGAACGACTCTCTCTTCGATCTCGGGGTGCATCATTTGTACCCTGCAGCTGTTCGTGGTGACCTGGATGTTGAGTAATACAGATCCAGCCCACATATCAAACATTTGGTTATCCGGGAAGTCCCACTCCAATTTGAATTGGCACCCAAGTTCGTTCCAGTTCGAGATGGCAGCTTGCCACTCTTGAGGGAAAATACTCAATTTTTCAATCACGTTTTTATCTCCTCTTCTATACCGCGAACAGGTCGAGTGCCGTCTGCGCTGCCTGTTCGCGCTGGTCTTTTTCCCGCCGTTCAATCTCATCCATGTACGGGCGGAACTCCTCGAACGAACAGGCTTTGAATCCGCGCCCGTTTACCCACTTTTTCAGGTGACGAACGTGCGGGAGTTGCGGGTTCCCTTTGCCGTCGACGCCGTTCTTACCGTTCAGATCCCGGAACTGCATCGCGTAGACCTCGCACCCCAACTCACGGAGTGTGCGGAAGCGGTGCATGTCCTCCTCCAGCGTCGTGTCGAACCCGATCAGCATGTAGAACGTCAGGTGGTGAGGAGGAATGCCGTGAGCTTTCAGTCGGGCGATCTGTTCCGGGACGGTCTTGCTCATGACATACTCGACACGCTGGCCGGTCGCGGGGTCGATCTTCCGTTTGATCATCTGGTCCCATGAAAAGTGGAGCATGCGGCTGGTCTTGGCGAAGTTGTAATATTTCACCGATGCCAGCGCCTCTGCGTGGCGGTCAGTGACGAGCGTGATGTCGTTCGCCTGGTTCCAGTTCACCGTCAGGCCGCGCTCGCGGATCTCCTCCACGTCCTCGAAGAATCCGATGTCCGCGAGGCTGTTGTTGTTTAGCAGCACAAGGTGGTTACTTCGCGGGTTCACCAGCTCGCCGACAGTGGCGACTCGGTACTCCCGAAGACCTTCCTTACGCGGGACCACACAGAACGAGCAACCGACGTGGCAACCGCGAATCGTGAAGCCAATCCCGTAGTCGATGTCGTACAGGTCGTATGTCCATTGATGCCCGATATTTTCCATTTCGGGGGGGAGTTTACTTCTCCAATCCGCGCCCGTCCCGCCGACCACTACCTCGTCTGCTCGGCTCTTGAAGTAGGGCATCTGCCGTTCCAGCGCCTGCCTTGACCAAGAGAAGATCGTCGAGATGTAGAGCTTGTCCACCCGCTCACCTTTCCACGGATACACGATCTCGTCGCCGCGCTCCATGTGGTATCCGAAGATTTTCCCGCAAGCGAGGTTTGGGAACTTCTCGTGCTTGCCGTGGCCCATTTTCTCTTTTTTCGTGTCGATGTCGAGGATGCCGATACGCATCGTCTTCCCCCTCCCTCCACCGAAATCGGCGGTCGTTTATCGGCGGTAGTAGACTATCCAGTCTCCCTCACCGTCAGGTGCTATGCATTGAGCGGCACAGCCGGGCTCCAAGCGCGGATGAACTCCACGGCCACCTCGAAGTCCTTGGGCTTGATGTCTCGGTAGGACTCCACTCCGAAGTGTTGGTAGATGTCGGCGTAGATTTGTGTGAAGAGTGGCTTGCGCCTCGGGTTCCGCTTTTTCTTACCGTCGTCCCCGATGATGTCCGGCTCCAGTGTTCCGATCCGCTTGTCGATTGCGTGTTTCACCTTGGTCTGCGCGTGATTGTTGATCGTGAGCGCATTGTCCAGCTCGTAGGATAGTCGGTCGAACTTCACTTCGCTTGCTTGCAGAGCTTCTTGCGTTGTCGCGGCCAGTCGAGATACTGCTGCGAGGATTTCGGTGGCCTGCACGACCAGCGCGTCTGTTGCACCCGCCGTCGTATAACTTCCCGTCCGACGGATTGTCGGCAGAACCTCCTCCACGACCCAATCGCTGAATCGCTCGGCTTCGGCCTTGCGACTTGTGAAGATGAGTTTGTAGAGCCCGGCTTCATTCACGACAGACATCAGTTGGTTGCCGCCAAGGGTACCCACGGAATGGGACCCCTTTTGTTTTCCGCTAAGGCGAGCGAGCGCGGTGTCATGCTTAGCCAACCCAAGCACTTCACAAACGTCCTTCGCCACAAACCAAGGGGCCCCATTGATGATAACGGTCCGCACTTCTCGCCCCTCGTACTTGAACACGTTCTGTAACTCTTGCATCGTGCTTGCTCCTTCCGTTATGAGGTACCCTTGCTACTCGCTTTTCTTCTTGCGAGGCTTCGACTTCCGCTTGGACAGGCGCACCTTCACGACCGTCTCGGTCTGCGTGTGCTTGGAGATCATGTCCGGGGTGAGCTTGCCTTGCGAGGTGAGGATCGAATAGTCGAACGGTGTTTTCAGCTCGTCTTTGGCGACCAGCATCTCGTTGGCCAGAGAGTCCTTGTCGAACACGTCCTTCACGTAGGCTTTCTTGGCCAGCACCGCGTACTCGCCGTTCGGCAGCGGCAGTACCAGGTCGTCCTCGACATCCTCCAAGCCTTCGAAGAACGCTTCGATCTCCTCGAACAGGAGTTTGTTTTCTTCCTTGCGCTCTTTCTCGATTTCTTTGTTCTGGAAGTAGCGCAGGATCTTGTCCTCCAGTTCCAGCTTCTTACGCTCGTTGGCCTCGACGGCCGGCGCGGTGGTTTCAGTTGCGGTGGTCATGCGGGTTGCTCCTCTCTCTGCTCCAGCGGGTAGAACACGATCTCGATACGCGGGTTGTTCTTGTCGTGGTGGAAGTCCATGTAGCGCGGCAGGAGCCATTGGTCATCGTCGAACACGATGCCTTCGAGCGAATCCCAGAGGAGCTTGCCGATGTTCTCTACATCGCGCTTGCGCTTGCTCGGCCAGTACACCGTGACCTCTGCGACGACTTTCTCATCCTTGGTCATTTTCCAACCGGCTTTTTGCATAGCGGAGCAGGCAAAGATCTGAACAGCGTCCTTCCACATCTTTCCGTCCGGCGTGACGACTCGGCGGCTGATCGAGACGTTGCGGTACACGTGGTTCATGGACGGCGGGTTGCCGGGGATCGTCAGGTTCAACTTTCTCATCGCGCCAACCTCACAATGCTGGTCGGGATGACAAGTTTCGGTTTGATCAATCCGGGCATGTTCTGGATGATTTCGCAGACTGTCTCGTCGTCGGAGCAGATCAACTTCAAGCTACGAACCTCCGCTTCGCCACTGCGCTTTGCGAGTGCTGCACGAATGGCTTTCTCGTTACGAGCGTCGATTGACGGGCGCTTGCCTCGTTTCCCCATAGATCCCCTCTCCCTTCTCAGGCTCTTGCTCTGTACAGCACAACCCAACCGTCAGGTGTCTCCTTGGGCTCCTGTGTTTCGTACCCAAGGTTTTGAAGGTCGTTTCGATACCGATCCGCCAGCTCTGGCTTCGGTAACGGGATGGTTCGATTCCAGCCCCGTGAACTGAAATTAATCGCGGTCTGTATCATCGCTCCACATCCCAGCGGCAACGTGCAACTTCCCGGTGCGTTGCAGGGTTCCAATCCCTGCGAGCGCCATCACCAGCGCGGTCAGGCCGATCCAGTCGAGCGGGTTCATGCAGCACCTTCCTTGTAGCCCTCGGCCTCGTTCAGCCAGCGGCGGATGGTGGCGATGGCTTCGGAGTCAGTTTTGCAAATCATCGGTTCATATTTGCTCTTCACACCACAAATCACGATTCCCCACACGCCGCCATTGGTTGCCATTGCAATGTTAGCTTCGAGAGTGTCGAATTCCAGAAACCCTCCGTAATACGGATCAGGCGCTCGACGCCATCTCACTCGCCACCCCAAATCTTCCGCCGCGTCGATCAGCGACCGCCACTTACTTGAAAACGTGGCGCGTTGTTCAGGTGTCAGCATGCTGTTGGCTCCTCTCCAAGACGGTACGCCAGCACCTTACGTGCCTCGTCCGCCGTCAACTTCATGATCGGTTTCACTTCACCGATCGCTTGGCAGATATCCCACTCGATCTCTGCATACGTCAGTCCCTTCATGGCCGCGATGACTCTGATGTGCAAATCACCAAGCTCGCCGCGAGTGGATCGAACGATGCTGTAAGGCTTCATGTTGGGTGGCCTCCTCTTATGCGCCCGGAGCGCGCTCCAAGCTGACAAACTTGTTGAAATTTTTGATGTAGATCAGTTCCACCGTCCCGGTCGCGCCGCCGCGCTGCTTGCCGATGATGAACTCGACGATGTTTTTCCGCTCGGTCTCCGGGTTGTAGTAATCATCTCGGTACAGGAAGCTCACGATGTCCGCGTCTTGCTCGATACTTCCGGACTCTCGCAAGTCGGAAAGCATCGGGCGTTTGTCCTGTCTCTGCTCTACAGAGCGCGAAAGCTGGGACAGCGCGATCACCGTGATGTCGAGTTCGCGGGCGATCAGCTTCAACGTCCGCGAGATTTCCGCGACCTCTTGTTGGCGGTTGTCTGACCGTCTCCCGCGAGGACCTGCGATGAGCTGAAGATAGTCGATGAGGACGACATCCAGACCGTGCTTCTCCTTGAGCTTCTGGCACTTCGTGCGGATTTCTTGGACTGTGATACCTGGGGTGTCGTCGATGAAGATTTTAGCTTCCGACATGGCCCCGACCGCCATTGTCATCTTCGGCCAGTCATCTTCGATGAACATTCCGGTCCGGTACCGCCCTGCATCGATGTTGCCCTCCGCGCAGATCATACGGCCGACCAGTTGTTCCTTGGCCATCTCCAGCGAGAAAATTCCGACCGTGCCGTCTTCACGCACCGCCACGTTCGTCGCAAGGTTCAGGGCAAATGCTGTTTTGCCGACCGCCGGACGCGCCGCGAGTATGATCAAATCAGATCGGCGAAGACCTGCTAGCATCTTGTCGGCATCCGGGTAACCGGTAGAGATTCCTCCGCTTGGCACGTTCGACTGCGCTTGGTTGAATGCGAACTCTGATCGGTCGAACTCCGACATGAGGATGTCTTTGATCGGCGTCATAGCACCCTTCTGACGTCCCTCTCGTGCCTTCTGCGTCCGGCGCTCGACCTCGATCATGACCTCCTCGATATCCTCACCAGACTGAAGCGCTGCTGCCGATTCCCGTTGTGCGGCGATCAGTTCGCGGGCCCGCCACTTCTCGAACACGGTGTTGGCGTAGAAGTCCACGTTCGCGGCAGTTGGTACACTGTTGCTCAACTGAGCGAGGTACGCGACTCCGCCAATCGATTCGATCTTTCCGGCGTCTGCAAGGTGCTTGGAGAGCGTCACGATGTCAACGGGATCTCCTGCGTCGATCATTTCCAACATCGATCCGTAGATCGTGCGGTGCTTCGGCTCATGGAACATATCCGCCGTCGGGAGGATTTCTATCACGTCTCCGGACACTTGCAGCTCGATCAGGATCGCACCCAGCGTCGCCTGCTCGGATTCAAGGTGGTGAGGTAGCTCTTGCTTCGATGTCACTTCGTGCTGTTCGCTCATCCCTACACCTCCTCGTCCGGGCCCATCATCAGGTCGTAGCTGTTTAGTCGCCAATCCTCACCGGCCATGCGCGCCGGAATCGCGAGTAGTGCTACACGCGACCGAAGTGCGTCGATCTGTTCGGGGTACTTCTCGTAGCTCCGCTCGTAGGCCATGTCCGGTCGGAAGTTGCTCGTGAACCATGTTGGCAGTCCAGTTGCGGCACGGGCGTTAAGGATCTTGATCATGGACTCCAAACCGTAGTCGGTGAGCCTCTCTTGTGCAAACTCGTCTATACCTAGCACCGGTGCTGTCATGTAACGCTCCTGCACCGCGTCTACATCGCCATTGAAGCGGATCGCGTCGCGTAGCTGATCGATCATCCGATCGGCTCGCACGTAGACCGCGAGGGTGCCGCGCTCATTCAGACGATTCATTACCGCGAGCATGAGGTGCGTTTTGGCGATCCCCGGCGGACCCCAGAGGTACAGGCCGCTTTTGCTTTGACCGTTCAGGAAGCCTTCTGCATGTTGCAGGATGTCGCCGTGGCGCTTGCGTTGTTGCTCGGGGAAGTTCTCAAAAGTGAATCCACGCTCTTTTGCTGTCATGCCCGATGCGATAAGCATCCGTTCTTGGGACTCTCGGTTCAGTTGCTCTCGGTAAGGTTTGCAATGAACACCACGCTGAAGTTTGATCTCGCCATCCTTGACGGTGAGAATCGTCACATGCCCTTTAGCTTCGTCGTCACGCCAGCACCCCGCGAAGTCCGTGCACCTTCTGCAATTCTCGCGGCAGTTCGCTGCATCAAGAATGTCGCCACCACGCTTTCGAATCACTCCGTCATCGATATCCGCCAGCTCCGGCAAGAGTTCGCGGAGGATTTGGATTGTTCGAGCGAGGGCGAAGTTACCGCTCGTCGGCATCGCAATTTCGCCGATGTGTTCCATTCGTTGTCACTCCGTTCACTTCAGGTTTCGCTCAAACTTGCTGTGCGCTCCAGTGCTGTAAGTTTGAGCGCCTGGCATCTGTAGAACTTTTGCGCGTTCTCTTTGCTGTTGGTACGGACGATCCGTTCGTTTTAGATGCTCCTGTGCTTTGCCGGCTTCGACAGCCTCAGGGGTTGTCCACTTCTTGTCCCACCACGCGACGAGGATGTTGTTTACATACTTCATGTGCCGCGCTTGGTTCAGGACCGCTTCACGCAAAGCCCTCACGATGAGTTCACGCGGGTACACAGGCAACCAATAGTCCCGAATTTCCTCGAACTCCATCGGTGAGAGCGGACGACCAAATTCTTTCTCGAAGGCGTTGTATACATCACCGTCCGACAACTCCTGCGCAGGCGCTTGTGGGAGGGGGTGAGGAAGAAGAGGAAGAGATATAAAAGATCTTCTTTTTATGGACACCCTGCGAGGCGTTGGTACGTCTACGTTTTCGGGTTGTTGAGTTCCCCTCTGAGGGGAAGAGTTCCCTTCCCGTTGGAGGGGATGTTCTCCCTTCGGAGGGGAAGAGTTCCCGCCAGAGGGGATGTTCTCCCTTCGGAGGGGAAGAGTTCCCGCCAGAGGGGAACTTTCTGTTTGTCTCAAATCAGGTGTCGAGAGGCGGATATTCTCCGAAACCAGCTCATCGAATCTCTTGGAATCCCAGCCTTTATTGGGAGAAACTTGCCAGAGATCGAAGTCTTTTTGTATCTGGTAGAAAGGGTCATCTGCGATCAGAACCTTCGCCTCGACTAGCTGCCTGATGTAGGTTGATACGTGTCCTTGGGCGACTCCGCATAGCGTGAAGTCCTTGCTTTGGGGAATGTGGGCCGATGGGCTACCGCAACCCCACGAGAGGCGGAGGATAAGGTTCAAGATGTTCTGGTGCGGCTTGCTAAAATCTCTGCGAATGATCTCTCGCATGATTTGATGCGAGATTCGTAAATGTGCGTCTGTCGGTTGCGGGTTTGCCACCGAAGCCCCTCCTTCCCGCCTACTTGCCCGCTGGTGCCGCGTTTGCGACCTTGGGGTATATCTGTGTCGTTACGAAGGATGCGCGCTTCCATACGCCACCAATGCGGACGGCTGCGGCTATCACTCGCATGGTGCCTCTTGGCGGTTGATGCCCAATTCGTCGGCATCGTTACCTTGAATGCTATGTCCGCAGGATTTGCATTCAACTTTGATCTCTTCGCTTGGTACGACAACGTGAATTTGGACCTCTTGAGAGCCACAGGAACAAGTGAGGGTGAAACCCTTCATATTCGGTCACTCCTTTCGTAGATTGTTTTAAAACGGGCCGTCTACAGCGTCGCCGTCGTAGTAGATCGGCTCCAGTGTGTCTGGGTTAACGAATCTTGCACCCTCGTTGACACAGGCGATGTGCTCGAATGCATCGAAGGGCTTCATACCATCTGGAAGGGTATATTCCGGCTCCGGGAACTGCGTCGGGAACGCCTCGTGGGTCACGTCCCAGTTCGGTAGATCGGCGCGATCAGGGACGTAGACGAACACTCTGTCCCCGATCATCACCGCCTGGTGGGTCTTTTCATCCTGCAGCATGGCTTCCTCCTTACTCCGGCCAGTCTGCCGGATCGTATTTGGCTTTGAGCTTTGCGATCAACTTCTCAACCTCATCCCGGTATGTCTTGCGCCGGGAGTCGATCTTCCAGTGACAAGTTCCGCTGTTGGTGCTGGGGCCGCAGAGGGCGGCGATGTTCCAAGGTTGGTCGCCGCGCCCGCATTGCCCTTTCTGGTCGAGGTGCGCGAGTTCACCTCTGTAGGCGTAGTTTGAAGGGCGATCGCGTCCGCACATCTCACACCGCCCATCGGCGCGCTCGATGACTTCTTTGGCGACCTCCGGGGTAATGGCCCCCCTATCCTTCGCTTTGGGCTTGTTGCGCCCGTGGCGAGGCTTCGGGGCGGGTCTCGGTGCTGAGAGCATCGTGTGCCTCCTCCTAGAACGGGAGATCGTCGTCGTCGATGTTGATCGGCTTGCCGTCGCCGTCCGACTGTTGTTCGCCATCGCCTTTGATGCGGTTCATATAGTCGAGGACCGTTTTCCACTCGTCATCTTTCACATCAGTGACTACTTTTTTGATCTCGCGACCAAGTGCTGCAGATGCGATCCCTGAAAGGTCATTCCAGTTGAGGCCCATCGGTTTCATGTTGTTGATGACTTGTTGCTTTTCCCCGGGCGCTTTGTTGCCGCTGTTGTTGGAGTTATTTCCGTTGCCACTGTAGTTCCCGCGAGATCCGCCGCCATTTGACTGCCCGCCGCTTTGGAAGTTACTCGGGTCCATGTCTTCGATATCCTGTGTGAAGAGGCCAGAGGCACCGGTCGCTTGCAAGGTAGCGCCGACCAGTGCGCGCTTAATCGCCATCTTCTGAAATGTGTTGACCTGCTCGTATGGATCGCGAAGGTCACCGTTTTTCTTTTTGTAGTACTTCGGCTCGCGAGAGTTCGCGGAGCCGACGCACTCAGATAGCGTGATCTTCGTACCGTCAGGGAACTGTTTGTGAACAGTCACTTTGTACTCGAAGTAGAAGAATCCGTTTTCCCAATCCTCTGTGGAGGAGACTTTTTCAACTGTATGACCTAGCGAGTAAAAGCGGAGAAGGTTCTCGGCTCCCGGCTTGTAGAGAGACGGCTTCGGAGTACCTGGGATGATGCCGTAATCGGTGCCTTCAACCAATACTTGCTTGGTGATCTGGCGGAGCGCCTGATACGCATGGAGTGCCTGCTCGGGTGAGATGGCCACTTGCGATACATAATTTTGCGTGGAGACGAGTTCCAGCGTCACTATTCAGCCACCTCCACTTTGAAGGCGATAGTTCCGGGCTCGACGCCGACACCGGAGACGGGAACTCCGTTTTGGTCGATGACGAGCATGTCACCCGCCACCTCCTCCACCCGCAGCGTTTTTTTGTAGTCGCCCCACTTCGCGGATTCCTTGACCTCGATGAACTCGTTGTCGCCGCTCTCCTTTAAGTGCTGGAGCAGGGCCAAGTCGTCGATCTTCTTTGGCGTTGCCTTTGTCGCGCGAGACACGAGCTTGCCGTATGGCGTGGAGATCGTCTTTGCTTTCGGATCGGCGTTGAGTTGGTCCGCATGGAACTTGTTCAGGTGGTAGGTGCAGAAGTTCGTAGATGCGGCGAGGTCTGCCATCTCTTTGTCGCGCCACTCCGTAATGCGCGCCAACTCGGCGGTTGCGACAGCGTTGATTTCAGCTTGCTTGGCGTTGATCGCTTGAAGCTTGCGCAGACACCAGTTCGCGGAGTTGAGGTCCGTGACAGCGAAGCCGACACGTTGCTCCTCGGTCATTTCTTGCAACTCGGTCAGGTCGTTCACTTGCAGGGCATTGAGATTCATGTTCACACGCTCCATTTGCTCGTTTTTTTCGTTCCGTGTTACAATTGCTGTAGACATATTTCCAACTGCTCCACCAGCGGGCTCGACGTTACAGCGTCGGGTCCGTTTTCTTTTGCCACGATGCCGCGGCGCGGGTCGTAGGGGCTCATCAACGCTCGTCTTGCGCGGCGGTTCAGGCGTTCCCTGTGGAGGATGCCGTTCAGCAAATCTCCGACCGCTTGGCCCGTCTCGTCGTGATGTTCCAACACCGCTCGGTAGCGTTCCGTCATATCAGATCACCTCCTTAAGGGTTAGGTGGATGATCATCGGTTGGTGCAGACAGCAGTAGAACAACTTGTCCCTGATCGTCATCTGCATCTTCGTCCACCTCCCAAGGGATCGGGATGTCGTTCAGGATCGCTTGGCAATTTTCGAGGTTCCCAGCGGCCTTCGCATCTTCAATCCGGCGGTACAGGCCATGGAGTTCATGTGCCATGTGCTCAGCTTGATCCCTGAGCCAATCGCGAGATAAACGTGCGCTATCGAGTGCTACAGAAGCTTCGAACAGGTGCTCGGCGGTCTGTTGGTGAGTGTATGCCCCGTTCCACCAGTTGCCAGAGACGACGCGAAGGACTGTGGTGTTAACGTTTTTCATCTGATAGACCTCCTTGAAGGTGTGCTCGGCATTGCTCGCGGTATTTCGCGAAGGATTTTGCCATTTCGAAGGGATCACATGTCTCGTCGTTGGCTATTTTCGAAATCAGTGCCAGCGCTCGCAAGGTCATATTGGTTCTCCCCGCCACATCCTTGTTGTAGGCGTTCATCCAATAGGTCACCCGCTCGCCTTCTTTGCGAAGGTCTTCGTGGAGGCGTTTGTTCTCAGCATCCAACCAGCGGTTCCGCTCGGCGCGGATGCGGATGTCCTCGCGGTCGCATTGCGCGATTTTGTCGCTGAGGTTGATGTCGGCGCGGAGGCGGTCGAGTTCGTCAGCGGCGCTGATAACCTTCCTGCATGCATCGTTGGTGTGGGTGTTCAACAGGTATGCGCCCAGTTCACGCAAGACGTTCGTGTCGATCTTAGGCATTCGTCTCACCTCCAGCGCGGTTGATCCGCTTGGTCTCGTCCAGCTTTGTAGCTTGGCGGTACGCCTCGGTCGGGCACGTTACGCAAGCTCGGCGACCTTCTTCGTCCTCGTACTTGCGACAGGCGTTGCAGTCCGCTTCGTACTGAGCGAGTGCCCAATCGGTCGGGCTCGGGTTAGCGGCGGTGGTCATGGCGAGTGCCTCCAGGGTTGAACATGATGACGTTGCCACCGTTCTTCGCGAGAAGGTCGAAGGTGTGACCCATCGCGATCTGTGCGGCCTGCGTTTGGAGGTGCGGATTCCCTCGGAGCGTTTCAGCTACGCCTTGCTCATAGCCGCCAGCAAATCCAGTTTCATTACCCGCGCCAAACCCGCGGGCGTGGTGCTTGTCTGCCGTTACCTTGCGGTCGAGCAGCAGGAGTGCATGGTCGAGATTGCTCAGCATCGTAAGCAAGAGGCCCTTGGTTGCGTAGAGACCGTCATCGATACCTTCGCGGGTGAACTCTGCCACGTAGCGGTTGATCGTCAGGCTGCCGCCTGCGAGACCTTCCAGCGCCCGTTCGAACGAGATCTTGTCTTCCGGTAGGACTTGCGTAAGGTGTTTCATGGGTTAGACCACCTTCTATTCGATTTCAAAAACTTCGCCGGTGTATTTCATCTCTTCTTTGCTTCCGCACTCAGAGCAGCACGGCATCGTTTCGGGAGACTTCGAATTCCATTCCACGTAGGTGGCACCACCTCCGCACTCGCAAAGGTATTTGTAGATAGTCTTCATTTTTCTCACCACCTTTCAATCGAGATCGGCGTAGGCCGTTACTTTTGAGTTACGCCACTCACAGGTGGCTCTAAAGTTCTTTGCGCTAGTTGTGACACACCTTACTTAGCGGAACTTGCTTCGCTAATTTTTTGAACAAAGCGATCATGGATTCGTTTTGCTCCCGCGGCTTTCTCGTCATTGCCCATTTTCAATTGCCGATGATGCAATTCACTTGCCTTTGCGGCGACCTTGCGATAAAGTCCGATATTCATATATCTCTCACCACCTTTCAATCGAGATCGGCGCATGCCGTTACTTTGTCCGGGAGCGACTTTACGGGCTCTTGCTCATGCCCTGCGCATTCTTGCTCTCGCCTCACACCTTGCGTGATTGGCGGCTATGATCTTGTCGACGTCACCCTTCGGGATGGCCCTGTTGGTCGGCGTCAGCTTCTTGAACTTCTCCTCGTCCGGCTCTTTATAGAAGATGTACAGCGCCCCACTCTCATCGATGCACCAGATCTTGTCTGGTGTGTCTTTGTGGTAGGCTGCGACGATCAACTCCAGCTCAACAACAGAGAGGTACGTGCGGACGATGCGGCCGATCATGCGACCTGCCCTTGCTGAGAGGGTACGTTGCTGATCTGCGCGAACTGTTCTTCGGTCATACGTGGCAACGCGACGTTCATGAAGAACTTGCACAAGTTTCGTAGGGCTTCTTGACTCGGTTGTTTCATGTTTTCACCTCCGGGTTGTTCACAAAATCTATCAAATTCTGATAGAATAAAAGTTGGAACAAGGTTCCAAGTTTATGCCCCATCTAACTGTTGGGTTGTTGGCCAAAAAAAATTTCTCTTGCGTCCACGCTAAAGAGTTCCGCTATCGATATACCTAGCTGAAGGTTCGGAGTACGAACACCTTGCTCTATCATTCCATAATAACTTTCGCTGATCTCCAACCCGAATTGTTGCTTGAGTTCATCGACAACATCGCCTTGCTTCCAACTTCTTTGCTGTCTTTTGTTGATGAGAGCCTCACGTCTCAAATCCACCACCCCCAACTACTTGTTGTTTTCATAATACCCAACCACTTGTTGTTTGTCAACAATGAAAACAACAATCAGTAGTTTGTGTTCGCAAATCCAACTCTTAGTTGTATAATGACCCTTGGAGGTGATCTGCCTTGAATCTTTGTGATAAATTACGAAATGAACGGAAGAAACACAAACTAACCCAACAGCAAGTGGCTGATCTTATAGGGATAACTGAAAGCGGCTACGGATTCTACGAACAAGGGAAACGAAAACCACCATATGACCACCTTCAAGCGCTCGCACAACACTATGGAGTAACAACTGATTATTTATTGGGCGTTTCAGATGTACCGCACATGACCGAAGCTCAATCTCGCAGTTTGCGTTCGATCATACAAATCAGAGAAGATTTAGCCAATGACCTAATTCTTGACGTTGATGACAAACCATTTACTCCTGATGGCAAGGAAGAGGCGCTACAGGAATTGGATAGACTTATCAAACTCCGTCAGTTGCAGAAATAATACATCGCCGCTTGCCGGCATAACATAAGCCCCGTCGCCGGGGCTTATTTCATGACCTGGTTTTCATCAGATTGGAGAGTACGTAGAAAAAAGACCCCCTCGTCACAGGGAGTCTTGGGGCCACCACGTCAGGCAGCATGATCCCCCACTGAAGGGGGTGAGAAAAATGAGGAAATTAAGCGCTTGGGAGTTCAACATAATCACTGATTCCATCGCTTCGCAATCAAAAGGCGAGTTCCTAGAAAAAATCAGCGAGGCGATTGCTAAGGTTGAAAACGGAGAAGTGTCAAACAAAGATGAAGTCCTCTTCAAAACTTTGCCGCTGGAGTTGTTGAATCACGCGGATAGAGTTACTAAAGAGACAATCCGCAAGGTCCTTGAGAACCTTGACTTAGTTGAGTACGACGAAGATCAATGGACACTCGTATCTCATCGAGCAAAGACTTCAGAGTGATAATCGAGTTATGCGAAACCGCCGCGTCACCGGCGGTTTTTTCTTTTGCCTCCCCGGATCGCACGGGGATTGTCGGCTCATTCAACGACGGGCAAATTGCCGCTCGCATCGGCGGAGGCGGGCACTGGTCCTTCAAGGCGCATGTCATCTGTGCCAGTGACATGCAGACCACGGCGAAGTTCGGATCGGTCAAATCGACGTCATGGGCCTGCTCCGCGATACGGGAGGCAAGAGCTTCTACTGCGTGTTGGATGATCATGCGGTTTGGATCTCCTTGAACTTGCGCGTATAGAAAATGCGTTCCAATTCCACCTTGTCATCTGAGGTTAGGTTATCATCTTCGATTCGTTCAAGGATATTTATCTGTATGTTAGCGGAGAAATTTTGAAACATCTTTTATAACCTCGCCATCTATACTGAAATTAGTACTCTCATAGTACACCACAGACGACCACCAATAAATAGAAAATAATAAACTAGATACAAGATTCCAAATTACCAACTTAATGGTTTGGGATAAAAAATAAAGACCCCGTAAATCGAGGTCTTTTTGATAGTATTTCGGAATCGTGATTAAGCTGTTTGGTTCGTTGTCATCCGGAAAGGTCCCGGTGGTACTTCGTAAGCGATGCTACTTTTAGTAACTTGCGGTCCCGGCGGTACTTCATACGCGATCTTTTCAACAACCGATCCACCCGCAAGCAGTGTTACAATCCCCAATAATACAAGTAACTTTTTCATATTCCCCTTAATCCCCCTCATCTGTCCTTCAATAGCAAATTTACTCTCATAAGATATTCGATGGCATCATCGAAAAACCCTAGTTTTCTCGCTAAATTTGAAGCTTTCTCGTATTGGTCCACTAAGTGGTGGGGTGGTGCATCGTTTTCTAACTCTAAAAGTAATGTTTCTTTGAGATCATCGTAATTATTCTCATGGTAATTCAAGAAGAAACGAATCATCAATCGCTCATAGTTTCTCCCGAATTTATTCGCCTCTGAAAGTGCTTCAGTTAGGGCTGCTACCCCATTTTTCGCATCGCCTCCAGCGAAAAAGACTTCCCCCAATACCTTTAGTCCGTAAATAAGTGAAAGTTTGTCCTGTGCTCCTTTGGCTAAATCGATCGCTTTGAGAGTGGTTTCTATTGATTCCTCAAATTTTTCTAATCTAGAAAGTACGGACCCAAGGCTTTGCAAACACTGCGCCTTTATTACATTGTACTGCGGTCCATCTGGTATTATTTCCAATGCCTCATTCAGTTTCTTTTCGGCTCGATCTAGTCGGTTGCGCTTTGCATACAAAGAACCCAACATCAACAAAGACCTAGCTTTATTTTCTTCACTTATAGCCTCTTTGTATGTTTGGAGCATAAATATTTCAGCTCTCTCATACCTACCACCAGCCATCAACGCTGTTGATAGATTGTAACGTACCTTTTGAATTAAGACCTCATCCGATGATTTTGTAGCGTAGTCGTAAGCGTCCTCGAAAAAATCAAGCGATCTTGATACTCTCCATTTCGAGTACTCAATTAATCCTCGTGATAAATTTGCGATGGCTCTCTCTCTCGGTCCTCTATTTTCTACCATACCCAAAAGTTCATTCGCCTCTATAATTGCCTCTTCTGGAATTGGCCATTTTTTGACCGCACTTTCGAGGGAATCGAGTCTTTTCTGCAAGTCAAAATCACTTTCCGTCAGTGCATCAGGTGCAACTTTCAGAGCTTGAGCCAGCATTCTAATAAAGTCTGCATTAAACTTCTTCTCGTAGCTACTGTGAGCCATCGTGCAATTTTCGATACGAGATATATTACTTTTGGCGATTCCGCTAAGCGCTTCTAGATCATCCTGACTTAGCTTTCTTTCGTTTCGGAAGAAAATCAAATTTGTCGCCAAAGTTGCATTGAATTTTGTAATTTCCAATTTCTGTTCAGCTGTTTTGCCTTTTCGCACCTTGGGCTCAGACATCAACATCCTCCTCCGAACAAACTTTCTCTATTTATTATACACGATTAGCAAATTTCTGAGAAATAGCCCAACAAAAGAAAAAGACCGCCGTCACCGGCGACCCTCTGCTCTTCTTACCAATCTCCATCAGAAGACTCAACTCTATTCTATCACAAGAGACTCCATGCTAGAATTGGTTTACCAATCAAATCATCTAATGGAGGCCACTGCAAAATATGAGTACATCAGTCAATGTCGCCATCTACATTCGAGTCTCAACTGAGGAGCAGGCCAAAGAGGGCTTTTCATTAGCGGCACAGAAGGAACGTCTATCCCAGTTCGCCAACGGTCTTGGTTGGACAATCTTTGACTTCTACCTTGATGAAGGGATCTCAGCTAAAGATACGAATCGCCCTGAGCTACAAAGGATGCTCAAAGACATGAAGGGTTTCCGTAAGCAGAACCCCGAAAGTGAATTTGTAGTCCTGGTATTCAGACTTGATCGACTTACTCGCTCGATCCTTGACCTCTTCAAGTTACTCGAGTTGTTCGAGCAACACAAGGTTGGTTTCAAATCCGCTACCGAAATATTCGACACAACAACTGCAATTGGACGACTATTCATCACGATCATCGGTGCCCTTGCACAATGGGAGCGCGAAAATCTAGCGGAGCGTGTGCGCGTTGGAATGGAGCAAATGGTTATAGAAGGGAAGTTTCACGGCGGGGTAGCTCCCTTTGGGTATGGCATGGGAAAGGACGGGAAACTGGAGATTAAAGAAGAAGAGGCCTCTACGGTCAAAATCATATTCGATAGATACCTGAAGGGGATGGGTGACGATAATCTCTGTAGGTGGCTTAACCAGATGGGCTATAAGACAAAGAAGTCGGGGTCCATTTGGCACGGATCGACTGTTCGTCAAATCCTACAAAACCCGATCTACATTGGGTCTTTGCGTTGGAATATGACAACAAACGCCCAATACTTCGAAGTAGAAAATGCAGCACCAGCGATTATCTCTACAGAAATCTTTGAGCAAGCTCAAGAACTTCGCAGTTCCCGTACTGGGGATCACCCCCGAACAGTAAATAGTGATTACCTCTTTACAGGTCGACTGATTTGCAACAGGTGCGGATCGCCGTTGTCAGGGACGTCCTCGTCCTTCAAAGGAAAGAAATTCAAATATTATAAGTGTCGAGGTAGCTTGAACGGCACCTGCGACCTGCCTACCCTAAATGAAGACATTATGGAAAATTGCTTCTTGGAATACGTGAGGAGTCTCGACATAACCAGTGCTGCTTCTGAGGTTGCGGCAAGCAAAGATGCAGTCGAGATTGATAAGAATCAAGAGGAACTTCAAAAATTGAAGTCTGAGTTGGAGAAAGTCAAATCGAGGAAACGAAAGTGGCAAGAGTTGTATATGGATGAACTGATTACAAAAGACGATCTCAGAAAGAACACACAACAGGAACTCGATAAGGAACAGGAACTCCTCCGACAAATATCTGACCTAGAAGGCGTTACAAATCAATCAAGAAAATCACCTGAAGAGATCGCGGTGGCATTACAGAACTTCGAAATGATGTGGCATTTGCTTGCTCCCGCTGAAAAGAAGTCCGCTCTTGGGTTACTCATTGACAAGATGCACGTCGATACCCCAATCACACAACATAAGAAGATGCGTAGACAAATCGACATTCTCAATGTGTCTTTCCGCTAAATTTGCGTGTATTGGACATATGGCGTTGCCCATAAACGGCCCGAGGATCAGTTGCTCGTCACGGTATAGATAGAAGCCCGACCAATTGATGCTCTCCATCTGCATGTACAGCAAACTCGCCGCGTTGGCGAGGTTGGCGATCCAGTCCGTTTCGCCTTCGAGCAAGTGGTGCAGTTGGGTGTTTACTTCTTGGTAAAAGGCGGCTTTGTCGCCTTGGATTTTCGTCATTTCAAACACAAGAAATCGGCTCCTCTCAGCTGGCTTTTAACTGCCACCCATTTTAGCACAAGTACTATGAATTATGTTATGATGACTGGAGAATCTAGAGATATTATGAACTAAAGGGGTTTCGAACCATATGGCTTTGCATCGGTATTCTCGAACGGAATTGGTCATCGGGCCGGAGGGCTTGGAGAAGTTGAAAGGCAGTACCGTCGTCGTGCTCGGCATGGGCGGCGTGGGCTCCTACACCGTGGAATCATTGGCGCGTTGTGGTGTCGGTCGTCTCGTGCTCGTGGACAAGGATGACGTCGACATCACCAACATCAACCGCCAGATTCCGGCTCTGACACACACTGTCGGCATGGACAAGGTCGAACTGATGGCCGAGCGCGTCAAGCAGATCAACCCGGAGATCGACGTCGTCCCGTTGAAGATCTTCTATCTGCCGGAGACGAAGGATTCGATTTTTGCATACAACCCGGACTATGTCGTCGACGCGATCGACACGATCTCCGCGAAGATCCTCGCCGTCGTCGAATGTCACAAGCGCGGCATCCCCGTCGTCTCCTCGATGGGCGCCGCCAACAAGATCGACCCGACGATGTTCCGCGTCATGGACATCTCCAAGACCAGCATCGACCCGATCGCCAAGATCATGCGTCGCAAACTGAAGGACTACGGCATCTACAAGGGTGTCAAAGTCGTCTGCTCGCTGGAAAACCCGCGCAAACCGCGTGAGGACATCACCGAACAGATCGTCCCGCAAGCGGTGAAAGAAGGCGAAGCTCCGCGCAAAGCGAAGAACCCGCCCGCTTCCATCGCGTTCGTTCCTTCTGTTGCAGGCTTGATCCTCTCCAGCGTGGTCGTTCGCGACTTGGTTGGCATCTAACATCCTAACGATTAGAAAAGGAACACACCCGCACGCGGTGGCGTTCCTTTTTTGTGTTTCCTTTACCTGTGAATAACAATGTTTATGCACAGGGTTTATCCACATTATCCACAGCGGTTACCCACAATATCCACAAAAAAGGGAGCAGACTCACGTCGCTCCCTTGAACTTCCTTATTCATAGCGTTTGCCGTGATACAGCACATAGCCCACCGGATGATGCGTGAAGTGCAACACCGCGTCCCCTGGGTTGTCGGGGCTGGGATAGGCATGGTTTTTGTCGATGTACTCACCTTGCAGTTCGATCGGTTGCCCTGGTTCGAGACCTTCGATATGCTTTTTGAGACCCAGCTTGTCCCCAAATCGCACGGCGCAGAAAGCTTCTGGCAGTACCAGCGACTTGTCCGCCCCTTTGATGGTGAGCACTTCGATGTGATCAATCACGAAATGCATGTGACCAACCCCTTTTTCTAGCTTGTCCGGGTCGACGTGCTTGACTACCGCTCTAACGTGTACGAGAGGCCCTTTCAACGAAAGCGCGTACTGATGGTGCGGCAATTCGCAATTCGCAAGCGTGTGTCCAAAGATCGGGTGGCGCAGTACCTGCTCTTGCTCTTGGGACATCGGGAACACCTCCAGGGAAATGGTCACGGCTACATCTCTAGTATAAAACAGAACAACATAAATAGTAATAGTTTTCAGATAAATCAGATATAATACTTTCCGACATGATTTGTCAAAAAAAACGCCCCCTCCTCTCGGAACGGGGCGTTTTTACCGTTTACTCGTTGATAAAATGCAGGGATTGCATCATCTTGTCCAAAACGACGGCGCTCTGGGCACGATCTGCTGTGCCTTGGGGGGCGAAAGTTTGGTCTTCCATCCCATGCACGATGCCAGCGCGAACCGCGATGGCTACCGCTTCTGCAGCCCAGCCTTCGATCGAGCTTGCATCCGGGAACAGACGCAGGGTTGTGTCGACTTCAGCCGCGCTGAGCTTTTGCTTCGGGTCGACGCTGCGCAGACCATTCACCATCATCTGAACCATTTCTTGGCGCGAGATTTCGAGGTTCGGCCGGAAGGTTTTGTCCTCGAAGCCTTTGACAAGCCCGGCTTGTACGGCCGCTTGGATCGAACCCGCGTACCATTCGTCTGCCGAGACGTCGCGGAATTGCGCATTGCCCGTCAGCTCAGAAGCAGGCAGGATGCCCAGCGAGCGTACCAACAAGGTCACGAACTCGGCGCGGGTGACGTGGCCCGCAGGACGGAAGGAACTGTCCTCATAGCCGTTGATCACCAGTTTGTTCGCGAGGCGTTCGATGCTGGTCTTCGCATAGTGATCAGAAGTCACATCTGCAAAGGATTTGTGATTGGTCGCCAATGCGTAGACCGAGTTCCCTTTGCGCAGGATGCTTCCTTGCTTTTGACCCCCAGCGACGGTGAACAGCGTCGGCATCGGGTAGACGAAGTTACGGCTGGCGTCGACATACAGACCTGCGAGGTTGTTGTTGTCAACTTGTCCCACTGCTGCTGACAGGTTCAGCGTATGGGAGACATACGCAGCCAGATCCTGCACATCGACTGTTTGGCCGTCTGCAAGCACGGCTTGAACGAGGAAGTCGACCGGAGTGCTCGCTTGCTCGCCACCGTGGTTGTGGATCGTCTGCTTGACAAGATCTTCCTCGCTTGGCAGAACTTTTGTCAGCGTGACCTGCACCTTGTTCTCAACGGGAAGTTGCAATCCGTCGAGCGCTTTTCTGAGCGCATTGGTCGGCAGGCTGATCGTACCGAGCGATGTCGTCACTTGGAACGTGGACTCCGGCGCTTTGTTGTCCAGCTTGTGGACCGCGTCGACCGTCAAATTCATGTGTACGACGTCCCCAGCTTCTGCAACTTTGATATTGATGACTTTTTTCCCAGAACCATCAGCATCAATCAAATCAGATAGCTTGCTATCGACCAGCGTGATATCGAGGACTTTCTGCTTGTCGCTGTTGGTCGTGGTCTTGACCTGCATCATGTCGGTCGGAATGTCCAGGATGTCGGAAGGTGGCTTGTTGCCACCGCCACCACCTGGAATTCCACCGCCTCCGCCTCCACCGCCACCTTGGGTGGGGTCAGGCGTGACCTCGAAGTCGTCAACCGCTACATCGTTGTTTTGACCCGTCACGATGTGGTAAACACCTGTTGCTGCATCCACAGGGAGTGCAAACGTAAGGGAGTAGTTGCCACCCGTTGGTTTCGTTTGGTCAAAGTAGAGGAGCGTCCCATCCGGTTTCACGACTTTCATCAGCAAGACCGAGTAACTGCTCGTTCCCGTAATCGTAATGTTTTCACCCGGATGTTTCACCAGCACATCGTGTAAGGTGACATGCGTACCGTTCGTCGCCGCGTACACGCCGCCCGCAGGTGCGAGCAGCGCGATAGCAGAGAGGATCGCTAGCCATTTCGTTTTCATTGTCAATCCCATCTCCCTCTCCCGTTATGGCTGGATAGCCGGAGCCACTGTGAGAGTGACCGCGTCCGCCAAACTGTTCCCGATATTCGTGAAGGTGCCGTCCATGCTGTCGACGATGTAGACTTTGACGGTGTAGTCAGAGCCGGTGACGCTGAACAGCATCGACATGTCGACTGCACTCTGACCGTTGTAGAGCACGGTGGAGATGCTGACCGGTGTGATCCCCTTCATCAGTTCAAACAGGACATATTTGGAGCCCCCAACCGGGAGCGCACCTAGCGTCGGAGCGACTGTAACGGTTGCTTTCAATCCACCGCTCACCTTCATCAGTGTCCCGTTGGTAATCATGTACGGGCTCGCGATATCGGATGCGTAGACTTTGGCGACGCGGTTGCTCTCCAGCAGGCCGGAGCTGGTAATGGTTACATAGACAGTCCCTGCCGCCGATCCCAGTTCCGCGATCGTGACGACCGCTGTGGAACCCGTTGCTGTCGTTTGACCCAGCAACACACCACCAGTCGCAGCCGAGTAGACTTTGATCACATCGCCCGCTTGGACATTGGTGACCTGTACGGAGTCAGGAGTACCGTTCGGGTGGTTGAAGACGCTGATCTGCGACGGATTGAGCGCCGTTTGTTGTTGTTGGAGGACGATGACCGTGAACGTCTTGGTGTCGGTCGTGCCGTTCTTGGTAATGGTCGCAGTTAGCGTGATCGTCGCATCGCCAGCGCCTGGCAACGGACGAGTGACAACGCCCATCGAACTGACGACCGCCGGGTTGCTGGAGGACCAAGCCACATCGGTTCCATCGACACCTACAGCCGACAGGGTGATATTTTGCGTAACCATCGTTGCCGAATCGTTCATCGCAAAGCCCGGCTCGAGCACCGCTTTTGCACTTGCGACAGCCTGAGCATCTGTCTCAATGTTCTTCAGAACTTTCAGGACAAACTGCTTGGTCACGGAATTCCCGCCGCGTTGAATCGTCGCGGTCAGAACGACCACCTCGTCCTCTGCATTGTACGCCGGGCGAGTGACCGCTCCAGTCGTTGCGTCGATCACCGCAGGCTTGTCAGACGACCAACTGATGTTGGTGGTGTCAAGTCCTGTGCTCGGGAGCGTCAGCATCTGCGTAACCCCAACGGCTGTGTCGCCTGCTGTGTATCCGAGGTCCAGCGCCATCTTCGCGTTCAGGACAGCTTCTCCATCCGTTTCTGCCAGTCGAACCACGCGCATCAGGAAGGTCTTGGTCACCGTAGTGCCATTTTTGTCGATCGTCGCGGTCAGTTCAACCAGTTGATCTCCCGAGAGATACGCGGGTCGATGGACCAGACCAGCCGCATCGACAAGTGCTGCGTCAGAGGAAGACCAAGTGACCGTGGTGCCATGTGCACCTGTAGTCGGCAACGTCAAGCTCTGTGTCACACCCATCGCACTGTCGCCTGATGCATAGTTCACATCCAGCAAGCCTTGTGCATCGGCAAGTGCGTCGCTCTCCGTGATCGCTTCCACAGTAACCGCGAACGTTTGGGTATCCGTGACCCCATTTTTGCTGATCGTCGCGGTCAAGACCACGTTGGCATTGCCAGAACTCCAATCCGGGCGGTTGATCGTGCCGTTCGCCATGACGACGACCGGATCAGAAGACATCCATGAAACCATCGTGCCGTCGACGCTGGTCGTCGGCAGGGTGAGATCATACATCACGCTACCGGCTGTGTCACCACGGTGATAGCCGACTGCGAGCACTGCTTTGGCAGATGCGACAGCTTCCGCATCCGTCTCCGCTTGTTTGACGACGGTGACGGTGAATGACTGTGTGTCGGTGGCTCCACCGCGTGAAATCGTTGCGGTCAGCGTGACCGTTTGGTCACCGGTCAGGTAGACTGGGCGAGTGACGGTACCATCTGCTGCCACAACCGCAGGGTTGGAACTCGACCATGCGACAGTCGTGCCATCCAAGCCACTGGTGTTGAGGGTCACGTTCTGCGTAATTGCCGCGGAGGTATCAGCCCCCGAGTAGCCCACTGCCACAGCCGCTTTGGCGACAGAAACGGCTTCCGCATCTGTTTCAGCCAATTTGGTGACGGTGACGGTAAATGTTTTGGTGTCGGTGACACCGTTTTTGTCGATCGTCGCCGTGAGGGTGACGGTCACATCGCCCGTCAAGTAGGCCGGGCTGTTTACCGTACCATCGGCAGCCACAACGGCCGGGTTGGAGGACGACCAGCTGACGGTTGTTCCATCAAGACCCGATGTCGGGAGTCCCAGAGCTTGGGTGACACCTGTGGCAGAATCTGCGCCCGTGTACACAACGTTCAGTGCTGCCTTCGCGAGCGAAACGGCTTCTGCATCCGTTTCTGTGTTGGCTGGCAGGGTGAGGGTGTACACTTGCGTATCGCTCGCTCCACCGCGCGTAATCGTCGCGGTCAATGTGACGACTTGGGGTCCTTGCACATAGGTCGGGTTGGTCACTGTACCATCATTGGCAACAAACATCGTGTCCGAAGACGACCAGGAGATGCTCGTGCCGTCTGAGCCAGTGGTTGGCAGCGTGAGACCTTGGGTTACGTTTGCTGCTGAATCCCCTGCTCCGTACCCGACGGTCAGGGCTGCTTTGGCGACGGATACGGCTTCAGCATCCGTCTCCCCGAGTGCGGTGATCGTGACCGTGAAGGTCTTGGTGTCGGTACTACCGCCTTTTGTGATGGTCGCAGTCAGCGTAATGGTCTGATCCCCAACCAGATAGGCCGGTCGAGTAACATCACCATTCGTTGCGAGATAGGTTAGGTCAGAACTGCTCCACGTCACAGTCGTACCGTCCGCACCTGTAGAAATCAGGGACAGGTTTTGCGTGACGGACGAGGACGAATCGCTACCTGCATAGCCAACGGCCAGGGCGGTCTTCGCCACGGATACGGCTTCGGTGTCTGTCTCCGTCTGTGTTTTGACGGTCAGCGTGAACGATTTGGTGTCGGAGGTTCCGTTTTTGCTGATTGTAGCTGTCAGCGTGACGGTTTTGTCACCGCTCAGATAAGCCGGGCGGATCACGGTCCCGTCTGTTGCGATAACGCCCGGCATATCAGATGCCCAGGTGACGGTGGTACCGTCAGCACCGGTTGGTGACAGGGTGACATTTTGCGTAACACCCGTTGCCGAGTCGCCACCGCCATACGTAACGTCCAGCGCAGCCTTCGCCACACTTACCGCTTCCGCATCTGTTTCCGCCGATTTCATCACGGTCACCGTGAATGTTTTGGTATCGGACGCGCCGTTTTTGACGATCGTTGCCGTCAAGGTCACCGTTTGATCGCCCGTCAGGTAGGCCGGAGGCGTTACGGTCCCATCAACTGCAACAACAGCGAGGTTATTCGAAGACCATGTGATGGTCGTACCATCTGTACCCGTCGTGTCCAGCGTAAGGCTACTGGTGACGCTTGCAGAAGTATCAGCGCCTGCATAGCCAATGGCCAAGGCCGCTTTGGCAGATGCCACTGCCTCAGCATCGGTCTGTGCCAGAGCCGGCAGGGTCAAGTTGAAGGTCTGGGTATCCGTTGCACCCCCACGCGTGATCGTCGCTGTGAGCGTGATCGATTGGGGCCCTTGTACATACGTTGGGCGGGTTACCGTACCATCAGTAGCGACATAAGCCGTGTCAGTGGAAGACCAGGAAACCGTCGTGCCATCGGCACCAGTCGTAGCCAACGTGAGGTTTTGGGTAACGCTGGCGTTCGTGTCCACGCCACCGTAGCCAACTGTCAGGGCAGCTTTTGCAACAGAAACCGCTTCTGCGTCCGTTTCTGGAAGCTTGGTTACGACCAGATTGTAGGTTTGAGTATCGATTGCAACACCGCGTGTGATCGTAGCGGTCAACGTGACAGGTTGGTCGCCCGCCAGGTAAGGCGGTCGGATGACGACACCTGTAGTGGCATTCACGGACAGGTCAGTAGATGCCCAACTGATCGTCGTCCCGTCTACACCGCTCGTCGGAAGCGTCAGATTCGCTGTAACCGAGGAAGAATTGTCACCGCCTGCATAGCCGACTTGTAGCGCTGCTTTCGCATTGGCAACCGCCTCGGTGTCTTGCTCATGCAGGACTTTGACGACAAACGTTTTGGTCGCGCTGCCGGCATTGTAAGTGACCGTCGCGGTCAACGTGACAAATACATCGGACATGGAATCGCCCGGTCGAGTTACATTGCCGTTGTTAGCCACCGTCGCTGGAGTGTCGGACGACCAAGTGACCGTCGAACCATTCGGACCGGTGGTAGGAAGAATCAACCCGTTGCGCACGGTTGCGGCAGAATCGCCTGGGGAGTAGGTAAGCGAGAGTGCGTTCGCATCAGCGGTTGCCGTGTCCGCATCCGTTGCCGTCTGCTTTAACACTTGGACGAGGAACGACTTCGTTGTCGAAGAGCCGCCCTTGGAGATCGTCGCCGTCAGCGTGACGATCGCATCCCCTGAAGCAAATGCCGGTCGGTTTACCGCACCATTCGACGCGACCAGTCCCGGATTGGAGGACGACCACGAAACGGCAGTCCCATCGGCACCCGTCGTGCTGAGCGTAAGGTTCTGGGTGACAGCGGTCTGCGAATCAGCCCCTTGGTAGCCGATGTCCAGCGCTGTTTTGGCATTGTTGACCGCCTCTGCTGCGGTTTGCGGAGCCTTGAGGACATCGATCACGAACACCTTGGTGTCGGTGCTGCCGTTCTTCGTGATCGTCGCGGTCAAGTGAATCGGTTTGTCACCGTCTGAAAAAGCAGGTCGGTTGACAGTGCCGTCCGCTGCAACGATTGCGAGATCGGAGGATGTCCACGAGACGGTCGTGCCATCGGCTCCACTGGTTGCCAGCATCAGATTGCTGGTTACCCCCGTCGCAGATTCTCCACCTGCATACGTGATCTCAAGCAACTGCTTCGCGTTGGTGACAGCTTCGGCGTCGGTCTCCGGCATTTTCGTGACCACCACCACAAATTGTTTGGTTTCGGTCGCGCCGTTCTTGGTGATCGTCGCCGTCAGTGTTACCGTCTGGTTACCGGACAGGTACGCCGGACGAGCCACTGTCCCGTCTGCTGCGAGCACGGCCGGGTTCGAGGAAGACCAAGAGACGGTCGTGCTGTCCAAGCCCGTACCTGGCAACGTCAGATTCGAGATGATCCCCGATGCCGAATCCCCTGCTGCAAAGCCGAGGCTCAGGTTGCTTTTCGCGTTGCTGACCGCTTCTGCATCGGTCTCCGCTTGCTTGATGACTTTGACCAAAAACGTTTTGCTCGAAGTCACTGGGCTGTCGGTCACGGTCGCCGTCAATTGCACCGTCACATCACCCGTGAGGTACGCCGGGCGGTTCACGTTGCCCATCGCATCGAGGATGCCCGGTTGATCGGAACTCCAAGAGACCGTCGAACCATTCGGGCCGGTGACAGGGAGGCTGACATTTGTTGTAACGCTAGTCAGCGAGTCGCTACCCGCGTAGCCGATCGTCAGTGCTGCCAGGTCGTTCAGCACCGCATGAGCTTTCGTGACGGCAGTATCAAGCGCTGCTTGTACATCGCCTGCGGTTGCGTAGCCACCACCTGGGCGCGCGCTCAACACAGAGGATGCGACTTGCGTTTTGTAGCTGTCTGCCAGGCCACTATAGAGCGTCAGGTCCAGACCAAGACTTACATTTTCAAGCGCTGCACGCAGGTCGGCAGCAGTGGCTGCTGCGTTTACAGCATCCAATTCCGGTGTAGAGGCTGCTTGAACGCTCTGCGCCTCCACGTTAGGTGCCAGCGTCGCGCTCGTTTCTGGCGAGTTCGACGGTGTTGTGGTTTCTGCGGATACAACCGGCACCATGCCGACCGTCGTGGTGACAGCTAAAGTGGCGGAAAGCACTTGCGCCAGGCCCTTGCGATGTCTCTTCTTCCCCATTTCGCAATCCCTCACATTCACTTATTTAGATTCAAATACCGGTTGCACAGGGTTTCTGCTCAAGCCTTATACGCGCAAGGTCTGAAACACTTGCCAAGCTTCATCACCGACGCGCACCATGCTGATGCGGTACGCTTCCATGCGCTCACCTGTCTCTACAACTTGCAAGAAGGCATCGACATTCGCCTGACGCACGACCTGTTCGCTCTCGTTCACGACGATTTCACTGTGTACCTGAAACCCTCGCGACCACGTGGACGGATACGTGCGGTGGCTCCATAGATGCTCCTCCAGATAGCGGTCCACTGTGGCGATCATCTGCAGCTGTTCCACTCGTGAAAGCCGTTCGGCGGGGAGCCAATCCTCAGACGGAATATTCGTAGACAAACTATCACCTTCTTCACAATTTAACACAATACATTTTATGAATTTCGTAGTATTAACCCAGTTCTACAATCAGATTTTATGTTATCATAAACTTCGCTAGATTCACAAGCTTTACTCCATAAAAAAACGCCCCGCTACCTTACGGCGCGGGGCGTATTTCACACATCTTTTGCTCATACTCTATTGAACTTTAACTTTCACACGTTTGGAGAGAGCGAGTGTCCAGACGGTTAATCCGAGGAACAGAATCGTCTGGACCTCGTGCAGTTCCTCACGGTAGACGAGGTTTGAAGTAAGGTCAGTGATCGCTAGCGAGAGAAACAGAACTCCTCCCCAAAAGTAGGCGGACCGCATCCCGTCCTCCCGTCGTTTGTAAAATGCGAATTTGACTAACACCATCAATGCAGAGAATACAAATACGCCAATCATTACCCCGTTAAACAGGTTCATGGACATCGGTTCTCACACCTCTTTCAAGAGACTTGTACTAGATTAGACGAATGAAACGCCAAATGGTTTCACAGTCTTCCTCTATTTCTAAACTATTTCGAATAGATTGAGAGTTTTATGTCCGTTTTATGAACTTCTACCGTGTTGCGCCCATTGGCTTTTGCTTGGTACAGCGCAGCGTCTGCTTTTTCAAACAGTTGGGCGGCGCTGTCACCTGGTTCGTAGACTGCGACTCCCAGCGAGGCGGTGATGTGATAGGGCTCGAGAATCTCCCGTTCGATCATCGCCCGCAAGCGTTCAGCGTCATGGTAACAAGTTGGCGCTTCGACATCTAGCAACAGGATCGCAAATTCCTCACCGCCATAGCGAGCCAACACGTCGCGTGGACCGATGTGACCCGTGAGCACAGCGGCAACATGGCGAAGGACCGCATCTCCCTCGAGATGACCATACGTATCATTGAAGCGTTTGAAATGATCGATGTCGAGCAGAATCAATGAAAATGAGCCACACCCGTGCGCAGCGGTGGCCACCCACTCCTCCACCGCCCGGTCATACGCCCGGCGATTGGGTACCCCGGTCAGCCCGTCAAGCTCGGCGAGTCGTTGCGTCTGTAAAAAGCGCTCCTTGAGCTCCTGACGCATCCGGTCCACACCCTTGATCAATTGGCTGAGTTCGTCGGCGCGGTCTCTGTGTGGCACCGCCACATCAAAGTCGCGGTTGGCATAGTTGCGCACACACTGCTCCAATTCGGTGATCGGTGTGACGATGTGGCGAAACTTGCGATTCATCATCCACATCGTCGCAAGTACGATCACGATCGATAACATCGAGATCGCCAGCAAGACAAAGTCCACCGCACGCTCCAGCGCCGAGCTGACGGATGTTTTCAAGGCATTGATGTCATCGACGGCAACTTGCGCCGCCTCGCGAAAGGTATCAAACGCTTGCTTCCCTTCCTTGAATCGCTCGATGGTCACAGCTTGCTTGTGCTTTTTGGACCAAACTTCTGGCTCACCGTAGCTGTCGTGCCAGAGTTGTCCGGCTTTGATCATTCGATCGATCGGTGCTCGCAGAGCTGGAAAGTCTTGCAAGGATTGCTGCAAGTCGATTGTCCGGTAGTTGAACTGCACGGTCCCCTTGTCGTAAGGCTCAAGAAACGATACGTCATCGGTCAGCGCATATCCACGCTGACCGGTCTCTTGGTCGATCATCGCTTCCTTGATCAGTTCGACATCTTCATTTAGACGATCCAGATCTTGCACGGTTTTGTAGGAGGCGATAAAATGCTGCTCGACAAACAGATAACAACTGGTGGTGAAGACAGCGAACACGATCCCGATGATGATCAAGTTGTATGTCAGTTCGCTGCCTAGTCGATGTTGTCGCTTGAAAAATCTTCGGATCATGCCACACCTCCGCTTTGTATTGATTGGATTAAATTTTATTCGACAAATACATCTAAACCCCTTCAAGAAGAAAAAAGAACCATACGCATGTGGGCGTATGGTTCTTTTTTGATGAAGTGTCCGCTCGGAAGCGGTGACTTAGTTGTTGTCGTCTATGTCTTGCTTGTCATCAGCCTTCTGCTCGTGGTACTTGCCGTTATCAGCTGGGAAGCGCTTCGCGACGCTGTGTTCAACGTAGCCAGCACGGGTGTTGGACACGTAGATCGTACCGCCTTTGTGACCGAGTTCTGCCAATGAAATCGTCGTGATCGAACCGGTGGAGGTCACTTGTGCCAACAGTGTTGCGCCGTCTGTTGCATAGACGTTGATCAAGTCACCCGCTTGGGTGTTTTGCACAGTCACGCTGTCTTGTGCTTGCTTTTTGTTGTTGACGACCGTGATCCAAGCCTCGTCGAGCGGCGTGTACTCCAGCGCTTTGACGGTGAGCGTGAACGCACGGTCTACGCTGACACTGTTGCGTGTAACGTGAGCGGTCAGCGTGATCGTTTGGTCGCCAATGGTCGGATGCTGGCGGTGGACCATGCCGTCGGTGCTGATGACGTCTGCGTTCGAGGAACTCCACGTCACGGTGCTACCATAGAGACCTTGGGTCGGGAGCGTCAGGTTTTGCTTGACCTGCTGCTCGCTGTCACCCGTAGCGTATAGCAACTCCAGTTTGCTCGATGTAGTAGCCACCGCTTGTTGGTCAGTCGCTTCCAATGGCAAAATGGTGAGCTCGTAGGTCTTCGCATACGTGGTGAAACCGAAATCCAAGGTCGCCGTCAGCTGGATCGTTGCAGGGCTCTGGTCGAACGCCGGGCGGTGCAGAACGCGCTCCGAGGTGTCGAAGATTTCCGGATGATCAGAGGACCATTGCACGAATCCGGTCCCGCGCTGGGTGAAGGAGCTGATGTCGAGGCTCATAACCTGCGTCAGGTCACCTCCATAGGAGAGGTTGATCGAATTGATGCTCTGGATGTAATTGACGCACTTCGTCAAGAAACTTTGGATCTCTTGCGTCGACACAAACCCTGTAGCGGGGCGGAACTTCAGGAGCGTCACCGTCGCATCCGTTTTCTCCTGATCGCTCAGGCCGTTAAATCCGACCAAGTTCAGGCCAAGCGCGGTATCCACCAGCGCATTGCGCATCTCCACAGCAGTCGTCGCTTTGTTGACCGTCTGCACCGGGATCGGAAGTTCTTGTGCGATGACGGTGACTTCGAACGTTTTGGTGCGGCCGTCCGTGAGCGTAGCCGTCAGGGTCACTTTGACATCCGGGCTCCCCGCTGCCGGGCGCGTCACGGTCGCTGAATAGTTGCCGTTGAGTTTGAGAATCTCCGGGTGATTGGTCGTCCAGGTGACAGAGCCTGCATAGGGCACATAGCTCGTCAGCCAAATGTTTTTTCCCCAAGGTCGATCGGAAGCTGATCAAATCCCGCACGGAATTCAGCAGCCGTCTGCGCCGCGTTGCAGAGATCCAGTGGGCTTTGCAAGCCGTCTTCAAAATTCGGATCAGAAGCTGTAATCACCGTAGTCGCCCCCGCGACTGTAGGCACTGCGGACATCCCCGAGGTGACCGCCAGTGTAGCTGCCATCACCAAACTCAATCCCTTGTGTAAACGTGCTTTCCCCATGTTCAGTAACCCCTTTCCACATTCGTATAAAAAACGGAAAATTTTCCATATAAAGTACATCTTGTATATTATCATAAGGAAACTTGAATAATCAATATGTATAAATAAAAGGAACGACCTGCCGCGGCGGGTCGTTCCTTTTTCTCAATACCTTACAAATCCAATGCCGAGATAAATTTCTGGTACTCGTTCTGCCGGACACCGCCAGCCGGAACCAAGACCTCCAGCGAGGTGGTGTTTTTCAACCCGAGCATCTGGGCAACATGCCCGATGTCGATGCCCTGCTCGATCATATGCGCGGCCAGAGAGCGGCGCAACGAGGAGAGCGCGATATGTCCTTCAATTTTGGCATCCTTGGCCGTTTCGATGAACAGGACTTGCAAGCGACCCACGCGCATCGCGGTCGTCTTGTCTTCCACAAAGACATTCGGGAGCTTGCTTTTGTGCGAACGAATGTATTTTTTCAAGAGATCCTTGAGTTTGCGTGAGAAAAAGACCAGTCTGTCACGTTCTCCCTCTTTGTTTTTGACTACCATGAACAGGTCATCCCAGGAGATGTCCTCCTGCATGAGGCGGCTCAGTTCGTCCGGACGCAGCCCAGCTTCGTACATCGTGGTGAAAATCGCCCGCCGCTTCACATCGCCACAAGCGATGACAAACCGCTTCATCTCGTCAATCGTCAGCGGCCGCGGCAGTGACATTATGTAGGAGCGGCTCTCGCTGATCACTTCATCCAGATCGGCCGATTCCCCAAGTTCGGCCAACCGTTTGTAGAACGATTTGATCGCTTTGTACTTCCGGTGGATCAACTTCTCCGACTTGCCGCCTTCACGCAGCTCTTTGCCGAACTCGTTGACATCCACTTCCGTCAGCTCATTGAAGGGCTTGTCGCGTCGAGCCAGAAAGTCGGCGAACTGCCCGAGATCGAGCAGCACTCCTTGTACCGTGCCCGGCGACTTTTTTCTCTCCTCAAGGTACGTTCCGAACGCCTGGATCTGAGCTTCGTGTTCAGTTTTACCTGTCATTGGTTCCCCTCCACTTTCATCTTCACACCGTAGTATTGTGAACCAAATCAGCCAGAGAATGCAAGCCCCGCACGCAAAAGCCTATGGCGTCATATGGTGGGTGGGAACCCACTCCCACTCTCTAAATATAAGGAGCGATCCCCGTTGGCAGAACAAGATTTGGCTTCGGAGCACCAGTTTTGGTTGACTGTACTCCGTGATCACACGGAATTTATCAAGCTCGGATTGGCGGCGACAGAGCCGTCTGACATCAAGCAAACCGTAGCCTTGCAGCAGGAAGTTTTGCAGTTGCTCGGGCAGTTGGAGCACATCAAAAACCACCACGATCAACTGCGCCTCTTCACACGGCAAGCGGCCGATTTCACGAAGCGCCTCCTCGTGTTCAAGCAATCGATCCTCGACCGCCAACTCGCTTGCAAGATCGACATCAACCTGCCGCCTTCCCTGATCGACCACATGATCCGCGAGGGCGAGGAGTACGTAAAAGTCATGGCGTTGCTCCTGCAAGGTCGCTTTTTGGAAGGCGCGATGCTGGCGATACACGAAGCGAGTCTCTGGTTGCCAGATTCCTCCGGGCACGCGGCGGTGATTCGCAGCAACATCGACCCGCAGGAGAACGACATTTTCGAATCGGCGCACGATTGGAAACTGCAATTCGACAAATTGACCCTCTCGCTGGAGGAGATGAAAACCAAAGTGCGCAGCGAGGTGCGCTGGGTGCCCTCCCTCGAGCGCTTGATGGCGATGACCGCCGAGCACATCTCCGTGTTCCACACCTATCTGCTGCACTTGCGCGAGACGTTGGAGGAATGTCGAGCGCTTGGCACGCTCAAACCGCTGTTGATGGACCATATGTCGCGCGAAGCCGCGTACTTCCTCGACAAGCTCGAACAGGCACAGGCACACGAGCAGAACAAGCGGTAAAAAAAGGAGTCGGACCGTTTTTGCGGTCGACTCTTTTTTTCTGCGCGGAACTTTGCTATATTGGAGTTTAGACTACAACGGGAAAGAGGCGACCAAGATGACCCAAGTCCCTTACCATACTAAGGAAGTCGCAGTGACGAAGATTTTCACTTTTGACTCTGCACATCGTTTGGATGATTACATCGGCAAGTGCGCGAACTTGCACGGCCATACCTATAAGCTGGAAGTCACAATCAAAGGCCTGACCGACCATCGCGGGATCGTCGTCGATTTTGGCGATATCAAGTCGATTGTCAATGATCAGATTATCGGCAAGTATGACCACCGTTTTTTGAACGACCTCATGGATTTCAACACGACGGCGGAGAATATGGTCGTACACTTTTTTGAAATCATCGATTCCTACTTGCAACAGCTCGACAACGCCACCCCGGTGCGCCTGATGAAGTGCCGTCTGTGGGAGACGCCATCCTGCTACGCGGAGATCAACCGGGAGGACTTCTATGCGGCTCAATGAATTGTTCCTCTCCATCCAAGGTGAGACCGCATCGGCGGGCTTGCCGACGATTTTCGTCCGCTTTACCGGCTGCAACTTGCGTTGCACCTACTGTGATACCAAGTACTCCTACTTCGAGGGCGACACGATCACGCCTGCTGACGTGATGGACAAGATTCGCGAGTTGAAGGTCAAGCGCGTCTGTCTGACCGGTGGCGAACCGTTGATTCAACCGCGCCAAGAGATGCAACTGCTGTTGGATCTGTTGGGGGCAGAAGGCTATGAAGTCTCGATTGAGACGGATGGTTCGATCGACATCTCGAAATTCGCGCTGCACGACAAGCAACGCTTCATCGTGGATATGAAAGTTCCGTCCTCTGGCATGAGTGAAAACATGCACTTGGAAAACCTGCGTCACATCCGCCCAACGCGCGACGAAGTGAAATTCGTCGTCGGCAACCGGGCGGACTACGAGTGGTGTGTAGACTTGATCCGCGAACATGACATCCATCCGTCCAAAGGCTACCAGTTGTTGTTCTCGCCTGTGTTCCGCGAGATCGACTTGGAAGAGATGGTGAATTGGATTCTGGCGGACGAGCTCGATGCTCGCTTCCAAGTCCAACTGCACAAGATCGTCTGGGACCCGGACAAACGAGGAGTGTAACCCCATGACCACAGCGAAAAAGGCCGTCATCATCCTCTCGGGCGGACTGGACTCCACCACCTGTATGGCGGTGGCGAAACAGGAAGGCTATGACCTCTACCCGCTCTCGTTCTTCTACGGGCAGAAGGCTGCAATTGAACTGGACTCGGCCAAAAAGGTCAGCGACTTCTATGGCGTCGCTGACCGTCACTTCATCGCCGACCTCAACGGCATGATCCGTGGTTCGGCGCTGACCGATGCGGACAAAGCGATCCCGACGAATCGCGATGAGGCGACGATGGAGCAGGAGATTCCGGCGACCTATGTCCCGGCGCGCAACATCATCTTCCTCTCCATCGCGCTGTCCTACGCCGAATCGATCGGCGCGGAGGCGATGTACATCGGCGTCAACGCGCTCGATTACTCCGGCTACCCGGATTGTCGTCACGAGTTCATCGAAGCTTTCCAACAGGTGATCAACGTCGGCACTGCGGCAGGAGCACACGGTGCAGGCATCCAGATCAAGACCCCGTTACAGTTTCTGAGCAAGGCCGGCATCGTCCAACTCGGCTCCGAACTCGGCGCTCCGCTACAGTTCAGCCACTCCTGTTACTTCGGCACCGACCCGTCCTGCGGCGTCTGTGACTCTTGCCTCCTGCGCATCAAGGGCTTCCAAGAGGCGGGCGTGCCAGACCCGATTCCGTATGCGGTTCCGATCGACTGGAACGTCAAGTAAGCCATGAGTTAGAGAAAAAAGCCCTTCGACTGAGGTCGAGGGCTTTTTCTCATGAGTAGGCTTACTTCGGCAACACCAGCGAGACGGCGAGGGTATCCGGCACCAGATGTTCGCGCAGTCGTTGGTTCACATCCTCGAGCGTGATCGCTTCCAGCACAGGCAACACGTCGAAGTAATCGGCGTCCTTGAATTGGTAGCCGCAGAAGTTGCGGCAGATTCCGCGCGGGGAGTCGAGTTCCGCCACACTGCGTCCGATCAATTTGGCTTGCGCACGCTTGAAGTCTGCTTCGGGGATGCCGTTTTGCAACACTTCGGCGAACCCTTGTTGGATCTCGTGCAAGAGCCGCTCTGGGTCCTTGCTGTCCCCGCCAAAAATCGAGTGTGCAAAATTCAGACCGACGTCATACGACCATCCAAAGTTCTTGTCGATCAACACCGCTTCATACAGACGGTTGAACAGCGGAGAACTTTTGCCGATCACCGCTTCCAACCCCACCGCTGTCGTATACTCGTTGACCAACAACTCACGCCCGCTCAAGCCCGTGCTCTGGTCCTTGTACCCGAACTGCACCTTCGGAATCGAGACGGTCATGTGTTGCTCGAAACGCTTCCGAGCGACTTGCGCCGACTCCTCGGGGAAAATCCGCTCGATCTTCGGCTGGCGGGTGAAGTCCTTCGCCGCTTGGTTGTCGCGCACGAGGGCCATCATCTGCTCGGTGTCGACATCCCCGACAAGCACGAGGTTCATGTTGCTCGGGTGATAGAACGTGTTGTAGCAGGTGTACAGGGAGTCCTTGGTGATGTGTGCGATCGTCTCCACCGTTCCTGCGATGTCGATGTTGATCGGGTGCTTCTCGTACATCGAGGCCAGTAGGTTGAAGTACACACGCCAGCCTGGATCGTCATCATACATGCGAATCTCTTGGCCGATGATCCCCTTTTCCTTCTCAACGGTCTGCTCCGTGAAGTACGGCGCTTGGACGAAGTCGAGCAGGGTGTTCAGATTCTCCGAGACGTTGTCGGTACACGAGAACAGGTACGCCGTCATATCAAATGAGGTGAAGGCATTCGCCGATGCTCCGTAGCGAGCAAACGTGTTGAACACATCCTCACCGTCCTCTTGCTCAAACATCTTGTGCTCAAGGAAGTGGGCGATCCCGTCTGGCACGACTGTCGACCGCTCATCGCCTGGCACGATGAACTCGCGGTCGATCGAGCCGTACTGGGTCGAGAACATCGCATACGTCTGCTGGAAGCCGACGCGCGGAATCACATACACATTCAAACCGTTCGCCAACTGCTCGTGATAGACGCTGATCTCAAGTTGTTCATGGCGCATCTCACGCATGGGAATCTCCCTCCTTGTCTCTCAGCATATACACCGTATCGAGTTTTACAGCTTGTGCGACGCGCACGACGTCCTCGACGGTGACTTTATGCAACAGTTCAATCATCTCCTCCGTGCTGCGAACCTTGCCTCCGATCAGCCCGTTCAGGTGGATGTCAGCGAGCGTCGTCGGCTGGTCGAGCGAAGTCTTGTAGGAGTTGACATACCCGTTGATCGTAAACTCCATCTCCTGCTCGGTGATGTTCCCGCGCTTCATCTCCTCCAACTGCTCCTCGATAATCGCCAACGCTTTCTCAAAGTTCTCAAACTCCACGCCAGCTTGGACGTAGATCAGCCCCTTGAGCGAATCATTGCGCGAAGAAGCGTAGTAGGCGAGCGAGTTTTTCTCCCGAACGTTGATGAACAGCTTGGAGTGCGGGAACGCGCCAAAAATCCCGTTGAACACGCTCAGTGCGGCGTAATCATCTGACGCGTAGCTGACATTGCTCCAATACCCAACGTTTAACTTGCCCTGGTTGACATCCAGGCGGTCAACGATGCGCTTGACTTCACGCGGCGTATGTTCCACCTGCACCGGCTGGAAATCCTCGCGCACAGCACGCGCTGCACCCTCTGAGCGGAACACGCGGAACAACTGCTCGGCGGTCTGTTCTGCATCGACGTCACCGATCACATAGACATGCATCGGAGCGGTTCTCAGCACCTCTTGGTAGAGGTTGTAGAGTTCCTGTGGCGTGATCGTCGCCAACTGCTCCTCTCGCCCGAGGCGCGGAATGGCAAATGGCTCGCCCTGCGTCATCTCCTCCAGACATCTCTCGCGCGCATACGAGGTCTTGTCGTCGAGAATCGCCGCCATGCGCTTTCTCTGCTGTTCCTTCTCCGCATCAACATACCCTGGCAGGAAGCCGCCATTTTCGGTAAGCGGGGCGGTCATCACACCTGCGAGGATGTCCAACGCATTTTGAAACAGGTTGACCTCCGTAGACAGGAACTTTTCATTGGGAACGCTCATCGTGAAATCGAGCACGTGGCGCTCGCCTTTTTTAACGATCGTGCTGTGCAACGAAGCTCCATAGAGATCGTCGAGCGCGAGTTGCAACTTCTCGGTCGTCGGGTAGTGTTGCGAACCACGCATCAGGATGTACGGGATCAGCGCCAGGCCGGTCGCCGTCTCCTCCTTCAACTCTTGGATCAGGTTTACAACGATGTTGGTCATCTTGTATTTCTTGGTCGGGAGGACATGGACGTACAGACCTTGCTCCTCGCGAGTGATAAATTGACTCATCGCGTTCATCCTTTCTGGACTGTGCCATTTCCGAGGCTCTGGCATAGTATATTCCTAATTCATAGCATAACCACCTGTAATATGCAAAAAACCCCCTGCTTACGGCGACAGAGGGATCACAATTCTGAACTTGTGTTGAGTCTAGCTGCGCTTGACCAACGTGCGGGCAGCAGCCTGAGCTACATCAAAGTCTACCTTCGAGATGATCGAGGACTCCTTGATCCACTTCTGGACATCTCGGCTCATCGTCGGAGAAACGTACTTCGGAGCACCATAGTGGTTGATTAGTTCCTTTTTTGTCATCCCGTGATGAGACAGACAGTGAAAGTTCGTGAGGATCTCCATGAGCTCTCCACAACCTGGGCACTGAAACATGGATACCAACCTCCTGTAGTCAGGATTCGATCATTCGCAGACCGGAAGTACTTCCTACCACGCCGTTTTCAGAAAAGATATTCTATTTTACTTTCAAGTTTACATGGCTTGGCTCAATTTCTCATGGGTCTTCAGTCCCATTCTTTGTAAAAAAACGCCCCCTCCAGTTGGAGAGAGCGTTTTCAGGGTTAGAACATCTTCTTTTTCAGCGAGCAGAGGTTGTGCAGAACGAGGCCGAGGCCCGCCAGGTAGTAGGCGATCAGCACAATCCAGCCCGTCGGGTCCAGCGCCATCAGGTACGCCAGAATCAGCATCGGCAGTACCGTGGTCATCATGGAACCGAGCACGTCTGTCAACGTGGACCACGTGAAGGTCTTGCCGACCAACGCGCGGTACATGTCAACCAGCCAGTTCAACCCGATCAGTCCGAGAACTCCCCACATGGTGTACAACATCCAACCGGTAAGCATAATAGCTTCCCCTCCATACAGGATTGGTGAAATCATCTTGTACAGTACAATATGTGGGGAATGCTGTCTCCGGGAATGGGCATGCGCGGATTTGTCGGGAGAATCCGGAATTTAGGCTTTTTTGAAGATGTCGAGCAATTCCTTGATGTCCTCGCGGCCTTTGAAGCGATGTTCCGCCCAGCGGACCATCTCTTGACGAGAGGTGAAGTCATAGGTGTGCTCGCCTTCGGTCGAGGAGATTTCTGAGACGACGAAGCGGCGACCGTGTGCATGAATGTTCATCTGGTTCCAGTTGTCTTCCTTGTACACGTTCACGCGTTTGCCATCGTTGTTGTTGTTATGGGCCATCGTATGTACACCTCCTGTAGTTGGAAAAAAAGTCCTTCCACGCACGCGGGGAAGGACTTTTTGAGTTGTGCTTACTTCTTGAACAGAGCACCGATCGAGGACAGGTAACGCATCTTGGATGCATCCTTGATGCGGTACGCGACCCAACCCTTCGGCTTGAACTTCGGGCTGAGGTTGGCGACTGCTTCCTTGCGCCCCAGCGAAGCGACTGCACCGTAGAGATGCGGTTCGAATTTCTCGAGTTTCATGTGCTTGATCGTCGAGTAGATGTTGACCGCAGCGTTTTCGCCCATCTGCGTGGAGATCTGACCGGTCGGCGGGTACGGACGGCCTTCCGGAGAGAGCACGAAGCATGCGTCACCGATGATCCAAACATCGTGGTGACCCAGTGCGCGCATGTGCTCGTCAACTTTTGCGCGACCGCGCGGTTCGGTTTCGAACCCAGCGTCGATGACTTGTTGTACGCCGCGAACACCACCGGTCCAGATCATGGTGTCGGTTTCGATCACATCACCCGACTTGAGGTGAACTTTGCCCGGCTCGACTTGCACGACCGGGGTGCCGATCGAGAACTTGACGCCGCGATCTTCGAGCGACTTTTTCGCGAACTCGACCAGTTCTGGATCGAAGCCCGGCATGATCGACGGAGCAGCCTCGACCGAGTAGATCTTGACCTTGTCCTTCGGCACGTTGTACTTGGCGGTGAGCTCCGGCAGTTTGTCTGCCAGTTCGCCGACGAGTTCAACACCGGAGAAGCCTGCGCCACCCACGACAAAGGTCAGCATCGAATCGCGCTTTTCCTTCGCGTAGTTCTCGAAGCACTTCTCGATGTGCTCGCGGATGCGGGTCGCTTGGTTGACCGACTTCATCGTGAAGGAGTACTCCTTCAGACCTGGGATGCCAAAAAACTCCGTCTCCGAACCCAGCGCTACGACGAGGTAGTCGTAGGAAAGCGTGGTGTTGCCAAGTTCCACAGTCTTCGCTTCCTTGTTGATGGAGACGACGATGTCCTTGACGAACTTGATCGGCTTGGCCCCGAGGACCGCATTCAGCGAAACCGTGATGTCCTCCGGGTTCTTCGCACCGACAGCCGGTTCGTGCAATTGGGTGATCAGTTGGTGATAGTCATGTTTATTAACAAGGATAATTTCAGCGTCTTGCGAGGTGGCAAGCTTATTCAGTTCCAACGCGCAATACAAGCCAGCATAGCCGGCGCCTAGAATCACAACTTTTTTCGCCATAATTCCCCACCCTAATTGTGTCGAATTTCACATACTCCCCTAATTCTATCAAAAAAGTGACGAACGTCAATCAAAAATGTTACTTTTTTATGAATCTATTGTCTGAAAACTTGCTGACAGACTTTCCGGTGTGCTAAAATAGTCGAGGCTCATTGACGCGGATTTTTAGTTGTCAAACATTGTCGAAGGATACGATGAGGACGGATGCTGGTTACCAGCTCCGTCTTTTTTTGTGCCTCAGTACCTGTATCTTTTGCAGATTGGGCCTTGATTAGTCGCAGTTTACGAGGTTCAGGGCATAGACAAGTTTTGGGATGGAACTCTCCTCGACAGACGTCCCATAGCGGTTTTTGAAGGCGTGAACGAGGTGGTAGAGTCGCTCCTCACTGCCGGAGAGCAATTCGAATTCAATTTCGTAGAGTTTGTGCTCCCGACACCTGCCGACGATGGAAACATCATCGAAACAGACTTCCGCCCGCACCCCCTGCTCCTCGATTTCGAAGATGAAACGCTCGGTGCGCAACATCACCAGCGGCGCGATGTCGTCATAGGCGATGCCCACTTCCTGCATCAGCGCTTGCAGAGCCGGGCTGTCCGGCGGCAAGGAGTCTGGCCCATCTGCGTAGGTCTCCTCGATCTCCACGCGCTTGTGCGCTTGCTCTGTGGAGCGTTTGATCGCGAGGATCGAGCGATCCTCCAACACGCGCAAGCGCAGCCCGACCTCCAACGCGCCGAGGCGACGGTCTGAGGTGTCGTAGTATTGGTTGGTCTGACGCTCTACGTGGTGCAGAGTCTGCTCGCGGTCGTAATCGGCCTTGATCGCAGCCCAAACGTCCGCATCCATGCGAAATTTCACTTCCATCTCGATCGCCATCGTGCTCTAACTCCTTTTTTACACCCTTATTAACACCTATTGTACCAAAAAAGCCGCCGAATGCATCCGGCGGCTTTCCTGTCCTATTGGCGGATGAACTCCTGTGTCCAGTAGTAGCCGTATTGACCGCCAACCGCCACCCCACAGCCGATCTGCGTATACTGTGCCTTCAAGATGTTCGCACGATGGCCAGGTGACTTCATCCACGACGCGACGACCGATTCAGGCGTCTGCTGCCCGGCTGCGATGTTTTCACCCGCATAGGAGTAGTTGATGCCAAACGACTTCATCATGTCGAACGGCGAGCCGTAGGACGGACTCTGGTGGTCGAAGTAGTTGCGGTTGCGCATGTCCTCAGACTTCACGCGAGCCATGCGTTGCAACTCCCAGTTCATCTTCAGCGGGGCGAGGCCGTTTTTGGCACGCTCGGCGTTGGTCAGTTGGACGACGCGATTTTGGAAACTGGTCACTTTCGGATCGAGTTGCGGGATGATCAGTTTCTGCCCTGGATAGATCATGCTCGGGTTTTTGAGGTTGTTCGCTTGCACGATCTCGCTGACGCCGATCTGGTACTTCGTGGCGATTTTCCAGACGCTATCTCCGCGCTGTACGGTGTAGGAAGTGGCTGACTCCGCATGGGCCGGGGTCGAGGTGACAGATGGAAGCAGGACGGTCGTCGCGAGCACCAAGGTGGCGAGGCTTTTCATCAAACGTGTGCGCATAGTGGAATCCCCTTTCTTCAAACATCGTTCGTAGTTTGTCTCCTCCGCAGAACTCTACTGCAAGGAAGTTCTGGTACAATAGGGGTACGACTGCCAACAGACACAGGAGGTGCTGTGCTCGTGATCACCGCTCATCTGCTCGTGTTCGTTACTGTCGCGGAGAAAAAAAACTTCTCTCGCGCAGCAGAGGCACTGTCCCTGACCCAACCGGCGATCTCCCAACAGATCCAATCGCTCGAAGACTACTACAGCACCAAACTGTTTGAGCGCACCAGCAAACGCGTCGAATTAACCCGCGCTGGCGAATTGCTGCTCCCTTATGCCAAGGAAATCCTCAACCTCTCTGCTGTCGCCAAAGGCGCTCTCGATGACCTCGTCGGCAAAGTGACCGGAAAACTTACGATCGGTGCGACGTTCACAATCGGAGAATACATCCTGCCGCTGGTGCTCGCCCAGTACACCAGAACCTACCCGGACGTCGAAGTCAGCGTGCTGATCGCCAACACGGAAGAGATCGGCGAGAAAGCGCTCAACCACTCGATCGATATCGGGTTGGTCGAAGGACGGCTCGTACACCGCAATTTGACGCTGACCCCGCTGATGGAGGACGAGATGGTGTTGTTCGCCCCGGCCGACCACCCGCTCGTCGGACAGTCGGTCACGGCTGATGTGTTGAGCCAGGAACGCTACATCCTGCGCGAACCTGGCTCTGGCACGCGCATGATCGCCGAGGAAGTGCTGGCCGAACTTGGTGTCCACCCGACAAAGGTGTTCAGCATGGGGAGCACGCAGTCGATCAAAGAAGCGGTGGAGGCTGGAATGGGCCTCGCGATCCTCTCCAAATGGTGCATTCGCAAAGAGTTGCAATATGGCACGCTCGCCCAACTCTCGCCAGCGGGGTTTCGCTTCCCGCGCCCGCTCTCGGTCTTGGTGCGCAGCGGACATTTTCAAACCAAAGCGGTTGAGGAATTTGCGGCATTGGTTCGCGCATTTCCTGCCGCGTACAACGCATCCTAAACAGATCGTAGCGCAGAACCCCCCAGGAGGTGGAAGCACATGTTTTCCAATATCGGCTTGCCCGGTCTGATCCTGATCCTCGTGCTCGCCCTCGTGATTTTCGGCCCGAGCAAACTGCCTGAGTTGGGCCGATCGCTTGGCAAGGGACTCAAGGAATTCAAGGAATCCGTGAAGGACATCACCAACGACGATGACGACCCGAAAAAATGACCGCTCGCACTTGCGAAGCGGTCTTTTTTATTCTCCACGGAAGTAAGACAACGATGGAATCAATTTCTCAATCGGATCGGTCGGGCTAGGCAATCGCACCCCGAGCAGAAACAACAGGCCGACGATCGTGACGGTGCCGAGCACGCCCAAGTAGACCATCAGTTCGCGCTTGCCTTTGGCTTGGCGAACTTTTTTGCCGTCCCACCACGCGATCAAACTCATGCAGACGAGGAAGAACAGCGCGGGCATGATCTTCACTTGATCACCTCCGACGACGGAATTTCCAACTGTGGCCCCAGCATGCCGACTTGGCGGACTTGGGCATCGGCGGTGACGGTAAATTGCTGCTGGGCAAACTGGTTGGGCCAGTCGTCCTTGAGTTTGTCCCACTCGTCGGGGTGGTGGCGATACAGTTCGGTGCCTGCTCCGACACCATCGCTTTTGAGCTTCTGTAGTTGTCCGATCGCCGCTTGGACATCCTCACAGACTTTTTTCGCCAGTGCCGCGTTGAGTTCTTCGATGTACTTGGGGTTGATCAGATCGAGTTTGCTGGTATTCTGCATGACGATGCCTTGGATCGCGACGTGATAGGAGAAATGCGGCTTGCCGTTTTGAATCTCGACGTGCGGTTTGCATTTGATTTCCTTGCTTTGCACGTTGATGTAGTGATCGCCGCCAGATGGAATTTTTAACGTGAACACGGAGTCTTTGAGTTTTTCCTTGACGATCAAGGCGCCTTGGACGCCCGGCCCCTCGAGATAGCCCACCAATTTCAAGTCGTGAAACACGGCAACGCCGTCAATCTTGAAGATGTGGGGCTGTTGCTTGGTCAAGGTATAGGTCGTGACGATCGGTTGCATGCCTGGCATCGTGGACTCGATTAAAAAATCGCGCAGGGTACTGCCCGTACCCAGCCCGAGCTTCTCCATCTCACGGATCCCTTCGGAAGGGTAGGCTTCAATCGGATATTCAATGCTCAACAGCTCGCTCGCCTTGCGCCCACGAGCGACGATCAGATAGGTGCGCAAGCGGTTCTGCGGATTGCGGCTGAATTCATCGAGGACGTCGTGCAGGCCGAACTTCGCCATCGATTCCCCGATCACCAACACGCGACGGTGCGAGGTGTTCAGCTTGCGGCTCATTTGGGTCTGCAGGTCAGCACGCAGATGGTCGAATTCCTTGCCTTGCGAGATGACCGTCATGACCGGTGTATGTCCTTCGTTGCTCATGCCGCGTGTGGATTGCGAAAGCGCAGTCGGCACGGCGACTTGTACCGCCACTTGGAAGGTTCCTTTTGAGTCACGATCGATCGCCGTCGCCAACGCGAATCCCACATCGTTGATCTCCCGGCGATCCCAACATCCGGTGAGCAACGCAGCCGACAACAGCGCGGTCAGCAAAAGGCTTTGCTTGGTCATGTGTCGGTTCCTCCCTTGGCATCGCTCTGCGGGGTTTGTATCGGTGGTTCAGGGTTCTGCCCAGCGGGCACGCGCAAGGGACTAGGTGACTGCAACAAGAAGGGCCGCCTGTTTTTCGCCCAGTGCGGCACGCGGACCACCGCGTCCTTCAGCCCTTGCCACGAGAAGGGGGACACCGGGTAGAGATACGGGACACCGAGTGAGCGCAGGCTGCTCAAATGAATCATCAAGATCATGATCGCGATCACGATTCCGAACAAACCCAGCGTCCCGGCGAGCAGGATGATCGGAAACCGCAGAAGTCGCATCGCGATCCCGAAGTTGTAGCGCGGGATCGTAAAGGACGCGATCCCGGTGATCGAGACGACGATCACCATCGGCGCAGAGATGATGCCCGCTTCGACAGCCGCTTGCCCGATGACCAGCGCCCCGACGATGGAGACGGCTTGGCCGACTGGACGAGGCAGCCGCACGCCCGCCTCGCGTAGCGCCTCGAACGTGACTTCCATCATCAGCGCTTCAACGAGCGCAGGAAATGGAGACCCTTCCCTCGCCGACGCGACCGAGAGCAACAGGTTGGTCGGCAGCATCTCTTGGTGGTACGTGGTGATCGCCACATAGATCGAGGGGAACAACAACGCGATAAACAAGAACACAAACCGAATCCAGCGCAGCGCCGTCGCAACCGTGAAGTGGCTGTAATAGTCCTCCGAAGATTGCAAGGCGCCCCAAAACGTCAACGGGGCGACCAGTGCGAACGGGGTACTGTCGACCAACAGCGCGACCCGGCCCTCCAGCAGAGCTGCTGAGATCACATCAGGGCGCTCGGTATTCTGAATCGTGGGAAACAGTCCGAACGGGCTGTCCTCGATGAATTCCTCGATGTAGTTGGATTCCATGATGCCGTCGATCCTGATCGTTTCGAGCCTTTGTCGCATCTCGTTCACTAGTTTGGATGATGTGATACCTTCGATGGAGAGCAGTTGAACTTTGGTGCGACTGACTTCTCCGATGTTGAATTCCTCGACGCGCAAGCTTGGCGTTTTGAGTCGGCGCCTGACCAGCGCGAGGTTCACATCGATGCTCTCCGTGAAGCCATCCCGCGGACCGCGAATGACCGACTCGGTCTGCGGCTCTTCGATCGCGCGATGCTCTGTATTGCCGATGCGAATCGCGAATGCTTCCTCCGCGTTTTGCTGAAAAATCAAGACAGAGCCTTCCAACAACTCCTGCACAGCGCGCCCTTGGTCTTGGACGCGAAACAGTTCGACGGCGGCGAGCTTGTCGAGGCGCAGGCCGTCTTGGAGAGTGGCCAGCACCGACTCCTCCATGCGTTTCAGGTCGACGATCGTCTTGATGCAGAGCACCATCCCGCCAGGAAACGGTCGGGTGATCAAGTCGGGGGAGTGACCAAACAGGTCTTTGAGGCTGTCGAGGTTGTCCTGCAAGGAGGAGGTGAGGCGCTGTTGCTTGAGCTTCTCCGTGTTGAGCAGTTCGGCATGCTGCTTGCTCTGGTGCTTTCTAGCGGTTTTTCGCTTCCACATGTCCTCTCTCCCCTCTCGTGCGGAACATCCCGATCCCTAGCACGAGGATCGGCAGGATGATAAATAACGGCACCCAGAGCACCCACGGCACCCAGTTAAGTCCGATGAAGACATGCTCAGGGAGACTTTTTGACATGAATGTCGACAACAGCAGGACGGCGACCGAGAGCGGTATGAGCACCGTTCGGTACTCCTGCAAGCGAAACAGACTGGACGCTCCGACCGCTGCGGAGTACATAAACACGGTGATCTTGAAAAACGCCGCGATCCCGATGTAGATGACGATCAGCGCATCCAAACTCTCCACAAAGTCGGCCACCGACACTTGCTGGACCGCCGTAATCATCGGATAGATATTGCGCGCATACAACTCGGGCCCGAGAATCGCCACCGCCAAGAGGTTGAGCGACATCAGCACCAGCCCGGCTCCGACCACGGAGAACATCAGCAGGAACTTGACCATGTCTTGCCTTCGCACTTGGTTGTAAAACATCAGGAAGGCGATCGTCTCGCCAAACGGAACGGTGATGCCCAACGGGATCAGACTCTGCACAATCGCTTTTTTGTCATGTGCGATAGGCAGTAGGAACTCGAAATTCGCCAAGCCAGATCCCGTCAGGAAGATGGTCTGTGTCAGCAAGAAAAACAAGAACAGAAATAACATAAACTCCGCGACCCGTCCCACTACCTCAATCCCAGCGTTCAGTCCGTAGTAACAGACGAACACCAAGCAGAACAGCACGACGAGGATCGGGGTCCTCGGCAAGATGAACGTCGTGACCAACTCGCCAAAGTCGCGCAAGACCCGACCCGCTACGTAGGTGAATGCGATGAGGTAACAGGCACCAAGCAACCCGCCCAACCCGCTGCCAAATGTTCGTCGCAAGATCTCTACATAATTCAAACCTGGGTAAAGTGCATAGATCGCATAGTAGATCAACGTCAGGAACAAGCCGCTGACCATGCTGAGCAACGCAACAAGCCAAGCGTCCTGCTTAGCGGACGACGCGAAGCCAAAGATCACGTAACTCCCAACCTGAAACAAGATCAGCAATGCGACGAATTGAATCGAGCCTAATTTCTCCATACTATCTATTGGAATCCTTTCCCCACAAAGTGTGTGAACGGTTCACGCAAGGTTAGAATTCCTGATTCTGACATGCACTATGCAATCGAGGGAACGGAGTTGAGTTTCAATGAGCCACAATCAGATCTCCCCCGGCGGATTTACGGCGATCCTGTCGTTGACGTTGGAATCGACTACGATCTCCATCGGAATCTCCCCGCTGTTCCAACAGGCACATGAGGATGCATGGATGGTACCACCGTTGGCGATGGTCGCCGCGCTGCTCGTGCTGTTCCCACTGTATCGCCTCTTCGCACGACTGGGGACTGCTCTGTTCAACCACGAGCGAACGCTTTCGATCTGGGAGTCGCTGTTGCTCGTGCCCTTGTGTCTGGTGCTCCTGTACTGGATGGTTTTTAACACGCGCGTGTTCAGCGATGTAATCCTGATGAGTTTCCTGCCCGGCACCCCGAACTGGGTGGTCTACGGCGGTTTCCTCGCGGTCTGTGCGTTTGCTTCGTTTCATGGGATTGAGGTATTGGCGCGTGTTGCGTTGCTTGTCGTGTTCATCAAATCGATCTTGGTCGGGGTCACCCCGGTCTTCGTTTTGGAGGAAGTGGACGTGAACAATTTCCTCCCGCTGCTGGCACGTGGGCCAAGTCCCGTGTTGTGGGGCGTGTTGGAGAGCTTTTCATGGTTTGCCGAAGGGGCGATGCTCGCCTTTTTGTTTCCCTTGGTCCAAAAGGGTCGCTTCCGGCACGTGATCTATGGGTATTTGCTGTCGATGGAAACGTACTACGTGTACTTCATCAGTTCCGTTCTGATCTTTACAGCCCCACTTGTCTCGCGCATGGTCTACCCGGCCTTGTTGTTGGTGCAGATGATGGCGGTCGGGGACTTTTTTGACCGCATCGATCCGATCTTGGTGTCGGTATGGGCATTTGCGATGTTTGTGAAGGTCGGGGTGTATCTGTTGATCCTCTCCGCGTTGCTATCTCGTCTGCTGCGGGTGAAGATTCGTACCCGACTCTCTTGGTTGCTGGCCCTGCTGGGGGTGTTTCTCACCGACAGCATCGTACACAACGTTGGACATGAGATTCAGGTCTACCGCGAGTATTGGCCGTGGGTCTCGGTGGTCGTGTTGGTGGACCTCTACTTGTTGGGGTGGGCGTTACACAGACGATCAGGCACGTTGCCGTTGCATGCTCCGCCTGTGCCGGGGGAAGATAAAAACGAATCGTGGAATGTGATCGAGGGGAGGGTTACGGATGGATCAACGTGAGCTGCAACAGAACATCGAAGTCTACGTGATGCAACAGCGTGAAGCCGGTGTTGAGATCCAATCGGTGATGGATGTCGCACGTCAACTCGACGTGCCCGTCACGATGGTCGACCGCGCGATGCGCAACCTGTCCAAACAAGGTGTGCAAGGGTTGCCGTATACGCTCGCAACGGAATTCTAGAGCCTGTTCGGGCATGAAAAAAAGCGGCTGCTAGGGCCGCTTTTTTTATTTCCAAATGTCTTCGATGTGTTCGGCGAGCGCTTGCGTGTTCATCGTCGCTGCCCCGCCATTGGTGATCGAGAGGGCGTAGCGCTGGAAACTGGCCGCATGTGCCGGGTTGTCGGTAATGTACACCGTGTCCACCAGCGGGTCGAGTTCGCGGAGCTTCTTGGAGATTCGTCCTTGTAGCTTCGACGAGATATCACCCTCTGTTTTGACCTTCAACTTTTCGTTGGTTTCCTTGGGCGCATCACGGTCGTACTTTTGCTTCTCGCCGGTGTAGATCGCCACATAGGCGTTGTGTTCCTCATCGAGCAGGATCGTACTGCTGACGATGCCCTCAAGCTGCGAGACTTCGGACGACATCGTCTGGCTGTACATCAGGTGCGGATTTTTGTCATCCGTTTTCTCCTGCAGGATCGTCAGCGGATCGTTTTTCGGACGCGGAGTGGCTTTGGTGTTGGCTTTGGACTCGGTTTTTTTCTTGTCCTCGTCCTTTTGGTCTGCTCCACCGCCCTTGCCCCCGCTCTGTTCTTTGTTCTCGCCTCCGCTGGCTTGTCCTGCTCCTTCACCTTCTTGTTTTTTCTTGACTTGCCCGCCGTTCTCGGCAATTTTGGCTTTCTCATACGGGGTGCGCAGGACCGTGCAACCACTGGTCAGGCCCGCGAGTAGCACCGCCGTCAGAGTAAGCTTCCACCATCGACTCCTGTTCATATCAGGGACACCTCCGATGCTAGTATCCCCCCAAAAAAACCTTCGCCATGTGCGGCGAAGGTTTCTTTTCCATGCGTTATTGTTGGTTGAGCTTGGAGCGTGAACGCGAGTAGCCGAAGTAGATGACCAGTCCGATCACCAACCAGATGAAGAACGCCATCCATGTCTGCCACTTCAATTGCACCATCAGGAAGACGCAGAAGACGACTGCTAGGATCGGGATCAGCGGCACGAACGGCACGCGGAACGCGCGCTTGAGATCCGGTTGTTTCTTGCGCAGGACGAGGACTGCGATCGACACGAGCGTGAACGCGGCGAGCGTCCCGATGTTGGTCAGCTCCGCCAGCGTGTCGAGCGGAACCAACCCGCCGATCAGACCGCAGATGATCCCGACCAACCATGTCGAGCCATATGGCGTCTGGTACTTCGGATGAACGGAAGAGAACAGCTTGGGCAACAGACCGTCGCGGGACATCGCGAACGAGATCCGGGTCTGGCCATAGGTCATGACGAGCAGTACGGTGGTGATCCCAAGGATCGCACCGAGGTCGATAAAGCCTGCGACCCAGTTCTGGCCGGCAACTTGCAACGCCAGCGAGATCGGGTGATCCACGCCATGGAACTGCGGGAACGGCACGATGCCGGTCATGATCAAAGTGACGATGATGTAGAGAGCGGTACAGATCGCCAGCGAGAAGATAATCCCGCGCGGCAGGTCACGAGACGGGTTCTTGGCTTCCTCAGCTGCGGAGGAAACTGCGTCAAACCCGATATAGGCAAAAAACACCAGTGCTGCTGCTTGGAACACGCCGGAGAACCCATACGGCATAAACGGCTGCCAGTTGTCCGGTTTGACGTAGCCAACACCGACAAAGATGAACAGCAAGACAACTGCGATCTTGATGAGGACCATCACGTTGTTGATGCGCGTCGATTCCTTGATCCCGCGTGAGAGCAAGAACGCGATGAGCATGACAATCAAGAAGGCGGGAAGGTTGAAGTACGCGCCCTCCGCAGCGCCAGGCGCGGCGGTCAAGGCTTTGGGCAATTCCCAACCGGTGATGCCCTTCAAAAGCGACTGGGCGTACCCTGACCATCCGACGGAGACAGTGGAGGTGGCGAGGGCGTATTCGAGGATCAAGTCCCACCCGATAATCCAAGCGACAAATTCCCCGAGCGTTGCGTAGCTGTAGGTGTAGACAGATCCCGCAACCGGCACGATCGACGCAAACTCTGCGTAACAAAGCGCTGCGAATGCACAAGCCAGACCTGCGAGGATGAAGGACAAGACGAGAGCCGGACCTGCGGTCACAGCGCCCTTGCCAGTCAAAACAAAAATCCCCGTGCCGACGATGGCTCCGATTCCGAGCATCGTCAAGTCGAACGTCCCCAGGGATTTCTTCAGTGTTTGACCGGACTGGGATGTCCGTATCAGTTGATCAATACTTTTCGTTCGGAATAAACTCATCCGTAGTTCCCCTTTCATCTGCTGCAAAATAAGTGTGAGTATTGTTGCCTGTGGATGAAGTCCTATGGTCATTCTAGAGAGTAGTTTGAATTTTGTCAAATCATCGATATTTTTAAATCTATATGAATTTTTATGCAACTCCTTTCTTTTAAAATAGTGATGGAATCCCATTCCTCCCAGATTTCGCCACTATACTTATTCAACCAAACGGTTTTTTAGAAATCACGTCGTACCCGACGGACGATCTCGTTGCGATTCAGTTCTAGGTACTAGTGTGCGAAGGCGAGCGACTGGGCATTCTCGTTGCTTTGTGTTTTCTACGAGCAGGACACGGCCTCAGTTAACCGGAGGCGCTGTGAGCTGATCGTGGAGGGCTCGGGCATTCGAACACGGTATGGTACACTGGGCGGAAGGACATATAGGAGAGGGAGTATGTAGAGATGAGCACACAGATGCTATCCGATATTGCACAGATTTTTGTGGATCAAGTGGCGGCCGATTGGGGGCTGGATTACGCAGAGGAGAGTTTGAAACAAGTCGATCGTCTGTTGAACTTCGTGTCAGAACCCGGCCAGGCGCCAGACCCGACGTTGGTGCTCTCGGTGGGGGCTTACCTCGGCGAGACGACCGTTCGCTTGCTAGAGGGCACATGGAAGCTGGATGAGCAGGACATCGCCGACTCCAGCGTTGTGGTCAACGACTGTGAGATGTGGCCGTTCCGCCGTGCCCGGCAGCGGCTGTACTACGGAACAGAGCGCCCGCTGTACGCTTGGTATGAGATGGCGAAAAGCGCCAAGACGGAGGAAATACAAAAGCTCCTGCATGGGCAGGAGCAAGCGACGATGATTCGCCCGACAGGACATGATCCATTGGTGATCAAAGTCAAGCGAACCAAAAAATTATAGGATCTCCTCACACCCGGTGATCATCAGGTTCAAATGTTGCGAGAGATCGATTTCACGCGGTTGCACGTTGTTGCCCTGCGCGTCTTGGAGGATGCGCAGGATCGGACGATGCGGAAACTTGCTGTTGATGTCGACGACCACGGCACGCTCGCCCGTGCTGAGTTCGACGGTGAGACCGATCGGGTAGAGTGCGACGTTGTCGCGGAACTTGCGGATCAGCTCCATATCGAACTGGCCGGTGGAGGTGAACAGCATCTCCAAGGCTTCATGCGGCAGATAGGCTTTGCGATAGACGCGGTTCGACGTCAAGGCATCGTACACATCCGCCACGCCGACGATCTGGCCATAGAGGTGGATCTCCCCCTCCTTGATTCCGCGCGGATACCCCGTGCCATCCAAGCGTTCATGATGCTGGAGGGCACAGTGCGCGGAGATCAGAGGAATATCCGAGTGTTCGCGGAGCAAATTATAACCGATGGTGGAATGTTCCTTCATGATCCCGTACTCCTCATCGGTCAGTTTGCCGGGCTTCATGAGGATCTCCTGCGGAATCTGTGTCTTGCCGATGTCATGCAGCAACGCCCCGATGCCGAGGTCGAGCAGTTGGTCGCGCTTGAGTCCCATCGCCATCCCCAGCGCCGCCGCGTAGATCCCGACGTTGACGGAATGGCTGTACAGATATTGATCGGTGGTGTAGATCTGGGTCAAGTTGATCATCACGTTGCGGTGCGCCTGCAGGTCGTGCAGGATGTCCTCAAATGCCTTGCGGAACTCACGGCCGAGGCGTGGGTTGGCCAGCGTCCGATGCCATTTGCGCGCTTCGATCATCTCGTTGAACGTGTTGTAAACCACACGAACAACACGGTTGCGCGTCTCCTCGCTAACCGCTTCTTGGAGTTGTAAGTCGTCGGTGCGCGGGTCTTGGATGTAGACCTGAGTGATCCCGAGGTTGAGCAGTCGCTGAATCATCGATTGACTAAGTTCTTTACCTTCAGCCAGCAGCACGTTGCCGTTGCTCATGTAGATGTTCTTGGCGAGTTTTACGCCAGGCTGCAAAGTCTGCGTTGACGAGATATGCATCTATGACATCACCCTCACTGGATACTGGGACTGTGATTTATGTTTTATAGGAATGTTCCTTCGATGAATTTCGACACCGATCTCGATTTCCCTGTTTCAAAAAATGAATATTTTTTACAGGAGGGACGAAGCTTGCACATACAGGAACTTTTCGAACTGGATGCACACCTCCCGATCTTGGACGAGCTGGAGGACATGGTGATCGAACAGGGCGGGCACTTTGAATTGGTCGCGCACAAGCCGTTGCGCTTTTTGATCTACAGCCAGCCCGATCTCGTGGAGCAGCTCGCCACCCGCTTGGTGGAGATGGGCTGCAATCGGTTGCACGCAACGAATTTGGTCGTAAAGCCAGCGCCCAAGGACGGGGTGGTACCAGACGACTTCCACTCGACCTCAAACTATCCAACGTTTGTGTTTCTGGATGGCCGTTGGCAGGCGGTAGAGCGCTTGCGCATGGACGGGTGTGTGATGATCAAGGACGGGCGTCCCCTCTGTACGCTGATGCGCCATGTGCAGGCGGGCGACCTCATCGTCTGTGGCGAATCGGGCGTGCGGATCTCCGTGCTCGCCCTGCCGAACAATGAGGAAAAGGAATTCGCGTTCATGACCAGCGAGGTCTCCTCTGAGCGGCAGGTGCCGGTGTTGATCCGCAAGATCGCCAAGGAGATGAAGGACATCCGCGATGCGGGTGGACGGATCGTGATCGTGGCGGGCCCCGGCATCGTACACACTGGCGGGATGAGCGCCTTTTGCGGATTGATTGAAAAAGGCTACGTGTCAGCACTGCTGTCTGGCAATGCGCTGGCAACGCATGACATTGAAAATGCGTTTTTTGGCACATCGCTTGGCGTCAACACGCGGACGGCGGTCGGAGTGCCCGGCGGGCATCGGCATCATCTGGTCGCGATCAACAAGATCCGCTACCACGGATCGATTGCCAAAGCGGTGGAAGCGGGCGCGTTGACGACAGGGATTATGTACACCATAATTCGGCACAACGTGCCGTTCGTATTGGCCGGATCGATCCGCGACGACGGGCCGTTGCCAGATACAGAGATGGACTTGGTGATCGCACAGAACGCCTACGCCGAGTTGGTGCAAGGAGCGAACATGGTGATCATGATCTCGACGATGTTGCACGCGATCGGCACGGGGAACATGATTCCAGCCACCTGCAAGACGATCTGTGTAGACATTAACCCGGCTGTCGTCTCCAAACTGGTCGATCGCGGCTCCACGCAAGCGACCGGTGTCGTCACCGACGCTGGCCTCTTCGTCGAAGGTCTCAACCGTGAGCTGGACCTGATGGAAGCGACTTGAGCACAGCGGTGTGGCATGAAAAAACCCGGCGCTCTGGCGCACGGGTTTTTACTTCTGATAGGTCTCGAACGTTTTCGTGATGCGCTCCATCGTGTCCTGTTGCTTGGTGATCCCGCCCCCATAGAGGATCACGTTGCCGTGTTGGAACAAGGGCAGCGGTGCGCTCTCCAAGGAACGGCCTTGGAGTTGTGACATCTTGCGGTCGTAGCGAAGTTGTTCGTCAAACTCTTGGCGCACTTTCAGCGCCTCTTGGTACGCCGATTCCGCGTCAGGGTAGAGATAGACCTCCGTCCACCCCTCTGGGACCTCATATTGATCAATGTAGTCGATCTGCAACAGATAATGAGTGCCCGTCGCGTTGCGCAACAATTGCCCAGTGCCTTGATCGATCGGGTAATGTGCCGTGACCCCGTACCCCTTCAAGGTCTCGATCAAAGACTCTTGGGTATACTGTGGGCCTTCCACGCTCAAGGTGCAACCGCTCAGCACCAACGGCAACAACCCCAGTAAGCAAGATAGGAACATCTGTTTGAATTTCCCTTTATTCAATCTCAAATGCCCCCTTTCCCCCTCTGATATCATATGTGATTAGCTTACACAAAAGACAGACAATTCACAAGACACAATTTATTAGTACAAGTTTAAATCAGATTCAATACACAACTCGACAGGTCCGATTGCCGTCCCTATCTGTTCCTTCCATTTTACGCTATACTGTAGGGGAAGACAGAAAAAGGAGGAACTTACCGCGTGTTATCCTTACTTCGGGCCTTGCTGTTCCGCCCTCATGCCATCCTCGAACACCTCTTGAAGAACCCGAGTCCGGAGGCCTCCTCACGTCTTGGCTTCCTCATCATCGTGCTCACGATGATCGATACCGCGATCATGGTCGGCATGTCTCCCAAACTCGACACATATGTCAGTCCGATGATCAAGTGGCTGCTCGTTTTGATCCTGCCGCCGATTGAATACTTGATTCAACGCTTCTTCTTCGTGCTGACCTCCCGCCTCGGGTTGCTGATGTTCGCTTCCGACAAGATGCCGCGCACCCCCGAGGAACGCCAGGAGAAGACTCGCCAACTGAAGCTGGTCTTCCCGTACATCATCTACCCGATGGCGTTCTTCTCGTTGCTAGCAGCTCCGTTTTACGGGATTGTGTTCGTACAGGACTGGTTTTTTATTCTAGGTATGGTATATTATTTCCTCCTTTCGGTGTTTGCCTTGCGCACGATGTACGGAGTTTCCTCCAATGTGGCGTTCTGGAGTCCAATACTCGTCCAATTCATCGTGTTCATCGTCATCGCCGTGCTCCTGACGATCCTCGTGATGATCGGCCTGCTCGCAGGGGTGATCCCCGAACTGCCCAACCCGATGTAACAAACCTGATCGATAGCAAAAAGGTAGTCGACCCGCAGGTGCGGCCGACTACCTTTTTTGTTGCGGTTTTACATGTTGCGGCGGTATTGGCCACCGACTTGGTAAAGCGAATGGGTGATCTGACCCAGCGAGCAGTAGCGAACGGTTTCCATCAGTTCGTTAAAGATGTTGCCGCCGCTGATCGCGACTTGCTTCAGTTGTTCCAGCTTGCTTGCCGCCAGCTCCGCATGGCGAGACTGGAAGTCGCGCAAGTTGTGGATCTGCAGTTCCTTTTCCTCTCGGGTTGCGCGCGCCAGTTCGATTTTCGGTGCTTCGTAATCGTCTGCGAGCGTCGCCGGGTTGAGGTAGGTGTTCACCCCGATGATCGGGAGCGTACCGTTGTGTTTGAGGGTCTCGTAGTACATCGACTCCTCTTGGATACGGCCGCGTTGGTACTGTGTCTCCATCGCGCCCAACACGCCACCACGATCGTTGATGCGGGAGAACTCATTGAGCACCGCTTCTTCGACGAGGTCGGTCAGTTCTTCGATGATGAACGCGCCTTGGTAGGCGTTCTCGTTTTTCATCAAGCCAAATTCCTTGGTGATGATCATCTGAATCGCCATCGCGCGGCGCACCGATTCCTCGGTCGGCGTGGTGATCGCTTCGTCGTAAGCGTTGGTGTGCAGCGAGTTGCAGTTGTCATGCAGCGCGATCAACGCTTGCAAGGTCGTGCGGATGTCGTTGAAGTCGATCTCCTGCGCATGCAGGGAACGGCCTGACGTTTGCACATGGTACTTGAGTTTCTGCGAACGGTCGTTGCCGCCGTACTTGTTGCGGATCGCCGTCGCCCAGATCCGGCGGGCAACACGACCGATGACGGTGTACTCCGGGTCCATGCCGTTGGAGAAGAAGAACGACAGGTTCGGAGCGAAATCGTTGATGTCCATACCCCGGCTCAGGTAGTACTCCACATAGGTGAACGCATTCGCCAGCGTGAACGCCAACTGCGAGATCGGGTTCGCCCCTGCTTCCGCGATGTGGTAGCCGGAGATCGAGACCGAGTAGTAGTTGCGGACTTTGTAGTCGATGAAGTACTGCTGGATGTCGCCCATCATACGCAGCGCGAATTCAGTGGAGAAGATGCAGGTGTTTTGACCTTGGTCTTCCTTGAGGATATCCGCTTGTACGGTGCCGCGCACGGTCGAGAGCGTGTACTGTTGGATCTGCTTGTACTCGTCTTCATTGGGCTGACGGCCGTTTTTCGCAACGAACGCTTCCAACTGCTGGTCGATCGCGGTGTTCATGTACATCGCGAGGATGATCGGGGCTGGGCCGTTGATCGTCATCGAGACCGATGTGGACGGCGCGCAGAGATCGAACCCGGAGTAGAGTTTTTTCATGTCGTCGAGCGTACAGATCGAGACGCCAGATTCACCGATTTTCCCATAGATGTCCGGGCGGTAATCCGGGTCTTCGCCGTACAGGGTGACGGAGTCGAACGCGGTGGAGAGACGTTTCGCGTCGTCGTTTTTGGACAGGTAGTGGAAGCGACGGTTGGTACGTTCCGGCGTCCCTTCGCCTGCGAACTGACGCTTCGGATCTTCGCCTTCGCGCTTGAACGGGAACACGCCTGCGGTGTACGGGAACTCACCGGGCACGTTCTCGGTCATCAGCCAGCGGAGCAGGTCGCCCCAGTCTTCGTACTTCGGCAGCGAGATCTTCGGGATGCGCGTGCCGGACAGCGATTCGGTGAACAGCGCGGTGCGGATTTCCTTGTCGCGGACTTTGGTGATGAACTCGTCGGCGGTGTACTGTTCCTTGAGCTTCGGCCAGTTGTCCAGCAATTGCTTGGATTGCGGGTGCAGGTTGAGTTCCTGTGCCGCGATCTGTGCGTCGATCGCCGCTTGGGTTTCCGGTTGGCCCTCGAACAGCGGGCGGACACCCTTGAGCTGGAACAATTTGCGCGAGACGTCGACTTGCTGGTTGACGAAGCGCTTGTAGTCGCGAACGGTCGAAGCGATTTCGCCAAGGTACTGGATGCGCTCCGTCGGGATGATGTAGTTTTTCTTGGACACCGAGTCGGTCACGACGAGTGAGGACTGCCAGGACAGGTCTTTTTTGTCGTTGATGATGTCGATCAAGGCGCGGTACAGCACATTGGTACCTGGATCGTTAAACTGGCTGGCGATCGTGCCGTAGATCGGCATCTCGTTGGTATCTTGCTCCCACAGGTTGTGGTTGCGTTGGAATTGCTTTTTGACATCGCGCAGTGCATCTGCGGAGCCTTTGCGTTCGAACTTGTTGATCGCGACGAGGTCGGCGAAGTCGAGCATGTCGATTTTTTCCAACTGCGACGGTGCGCCGAACTCGGAGGTCATCACGTACAGCGAGAGGTCGACGACTTTGGTGATCTCCGCGTCGCCTTGGCCGATCCCGGAGGTCTCGACGATGACGAGGTCGTAGCCCGCCGTTTTCACAACGTCGATCGCTTCCTTGATCGCCGCCGAGAGTTCGGAGCGGGAGTCACGCGTTGCCAGCGAGCGCATGTAGACGCGCGGGTTGTGGATGGCGTTCATGCGGATGCGGTCGCCAAGCAGTGCTCCGCCTGTTTTTTGCTTCGACGGGTCGACGGAGAGGATCGCAATCGTCTTGTCGCTGAAGTCGTTCAGGAAACGGCGCACCAGTTCGTCGGTCAGCGACGATTTGCCTGCGCCGCCGGTTCCGGTGATGCCGAGCACGGGCACGTTCTGTGCTTTCTCGCTCAATTCAGCGAGCAGTTGCTTTTGACGCTCGTCGGTGGAGGTGACCGATTCCTCTGCGAGGGTGATCAACTTGGAGATCGCGAGGATGTTTTTCTCCTGTACTTGTCCGACCAGCGCTTCGAGTTGCTTCGGCGTTGCAAAGTCAGCATTTTCCAGCATGTGGTTGATCTGTCCTTGCAGACCCATGCGACGCCCGTCGTCCGGGGAGTAGATCTTCGTGATGCCGTAGGCTTCCAGTTCGCGGATCTCATCAGGGACGATGACACCGCCGCCGCCGCCGAACAGCTTGATGTGGCCGGCACCGCGTTCCTTGAGCATGTCGTACATGTATTTGAAGTACTCGACGTGACCGCCTTGGTAGGACGAGACAGCGATTGCTTGTGCGTCCTCTTGAATCGCGGCGTTGATGACTTCCTCCGCCGAACGGTTATGTCCGAGGTGAATGACTTCCGCTCCTGATGCTTGCAGGATGCGGCGCATGATGTTGATCGAAGCGTCATGGCCATCGAACAGCGCGGAGGCGGTGACGAAGCGAATTTTATGTTTGGGTTTATACGCGGTGGTTTCCATAAGACAGATCCCCTTTCCTTAGTGGGAATGAATTTCGCGCAGCAACAGAGCGACTTGACGCTCCGTGTAGTCTTCGAGCGTGTAGTGGCGGTGCAAGGCCCAGCGGCGGAATGTCCACATCTGGCCGAGCACGATGATGTTATGTGCTGTTAGTTTGACGTGCTGTGGCTCCAATTGCAGAGAACCGTCACGACGTCCAATCTCCAAGATATCGGTGAACAAATGCGTGATTTCTTCTTCCTTCTGCAACACGAGCTTCAAGGTCTCCGGTGGGAGCGACTTGGTCTCTTGGTAGATCAGAAGCACGTAGTCTTGCAGTTCATCGACACAGGCGAAAAACCGCTTGATCGATTTCACGAGCAGGTCGCGCCCATTCTCCGCTTCCAGCCGGGCTTCGGTCAAGCGCTTCTCCACTTCTTGGTGGATGTAGGCGCAGACCAAGTAGAGCACATCTTCCTTGGACTGTAGGTATTCGTAGAGCGTCCCGATGCCAATTCCGCTCGCCTTGGCGATTTCGCGCGTGGTGGTTTTGTGAAAGCCTTTTTCCACAAAAAGATCCACCGCCGCCTGCACGATCTGCAGTCGCCGTGCCTCGACCAACTGCGGGTCTAACACGCGTGAGGGAATTGGTTTGGCTTCCTTCGACATCGTCGTCACCTCCCGACCGAGCGCTCGTTCGGTTTTCCGAACAATTTCAGTGTATTCGGTAGGATAGGGGTTCGTCAAGAACAAGAAGAGCGCAGACCGATTGGGTCTGCGCTCCGTAAGTGGGTAATCGTATGATTACGTGTTATTTCGTGAGAGTGCCTTCCTTGGAAACCACTTTGTAGGTGTTGCCGGACTTCTCAAGGGTGTAGGTCAGGCCTTTGTAGGTGACCGTGTATTTGCTGTCTTTGGATTCAACTTTCACATCCGCGTATTGAGCTTTCGCGCCTGCGATGTTGTTTTTGCCGAGTTTCGCCGGGTCAGCAACAGCGGTGAGCGGGGTGAATTTGGTTTTCTTGGATTCATCCTTCGCAGCCGCGTTGTTTTTGTTGACCAGAGCTTCAGCTTCCTTGTTCACTTTTGCCAGCAGAGTTGCATCGCCGAGGGCAGCCGTGTACTCCTTGGTTGCTGCATCCTTGCCCCAGTACGGATCGAGGAAAGTCAACGACTCCTCTTGCTTTTTCGACGGAGCGGTGTAGGCGGTGTCCTTGCCAGCATCGTCGATCCCTTTTACTGCTTTGCTGAATTGGGAAGTCATTTTCTCATCCGCGATCAGCGCTGCAGCGAAGACTGCACGGTTGATTTTTTCCGGATCTTCCTTCTTCGTTTCGGTAGCGGTGTTCGTTTTGGTGTCATCGGTTTTGGAGCAGCCGACGCCAACTACAGCAGTCATAACGAGCATCGCTGCGAGTGCGAGTTTCGTGAATTTTTTCATTTTAATAATTCCCCCTATTCACGCTAGAGTGTATCATAGCCCGCTAAGAAAAGGAATTAGGGAGGGAATTTTCATAATAGTTAGAATTATTATCACTATACATCAATTGCATAAAAATTCATAGTTTATGCAATCGAAAAAAGCTGGTTTTCCTCTTTACCGCGTTGTTCAGGTAAAACCAGCCTTGATGTATTCAATGTTCGGCGTGATAGGGTGATGAAGAGATCGGAGAATCGGGAATTTCAATCTTGAATATTTCTTGATTGTGAGATGAACAAATATTTTTTCAATTCTCGTCCGTATCAAGTTCGCGGTATGCGCGGCGAAGGGCTATTTTCAAATCGCGGAACTCCTCGTCGTCAACCGTCTTGTTTTCATACAGATCGTCCAGTTCGAGGTCCATCAGCACGATGTCGTCGAGGGGGTCGCCGGTATAGACCAAGGTGTTGAAGCGTTTCAACACCTCGCGCACGCGCATGACGCCACGGTGCGCCTCCAAACTAAGCAGTTTCACAGTCTCCGTCCTCCTTGGATCAAAATTTCCAATTCCTTATAGAAGTCAGCGCCGTAGCGCGAGGTCAGCAACTCCTGCCCTTCCACGTAGGCGGGTCGGTAGCGTTCGAGGGCAAACACATCGGCCGGCAGGTTGCGACGGATGTTCGGACTCTGGTCAGTCTCATCGTCTGTGGCGCGCAAGTCTTGGTTGGCGCAGATGAAGTCGAGGCGATAGTCAGCCCCCCAACGAGAGAACGCGGCGGTCTGTTCGGTGAGGGCGGTGAGCAACGTCCGTCCATCCGCCTCCGACTCGATCAGTTCAAGCGGGTAGAGCAAGCAGGACAACGGCTTGACCGATTCGGGCGCGAGGCCCGCTTGCACCGCATAGCGATGTGCCATGCAGGCGGGACCCTGCTCCTCGACGTGGCAAAACGTACAATCCCCGGCAAACGTCCCGATCGTCTGGTGGCCGGCCGTCTCCAAGTGGCGTTCGTACAGACCCTTTTGCAGCAAGTGGCGGACCCGCTCTGGTGTGAGGTAGGCGGCGATGCCATCGAGGTGCTCGTCCAGCATCGGCAACAACTCCTTGGCGGGTGGAAACGGAAAGCCTCCTTCGCAACAGGACGCGACGTGTGCCAGATGACAGTGCGCGCAGTCGAGTTGCACCAGCGTTTGGAGCGCTGCGACGTCCACATCTACCTCAAACGCGGCAAGCGGCAGGATCGCTCGCGCCTGCCGCCCCTTTTTCCAGTATTTGCGCAGATGGTACGCTTCCCCTTCGGTCAGATCCAGCGGCGTGCCGATGAAGCGGTAGCCGTGCGGATTCATTCCGGTTGTGGAACCGGGAACAGGGTTTGGCCAAGTTCGCGGATCGCGAGCATCTCTTCGACCGACTTGTTGGTATCCATGATGATCGTGCGGAACACGATACAATTGCTGCCTTGCAGTTCAATCGCATACAGATCCATGCAACGTCCGATCAGCATCGTGGATTCGTCGCCGATGTAGACCGAATTGATCAGTTCAAGGATCGTCTCGATGATCTGCTCAGGTCCTGCGTCGCGCAGTTCCGGGGTCAATTCGTCGAGACGACACAGCAGGTCCACGATGCCGAGACGCTGGCCTTTGTAGGCAAATTCGTACAAGTCTTGGACCGGATACGGCACCAAGCGCGTCTGCTCCCACATCGCCACCATCAGCGATTGGCCAAACTGCACCTGTCCATTTTCCATTGTGACTTCCACCGTCACTTGTTTCTGTTGGTTGTCGCTCATGCAGGTTCACTCCGTTTTCGGCAAGGTGTTCCTATTATAGCATATCGAAAAGCCCCGAACCGCAAGCGGCCGGGGCGTTTTTTGCAAGACTTAGTCCTTGTGTTTCGCGAAGTTGCCTGCCATCTTGGCGACTAACTTGCGCGGCAGGAGGCGCGGCAGTTGGGTGGTGAAAGCGTTCTGCGCGCCATCGACCACGAAGCTGCGGTTCTGTTCCAAGCCTTTCAATGCGGAGGACACCACTTGCTGTGGCGTGCGCAGCTTGCCAAATGCCGGGGCCCCGGAAGCGTCGAAGAAGTTCGTCGCCGTCGCACCTGGACACAGGCCGAGCACTTTCACACCGTACTTTTGGTTCTCCTCCCACAGCGCTTCGGACAGCGAGAGCACGAACGCTTTGGTCGCCCCGTAAACGGCCATGTTCGGCACTGGTTGGAACGCGACCAAGGACGCGACGTTGACGATCGCGCCGCTTTGCTTGGCGACCATCGCCGGCAAGTACGCATGGATCATGTCGACCACCGTCGTCACGTTGACCATCACTTGCTCATGCTCTTGGTCCGCGTCGTTGTGTACGAACTCCCCGCTCGACCCGAAGCCTGCGTTGTTGATCAGATAGTCGATGTGCAAGCCCAACGCCTGCGTCTGACGGTACACTTCCTTCGCCGCATGTTCCGCACTCAAATCGGCGAGCACGACATGTGCCTTGACCCCGTGCTTTTGGCTTAGTGTCGCCGCCATCTCCTCCAACTTCGCCTGCGAGCGTGCCACCAAAACCAAATCCATGCCCATCCCAGCCAAACGGCGGGCGAACTCTTCCCCGATCCCAGATGAGGCTCCGGTGATCAATGCAGTCTGTTTTGCCATTGCTCCTACACTCCCTTACATGCACTTCATTAAATTCAATGTAATGTTTGTTCAATTTTCTGTCAATCCTTGCTCATCAAAAAAAACACCCCACTCCGCGCACGGGAGGGGTGTTTTTGACTCAAACCACGAGGTCGAGCAGCAGAATCAGCACCAACGCCACGAGGGAGAGGATCGTCTCCATCTCCGTCCACGTGAGCAACGTCTCCTTCACGGTCATGCCGAAGTATTCCTTGATCATCCAGAATCCCGAGTCGTTGACGTGCGAGAGGATCAGCGAGCCTGCACCTGTCGCCAACACGAGCAGTTCGATGTTCACGCCCGTCATCGTGGCCGCTATCGGGGCGACGATCCCGGCAGCGGTCAGCATCGCGACGGTTGCCGAGCCGGTGGCGACGCGGATCAACGCGGCGATCATCCACGCCAACAACAGCGGCGAGAGGCTGGAGTTCGACGCGAGTTCCGCGATGTACTTGCCGACCCCAGAGTTTTGCAAAACTTTGTTGAACGCCCCGCCCGCCGTAGAGCGGCCCTGAGATGATCGCCGTCGGGATGCCGACGATCAGCGAGTAGATGATCGTTCGCCCCACGTTCGCTTGGTACAAGCCGATCGCCGTCATCGGCGCAGGGTGCGGCGGAACCAGACCGTGTACGGTGGAGAGCCCCGCCACCAACGGGATGCCGATTTTGACCAGCGAGATGCCTGTCTCCTTCGCAATCGTAAACACCAACGGCACCAACAGAACGAACCCGACTTGGAAAAACACTGGAATCCCGACCAGAAACGCGACAACCATCATCGCCCAATGCACGTTTTTCTGACCGAAGCGCTGGATTAACGTATTGGCGATGCGTTCCGCTCCGCCAGACTCTGCCATCATCTTGCCCAGCATCGTCCCCAGCGGCAAGACGAGCGCCAGCAAACTGAGCGTTCCGCCCATCCCGTCCTTGATCGAGAGCACGATGTCGGTCGGTCGCATCCCGCTGGCGATCCCAACTCCGACGGCGGCGATGATCAACGCCACGAAAGGATTGAGTTTCCACCACGTGATCATCAAGAGCAACAAGATAACAGCAACTACGACGATGACTAACGGCATGATCAGTTCCTCCTATCCATATCGAAGCGGCCGTGCCGTTGGAATTCGGCGATGATGTCGAACTCCTCCGCCACTTTTTCATAGAGGCGTTCGTAGAGGTAGTACAGTTGCAGGTACGTCTCCGTGTTCTGTGGGTTCGGCTCGTGGCGGTGGCGGATGTGAATCCAGTCCTTCACGGCGCTGAGGTCATCCATCTCCCCAAGCCCAACCAACGCCAGCATCGCCGCACCGAGCGCTGACGCTTCGTGGCTCTCCGGCACCAGCACTTCCCGCCCCAGCACATCACAGAGGATCTGCCGCCACTGTGGCGAGCGGGCGAATCCACCCGAGGCGCGGATGTCTGTCGCCGGACCTGCCAGGTCGCGCAGAGCAACGCCGACGGAGAACACGCTGAGGATCACGCCTTCGAGCACTGCCCGGATGAAGTGCTCGCGCTTGTGGTGCAACGACAGCCCAAAAAACATACCGCGTGCGTTGGCGTTCCAATACGGCGCACGCTCTCCAGACAGGAACGGGAGAAAAAGCAATCCCTCCGCGCCTGCTGGAACTCCCTCCGCGTACTTGATCATCAAGTCATACGTGTCCATACCCAACCGCTTGGACACCTCGATCTCAGGGGCGGCAAACTCATCGCGCAACCAGCGCAGCATGATCCCCCCGTTGTTGGTCGGCCCGCCGATCACCCAATGCTTGTCCGTCAGCGCATAACAGAACGTTCGCCCGCGTTCGTCGGTCAGCGGGCGCTCCACCACCGTGCGGATCGCCCCGCTGGTGCCGATCGTCACCGCGACTTCACCCGCTTCAATCGCCCCGACGCCGAGGTTGGCGAGCACACCGTCACTAGCGCCGATGATCAAGGGCAGATCAGCCCGCACCCCCATCTGTGTGGCGAGCTCCGGTTTGATCCCTGTCAACACGTGCGTCGTCGGCACCGGCGTGGAGAGCTGTTCGGGCGAGATGCCCAACAGCCGCAGTGCTTCCTCATCCCATTGCAGCCGTTCGAGGTTGAACAGCCCGGTTGCCGAGGCGATCGAGTAATCGACGACAAATTGCCCGAACAGACGATACAGCACATACTCCTTGATCGAGAGGTACTTGGCGGCCCGTCGGTACAAGTCCGGGGCTTCCTCGCGCATCCACATGATCTTCGCCAGCGGCGACATCGGGTACATCGGGTGCATCGGGTGCATCGGGGTGCCGGTGCGCTGGTAGATCGCATGACCGCCAAGGTCTTTTTTCAAACGATCCACTTGATCGACGCTGCGGTTGTCCGCCCAGATGATGCTGCGGGTGAGGAGATTGCCCGCGGCGTCGAGCACGATCAACGAGTGCATGGCACTGCTGAACCCGATGCCCAGCACATCTTGGCTGCTTGCGTTGGCTTGCAACAGCGCATGTTTCACGCTGTCGAGCACGGCGTGCAGAATCTGATCGGGTTCCTGTTCTGCCCATGACGGTTGCGGTTGCAACAACGGGTAGTCCACTGCATGTGTTGCGACGATGCGTCCGCGTGGGCCAAATACGACCGCTTTGGTTGAGGTGGTGCCGATATCCAAACCGATCACCACTTGATTGTCCAACATGTCATTCCCACCTTTTTGTTCCACTTCTGATCTAGTGTTGCGCCCCCACCCATGATTTATGAAAAAAAAGCTCCCCCGCATGCGGAGAGAGCTTTTTTCAAAAAACTGAGCACGGCTTAGCCGCCCAAGTATGCTTTTTTGATTTCTTCGGAGCTTGCCAATTCCTCTGCCGCACCGGTGAGCACGATCTTGCCGGTCTCGATGACATACGCACGGTGTGCAATCGAGAGCGCCATGTTCGCATTTTGCTCAACCAACAACACGGTGGTGCCCGTCTGGTTGATCTCTTGGATGATGTTGAAGATCTCGCGGACGAGTAGCGGTGCGAGACCCATCGACGGTTCATCGAGCAGGAGCAGCTTCGGGCGCGCCATCAGCGCACGGCCCATCGCCAGCATCTGTTGCTCACCGCCGGAGAGTGTCCCTGCAAGCTGCTTGGAACGCTCCAGCATCCGCGGGAAGCGTTTGTAGACGCTTGCCATGTCGTCAGCGATGCCCTTTTTGTCCTTGCGCAGGAAGGCACCCAGTTCGAGGTTTTCCTCGACCGACATGTTCGCGAACACGCGGCGGCCTTCCGGACAATGCACCAAGCCGCGCTTGACGATGTCCTGTGCCACTTTGCCATGAATCGGTTTGTCCAAGAATTCGATGGAACCGGACTGCGGCTTCAAGAGGCCGGAGAGGGTTTTCAGGATCGTCGACTTGCCCGCGCCGTTGGCGCCGATCATCGTGACGATCTCGCCCTCCTTGACGTCGAGGGAGACCCCTTTGAGCGCATGGATCGCGCCGTAAAACACATTGATATCCTTGACTGCTAACATCGGGCTACACCTCCTGGCCCAGATAGGCTTCGATGACTTTCTGGTTGGCACGAATCTGTTCCGGGGTTCCGGAGGCGATCATCTGACCGCGGTCGAGCACGTAGATGCGCTCACACACACCCATGACCAAGCCCATGTCGTGTTCGATCAGGAGGATCGTGATCTTGAATTCATCGCGAATCCAGCGGATCAAGTTCATCAGATCGGTCGTCTCCTGCGGGTTCATCCCCGCCGCTGGCTCGTCGAGCAGGAGCAACTTCGGCTTGGCAGCCAGTGCGCGAGCGATCTCCAGACGGCGCTGCTCGCCATACGGGAGGTTTTTTGCCACCTCGTCGGCTTTGCCTTCCAGTTTGAAGATCTTCAGGAATTCCAACGCCTTCACCTTCATATCCGCTTCGCCTTTGAAATGGGTCGGCAAGCGCAGGATCGAGGAGAACAGGCCGTGCGTAGCGTGCATGTGGTAGGCGACCATGACGTTTTCGAGGACGGTCATGTCGCTGAACAGCCGGATGTTCTGGAAGGTACGCGCCGCACCGCGCTTGGTGATCTGGTACGGCTTCAAACCGTTGACACGCGTTCCGTTGAAGGCGATATTGCCTTCCGACGGTTCGTACACACCGGTCAGGAGGTTGAACAGCGTCGTCTTGCCGGCACCGTTTGGCCCGATCAGTCCGACCAGTTCTCCATCTGCGATCTCCAAGTTCACATCGGAGACCGCCTTCAAGCCCCCAAACACGCGGGACACGTTCTCGACTTTAAGGAGTTGTTGTTGTGCCGCCATCTTTGGACGCTCCCCCTTTCTTCGTGAAGAACTTCGATACGTCGACGCTGCCGAGCAGACCTTTCGGGCGGAAGATCATCGTCAAGATCAAGATCAAGGAGTAGATGATCATCCGGACTTCCGGGAAGTCTTGCAGGTACGTGAACAGCAAGGTCAGCAGGATCGTACCGACGATGACGCCGGTGGTGCTGCCGAGACCGCCGAGCACGACGAAGACGAGGATCTCAAAGGACTTCATGAAGTTGAAGCTGTTCGGCGCGATCCCGTAGAAGTAATGCGCGGAGATCGCACCCGCCATGCCCGCGAAGAACGCACCGACGACGAAGGCGATGACTTTGTAACGGGTCACGTTGACGCCCATCGATTCCGCTGCGATCTCGTTTTCACGAATCGCGATCAGAGCGCGGCCATGCGAGGACTTGACGATGTTTTGAATCACGACGACTGTGATCAGGACGAGGAAGAACGTCCACGTCCAGTCGGTGACGCGCTCGATGCCATTGAGGCCAGATGCGCCGCCGACGTAGTCGTTGTTCAGCCACACGATGCGGATGATCTCACCGAAGCCGAGCGTCGCAATCGCGAGGTAGTCACCTTTGAGGCGCAGGGTCGGGAGGCCGATGATCAGACCGGCGACCGCTGCAGCCAGACAGCCACAGAGCAAAGCGAGCGGGAACGAATAGCCTTCGTTGGTAGTCAGAATCGCCGAGACATACGCCCCGATCGACATGAAACCAGCATGTCCAATCGAAAACTGACCGGTAAAACCGTTGATCAGGTTCAACGAAACCGCCAAGATGATGTTAACCCCCATGATCACGAGGGTGTCGACATACGAGTCATTGAGGACTTCGCCCGTGATCAGTGCTTGGATCACCCCATAGAACACAAGGCTGATTGCAACTCCGAGGAAAAACCGCTTGTTCATGAGTCTCCACCTACACTTTCTCGCGGACGTTTTTGCCGAACAGACCGGTCGGCTTGAAGATGAGGATCAGGATCAGGATGCCGAATGCCACGCCATCACGCCACAGGGACATGCCCGGGATCGATTGTACGCCCGTTTCGACGACGCCGAGCAACAGACCGCCGACCAGTGCGCCTGGGATGATCCCGATGCCGCCGAGCACGGCTGCGATAAATGCTTTCAGGCCCGGAATGATGCCCATCAAGGGGTCAACCGACGGATACATGACCGCGAACACAACGCCTGCTGCCCCCGCCAATGCGGAGCCGATCGCAAACGTAGCCGAGATCGTGCTGTCGACGTTGATGCCCATCAGACGAGCGGCTTCCATATCGTAAGAGACTGCGCGCATCGCTTTGCCGATTTTCGTGCGATGGACGATATACTGCAGAACGGCCATCAGGATGACGGTGACGACGAGGACGATGATCTGGATTGAATCGATGACCACGCCGCCAAACAGCGTGAAGTCGGTTTTTTTCACAATCTCCGGGAAGCCTTGCGCTTGCGGGCCGAGGAAGGTGATGCCGAGGTTTTCCAGCAGGAACGACACGCCGATCGCCGTGATCAGGATGACGATGCGCGCTGCGTTGCGCAAGGGCTTGTACGCCAGACGTTCGATAATCACGCCGAGCACCCCGCAAACCACCATCGCGAGCACGAGCGAGAGGATCAGACCGAGTCCAGCCTTGGCTGCAAAATACCCCGTGTACGCACCGACGAAGAACACATCCCCGTGTGCGAAATTGATCAGCTTGATGATCCCGTAGACCATCGTATACCCGAGTGCGATCAATGCGTAGATCGAGCCAATCGAAATCCCGTTGATGAGCTGTTGGACGATATAATCGAATGTCAAGAGAACGACACCTCATTTCGTTTCAATTCATGTAAAAAAGGGAGAGCGATGGTTGAACACCGGCTCCCCCCAAAATGCTCAACCTACGGCTGGACTTTGGTATTGAAAGTTTGCTTGCCGTCCTTGTATTCGAGGACAACTGCTGCTTTTACCGGGTCGTGGTTTTTATCGAGTGCGATTTTGCCGGTTACACCTTCGAAATCTTTGGTGTTAGCGAGTGCGTCTTTGATTTTTTCCTTATCGGTGGAGCCTGCGCGTTTGATCGCGTCTGCCATCATGTACATCCCGTCGTAGCCGAGGACTGCCATCGCATCCGGCACGGAGTTGTACTTGGACTTGAAGTTATCGATGAACTTCACAACTTTCGGATCTTTGTCTTCCGAAGAGTAGTGGTTGGAGATGAAGGTGTTGTTGAGGTTTTCAGCGCCTGCGATCTGTGCGAGTTCCGGTGCATCCCAGCCGTCGCCACCCATCATCGGAACTTTGATGCCCATCTCACGAGCTTGCTTGATGATTTTGCCAACTTCTTCGTAGTAGCCTGGAACGAAGATAACTTCCGGGTTCAAGGTTTTGATGCGGGTCAGGACCGCTTTGAAGTCGGTGTCCTTGGTTTGGTAGGATTCTTCTGCAACAACTTTGCCGCCGCCAGCCGTGAAGGTCGAGGTGAAGGATTTCGCCAGACCTTTGGAGTAGTCGGAAGAGTTGTCGATATAAACAACCGCGTTCTTCGCCTTCAGGTTTTTCGCGGAGAAGTCCGCCATGACTTTCCCTTGGAAGGAGTCGATGAAGCAAGCGCGGAATACGTATTCGTTGAGTTTGCTTTTCTTCGCATCGAAGGTGATGCTGTCGTTCGTCGCCGACGGGGTCAGCATCGGAACTTTTTTGTTGTTCGCAACTTCAACCGCTGCGAAGGTGTCGCCCGAGATCGCCGCGCCGAGCAGCACGTCGACTTTGTCTTGGGTGATCAATTTGGTTGCGGTGCGGGTGGATTCTTCCTTTTTAGAAGCGTTGTCCGCCGAGATCACTTCGAGCTTCTTGCCGTTGATGCCGCCAGCTTTGTTGATCTCCTCGACAGCGAGGTTGATGCCGTTGAGCTGAGATTGACCAAATGCTGCGACCGCGCCGGTCAGCTCCAAGTTGGTACCGACCTTAATCGTGTCGCCGCTACCGCCCTCACTGCTGGTCGATTTCGAACAACCTGCCAGACCAACCGTCGTCAAGGTCAGCGCCGCCGTTACGGCGATAAATTTCTTGCCCATCATCATCGAATAAATCCCCCTTTTTCTTGGTCAATCCTGTTTCTTTTGTTCTGAACATGTACTCCCAGTATCTGTTACACAGGTGTAAAAGTTCAGAATCTTTTATGGATTCATAGTACACGAAATATTTTGAGCCTTCACCTGCCGTATCGGTTGATTTTAGTGAATATCTGCATGATACCCGTGAATAGGTGCGATTTGCGCCGGATATCGAGGTCTCACATCTCGATTCTATGCGTGGCAGGAACGCGAGATGCGAGGAAAACGTTGGAACAACGCGGTGTGATATTGTGAATCGTTGGAATCTCATAGTATAGTAGGACTTGAGAGATCTGAATGAACGTATGGGGTGAATGAACATGTGGATCGTCTATGACACGCCGTGGTTGGACGACGGATATTGGCTGTTGTTGGTTGGGCTGCCGCTTTTGATGTTCATCGGGTTTTTCCTCGCCAAGATCCTGTTCCGGGACAGAGAGTACGAACCTCCTTCGAACGTGGTGGTCATGCCACACGACTTGCGTTGGCGCAACTACACCTCCGATCAACGCGTAATCCTGGAGATCTCGCGCGCAGTCGTGCAGTTGCAATCGAAGCCGCCCGTCACCTACCACCAGATCTACCTGCACCTGACCACCGAAGAAGCGCATCGCATAGCTGAGCAGATCGACACCTTCCATGTCTACCGCGAGCAAGACATTCGCGCGTACTTAGAAGAGGTGGACACCATCCGCCAGAACCAGCAGTTGCACGCGTAGGAATGCCCACGAAAGGAACAACATCGATGCCTGCATCCCAGACAACCAAATACCCATCTCTGTTTCAAAAATGGGTGCGGGCCGTGCGCGCACCCTCGCTGATCGCGGCGATCCTTCCCGTTCTGCTCGGCGGTGGACTGGCGCTGCTCGACCGTGGCTTTGACGGCTGGACATTTCTGCTGACGATGATCGCGGTGATGCTGATCCAAGCGGGCAGCAACTTGCTCAACGAATACTACGACGATCTCAAAGGCGCCGACGCGCACGGCGTCTCCGTCGGCGTTTTGCATAAAGGGTGGCTGCTCCCACATCAACTGTACGCGGGTGCGTGGGTTTGCTACATCCTCGCGCTGTTGCTCGGCGGCTATCTGGTCTCGGTCGGGGGTTGGGTGGTCCTCGTATTGGGGATCGTTGGCGTACTCGGCAGCATCCTCTACTCCGCCACGCGGTTGGCGCTGTCCTATCACGCGCTCGGTGAAGTGACGATGTTCCTGCTCAGTGGGCCGTTGGTGACGTTGGGCACCTATTACGCGATGGTCAAGATCGCCTATGCCTATGTGTTGCTCTCCGGGGTTCCGTATGGGTTGTTGGCGATGGCAGTCACACACGTACATAACCTGCGCGACATCCGCCATGACCGGATGATCGGCAAACGCACCCTCGCCTCGACCCTGCCCCAGCGCCCCGCCAATCGGCTGTTTTACCTGCTGTTGCTGTTCGCCTATGTGATCCCGCTGCTGCTCTGGGTGATGGACGTGATGCCAGCGCTTTCCCTGCTCCCGTTGCTGACGATCCCGTTGGCGATTCGCATCATCCGCACGGTGCGTCCGACGACCGAACCTGTCGAGTTGAACATGGCATTCGGACTGACCGCACTGCTGGAATTGCTGTTCGGGATTCTGCAAGTGTTCGGCCTGTTCCTGTACTACTTCACACACTTATAAAAAAGCCAACGTCCCCGTTGTTGAGGACGTTGGTTTTTTTAGATGAGCAGGTGAAGCAGCCAGGCGACAAGTGAACCGATCAGTGCTCCAGCGAGCACGTCGAGTGGGTAGTGAACACCGACGTAGAGCCGGGCGTAGGCCATCCAACCCGCGATGAGCAACATCAGCACCCCATACGCGGGTGCCCCACAGAACACGGCGACAGCGAGCGCGAATCCACAGGCGCTGTGGTTGCTTGGAAAGGAGAAGCTCGGGCGGTGTTGGATCAACGGCACGAAGTTCTCTCGCACAAAGGGACGATCCCGGTGACGGACGCGACCGATCAATTCGTTGAGTCCGCGCGTCAACACCGCCGCTGCAATCGCTTGCACCACAGTGAGTTTACCGCCTGCTCCGCCGATCCAGAACACCCATCCCATCACGACAAACATCCAGAGCGGACCTCGGAGCGCAACATGCGCCATCAAACGATCGAGCAGCCACCAACGACCGACACGGCTGCGAATTTTGAACAGCAGAATTTTTTCAAGTTCCATGTGCTCTATGATACCACACCGACCACACACATGAAAAAAGGAGCCAATCCATTCGGCTCCTTGCTACTTATAATAGGAAGTTACTGTCTCCTATCAACGATGCGAACCGCCTTGCCCTCGCTGCGAGCAATCGTCTGAGGAGGATGTACTTTCAGCCCGATGGAAACCCCGAGCGCTTCCTTGAGCAGATGTCCTACGCGGTTCGTCAACTCCGCTTCCGAGCAGGAAGCAGGCTCGCTCTGCATTTCGACTTGCAGTTCCACTGAATCGAGCGCCCCATCACGGGAGAGCACAACTTGGTAGTGGGGAGCCAGTTCCGGCACGGTGAGCAACACGGCTTCCATCTCGCTGGGGAACACGTTCACCCCACGGATGATCAACATGTCGTCGATACGCCCCTTGATCCGCGTCATCCGGCGCATCGTGCGCCCACAGGAGCACGGCTTGGACGTCAGCGCGGAGATGTCGCCGGTGCGGTAGCGGATCACGGGAAGCGCTTGCTTGGTCAACGATGTGAACACCAATTCACCAAACTCCCCCTCTGGGAGGGGCTCCAGCGTCTCTGGGTCGATGATTTCTGCATAGAAGTGATCCTCGGCTATGTGCAGACCGTTCTGCTCCTCACAGCACTCACAGGCGACCCCAGGGCCCATCACTTCGCTGAGTCCATAGATGTCGATCGCCTTCAATCCCCAGACGCGCTCCAACGTTTGTCGCATCTCTTCCGTCCACGGTTCTGCACCGAAGATTCCGTACTGAAGTGTGGTCGCGCTCGGGTCGAGACCTTGGCGCACCATCTCCTCGGCGATGTTCAGTGCATAAGAGGGTGTGCAGGAGATCCCACGCGGCTCGAAGTCTTGAATCAGCGTAATCTGACGCGCCGTCTGACCGCCGGAAACCGGCACGACGGTCGCCCCCATCACCTCGGCTCCTGCGTGCAGTCCGAGACCGCCTGTGAACAGACCATAGCCATAGGCGTTGTGGAATAGATCACCCGGTCGTCCCCCCGCGAGGCAGATCGCTCGAGCGACGATCTCCGCCCAGTTCGCCAAGTCCTGCTTGGTGTATCCGACCACCGTCGGCTTGCCTTTGGTGCCTGAGGAGCCGTGGATGCGCGCCACTTCAGCGCGGTCACAGGCGAACAGACCGAACGGGTACTGATCCCGGAGGTCTTTTTTGACGGTAAAAGGCAGCTTGGCCACATCGTCCAAGCTGCGGATATCATTCGGAGCCACGCCCGCCGCAGCGAACGCCGCCTCGTAAAAAGGCACTCGTTCCACCACACGCTTGACCGTCGCCTGCAACCGTTCCAGCTGCAGTTCCTGTAAGCGCTTATGTTCCATCGTTTCCATGCGCTCGTTGAAGATCATCGCTGTCCTCCTCCTGCAAATCGCTATGAAACTCTGAATCTTCTATTTCTTGATGCAACGGGAAGATTCCTGTCTGCCAGACAAAAAGCCCCTCGGGTCGCAAGCGACAGAGGGGCTTTTCCGGGACTTCCTCAGCGACTGGCCTCAATGCGGCCGGAGTTGCTGGCGAGGTCGATATTGAACACGATGTTGTAGGCACCTGCATAGATGTTCGTCCACGTGCTGGTCAGGCCGTTGCGCGAACTCGGCGAGGCTTCGCTCATGCCCGCCATGCCCATCATGTAGGTCTCGTAGTAGTTGCGGTCTTGACCCGACGGGTTGAAACGATCGAAGCGCATCGTAACTTTCGTCGCGGTGTCGCCGCTGAGCGTCACGTCAACCGCCATCGATCCGCGCAGGTAAGACAGCGTATTGCCATCTGTGCCGAGGCTTTGGTTGTAGCGGAAGAAGTTTTGCACTTGCGCTTTGCTCGCACCGAGCACCGACTTGAGCAGCCCTCCATCGATCAGCGTGCCCTTGGCAGGCGGTTGTTGTGCCGGCGGAGTTTGCTGAACGGGTGGTGTCTGCTGGACCGGTGGGGTCTGTGGAACCGGCGTCGGGGTCTGTTGCACAGGCGACGACGGTTGTGTTGTCGTGCTGTTGCTACCTCCGCCGTTCGATGGGCTAGGCTTGGTTTCGCTCCCCGCACTGGTCTGCGACTGCGGGACATAGTTGGAAGAAGTGGCGCGCGGCGAGGTCTTGCCTTGGTCGCGGGCGATGGTGACGAGTTGGGTGGTCAGCGGCTTGGACACACCCTGCGATTGACCGGATGCAGCCTGTTGCATGGCGATCTGCTGACCGCCGTCTGGCAACTTCGCGAGGTATTCGCTCGGGATCGGCTTGCCGTCCTTCAATGCTTCGAGAACGTTCGCGAGGAAGGTCAGATCTTGGTCGGCTTGTACACCGTTTTTGAACTCCCCGATGCCCGCCGTCTTGACAGCGGTGGTTGGCGTCGGGGTTGTGGTTTCACCCGGCGTAACCGCCGTGTCGGTCGAGGTCGGTTTGGATTTCGCGCTCTCCGCCTCGGCGGTTGCCGTTGGCATGAACGCAGACAGGACGAGCATCGCGCCCGCCAGCAGCACACAGGCTCCGCCAAAAGCGGCCCACGCCCCGCCGTACTTGCCCTTGCTCAACACGTTCCCGATCATCATGACCATCGAGAGCACTGCGAGAGCCCCGAGGCCAATCAATCCGATCGTAGTTAGACTCATGGGACGAACACCCCCCAGAAAATCAGTTCTTGGTCGAATAGGTTCGACACGGGACACGAAATTCCTGTTTTTTTGACAGGCCCGAAGCGCACAGTTTTTTCCTGCCTAAAAAAGCCGCTTCCCTCGCGTGAGGGGAGCGGCTTGGTTTGGTGCGATTAGCAGACGTAAGACTCTTGGTCCACGATGTGGGATGCGAGTTCACGCTTGATTTTCACTGCGTTGATCGGGGTGGAGCGAACGAGCTTTTTGAGGACGGAGAGTTGGGTTTTCAGAACGTCGCCCTCTTCCATCGCTGCCAAGGTTTCCTTGGCAATCGCTTCGATGCGACCAAAGGATTCGTTGACGAAGACTTGGGTCATCGCGATCTTGTGCTTCGCTTTTTCCACGCCGTCTTTCTCGATTTGCTTTTGTGCGCGCAGGAGGCAGGACTCCGCCACGAAGATTTCGATGATCAGGTCTGCAACGTTTGCGAGCACTTCTTGCTCTTGCTCAAGTTTCAGTTGGTACTTCTGTACGCCATAGCCAGCGACCATCAGGAAGACTTTTTTCGCGCGTTCGAGCAGGTCTTCCTCGACAGCCAACGGGGTGTCTTCGTCTACTTGCGACGGCATCATCATCATCAGCTCGGATTGCAGCGCTTGTGCCGCTTGCAGCAGGCCGATTTCGCCCTTCATCGCTTTCTTGACGAGGGTGCCCGGGATCAACAGACGGTTGACTTCGTTGGTGCCTTCGAAGATGCGGTTGATGCGGGAGTCACGGTACATCTGCTCGATCGGATACTCGTTGATGAAGCCGTAGCCGCCGTGAACTTGCACGCCTTCGTCAACAACATAGTCGAACGCTTCGGAAGCGAAGACTTTGGAGATCGAGCACTCGATTGCGTATTCTGCAATCGCTGCGGTCACGTCGGTACCTTTGGAGGTGTCGACGTCAGCCAGACCTGCTTCGATCATGCCGCCGATGCGGTAGATCATCGACTCGGTTGCATACGCTGCGATGTTCATGTCAGCGAACTTTTCGCGCAGCAACGGGAAGGAGGAGATCACTTTGTTGAACTGCTTGCGTTGGTTTGCGTACTTGACGGAGTACTCAATCGCCAGCTTGTTGGAGCCGACACAACCTGCTGCCAGCTTGTAACGGCCGATGTTCAGGATGTTGAAGGCGATGTGGTGGCCTTTGCCTACTTCGTAGAGCAGGTTCTCAACCGGAACCGCAACATCTTCGAGGATCAGCGGACGGGTCGAGGAGCCTTTGATCCCCATCTTCTTCTCTTCCGGGCCGGTGGAAACGCCAGCGAACTCTTTTTCCACGATGAACGCGGTGAACTTGTCGCCATCGACTTTTGCGTATACGACGAACACGTCAGCGAAGCCCGCGTTGGTGATGAACTGCTTGGTGCCGTTCAGCACGTAGTGGGTGCCTTCCGCGTTCAGAACTGCGGTGGTTTTCGCGCCGAGTGCGTCGGAGCCGGAGCCCGGCTCGGTCAGGCAGTACGCTGCGAATTTCGCACCGGATGCGAGGTCCGGCAGGTAGCGGCTTTTTTGGTCTTCGTTGCCGAAGTAGACGATCGGCAGGGTGCCGATCCCGACGTGCGCACCGTGGGACAGGCCGAAGGAGCCCGCACGGGTGAAGTTTTCGGTGATCAGGGTCGAAGAGATCTTGTCGAGGCCCAGACCTTCGTAGTCTTCCGGAACGTCAGCTGCCAGCAGACCGAGGTCCCCCGCTTGCTTCAACAGTTCCATCGTCAGTTCGAGGTCGAGCTTTTCGATCTCTTCACGACGCGGTTCAACTTCGCCTTTGACAAAGTCAGCCGTGGTTTTTGCGATCATCAGTTGTTCCTTGTTGAAGTCTTCCGGGGTGAAGACTTCGGACGGAGAGGTCTTTTCGATCAGGAAAGCTCCGCCGCGTTTTTTGGTTTGCAATTCGCTCATGGGTAGTTGCCTCCTCAAGTTGGGTTTAGTTCAAGAGTTCGAACACGCCAGCCGCACCCATGCCGCCGCCGATGCACATCGACACGACACCGTACTTGCCATTGCGACGACGCAGTTCGTTGATGATCTGGACAGTGAGCTTGGAACCAGTGCAGCCGAGCGGGTGACCCAGCGCGATCGCACCACCGTTGACATTGACTTTCTCTTCATCGAGGCCAAGTTCACGCACGACGTGGAACGCTTGCGAAGCGAACGCTTCGTTGACTTCGAACAGATCGATATCGTCGACCGTCAGGCCGGCTTTTTGCAACGCTTTCGGAATCGCAACGACCGGGCCGACGCCCATGATGTCCGGATCGACGCCACCGATAGCGAACGACAGGAACTTGGCGAGCGGTTTGATGCCGAGTTCAGCCGCTTTTTCAGCAGACATGATCACGACAGCTGCTGCGCCGTCAGACGTTTGCGAGGAATTCCCCGCCGTGACAGAGCCTTTGACATGGAACGCCGGGCGCAATTTGCCAAGCCCAGCCATGTCAGTACCCACGCGCACACCTTCATCGGTGTCGAACAGGTACTCGGTGACTTTCACTTTGCCAGTCGGGTCTACGGTTTGGAACTTCACCGGAACCGGAACGATCTCGTCCTTGAACTTGCCCGATGCGATCGCAGCGGCTGCACGCTCATGCGAGCGAACCGCAAATGCGTCTTGCATCTCACGGGTGACGCCAAAACGCTGTGCAACTTGCTCAGCGGTGTGGCCCATGCCCATGTAGATTTCCGGCAGGTTGTCGACCAACCACGGGTTCGGAGCGAGTTTGTTGCCGACCATCGGCACCATCGACATCGATTCAACGCCGCCGGCGATCATGACATCTGCTTGGCCGGTGATGATCGCTTGGGCCGCGAGTGCGACCGTTTGCAGACCGGAGGAGCAGAAACGGTTAACGGTCATCCCCGACACGTTGGTCGGGAGCCCAGCTCGCATCGCCACGATGCGGCCGAGGTTCATGCCTTGTTCACCTTCTGGGATTGCGCACCCGATGATGACGTCCTCGACTTCACGCGGGTCGAGTTCCGGTACGCGGTTGAGTGCTTCGCGCACCACCAGGCCGCCCAGATCTTCTGGACGGGAGTGGCGCAGGGAGCCTTTATGGGAACGACCTACAGCTGTGCGGACAGCTGATACGATCACTGCTTCACGCATGGTTCAGTACCTCCTTCATTCGCACCCGACAACTAGTTGCGGAGCGGTTTGCCTTTCGTCAGCATGAATTGCATCCGTTGCTGGGACAGCGGTTCGCCGCACAGCGAGAGGAATGCTTCGCGTTCGAGGTCGAGCAGGTATTGTTCGCTGACCACCGAGCCGCCGATCACTTGACCGCCACAGAGGACGTTTGCGACTTTCGATGCGATTTTGACATCATGGTCGGACGCATAGCCGGAGAGCTTCATGGTTTGCGCGCCGAGTTTGAGCAGCGCGTATCCGTTTTCGCCAACGACTTTGATGCGCTTCGGAGTCGGAGCGACGTAGTTCTCCGCCATCGCCAACACCGATTGCTTGGCATCGTGGAGCAGGAAGTCTTGGTTGACCGTCATCTCATCAGACTGACGGAAGTAACCCAGTTTCTGACCGTCGCGGAACGAGGTGGAAACTTTCGCCGTTGCGATCGTTTCGAACGCACGGGTGACATACGGTTGGAGATCGATACCCTCCGGCACGTTCTCGATGTTGCGCAGCAGAATTTCCTTGTTCCCGCCGCCGCCAGGGAGCAAACCGACGCCAACTTCGACGAGGCCAAAGTAGGATTCAGCTGCGCCGACGATCTTGTCAGCCGGGAAGCAAACTTCCGCGCCGCCGCCAAGCGTCATCGCAAACGGAGCTGCGACCACCGGTCGATCCATGTATTTGAGTGCCATCGTTGCATTTTGGAACTGACGGATGGTGAGGTCGAGTTCATCCCAATCATCGTCTTGTGCTGCCATCAGGATCATCATCAAGTTCGCGCCCACGCAGAAGTTGTTCGCTTGGTTCCCGATGACGAGACCCTTGTAGTTCTGCGAAACTTCCTGTGCTGCGTAGTGCATCATCGCGACGATGTCGCCACCGATCGCTTGGTTCGGGGAGTGGAATTCGAGAGCTGCCACACCGTCACCGAGGTCGATCAGCGAAGCGCCCGAGTTTTTCTTGATCACACGGCCTTGTTCCTTCAATGCTGCCAGCGAGATGTTTTCCTTTTTCTCCTCCAGGCCTTTGAACTCGCCGGAGAGGGTGTAGAAGGATTTGGCACCCAACTCAGATTCATAGAAGGACGACTTGCCAGAAGCCAGCAGGTCTTTGACCCATGCCGGGATGGTTTCGCCCTCTGCTTCCATGCGTGCGACCGATTTCTCGACGCCGATCAGGTCCCAGGTTTCGAACGGGCCGGTCTGCCAGTTGAAGCCCCACTTCATCGCGCGGTCGATGTTGACGATGTCGTCCGCGATCTCAGACGCGTGCTCTGCGCTATAGAGCAAGGTGCGCTTCATGACGTTCCAGAGGAATTGCGAAGCTTTGTCTTGGCCGTAGACCAGGACGCGCAGTTTTTCCTTCAGCGACTTTTGTTGCTTCGCCATCTCAAGCGATGCCGACTTGATCTTGGTACGCGGACGGTATTCCATCGTGGCATAATCCAGCGCGTGGATGTCCTTGCCGATTTTTTGGAAGAAGCCTTTTTTGACTTTTTCCCCGATCCAGCCGTTTTCGACCATTTTTTGCAGGAACTCCGGGATGACGAAGGTCGCCTTCTCATGTTCATCGCTCACGGAGTCGTGAACGTTGTTCGCAACGTGCACGAAGGTGTCGAGACCGACGATGTCGAGCGTGCGGAACGTCGCGGACTTCGGACGGCCGATCACCGGGCCGGTCAGTGCGTCGACTTCATCAACGCCCAGACCTTGCTTGACCATCTCTTGAGCGCTGATCATCAAGCCGTAGGTGCCGATGCGGTTGGCGATAAAGTTGACGGTGTCCTTGGCGAACACGACGCCTTTGCCGAGTCGCTTCTCTGCAAAGTTTGCCATGAACTCGACCACAGCCGGGTCCGTTTCCGGGCCTGGGATGATCTCGAGCAATTTCATATAGCGCGGCGGGTTGAAGAAGTGCGTGCCGAGGAAGTGCTTGCGGAACGAGTCGCCGCGGCCTTCTTGCATCGCAGCGATCGACATACCCGATGTATTAGAAGAAACGATTGTGCCTGGGCGAACCGCAGCTTCGATTTTTTCATAGACTTGACGTTTGACGGCGAGGTTCTCAACCACAACCTCGATGACCCAGTCGCACTCTTGCAGACGATGCAGATCGTCTTCGAAGTTTCCGACTTCGATCAGGTTGATTCCTTCGGCCGTGTAAAGTGCAGCCGGTTTTTGCTTCAACAGACCGTCGCGACCGCGCTTGGCAAACAAGTTGCGGTCTTGCTCCGGATCTTTGGGCACGATGTCGAGCAGCAGGGATTTCACCCCTACGTTGGCGAGGTGTGCGGCAATACCAGCACCCATGACGCCGGCGCCGAGCACCGCGACTTTGCGAATCTTGCGTTCCATGTGTCCGTGACCTCCTTCAATGGTCCTCTCTCTGCTTCCCCAACCGAACGTTCGGTCGAGTCACGATATACATAAAGTATGAGCGGAACTCCAACATTGACTGTTCAGTCTAAAGTCTTGATACATCATATTCTTCGTCGCTTTAAAATATCCTCCTGCGATATTCGAAAAATTCTCTTTCGATGCACTTTTTTTTTGACTTCAGACAATTTCGCCGCTGATAGGTTTAGAGTCTTCCAAAACTGGCCAGTCTAGTGTCAGGAAAACGTATCCATCAGGAGGTTGAAACCGATGAAGAAAACCGTACTGGCACTCGTTTTTTCGCTGCTCTTGCTCTGCTCCCTGTTCGCCGCTCCAAGCTATGCACTCTATGAAACATCCGCACCGCTCGGTGCTCCGCATACCTTTGCTAGCACCGGTCTGGTCTACGGACCCCCGATCCCGAACAACGCACCGCCGATCATCGCCCGCTCCGGCACCGACTTATTGAAAAAAGTCGAACAGGCCATCCCGGAAACCCTGACCTACAAAGTGAAAAAAGGCGACACGCTCTCGACGATCGCGGCCGCCTTCCATACAAAGACCGATACGCTCGCCCAACTTAACGAACTGCCAAATTCGAACCTGTTGAAAATCGACCAAGAGATTCAGATCCCGAACCTCGAAGGCAAACTGCTCGAACCAGGGCTCACCGTGAAACATGTGCTCAGTGCCGACCTCACCGCCTACACCGCAGGTTTTGAATCGACCGGCAAGCGTCCAGGCGACCCCGCCTACGGAGTGACCGCGTCTGGCAAGTACGTCAAAGACCACCAAACCATCGCCGTCGATCCAGCTGTCATTCCGCTGGGCACCAAAGTCTATATTGAAGGAATTGGTGTGCGCATCGCAGAGGATACCGGTGGGGCCATCATCGGCAATCGCATCGATGTCTACATGAACGACCTGTCCGCCGCCGTCCAGTTCGGGTACAAGAAAAGCATCAAAGTCTATGTCCTCGACAGCAACCAGTCGGCGTGACAGCAGATCGAAAAACAGGCGATGGGATCTCCGATCCACTCGCCTGTTTGACTATTCGCCCAGCAACAACCGGATCAAAGCGAGAGTGCCCATCCCGGTCACGACCGTTACAAACAGACTGCGCGTCTTCCACGCCACAGCAATGGTCGGCAAGCTGACCCAGAAGTACAGGTTCGACCACGAAAAATCCAAGTGCTCCACCCGCACCACCAACGACGGTGCGAGCATCGCAGCCAACACGGCGACCGGCACGTAGCGCAACCACGTCACGACGAGCGGAGGCAACGTGCGCCCAGCCAGCAACCAGACGGGCAACAGTCGCGGAATCAGCGTCACGAGCGCCATGCCGACGATCGTCATCAAGATTGTTTGTTTGTCCATGTCTCCAACACCACCCCGAGCGTCGCTCCGAGCACCGTGGCGAGCATCACCGACCACGTCTCGAAACCTAATAAGTTGAACAAGACCGCCAAGGCGCCGCTCAAGACGGCGATCACGACCATCTTGACGTGCTGGATCTGCAACAGCAACAGCGCGACAAACATCGCCGGCAGCGCATAGTCCAATCCAAACGGCCGCACATCAGTCAGTAATGTATTGGCCACAAAGCCGAGCCATGAGCCGAAAATCCACGACAGATGTGAAGTGATGTTCACAGCAAACACCTGCCGCGCCCCCGGCACCCGCTGTGCAAATTGCAAACTATGCAACGCGAACGTCTCATCGGTCAACTCCAAAGCGAACAGCAGACGTTGCAAAGTCGGCCAGCGCGAGAGGTGTGGAGAGATCGCCGCCGACATCAACAGATGGCGCAGATTCACGATAAACGTCGTCAGGAGAATTGACAGCATCGGCTGTCCGCTGGCAAACAGTCCCGCCGCGATCAACTGCGACGAACCTGCGTACACGATCAAGGACATCAACAACGTCGAAAAAAGCGACAAGTGCGCTTGCCCTGCGAGCACGCCGTACGCAAACCCAACAGGGATGTAGCCCATCACGACGGGCAGGGCTTGCAACATTCCGCGGATGACCGGGGAGGAATTCTGTCGTGACTCTGTATTCGCAACGCTTTCAGCCAAAGAAAGTCCTCCTCGATATAGTGATTGTACAAAAGTTTATACAAAAACAAACTTGAGCACAACACGCACAAGTCCGTTTTCCCCAAGTATTCAGCAGGCAGGTGTCTCCACGCGCTCGACGCGAATCGCGAACAGATCATGTGTGCGCAGTCGGATGCTCTCCTCCACACAGACCCCGGCGTTCCTCCTATGATACAACGCCACGCGTTTGCTAGGGGCTGAAAAATCATGCCAATCGACCTTGACCATCGTTATCGTTCAGGACTATCATGGAGAAGAATTGATTTTGAACTAGTGAGTCTAGTTCTCCAATCAGGAGGTCTTCGCCATGAGCCAAGAATCACCGTCCCACTTCCGCTTCTATTCACCGATCAAAGTTCGCTTTGCTGAAACCGACATGAACGGTCACATGAGCCACGTCTCACCGATCATCTACATGGAACAGGCGCGTGCGGAGTTTATGGAATCGCTGGACGTCTTCACGCCAGAAATCATGCTGCGCGAGCGCAAAACGTTCGTGCTGGCCCGCCAGTCGATCGACTACAAGGCACAGGCCTACTACAACGACCGCCTGCGCATCTACTTGCGCGTCACGCGGATCGGTTCCTCCAGCGTCGACATGGAGTATGCCATCGTCAACGAGCAAAACAACTTGCTGTGCTGCACCGCGACGACGACCGTCGTCTATTTTGATGCCCATCAACAAAAAAGCACTCCCTTGCCAGACAATCTGGCGGAGCGCATCGAACAGTTGGAAAGTACATTCGCGACCGTGTAACCGGGTCGCGTTTTTTCTGCTGATTTTGGGCAAAAGAAAAAGCCCCTTTCGTCACTTCTCTTGGCGAAAGGGACCACCTCCCAGTGTGAGAATCCGCGATATGGTCGCGTAAGATCCTCAAAAGAATATTTACTTGAAAACACGGTTCGTGACCGAACGCGCATTGGGTATTGACAGCTTATCGAATGATCTCGATCGGACCTTCACCGCGCTTGAGCAGTTTCGGATACGCTGTCTCCGGTTTGAGAATACCAAGCAAGTAGTTAATTGCCACTTCCGGATCAACAGTATCGCCGCAGGTGTAGCAGTCGAGCGCAGCAAAGCCTTTCTCCGGATATGTGTGGATCGAAAGATGCGATTCCGACAACAAAACGAGAACAGTAGCGCCTTGTGGTTCAAATTGCTTGTACTGTACAGACAACACATGTGCACCACTTTTTTCAGCCGCTTCGACCATGCGGGACTTCAAGAACTCCGCATTGTTGATCAGTTCAAAATCGATACCCCACGCGTCTACAGCACAATGTCTCCCGAAAGTAGAATATTCCTCCATCATCTACATCGGCCCCCTTCCTATCAAACAATTTTTCGTCATTGTTCGCTAGGACCTACGTCATCCACTAGGGGGGAAGGTTAGTCCAAAGAGGTCCCAACCCTTTTCAGTGAATCCTGGTTCCTATTGTTCTTGACTCAACAGCAAAGAGAATATCATGTTTCCAGCTATACATCAATAGGTTTCGGAAAAGTTTTTCTGGAGAAATTTCTTCTTGTTATATCGACTGCATGAAAAGGCTTTCTTGTCACCATTTGACGAGTAATTATGCATTTTGTCGTATTTTCAGTGAATTTCCCAAATCCACGCTTCCACGCGTATCTTATGTACGACTTGGAAGATTTGTCCCCCGGATTGTCAAGTTTTTGTGAAAATCTCTCGCCTATTTTTGAACATACTACACGTGAAGGGAGGAGGATGAGCAGATGGATATGAACCAACCGAACCACGAGATTGGACAGAGTGTTGATTCGTTCTGCCAGACGATTTGGGATCACTACGAGGCCCATCCGGACACGATGCCGGTCGAAGTGACGATCAACAACCTCGGCACGGGGATTTTTGCCAAGGTCGATGAGGACGGGTTGTTTTTTGAGGCCAATGGGGACGAGTTTGACATGGATGAGTTCTTCATGGAGAACAATTTGGCGTCCGATACGTTAAGCTTTGAGAGCAGAGCCTAGCGACATGCAAAAACCCCAGAGGCCTGTGGCCCTGGGGTTTTTAACAATTCCGATCCGGCATCTGCTTAGGTCAGGCGGTTCAGCTTCATAAACAACGTGGGGCCGACAGCCTTCACGCGCTCAATCAACTCTTCCGTAACGACAGTGCCACGGGTGGCGATGACATCACCGTTGTCAGCGGTCAGGTCGGCGGTCAAAACTTTGCCGATCAGATACGCGTAAGGGCCTGTAGGAGCTTTGAGGTTGGTTACGTTGTCAGAGCTGTCTGCAGCGTTCAACTGGGTCACGTTCTCAGAGCTTGCAGATGCGTTCGAGTCTAGAACGTTGTCAGCGCTGTCTGTAGTGTCGCTAGTGGTCTCTGTAGCATCGGATGTAGTGTCTGCTGTGTCTGCACCCGTCGAGGTCGCTTGCGGGCTGGTAGAGTCCGTCACAGTGGTCACAGCGATTTCTTGCTCTGCGCGGGTCGCCTCTTGGGTGGCCGGGTGCGGAATCACATTCTCCGAAGTTGACGTCCCTTCGTCGAGCGTGGCGTAGATGGAAGTCTCGTCCTTGATGACGAGGACGTCGCGACCGAATGTCATGATGTTATCGCGATGGAAGACGCGGATCGAGTCGGACTGACCATGCTCAGCAAAGGAGCAGGCGGTGACGGAGCCGGTTTCTTCGTCAACATAATACTCGTGGACGGTGCCCATCAGTTGACCCTTGCGCGAAAGCACACGGGTGCCGATGATCTTGTAACTGAGGAGGACGAGGTCACGTGCGCCCAAGACATTGTTGAGGTCGCGGATCGACTCGCCCGATTCGACCGTAACGGCAAAATCACCGACGCCGATGACCGATGCGTACGGGAGGACATGCACGCCGATCGCGTGTTGATCGTTCTCGACTTGGAACAGGCGGACGGAGCCACTAGAGGGCTCGATGACCAGTTGTTTGACTTGGCCAATCTCGGCGCCGTCGACCAGACTGAAGATCGGGAGACCTTGAATTTGTGCACTGCTCTTCATATACCCACTACGCCCCTTGCTTCCATTCAGGTAAATTTCGATAACAATCTGAAAGTTCTTCGTTAAGCATATCAGAAAGCCCTGTATCCGTACAAGAACGCACTGCACGTTCAAAAGCATCCACAGCCCCGGCAAAATCCCCCATGCCTTTTGCGACATACCCCTCGGCGATCACTTCATTCAACCACTCCGCGGATACCACAACAGCTTCGACAGGCTCGTCCACCACCGGCACATCTGCCTCCAAAACAGGTTCTTCTATTCTCACTGCCAAAACTTCTGCTACTTCTATTTCGACAGGTTCCGCAGCAGGCTCTTCCTCGATTTCGATTTCTTCGAAAGCGAGTTCTTCTGTATGAGGAGTTTCCTCTATAACGGATACGAGTTTCTCTACCGTTGCTTCATATGTATCCTCCACATCAACGGGGTGCTGTCCGTGGATGCTGAGCGCGAGGATCGCGCAGGAACAGGTGGCAATCAAGGCGACAGGAGACACTTGGTCGGCGATCAACGTCACGCCTGCGAATGTGGCAAGCCCGAGCATCACACTCCCCCACCACTTGCTCGGCCTCGACCAGCGACGATGTGTCGCCAGCTCTTGATACAATCCGATACACGCCAAAGACATGCCAATAGCCAACGCATTCGTCACAAACATCGCGGTCGCAAGCCTCCCTTCTCAACATAAAACTCCGATAAGTTATCCTACTATGTTTATCTTAGTCTGCTCTCAAGCTTTTTCGCGTGAGACAAAAGGCATATTTTAATCAACACCCTCCAAAACTTTAGTCCTAAACGAGTAGACAAAAACAAAAAAAACACCCCAGAGTCTAGGACTCGGGGTGTTTTGTGCAAAAGAGGCTCGCGTGGCTTAGACCATGCCCGCTTTTTTTGCCCATTCTTTCAACTGATCTTCCATGGTGTTGAACGGTTCGTTAGAACCTTCGGTCTTGTAAGAGGTCGGGCCGGAAGATTGTTTCTTGCCGCCGCCACCGCTTTTCGGACCTTTGGAATTGGTGTTGCCCCCACGACGCGGACGATCAGAACCTTCCGGCTTCGGTTGGGTTTCCTTGACGGACAGAGAGATCTTGCCGCCTTCCACGTTCAAAACCTTGACTTGCACAACATCTCCGACTTTCATAACGTCGTTGATATCATTGACAAAGGTATGGGAAACTTGGGAGATGTGGACGAGGCCGGTTTGACCTTCCGCAATTTCCACAAACGCGCCAAAAGATTTAATACCTGTGACTTTACCTTCAACGACAGAACCGACTTGAATAGACAAATTGCAACGCTCCTTTTTTGACAAACAAAAGATGTTTCCTATTATACAATTTCTTTCGCACAAACACCACAAAAAAATGATTTGATCTCTACAGGGGTTTTTTGCTACAATTTAGAGTATCAACCCGTCCAAGGGCGGGTTTCTTAGGAGGTTGTTTTAGATGCAAGGTACTGTTAAATGGTTTAACGCAGAAAAAGGTTATGGCTTCATCGAACAAGAAGGCGGCGAAGACGTGTTCGTTCACTTCTCCGCGATCCAAACCGAAGGTTTCAAAACCCTCGATGAAGGCGCTCGCGTTGAATTCGAGATCGTCGAAGGCGCACGCGGCAAGCAAGCTGCAAACGTCCACAAACTCTAATTTCTGCGCACGATTCGAGAACGTTTCGTTTACATAGGTAAAAGCAACGTTCCAACTGCGTAAGAAGTACGAAAAAAGTCTCCGGCGACTCAACATCGCCGGAGACTTTTTTATTGAAACTTCTGTTGAAGGTTGTATCTATTGTTGCTTCGCCCACCAGACATACGCATCACGCAACGTCGGCGACACATGGCTAACTTCGCCAGCCGGGACCTGTGCGGCGATCTCACGCACGCAGACATGCGTTTCGTCCTGCTTGAGTTGCAGCACGAGACGATCTCCTTCGGCAGGCAGTGCCTCCGCGAGATATTCGAAGACTTTGCCCTCTACCCACTCATAGGCGGTGTCGGTCGTCACCATCACGCTAGGTTTCTCCGGGTGTAGCAGGCAGACTTTGTCGAGCAATCCTTCGATCGCGTTGTCGGGAGCATCGGCAACCACGACGACGCGGTCAGCCGCGACCTCCAGCAAGCTATGGCCGAGCACCAGACGCTCCGAATCGCTCAACCCATCGAGCACTTCGTCGAGCACCAGCAATTTCGGATCGTGCAGGAGCGCGCGCGCGATCAACGTCTGTACTTTCGCCAACTTCGGCAGTCTGTGGATGTGGGACTGGGCGTAGGCGGACAAACGCATCTGGCGCATCGCCCCCAACGCGAGGTCCGGCGTAACACCTGTCTCCAAGAGAGTATCCAGTACTGTATATGTCTCAAATGCCTCCAACTCCTGTGTGACGTAGCACACTTCGCCCGACGCATGTGCTGCGTCCGACTCGATGAGTTGCTTCAACAACCTCGTCTTCCCCGCGCCACGCGGACCCAACACTGCGTTGAAACCCGTCTCGAATTGCAGACCATTGACTTCGATCATCATTGCAATAACACCCCCGTTTACTTGCTCGAACCTTCCATTATGTAGCTACCTCTCTGTTACATTGACTATTTAGACGTAGTTGGACTGGATTCGGTTTCACTTTTTCGCAAATTATTTTCGAAACGTGCTGTTCTATTACTCTCCCTATATTATAAACTATATTCACATTACACTACAATCAACATTTGTATACATTTCTGACTTCGATGGACAGTTTCCCGAGCACTCTCTCGAACACTCTATCGAGAGGAGGTCTCTGCGATGACCCAATTGAGCAGTGCGTATCTCAGCAAACGCAATGTAGACCAACTGAAACATGAAGAGCTCGAGGATCTCGATTTCCATCTGCAATCCCGCCGCCAAAGCCTTTTGCAGAAAATGGACCAGATCAACCGCGACCTGCGCGACCTTGAAAACGACCAACAAAAAGTGGTAGCCGAACTCAGCAAACGCCGCCAGCACACATAATTCCCTACTCAGGCGCGACCTATGTCGCGTCTTTCTCTTGACTACGCTTAAAACATTGTAAATAATAATACATATAAAAATAAGAATGAGACCAAAAAAATGTGGTTCCGATACCGACAGATTTTGGGAGGGGATATCTTGTATTCTACCAGTGGCTGGTTGCGGGTCTGCTGGTTATTGCTGCTCGTGACCGGTACGATTTCCCTGGTGCTGGACACCAAGGAGTTTCTCCACCTCATGCGTGGGGAGTCTGCCTTCCAGTGGGAAACGCTCACAGATTGGGGATTCACCGCACTTTTTGTGCTGAGCACGCTCTCGCTATCCTCGATCATGTTGCGACGCAAGACGCAATCGTTAGACCCGGATGCGCTGGTGCAATTGATCACACCGCTGATGAACGAGGGTGCCAACGGCGAACCGAGTCGCCTCCCTTCCTCCGTGTATCACTTGTTGCAGTCGCTTGATGTCCAACGCAACACGATGCGCAGGTGTTTTCAACACGCTCCGTTCGGCGTGTTGTTTCTCGGGCGCAATCATTCAATCGTCTACGCGAATCCAGTCGTCGTGCAGATGGCCGGTCGGGAAGCGCAGGAGTTGTACAGCAAGCAAAGCGATGCGTTTCGCTCGCTTTTTCTCCAAGACGAAGGGCAAGACGATTGGCTGCACATGATCTCTCAGGGCCAAGGGGCGCTGGAGCGTTGCTTCGGCTACTTGCGTCAAGCGGACGGAGCGCGGTTGCCCGTGCTCGTGACCGGGTTTCCGCTGACGGGCACACCTCAAGTAGACCCTGCTGGCTTCATCCTGTTTATTGAAGACATCTCGCCATCCCACCAACTGCGCACTTTGCAACACCAACATTCGTTCGTGCTGAACTCGCTGCATCACGGGGTCGTCGTCACCGATCTCGACTTTGAGATCACGTACGCCAACGACGCGCTCAACGAGATGTTTGGGCTGGAGCCCGCCCAGTGGGTCGGGCAATCGATCCGACAGATCGTCCCCGCCGATGATGGACTCTCCTACCGCCTCGCCCAGATGGCGCTGGAGAACGGGGAGACGCAATTCGCGCAGTATGACGTTTCGCTTCCCAACGGCGGTGGCAGACGGCACGTGCAAGTCACCGCAACCCCGCTGCGAGATGTCACCTCGACACTGATGGGCATGCTCTTGCTGTACGAAGACCGCTCGCCCGAAGTCGAGTTGCAAGAGACCATGCGGCGCAACGATCAACTGGAGACCGTCTCCCAGATGGCGGCCTCGATCGCGCATGAAGTGCGCAACCCGATGACCAGCGTGCAGGGTTTCCTGCAACTGATGGCCCGCGAGATCGACCCCGCGCACACGCATTCGATGTACTTGAACGTCATGGAGGAAGATCTGAAGCGCATCAACGACATCATCACCGAATACTTGAACTTTTCCCGGATGGGCAACGACGCGATGGAGGAAGTGCGGATTGCAACGCTTCTACATAATACCTACACCTTGTTGCAGAGCGAGGCCAATCTCAAAGGCATCGAGATCGAACTGCGCTTGCCCGGTTTCGATCCCTTGTTGACCGCCAACGCGAACCGCTTGAAGCAAGTCTTGATCAATCTCGCCCGCAACGCGATGGAAGCGATGTGCGAGGGTGGTGGCTTGTTGACGCTGATCTTGGAAGAGACGGCGGAGGGTGTCTGCCTACACGTGCAAGACACAGGCCCAGGGATCACACCCGACCATCTCGCCCGCATCTTCAACCCGTTTTACACAACCAAAAACACCGGCACAGGTCTCGGTCTGTCCATCAGCAAAAAAATCATCGAGGAGCACAACGGCACCCTGCAAGTCGCAACTGAACCGGGCAAGGGCACGACCTTTTACATCCACTTGCCTCGTTAAGGTCAGAGAAGGTCAGAAAAAGGAACCGATCCGCAAGCGCGGACGGTTCCTTTTTTACGGCAAGCTGGCTTTGATTGAATTGATGTGGATCTTCAGCCAGATGTTGTCAGGATCGCTGGCTTCGACGCGCAACAAACACTCCAGCGCTTGCCGAGCCCGCCCGTCGAGGCGGTACAGTTCGGAGAGCACCACCCAGGAACTCTGGTGCTCAGGAAGCATTTCCACGAGGCTTTCCAACAAGCCGACCAACCAACTGAGGCCTTTGGCTTGCACCTCTGGTGGCGGCGAATCATCGCCCGTCCACTTGTGCACGCCGTCGACGAGCCGTGTGGCGAGGTCGATGCGCTCCTCTGGCTGCTCGTCGAGGGCGCGAATTCCTTCGAACAGCACCTGCACCCATTCCAGATATCTGGCTTGCTCCTCCAACAGCTCGGCATAGTTCACGTAGACGTTCCAATGCGGATCAAGCGCTCGCATGCCGTTGACAAACGCTTCCTCCGCCTCACCATGCCGTCCTACCCGTTGCAAAGTGATGCCGAGGTTCGCGTGAAACGCTCCTGAGATCGGTGACAGTTCGACCAAGCGACGGAAGCAAGCGGCCGACTCCTCATGGCGTTCACACTCCCCGAGCACGACACCGAGTTCGTTCAGCAGCGGAATGTTGTCCGCTTCCAGCGTCAACCCGACGCGCAGCAACGCCTCCGCTTCAGCGAAGCGCTGCGACTGACGATAGGCAGCACTCAGGCGATGGTGCGAGTTGAAGGCCTGCGGGGCGAGCGTGAAGGCCTGCTCCATCACGCGGATCACATCTGCTGGCCGCCCATCGGCGTGGTAGAGATAGCCGAGCGCTTCCCACGCCTTGTGCATCTGCGGACGCTCCTGCACCAGCCGCTCCAACACATGGATGCCAACAGCCGCTACAGGTGGCGCTTGCAACCCGTAGTCGAGCGCGGTGCCAATCAACTGCTCCGCCCCTTCCTCCCATGTCGGATCTCGGACGATCGCGGCAAAAAAACCTTCGAACACTTCCTCCGGTGTGACCGCTTCCCCAATCTCAGCGGCGAGCTGTCGGTCTAGCGCCGCGAGAAATGGTGCCGTCGCTTCCCAGCGTGGCGAGAGATCGTCACAGGTCAGATGCACCCCTTGCGCCGTCGGCAGGACCTCCTCCAACACGTTGGACAGCAGTTGTGTGAACAGCTCCCGACAGTGTTGCAGCGATCCGATGATCGTGCGTGCCGTTTCCTGACCGCTGACCACCTCCACAAATTGCAACCCGATCTCCGCGTCCGTCTCCATGACGACCAGATGCCCGCCGATCACATAGTCCGCTTCATACTGCGCCCCGATCTCGCACAATTCCTCTGCCGTTTGCGTCTGCCCAGAGACGATCAACTGCGGGCCGTCCTCCCCTTCCAAACAGAAGGGGGCAAAAACGGCTTCCACCGCCTCCAGCGCTTCCAGCCGCAAACTCAAGTAGCGCGGAATCTGCCGCGCATAGGCGCCCATCGGTGGCTCCCCCTCCTGCGGAAGACTCCACGGTACCAACAGCACTCGTTTCCTCATCAAGATCCCTCCTTTCCAGAAAAACCCGACCAAAAATCCCAACAAACGACAGGATTCAACCTCGCTCCCGCCGAATTACATAGAAGGTATTTAGAAAATTAATTTCACAAAGGAGGGAATCGTGTTGGCTCAGCACCGTCGCACATCGCGTCTCGCGATCGCCCTGCTGACCGTCTTCACCCTGCTCATCGCTTTGTTCCCCGCACTTCCGGAACGCGCCGCAGCGGCCGATTACGTCAGCTTGTCAAAAAGCGATTTCGTGATCGGGTATCCACCAGCCGCCGTCACGCTAACTGGAGGCGATGCGTTTAAGTTCAAAACCGATGCGCGCCTCTACCTGTTCGATTCGAACAATCGTGACACGTATGCGGTGCAAGGCGTGAGGGTGGTCGATAGCACACACCTGACGTTCACCTTGAATCCAGGGCTCGCGGCTGGACGCTACACGCTGCTCGTTGTCTCGTACTCGCAGACGACCGTCAACCTCAACGTCCTGACCAGCTATGACCCGACGAACGTCACCGTCACACCCGGTGCGAATGCCGATATCCGCGTCGATTGGAGCGATCCAAGCGCTCTCGATATCAAAGACATTGTCATTCAGTATAGTCTTGCCGATCAAAATTCTTACTCGAACCCTGTTCATCTACCGCGCGGGGTAGGAACGACAACGTTCAAAAACTTAGCGAACAAAAAAGCCTACAAGTTCATGATCTATGCCACCAAGAACGACGGTACCCGCACGACGGGAGCGGTCTTGAACAACGGGGGCTCCGGCTACCTCGCCGTCGACACCACACCGCCGAGCGACCTCACGAATTTGGTCGTCTCCGCCGTCCCGAACGGATTCCGCCTGACCTGGAGCGATCCGACCAACGCGGATACACCGCCGGTTTCGGACTTGAACTTGATCACCGTTCAATATGCCGAGCACAACACCAGCAACTGGTCGGAAGGGTTCGTGGTCGCCAAAGGCATCCAAACGGCCACACTCGCCCCGATGAACATCGCCAAGCGCTATGACTTCCGCTTCACGAAGCTCGACGTGAACGGCAACTGGAATTACCAGATCGATACCCACAACGGCTACGGCTACACGTGGGATACTGATGTTCCGGCTGATGTGACGTCGCTAAACGTTTCTGTCGCCTCCGATACCAGTGCCTACATCACATGGTATGACCCGCAGACGACAGACTTTCACCACGTCAATTTTTATCTGAAAAGTCCGATGTCCACCGACTGGGTCCCAGCCGGACATGCCGACAAAGGTCTGCAAAGTTTCCAATTGAACGGTCTCGCACCGGGCATCGACTACCAGTTGAAAACCACAACGGTCGACCAACTCGGCAATGAAACGTCGGGTGCGACCTTCGGTCCGTTCCGCACTGCTACCATCAACGACTTGACCGATCTCACCAACCTTGAGGTCAAGCAAGAGGTCAGCGGCGGTCTGCAGATGACGTGGAAGTCTGACGCGGTCAGCAGCATCGATTTCAACCGCTTCAAGATGTACTACGCTCCGATCAACTCGTCCGACCCGAAGGACTTCAAGTTGACCGACCTCTCCAACCGCGGCACCAAGACGGCCAGCCTGCGCGACATGCCGCGCGGTCTCTACAAGCTCGACATGCGCCTGCAAGACACCTTCGGACTGATGCAGTCGTTGCAATCCTTCAACAACAGCGGTGCTGGCTACTACGTCTCCGGCACTGGCAACAACCTGCCGACAGACGTCGGCAACGTGAAAGTGCTCGCCAACGACGGCAGCAACCTCGAGATCACGTGGGATGCGGCGACGACGAACGGCACGCACGTGCAGATCTATGTCGCCGAGCGTTCCCAATATCCGTCCTGGCGACTGCTCGGCAAAGTCGACAAGCGCAACCAGCGCTATCTCGCGACTGGGCTCACCTCCACGAAGGACTATTTCTTCAAACTCGTCGTCGTGGATGCGAACCGCAGCAACCAGGAATCCACAGGTGTCGTGTACGACAACAGCGGGTACGGCTTCAACGTCATCGGCGGCGACCGCTATGCCCCGCATGAGGTCACAGGTGCTTCCGCGACCGTCAACCTGAATACGCTGGTCGTCTCCTACACCGAACCGAGCGATACCGACTTCAATTTCGTCAATCTCTATGTCAAAAAAGTCAACTCCAACGACCCGATCAACCCGGTCGCCGTCACCCGTGGCAACAGCGGTACGACGATCCGCGATCTGGTTCCAGGTGCGTCGTACACGTTGCGCATCACCACGGTTGATAACTACGGCAACGAATCGGCCGGGATCGCCTTGAACAACAACGGCAACGGTTACCTGATCGGCACTGGCACAGGACAATCGACCAGCGAAGTCCGCAACGCCATCGCAATCCCGAACTCCAACCAACTGACCGTTCGCTTCCAAGAACCGACCAATGCCGACTATGCCAGCACGACGATCTCGATCAAGAAAACCAGCGAATCTGCCTACTCGCAGGAGCGCACAGTCGGAAAAGGTCTGAACGAAGCCACCTTCACTGGCTTGGAGCCAAACTCCGCCTACTCGGTGCGTCTGATCACCACGACCACTGCTGGCAAAAAGTCGAGCGGCATCTATCTGGGGACCACTGGCATCTCGATGCAACCGATCTCCAATGTCGTCAACCCGCGTGTCACACCGGGCGCAAATCGACTGACCGTCACATGGTCCGATCCGAGCACGACCATTCCGACCGGGATCGCGGTCGAAGTGATGCCGACCAACAAATCGACGTGGAGCGAGCCGCAGATCGTCCAACCGGGCACTGGCTTCCTCGTGCTCGGCGGCCTCTCCGGCACGCAAGCCTACAAAGTCCGCATCACCACGCTGCGCAACGAGATCGGCAGCCCAAGCTTCATCCTCGACGCCGGCGCGAACGGCGGCGGGCCAGGCTACACCCCGCGCGACGCCTCGGTCGCAGCCTCTCCGTCGCACATGCAACGTGGCACCGCCACCGACACACAATGGATCTCGCTGATCGGGCGCAACACCCGCTTCGGCTCCTACGGCACCGTCGACGTGACGCTCTACGACAGCAACGGCAACGGCATCGGGGACGCGATCAAGCAGACCGCGATGTACAGCAACAACCGTTTCGATGTCCGCCTGTCCCGCAATTTGGCACCGGGCACGTACACGCTGAAGATTCGCTCCAATGAGGATGGCGACCTGACGACGACGGTCACCGTGCAGACGAACGCACCGGCGCCAGAAGTCACCTCGCTGAACACGCAATCGGTCAACCTCGGCTACAGCTCATTCCTGATGACGCTGAACGGCGATGGCTTCACAAACACGTCGAAGATTCAGGTCGACAACGGCACCGCGATCACGCCGTCCTCGTATGACAGCAAGTCGCTGACCTTCCAGATGCCTGCTGGTCTCCAACCGGGCGTACACAAAGTGACAGTGCTGACCAACGGCAGTTCCACCGTTCCGATGCAATTCACCGTCTACCCGTTCAAAAGCCAAGTCGGATTCTTGAATCTGCCAGGCATGCGCAACGGTGCCTACCACGGGGAATGGAACGTCTCGAACATGGACGCCAACCCGCGCAACGCCAAAGTCATCCTGCTGATTCGCCGCAACGGCCAGTTTGTCGAGGAACAGGAGACGACCCTCTCCTTCACCGGCAATGAGACCAAGAAAATCAAAGTCGATTTCGGCGGTGCCAACACCTCCTACGCGATCGGCCCAACACAATCGATCTCTGTGCAAGCGTTCATCGTCGACGCCAACACGTTGACCCCGCTCGCCGACCCGGCGGTCTACAGCACCGACCTCAACCTGTAAGCAAGGAGGACTCGCGATGAACTTGAAACGGATCGCTCTCACCGGATGCCTGACCGCGGGACTCCTGCTCTCCGGCATCCCCTGGAGCACCGCCGCCCACGCGGACACCACCCTCGGCCTCGTCAAAAAAGGCTCGGGGGTGACCGCGACCGGCTACTACACGCAAAACGGTCTGCCGCTTGGCGGCACGCCCGTTTTTCTCACCGTCACAGACAACACGGGGCACATCTACCATGCCGACCAACTCACCACCGACAAGGACGGTCGCTACCAGTTCCTCTGGACGATGCCCACGAACGCCCCAGACGGCACCTACCTCGCCGAAGTCCACATCCAAGGCGACGTGGAAAAAAGACCGTTCACCTATTCCTCTGGCCTCAACCACGGCGGCGCCATCCTGCCCGTCGAGGATGGCCCGTACCGCTTCACTGGCGAATTGAACAACGGTGCCAAGCAAGCGGTTGTCTATGACAGCACCACCGGCCTCTCCTACAGCACCGCGTCCAGCTACCTCGAAGGTGCATCTGTCAATGCCAGCGTCGATCAATGGAAGGCGAGCAACCAGATCACTTCCGCGACGGCGGGCACTACCTATTTGACGATCTCCGTCCCGACCGACACGCTGGTCAACACCGTCACCGTGCCGGGGAGCGTGATCCGCCAGATGGCGACGAGCTTCGGGAACAGCGCCCACCTGCTCGTGGCGACCAAGGTCGGTGCGTTTGACCTCCCGCTCGATGCTGTACACAGTTCCCTGCTCGACAACGTGAAGTCGAAAAGCGACGGTGCGCTGATCATCTCGATCAAGCGCGTCGCCTCCGACATCTCCAACGCGCTCTCCAAGGAGTATCAAGCACTAGGAACCGGGCCGCTACCCTCGCTCTTGCCGGTCGAATTCGGCTTGAGCGCTTTCTACAACGGTCAAAAAGTGCCAGTCACCGATTTCAACGACCGTTTCGTGCGTTGCTCGATCGATCTGACGGGCACGACGTTGACCGATGGTGCTGTGCAGAGCGCACAGTTCAAACAGCCGCAGACCGGTCGCCTCGTCCCGACGCCGTCGATGCTGTTCCGCGATGCGGTTGGTCACGGCAAGATCGTCGTCACCCGCACCGGCACCGGGCTCTACGTGCCGGTGGAAAACCGCAAGCAATTTGACGACACCGGGTGGACCTCGATGGAGGACAAGATCCACTTCCTCGCCGCCAAAGCGGTTGTCAGCGGCAAGACTCCGAGCAAGTTTGACCCGTTCGGGCCGATTACCCGCGCGGAGTTCTCGACGCTGATGGTTCGAGCGCTCGGCCTCTCTGACAAGCAAGGCAGCTCGCGATTCTACGATGTCCCGAACGGCTCGTGGTTCACCGACTACGTCAACATCGGATCGAGCCTCGGCTTGATCGCAGGGTATTCGCCGAGCCAGTTCGCTCCCGATGATTCGATCACTCGCGAACAGATGGCCGCCTTGCTCGCTCGCAGCCTGACCTACGTGCAAACACGCCCATACGTCGACACCACCCGCGTGCTCGGACAGATCTCCGATGCCAGCGAGATATCCGGCTGGGCGCGTGAGGACGTCGCTCTGGCGATCCAGACGGGCATCCTGCCAAACTCGGGTCGCCTCGAAGCCCAACGTCCAGCGTCGCGCGCGGAGAGCGTGGACATGCTGTACAACCTGCTCAGCTACCTGAAATTCCTCTAAAGCAACACACAACGCAAAAAAGGTACCCTTCGCTCAGCGATTGGGTACCTTTTTCACTCTCGTAATCGTATCATAGACCTGTAGCCACAGATCCGTCCGACCCAGCAGGTTTCGACTCGTCTCTCACGCTCCCTCTGTTTGCAGGCTAGAAGGTGATGCGATTGATCTCTGCTCTGCGCTCCTCTCTCTCGGTGATCAACTGACAGTCACTAAGAACGCTACAATCGGACATATTCGGTGGTTTCTGCCTCCCCTCTCCCCACCATTCGGTTTGAACCGGGGGGATTTCTTGTGTTTATTATAGCGCAAACATTCAGACTATTTAAACGACGAAAAAATGGCTGGATTCGCCATTCGTTGCCCTCTACACCATTTATCTCCCGCTGACGACAATTCGCATAGAAAATCTTCACAATACGATAAAAGCCAGGCTGCGCGGGTACGCGCAACCTGGCCTTTTTCCACTTACTTGCCGTCGATGTAGGTGTGCTTGAGCTCGTAATCAACGCCGAACGGGAAGGAGATGAGGTCCTTGACGTAGGGCTTGGTCGCGAACGCTTTGCCACGGAAGAACACCGGGCCTACCGCCATGTCCTTCATGAGCAGTTTCTCTGCTTCGACGAGCAGTTGTGCGCGCTGCTTGGTGTCGGAAGAGATCTTCGCCGCGGAGATCAACTTGTCGTATTCGAGGTTGCTGTAGTTGACTTTGTTGAACTCGTTTTTGCTGACGAACATGTCGAGGAAGGTCATCGGGTCGTTGTAGTCCGCACCCCACAGCGTTATCGAGATCGCGTAGTCCATCTTGCGTTCCTTTTCAAGACGCAGTTTGAAGGGGACGTTTTCGATCGCAACATCGACGCCGAGCTTGGTACGCCATTGTTCCTTGAGGAACTCCGCCGCTTTTTTCGCGAGATCGGTGTCGTCGACGAGCAGTTTCAGCTTTAAGTCAGCAGCTTGCATGCCCACTTCCTGGAGACCTTCGTCGAGCTGTGACTTGGCTTCTGCGTCGGTGTGCTTGGTCAGGGTATCGCCTGCCAGCTTGCGGAATTGGCCGCCGTTGGAGTCGGAGGTTCCGTCCGGTACGAAGCCGGTCGCCGCCTTGGTGCCATTGTGGTAGATGATGTCCGCGTACATGTCTTTGTCAACCGCATAGGTGAGCGCTGTGCGGATCTTGCTGTTTTCTAATCCTTTGACTTCTGGGTTGAAGATCAGGTAGCCGTTGGTCAGTTCAGACTCGACGGAGTATTCATCCGTTTTGTCCTTGTATTGGTCGACGAGGTCGCGCACGAGGCCGAAGCGGTCGATCTCCCCTGCTTCGTACATGTTCGCCATCGCGCTGGAATCCTTGACGACGTTGAACGTGACTTTCTGGAGCTTGACGGTTGCAGCATCCCAATAGTCCGCGTTTTTCTCGATGTTGACAGAGGTATCATGCTGCCAGTCGGTCAGCTTGAACGGGCCGTTGGACAGCGATGTTTCCACAGAGGTTCCGAAGTCTTTGCCCTTGGACTCGACAAATTTCTGGTCGAGCGGGAAGAACGTCGGGAACGCCATCTGGTTCAGGAAGTACGGGGTCGGGTTGTTCAGGGTGACTTCAATGGTCTTGTCGTTCAACGCCTTGATGCCGACTTCGGAGTCCGCGCCTTGGCCCGCACTGAATTCCTTGGCGCCTTTGACCGTTTGCAGCAGGAACGCATATTGCGAAGCTGTTTTCGGGTCCAGCGTGCGCTTCCAGGAGTACACGAAGTCTTGGGCGGTGACCGCATCACCGTTGCTCCACTTCGCGTCGCGCAGGTGGAAGGTGTAGGTCTTGCCGTCTTGGGAAATCTCCCAGTCGGTCGCGATGCCCGGCACTGCTTTGCCGTCCTTGTCGAGGCGCACGAGGCCTTCCATCGTGTTGGACAGGATATTAAAGGAATACTGGTCGGTCGCTTTTGCCACGTCTGCGGACGGCAGGTCATCCCCCATCGTCAGGTGCAGTTCTTGTGCGCTGTTGTCAGCGCTGCCAGCTGCGGAATCGCTGCCACAACCGGTCAGGATCGTGCCCATCATCACAGCGGCCATCGCTGTGCCAAACCACTTTTTGTTCATCCAGCAACTCTCCTCCTACGAATCTCTTGTGCATCAAATGATAGAGGAGTGCCTTTCGTTAGTCAACATATATACTAATTATCCAAACCTTGTGAACAATAGCAAAAGACCCGCTTGCGGATCTCTTCAAACAACTTCCCGAACTCTGCCACCACACGTTCGACGGGTCATACGGCCATAAAAAAGAGCCAGCGCGGAGGCTGGCTCTTTTTCCAATCGGGATTAGCCGCGGGTTTTGCGGAATTCCGGGTTGTGCTCGGCTCTGACTTTGGTGTAGATGCCGCCGCGCACGTTGAAGTCGCCTTCGACTTCCATCCAGCGCGGATCCAGTGCTTCGATGAGATCATTGAGGATCATGTTGGTGACATCCTCGTGGAAGTGGCCTTCCTCACGGAACGTCCAGAGGTACAGTTTCAGGGACTTCAGCTCGATGAGTTTCGGCCCTGGGACGTAACGCACGATGATGGTGGCGAAATCCGGTTGGCCGGTTACCGGGCAGAGCGCGGTGAATTCCGGGCAACGAATTTCGACTTCGTAGTCACGGTCCGGGTGCGGATTCGGGACAGGATGAAGTTCTTTGGATGGTTTCGTCGTCATATGTAGGGACCTCCAAACGCGGTGTAAAAGTCTAAATTCCAATATATATCAGAGCGTCGAGCTGGTCAAGTAAAAACAGCCTGCACGATGGCAGGCTAGTACTGGTGTTGCATCGGATCGTTGTTCATCGGGTTCATTCCGGTGCCTTTTTGCGGGTGGTGTTGGTTGGGTTGGTAGGACGGTACGGCTTGACCAAGTTGTTGGTACATCGTGTTGGCCAGACTTTGGATCTGGCGGAGTTGGGCCTGCTCTTGGTTGTGGTCGAAGTACATCTGTTGCGGGAATGCGTTGGAGCCCTGGTTCAATTGATGGGACATCAGGCGGGTGGTCTCCTGCTCGTGGCGGATCAGCGAGCCGATCATCTGGCGTACTTGGCGTAGTTCCACCTGCAGACGGGAGAGTTCGGATTCAAGTTGTTGCATCTGTTGTTGCATAGCTGATTCCTCCTCAGGTACGGGACAGTGTACGTTCCTTTTCTTACGATGCCCGAATCTGGGAGGTTTTATGAAAACTGGATGCATATTTGTTCCAAGTTGCGGGACAGGATAGGGTAGGAAGATTTTTACGAGATCCGTGAGGAGGCAGAGCCACGATGCAACAGAGCATTACGCGTATGGCGGGTCAGGTACAAGCGATGCAACAAGAAGTGATGGAGTTGCAACAGATCGCACAGCACTTGACGCAATCGAATATGGGACGTTTTCAACAGTTACAAGGGATGAGCCAACAGAACCCCGCATTCTACCAACTGGCGGGCAGTGAGCAGGCGTCCGTGCAGATGTTGTATAATTTGACGCGCGTTTGTGAGGAGATGAACCAACATCTGCGCAACATCTCCACGCAGGTGAGTTCAAACGGACAGCCGTCACAGGGCGCTCAGAGTGTACAAGGCGGGCAACAGCAGCAGCAACAGCAACAGAGACAACAACAGTCGCAACGTCAACAGCAAGCTCCAGAAGGCCCGATTGCCACGGATACGACACACCTCCGCCGGATGACGTCGTCGACCGATGCGAGCAACCAACTGGATTCGACGATGACCGCTGCGACCGATACGAACCAAGGTGGGTCGATGCAGGCGTCGAGCAGTCAAGGTGGGTCGATGTCCAGCGGGTCACAAGGTGGCGGGTCACAGAGCAGCAGCAGTTCGCAGGGCGGCTCGCAGAGCAGCAACTACCAAGGTGCTGGTGGGCAGAGTGGCACCACTGGGGTCTCACAATCAGCGATGATGCAACCGGTGTTGAGCGGTTCCACGATGCAACAACAAGCGCAACAAATCTTCTCGCAATCCGGTCAACAACAAAAGCAAAGTCAAGGTTCCGGCGGAAGTTCCTCCACCTCCATGGGCCAAAGCAACCAAGGAAATCAAGGCTCACAGGGCTCTCAAGGTAGCCCCAGCATGCAAGCCAGTCTCAACCAAACCTCCATGTTCCCCAGCGCCTCGATGAAGCAAGGCTCCTCCAGCCAAGGCGGCATGGGTCAAGGTTCCATGAACCAAGGTCGCATGGGTCAATCCTCAATGGGCCAAGGCTCGATGAACCAAGGCGGCATGGGTCAATCCACAATGGGCCAAGGCTCCATGAACCAAGGCGGAATGGGTCAATCCTCAATGGGTCAAGGCTCCATGAACCAAGGTTCCCAAGGTCAGATGAGCGCAGATGAGATCGGCCAGCAGATCGAGAACGATCTGAAAAACAACCGCAACGAATACCGCGAAGAACCGCACGCTCAGGTGTACCCGTACAACCGCTATACCACCTGATTTCTACCTACAAGTCTACAAGTCCCCTCCCCAAAAGAGAAACAGCACCCACGTAGGGTGCTGTTTCTCTTTTTCATCGATCTCTTAATGAACTTGTCCTTGGCGCTTTTTCAACGCCTCTTGGTAGTGCTCGTACATCATGCGTTGACGCTCCCCGTCCTTGATCGTCGACAGGTACGCCTCGCGCAGATCCAACCGTTCGTCCGGGGTCATGATCGCTTCGAAGTCGGCCGCGATCAGCGTGTTCACCTGCTGGCGCTCCGTCGCTGACCAAGTCAGATATTGCTCATACGGCAACACCATCATATCAGCGCGAAATTGCGCCAACATCTCCTTTGGAAATTCCTCATACTTGATGCCCATGACGTGTTCCCCCTTTGCTTCTACCCGATATCGTATCACAAACGCCTGCGCCAACTCCAGAAAAACGCCTCTCGCCGTTTGACTTAGCTACAAGCCCAACGTATCATATTCATATCTTCAAATAATCAAACATACAACTAAAAATTGGAGGTTCCTCCTTGCACACAACCCGAGCAGACGTGATCAAATGGGGGCTTGAGTATCTAGACGATGCAGGAACCGGTGCCATTTGTACGGTTTGTATCTCAACCGGGGGTTCATGCTGTGCTGGGTGCCGACATTTAACACCCGGTGTTGGTTGTCAACGTCGAAACACCAGTTGCACGTCTTGGTTATGTGGCTACTTGCTGTTTATCTTCCATGAACTGGGGATTCTTGCAGACTGGTATTCGTTCTGGAAACAGGTCCCTGGCATTGATTTCCGCCAAGATTTTACTCCCTCTGAATTTCCTATTGAGAAGTGGATCGACAAACGCAATTTGAAGATCCTAACCGCCGCCTTCAGCCAGGATCTTCAAGAGGTATCCAAGAAAAACGAGCAGTACAGCTCGACGATCAAACGAAACGACCTCCTGTTTCGGATGATCACGCTCGAATACGACTTCAAAATGAATGGTGACGACCATTTTGATGCCCTCAACAAACGGCTTGCTCGCCTCATGAAGGATTTCAAACGATACAATGCCATCAAAAGCCTCTATCAATCGAAAAAATAGCCGCCTCGCAGGATAGAAGCCCGTGCGATCGGCAAGGTCTTCGCAGCGACCGATCGGAAGCTCTGATCAGATCGAGCCGCTTCCAAAGTAGTTCCCGTTGAAAGGGGAAACGTATGGACTTAGAAATTCAACAATTCAAAGCCGACTTCTTCAAAGCATTAGCACATCCAGTACGAATTCGCATCCTCGAATTGCTCGCCGGAGGGGACAAAAATGTCAATGAACTGCAGTCCCTCATCGGAAGTGAGGGGTCAGCCATGTCGCAACAGTTAAGCATCTTGCGCGCCAAAAATATCGTGGTGGGGACGAAGGATGGCAATCGCGTCATTTACTCGTTGCGAGATCCGATGCTCATCGACTTGTTGCTCGTAGCGAAACAGATTTTTAACAACCATTTTATCAACGAAATCAACAAACTAGATCGGTTCAACGACAATTGATATGGCGATTCCAACTTCCTCGAAGCGCATCTGGTATTCGATACGGTATTGGATCGACCTGATCTACACCCAACTGCTCGACCGTCCCTATCGAGCGGGGAAAGTGCTAGGCAAACGCTATGTGGTGGAGCGGTGTCTGGGCATGGGGAGCTACGGCATCTCCTACCTCTGTCGTGACCAGCAAACGGGACAGCCCTGTGTGGTCAAGCAAGTCCGACCGAGCAAGCGGCGCGGACAGAAAGGCTTCCCGATTTTTGAATACGAGACGTCGATTCTCCAGCAACTCCAGCATCCGGCGATCCCCCGTCTGTATCAGAAGTTCAGCCAGCGCGGGCATTGGTTTTTCGCGATGGAATACATGCAAGGCACGAATCTGGAGGATGCGCTGTTCGAAACCGATCTGCGCTATTCGGAGCGTCAGGCGTTGCAGTTGATCCGCGACTTGCTGGAGATCGTCGCGTATGTGCATGACCAGCGCGTCGTGCATCGCGATGTGCGCATCCCGAACGTGATCCTGCAGGATGGGCAGCTCAAACTGATCGACTTCGGCCTCGCCCGCCGCCTTGGCGACCGCCCCACACAGGTGGCAGAAGACTTGCGCGACTATGTGGTAGAAAAGCAGATCAAGCGCGAGGTCGAGTTCCGCAGTGATTTTTATTCGATGGGTCACTTCTTGTTGTTCCTGCTGTACACAACGTTTGAATCCTCCGGCGAGGAGGAGCGCAGTTGGGAGGAGGAATTGAACCTCCACCCCGCCACCAAGACCTTGCTCAAGCGGATGCTCCAGCTACAGTCCCCACACTTCGCCAACGCCGCCGAACTGGCGACTGCCTTGGATGAAGCCATCCGCGCGGCGGAGTGAGTCGATCCTATCGTTCGCCCAGCAAAAAAAGGGAACCCGCGTTGGCGGATTCCCTTTTTTCCGATCGATTGCGATCAACTGGAGAAGAACGAGAAGCTGGAGTGCTTTTTCTTGTAGTGACCGTGGCCGTAGTTCGAATGGCCGTGGTGACCGTGGTTGTTCGGGTGTTGCGGGGCATGGTGTTTGTAATCGCTGGAGCTGTACTTTTTGTATTTGTGATGCTTGTGATGACTGGAACTGTATTTGTGAGCGGTCATCTCATGCAGGACTTTTTTGATAAATTTACCGAACATCTTGGAGATCCCCCCTGTAGGTTTGTTATCTCTTACTACGCAGGAGGCATGAAAAGGTTTCAGGTTCTTTTATTCGGGCCACTGGAAGTGCGGAGTGACGATCTTGCCATCCTCTGAAGTTTTCTTCTCCAGACTGCCAGCCTTCGCTTGGACGACGATGTAGTACAGGTCTTCTGTGGAGTTGTTGCGCCAAGCGCGTTCGCCTTGCGGTGCGACGCGAACCGAGCTGCCTTCGCTGACGTCGATCACTTGTCCATCCACGTAGAACTGGCCTGTGCCCTTGACGAACAGGTACAGCTCCTCGTTCTCGCCATGAGCGTGTGTGTACGGCGTTCCAGAACCTGGCTTCAACACACCCAGCGACACTTCCATGCCGTTGAGACCCATCGCTTCGTTGAGAAACAGCTTGCCTGGGAACGTAAACTGCGGGAGTGGCGAGAACACATAATCCATCATGCCCTCCCACGGACCTGCATGTGCTGCTGTGAAGTGTTCACCTTTGATAATTCCGCCCTTCATTTCCATCCAACAATCCCTCACTTTAACTAGTTTATGGATTCAGAATATCGCATTGAGTCTGAATTGTAAAACTTACCAGACCCATTCTCAACTATTTTAAATGAGGTGGCAGGATTCCTACGGGGATTCAGAGTATGTATAGGTATTGATCTTGCGCTAGGTAGGAGGCCATCCGCAGGTATGTGGCTTGATAAATTTTTTGTGAATCTATGCATCCTCGTCGCTTGTCTGTTTTTCTTGCACCAATTGTTGAAGGATCGAAAGGTCACGCCACACTCCCCGCTCCCCCTGCGCTTCGTGATCGGCGGGGTGCTCGGGTTGCTCGGCTGGTTGCTGATGATGCACAGCCTGCATGTCGGTGATGGCACCGTGTTCGATCTGCGGATCTTGCCGGTGTTCATCGCCGCTGCGGCTGGCGGCTGGGTTTCTGCTTTGACAACTGCCGTGATTGTCGGGGCGGGGCGAGCCCTGCTGTTTGACTGGACCCCGGCGACGGTGGCCGCGCTGTCCAACCTGTTCGTCACGGCTGTCATCTGCGGCGTGATCGTGCGCTATACGGAGAATCACATCTGCCGTTGGGCCGCTATGTCGCTCGTGAACATCGTGGCGGTCGGAATCTCGATCCTGTTCATTCCTGGTGATCTGCATGTACACATGAAGTTTTTGTTGCAGTATGCGCTGGTCGTGTCGGTGGCGATGTGGTTCACGTTTCTGTTGATCGGGTATCTGTATCGTTCACACGAAGCCTTCTTGCAAGTTCGCGAATCGGCGCGCAAGGACTTTCTGACCGGGCTCAACAACGTGCGTTCCTTCGATTCGGCGATCAACACGTTGTTGCAGAAAAACCAAGAGCATGGCGAGGAACTCGCCTTTCTGTTGATCGACATCGACTATTTCAAAAAAGTCAACGACACCTACGGACATTCGGCGGGTGACGAGGTGCTCCGGCAGTTGAGCGATGTGCTGAGCCTGACCGCGCGCAGCATGGATGTCGTCTCCCGCAACGGCGGCGAGGAGTTTTCCCTCATCCTCCCCGCCTGTTCCAAGCACAACGCCCTGCGCGTGGCGAACCGCATCCGCACCACGATTGAGCACCATCGCTTCAAACTGCCTTCCGGGCAGGACATCCAAGTCACCGTCTCCCTCGGACTTTCACAGTCCACGCCAGAGGTTCCGCTGACCGCCTATGAACTCGTCGATCTCGCAGACGAGGGTCTCTACCTCGCCAAGCGCTCTGGACGCAACCGCGTCTGTTGCTTCCAACCGACGGATATGTAAAAAAGACCCTGCCGACTCAGTCGGCAGGGTCTTTTTTTGGCTAGACTTTATGTTGCTCTTACTTGCCGGCGAGGATTTGATCCCAGAGGGCGCCGTCTTGGTAGAGGTCTTTGCGGACTTGGGTCCAGCCACCGAGGTACTTGATGTCGTAGAGGCCCGCCGGGGTCTTGTATTGCTTTTCGAACTCTTTGGCGACCGCCGGGTCGACCGCACGGAAGCCTTTTTCGGAGAAGGCGCGTTGGGCATCTGCTGTCCAGAGGTAGTCGACGAAAGCGTCGGCGACTTGGCGCACGCCGTGTTTGTCGGCGTTTTTGTCGACGACCGCTGCTGGATTCTCGATCAGAATCGTGTAGTTAGGCACGATGATGTTGTACTTCTGGCCTTCCAGATTCCGCCCGATCAATTCGTTCTCGTAGGTGACGACGACGTCGCCTGTGCCGTTTTCAAACGTGGTCATCGACGCACGGCCCGACTTGTCGAGGGCTTTGACGTTTTTCTGGATGCGTTTGAGCAGGTCAGCCGCATACGCCGGGTCTTTTTTTCCTTTTTCTTCCGAAATTTTCAACCCTGCGCCGTAGATGCCGTTGACGTCCCACTGTGCGCCGCCCGAGGTCTTCGGGTTCGGGTAGAGCACGCCGATGCCCGGCTTGGCGAGGTCTTCCCAATCTTGGATGCCCTTCGGATTGCCTTCCCGTGTACCGAAGGCTACGACCGAATTGGTGATCATCCCGTTGTGTGGCTTGGTTCTCCAGTCGTTCGTGATCAGCCCAGCCTTTTGGATCGTGTCGATGTCAGCCTCCAGCGACAACACCGCCACGTCCGCTTCAAAACCGCCTGCGATCGCACGCGCTTGCGTCCCGGATGCTTCGTAGGATTCTTGGAAGTTGACCGTCTGGCCCGTTTTGTCCTTCCATTGCTTTTGGAAGGCGGGGAGGATTTTTTTGAACGCTTCCTGCGGGACGGAGTACGCGCCGAGGACGAGCGTGACTTCCTTGGGCTCCTCCTTCGTCCCTGTCGTGGTCGTCGAGGCGGTTTCTGTGTTGCTGCCGCAAGCGGGCAACACCGTGATCGAAGCAATCAGAACTCCAGCAAGCCATTTTTTCATCGTTGTCTGTCTCCTTTTAGATCGCGGCCGAGCTGGCGCGTTTGATTTCGTTTTCGAGGAACAAGCTCTCGTCTTCATGGAACAGGTGCAAGGAGTGGATCAGCACCGCCACTTCATCGCCGGGCTTGAGCGTCTCTTTTTCCAAAGTGCGGTGTGCGAGCAAGCGATGATGCCCGACTTCGACTTCCACTTGCCAGAGCGTGCCCCGGAACTGGACGCTTTTGACCAGTCCAATGCTTGCAGCCGCCGGGTTGGAGATCTCGTGCTCGCGACCGACTTCGATCGATTCCGGCCGGATCAAGATGTTCGCTGTTTTGGCGCGCGATTTGTCCCGCAGGCGGAAGGTCGCCGCTTCGAATCCCGTGATCGAGGCCGTGTCGGGCAGGATGTTCGACTCGCCGAGGAAGCTCGCCACGAAGGGCGTTTGCGGTTCCTTGTAGACCTGCCACGGCGTGCCTTTCTGTTCCAAGCGACCGCTGTTGATGATCATGATCTCATCGGCGACTTCCACGGCTTCCTCTTGGTCATGCGTGACAAAAATCGAGGTGACCCCGACGCGGGAGATCATCTCGCGCAACCACGTGCGCAGCTCCTTGCGCACTTTGGCATCGATCGCGGCAAACGGCTCGTCGAGCAGCAACAGTTCGGGCGACGGTGCGAGGGCGCGGGCAAATGCGACGCGTTGGCGTTGGCCGCCTGAGAGCTGGTGCGGGTAGCGTTCTGCCAGACCCTTCAAGCCGATCAACTCGATCATCTCGTAGACGCGCTCTTGGATCTCGCGCTTGGTTTTCTTTTGCACCGTCAAGCCAAAGGCGATGTTGTCGAACACGTTCATGTGTTTGAACAGCGCGTAATTTTGAAAGACAAACCCGATCCCGCGCTCTTGCGGAGGGAGGTGGTTGACGTTTTTTCCATGAAAGAGGATCTCACCAGACGTCGGTTTTTCCAGCCCGGCCAGCATTCGCAGGATCGTGGTCTTGCCACCGCCAGAAGGGCCGAGCAGACCGATCAGTTTGCCTGGCTCGATGTCGAAGCTCACGTTTTGCACCGCGGCGAACTGCCCGAAGTCTTTTTTGAGATTCCGTACTTCGATCTGCATCTCAGAACACTTCCTTCCGTTTTTTCGCCCATTCGAGGAGCAAGAGGATCACGATGGAGAGCGCCGCCAGCACGAGGGCGATCGAATTCGCAGCGACATAGTTGAAGTTCTCGACCTGCTGGTAGACCAGCGTGGTTGCCGTCTGTGTTTTGTTGATGATGTTGCCGGAGACGACGAGCACCGCACCGAACTCCCCGATGGAGCGGGCGATTGTCAACACGACCCCGTAGAGCACGCCCCAGCGGATCGACGGCCACGTGACGCGCCAGAACGTCCGCCACCCGTTCGCTCCCAGCGTATAGGCGGCTTCCTCCTGTTGCGTGCCGACCTCTTGGAGCACCGGCATCACTTCGCGCACCATCAGCGGGAACGTGACGAACAGGGTCGCGAGCACCATGCCGGGCAGGGCGAAGACGATTTTCACACCTTGCGCTTCAAAAAACGTACCGAGTGCCGTGTGCGGCCCGAGCAACAGCAGGATCATCAATCCACCGATGATCGGCGAGACGGCAAACGGCAAGTCGACGATGCTGTTCAGCAAGTGACGCAAGCGGCGGGAGATCGCCGTCTCGCGCACCAGCAACAGCGCGAGCAAGACGCCGAACAAGGTGTTGAGCACCGTGACGATCGCGACGATGATCGCCGAGACGAGGAAGGCATGGAGCGCTTCCGGTCGGGTCAGCGCGTTCCAGAAACCAGCAGTGCCCAGCGACACCGCGCTGGTGAAGACTTTTCCGAGCGGGATGATCAGGAACACTAGGAAAACCAGATAGGTGATCGTGATTCCAACGCGTCTGATCATCGCTCATCCCTCCTCGCCGTCAGCAGGTTGACGCTCCACAGCACGAGGAACGAAAGCGTCAGCAAGACCACCGAGACCGCAGCGGCGCCCGTCGGGTTGTAGCTCTCGACGTTGCCGTAGATTTGCACCGAAGCGACGAGCGTTTTGCCAGGGATGTTGCCCGCGACGAGCACGACAGCGCCGAACTCGGCAAGCGCTCGCGAGAATGCCAGCATCGCGCCACCGATCACACCGGGACGCATCGCCGGGAAGATCACTTTCCAGAACGTTCCAGAACGGGAGGCACCGAGCGTGTAGGACGCTTCCTCCTCCGCCGGGTCGAGTTCTTCGAGCAGCGGTTGGATCGTGCGGATGACGAAAGGGAACGTGACGAAGATCATCGCGATGACGATGGCGGGTTGCTGGTAGACGATCTCGATGTTGTGCGACTTGGCGAAACTGCCGAGCCAACTCTGCGGGCCGAGCAGGAGCAGGATCATCAGCCCTCCGACAGCAGTTGGCAAGGCAAACGGCAGATCGACCAGCGAATTGAGGATGCGCCGACCGGGAAAGCGGTAGCGAACGAGCACCCATGCGATCAAGGTCCCGAAAACTGTGTTGATCAACGTGGCGATCACCGCCAACTGGAGCGTTCGCAGGACGGCATCCCACGCGATCGGCTGGATGACGCTGTCGGCAAACTTGGTCCAGCCCTCAGACAGCCCTTGGACGTACACGCCGAGGATCGGCACGACGATCAACAGCAGGAAGTAGACCAACACCGTGCTCTGGACGGTGCGCTTCAGCCAAACATGTTTGACGATCATGATCGGTAGCAAGCCTCCTTATTCATTAGATTTTCTTATGAGCGGAATTAGGATTTCTTATCCTGATGTTGTACAGAATATTGTGGACACCTGTCCCATGTGCCACCATTCGACCGATTTTTTTCCGAAAAAAAGACTCCCAATCACCCACTGCTCACAACGAGTGTGCAAACAGGGGTGGATTGGGAGCCTTCGGTGGTCCGATCGGCTCGGTGATTTAGTTTTTGGCGGCCAGTTTGACCGCAGGGGACTTCGTGCTCTCCAAGGGGAAGCGGTGCTTCTCCGTGCGCTCGATCTGCGTAATCTGTGCATCGTGTACGGTGATCTGCACCGTCCCATACTGTAAGCCCTCCAACGCGCGCAGGATGTATTGAACCTGCGGGTTGTCGAGGTCGACCTTGAATGCCTTCTCCATCAGACTCACCTCAAGTATCAGAATCACTAATGATTATGATAAGATTTCTTTTTCCCTACAATTTCGATATGAATTATTGGTCTTACTATAAAATGGGCAACGACTTTTGTCAATATGGCAAAAACAAAAGAGACACCCCGGCGAATCGGGTGTCTCTTTTTGCCACTTACTGCTTGGGAATCACATGATTCGCGACGATCTCGCCAACGGCGTGGGCGTCGCTTTTTTTCACAGACAGGTCTTCGTCGTGGGTCAGCGGGAGCAAGGGGAACAGCAACTCGGCGACGCGATACGACTCTTCCAGATGCGGATAGCCGGAGAGGATGAACGTCTCGATGCCAAGGTCTGCGTACTCCTGCATGCGGGCGGCGACCGTCTGCGGGTCCCCGACCAGCGCACAGCCGGCACCGCTGCGCACGAGGCCCACGCCCGCCCAGAGGTTTGGCGAGACTTCGAGCGCGGCGCGGCTGCGGTCGATCTGGCCACCGTGCAGTTCGCCTTGGCGACGCATGCCGACCGAGTCGTACTTGGAAAAAATCGCCTGTGCCTGCGCGATCATGTCGTCGTCGACGTACTTGAGCAGTTGATCTGCCTCTGCCCATGCCTCCTCCTCGGTCTCGCGGACGATGACATGCAGACGGATGCCGAACTTCACGGTACGGCCTCGTTCCGCGGCGAGGGCACGCACGCGGTCGATTTTCTCCCGGACCTGCGCCGGCGGTTCGGCCCACGTCAGGTACACGTCGATATGCTTCGCCGCCACGGGCAAGGCGGCAGGTGAAGAGCCTCCGAAATAGAGCGGCGGGTACGGGGACTGCACAGGTGGGAGCATCTGCTGCCCGCCCTCGATCTGCAAATGTTTGCCCGCTTGGTCGATCTGCTCCCCACTGCAGAGCGCTCTCCAGATCGTGAGGAACTCGTCGGTCACTTCATAGCGAGCATCGTGATCGAGGAACAGCCCCTCCGCCGCCAACTCCACGGGATCGCCGCCGGTGACGACGTTGAGCAAGCAACGCCCATCGGACAGTCGGTCGAGCGTGTTCGCCATGCGAGCTGCCGTCGCTGGCATCATCAAGCCTGGGCGCATCGCCACGAGAAAACGCAACTGCTTCGTCGACGAGATCAGCGACGCCGCCGTCACCCACGCGTCCTCGCAGGAACGCCCGGTCGGCAACAACACGCCGTAATACCCGAGATCATCTGCCGCCTGCGCGATCTGGCGCAGATAGTTGAACGTCGTGGCACGACCGCCTATCGACGTTGCGAGGTAGCGTCCGTCGCCCCCCGTCGGGATGAACCAGAAAACTTTCATCTCTATCTCTCCTTACAGCTGATAGTCGGGTTGATTTACTGAGTTTATCATCGTAGGCACGGTCTAACTTGTCAAGAACCATCATATCGTAAAAGGTACAACACCGTTCGGATGAAGGAGGTGCGCGGCATGGCGTTGCCGATACGGGAATCGGGGATTTTGAGTGTGGCAGATGGCATCGCACGGGTGCTCGGGTTGTTGTTTCTCGCCCGGTTCGTGCTGGAGATGGGCCTTGGCGAGAGCGCTGCGTTTCGAATCGTGTTGCCGATGATCGGTGTGGCGGCGAGTTTTGGCAGCATCGGTGTGCCACAAGCGTTGACGCGGTTGTTTGCCAGCGGGTCCGGCAGTTGGCGCACCGCCGTCTGGGCCACCCTGCTCGCGATGCTCGTCTCGGTCGCAGGTCTCGCCACGCTCTCCACCCTCGCCAGTTTGCGCGGTGGACCTGCCCATGAGATTGCCAAGCTCTGCATCACCGCGACCCCGCTCCTGCTCCTGACTTGCTGGACCGGAAGTCTGCGCGGCATCCTGTTCGGCCTCGGCAGCACCTACGCCCCCGCGCTCGCGCAAGTGCTGGAGATCGGCACGCGACTTTGGGTGCTCACCACGATCTGGCCCTTGGTAAAAAGCGACCTGCCCGCCTCTGGCAGTCAGGTCGGTCTCTATATCCTGACGACGGGGGAACTCGCCACCGCCGTGTTTCTCAGCCTCGTGTTGGGGTCGGTTCTACGCAAGCGCCGCCTCACGCCCCCGCTAACGACTCACACCCTCCCCACCGTCCTGCGCATGGCGTGTGCTCCGGCCGGACAGGCTCTGCTCGCCAGCCTCGGCTACGCGCTGGAACTGCCGCTCGCCGAAGCCTGGTTGTCGCAAACGCTCGATCACGAGGCCGCGCGGAATCTGATCGCCAATTACTCCGCCATCGCCCTGCCCTTGCTCTGCGCCCCGATGGTGTTCACCGATGGGCTGGCCACCGCCCTGTTGCCAAGCGCCAGCGCCCAACAAAGCCGAACTGCCCTGCAACTGCGCCGGGTCATCGCTGCGGTCGCGCTGCTCGCACTGCCTGTCACCGCCGCCCTGCTCGTGCTCGCTCCACAGCTGACCAGTTGGTTTGGCTCGGGCGCCGCAGCCGGACTTTTGCTCGCGCTGGCTCCGTTGACCCTGCCGTTCTACCTCCAAGCCCCGCTGTCCTCGCTCCTGCAAGCGTCTGGATACAGCCGGGCTCTGCTGATCGCAGGTCTGTGCGGAGATGCCGTCCGCATCGGAACGCTCTACCTCGCCATCCACACCTTGCAGTTCACCCGCTTCGCCCTGCCGCTCGCTTGCGCCGCCGCCGTGTGCGTGCAGACCGCGATCCTGCTCCGTCTCGCCTTGAATCTGACGCGAGAAGCCACGATCCCGTGGCGCACACTTTTGCACGCCGGGAGTTCCACCCTGCCGCTGATGGCGATTCTGATCAGCGGCCTGCACGCACCTGCTGACCTGAGCCTTCAAGCGCATCCGCTCGCGTGGAGCCTGCTCGCCGCAACGGTCACGCTCCTGCATCTGCGTCTTGCCGGGGTTGTGCCACCGCTCCCCCATCTGCTCCACCGACTCACAGAAAAGGAACACCTCTGAGCGCTTGCTCGGAGGTGTTCCTTTTTGCCTCGAGTGGGCCGAGCGAGATCGAGATCCTACATGGGGGTCTGCCGCGGCAAATCCCGCGAGTAACGCCTGCGCAAATAGAGCAGGCAGGCTCCGGTCACGAGCACGGGGACGATCAGATACCCCTCGGCAAACGGCGCAACCGCGAGGCAGAACAGCGCAGACAGGATCGACGTCCAACGCCCGACCGGGTCATGCCACAGCAGTTTCACACAGGCAACCGTCGTGATGACGTACACGAGGATGCCGAGCGTCACCGGCACGAGGATCAGCTTGTCGATCGACAGGTCCCAGAGATAGCAGACCCCAAGCGTTAGCGAGTTGGTCACGAAAAGGAACCAGACTGAGCGGTGCGGGACATCCCGCCCGCTTTTTTTCTCAAACCAGCGCGGGAACACGCCGTCGCGCGCGAGGGCATAGCCCAATCGCGAGGACGACGCGAGGTAGACGTTCAGCGTCCCGAGACAGACGATGCAGGTGATCACCGCCGTGACCACACCGGCCCCGACGCCCAGCGCTTGGCTCATCAGCACCGCCAAGGGTGCGCTTGAAGCGCTTCCATCGCCGGACGTCCCGGTGCCGATCGTCACGAACGCCAGCAGCGTATAGATCGTGCCGATCAGCACGACGGAGATCCACGTGCTGCGCATCACATCACGCTGCGGATGCTGGAACTCCGGCACCAAGTGCGTGATCGACTCCCAGCCGAAAAACGCCCAGAAAATCAACACGCATGCCGTCCCGATCCCCGACAATCCATGCGGGGTAAAAGGCGCGAAATTCGCGCTCTCCACATGCGGCAGCGAAAACAGCACCGTCGCCACCAATAGGATCAGCACCATCCCGCTCAAGATCAGCGAGAGATTGCCGCCCGCCTTCATGCCGAGCAGCGCCGTCACCACCGCGACGACGAGGAACAAAAACGACAACAGATACATCGCATCCCGCCCGAGATGGAACGCCGAGGCGATGTAACTCGCACCCGTCACCCCGACGACCGCTTGACCAACCGATACCCATGTGAAAAAGTACCAGCCCACGATCGCCCCCATCGTCCGGCCAAATGCGTTTTTGACGATCACCGAGATGCCGCCGAGGTCTTGGTAGCGCAACGCCAATCGGGCGAACGTGTACGCCAGCGGGAAACTGAGCAGCGACAGGAGCAGCCACGAGATGATCGCAGCCGGCCCCGCGGCGCGCACCGTGTACCCTGGCAGAATCAGAATGCCCGACCCAAGCACCGCTCCCATGTACAGGGCGATGCCTTGGATAAACGTGATCGAAGGACGGTGAGGTGTACTCACAAACCTACTCCTGCACCAGATCGCTCATCAGGTAAGCGGTGATCAGGCGAATGGAATTGTCGAGCGCATCGGTGTGACAACGCTCGTTGGCATGAGAAGCATCGATGCCCGGCCCGATCAGCCCATGCTTGACATCAACACCCGCCCGCAGCGCTGCCGATGCGTCCGACCCGTAGAAGGGGTAGAGGTCTACTTGGTAGTAGATGTTGTTGGTTTTCGCCAGCTCCACGAGGTGCTTGCGCAGCGCGTAGTGGTACGGGCCGGAAGAGTCCTTGGCACAGATCGAGACACAGTATTCGTCGGTCGTCTGGCCACGGCCGATCGCCCCCATGTCGATCGCGAGCATCTCGACCGTCTCCGGGGTGATGTTCGAATTCGCACCATAGCCGATCTCTTCGTTGTTCGAGACGAGGAAGTGCGTGGTGTACGGCAGTTGTTCCCCCGCGTCCAACAGCGACTTCAGCGCGCCGAACATACAAGCGACCGACGCTTTGTCATCGAGATGACGGGTCTTGATGAAACCGGTCGGCGTCACTTCGCAACGCGGGGCGAACGACACGAAGTCCCCGACTTCGATGCCGAGCTTTTTCACATCGTCTGCGTTTTTGACAACCGCATCAATCCGCACTTCCATCGTGTCTTCATTGCGCTCAATCGAGCGCGCGTCCTTGTAGACATGGACAGATGCGTTGGTGGAAAGGATCGTGCCGGTGTGAATGTCACCAGCAGACGTTTCGATCTCGCAGTACTCGCCTTCGATGGAGTTGAACGTAAAGCCCCCGATCAGCGAGAGTTTCAGACGACCGTTGGATTTGACTTCCTTGACCATCGCGCCGAGCGTATCGACATGCGCGGTGAGCGTGCGATGCACGGAGTCGTTTTTCCCCGGCACGGTGACGAGCAGCGCGCCTTTGTTGTTGCGGCGATGTGCCACGCCGAGCTGGGTGGCTACTTGTTCAACGAAACGCATCACGCGTTCCGTGTTCCCAGACGGAGACGGGATGTTGACGAGGTTGACCAGCAGGTCGAGCACATACTGTACATTTGCAGTTGCGGACATGAGTGTAGCACTCCTTTTTTCTGTACGATTCTTCCAGCATTCTACCATAAAAAAAGCCTCTCCGTCTGTTTACGGGAGGCTTTTTCCATCCTGCTAGTTGAAGCTCACGGTCCGGTGGAAAACTGGTCGATCTGCCAAGGCGCGTCCTTGGTTTCCCTGACGACGGTGACAAATCGAGTCCCCCCCGGCACGGTCACTTGATAGACTTTCGCCTCTGCTGGCACGCGGTTGTGTGCTTTCGAGGCTGGCGAGACATCAGGCGCAGGCAACGCAGTTGCTTTGACTTGCACGTCAGAGGTTTGAAGGCCCCGTTGCACAGGCAATCCAAAACTCGGGTTCGAAGTCGGGAACAACTGATTGCGTTCCACCCCTGCGAGGTTGAGGTTCACCAAGTACCATTGCGAGATCATCCCGGACATCGATTGCACATCCTCTCGCGCGCTGGCATCGGCGTATTGAACCAACAACTCTTCTGGTGTGCGTGTGCGCATCTCGGGCGTGATGTTTTCCAGCTTTTGCGTTTGCACCCACTCAGCCCACGGCACATGGGTGATCTCGCCAAAGTGCTTGTTGTCCAGCGAGAGCAGTTCGCCGGTGTTCGCCAGCCGCTGCCAAGCCCCGATCACTTGTGACCCGCCCGCGACGAGGAACACCGCCTCCTGATCCGTCGCCGCTTGCAGGGGAACGATGTAGGCGCTGAGATCATCACGCGTGCGATACGGTGCCAGATCCAAGGAAGCCTGTTGCGCGAACACGTTGACGTATTGGAAGAACGGACTCAACTTGTCTTCGAATATACCGTTTTCGTTCGTCGCGGCGATGGTGACGTGCTCCACCAGCGCCCACTGCTTGATCTGATCGCTGTGCGGCGTGTGATGGTATTCGGACAAGTACTCCTGAATCTGCTGTTCCACTGGTTTGGTGGAAGCGATCGGCGTCGGGGGTGTCGGGTTCGGTTGAAGTCCCGCCGGCGGTGACGTCTGTGTCGCTGGTTGCAACAGCCCCGGCACTTGGGTCACCGCCAGCGCGAGGCAGGCTGCGACCGCTGTGACAGATAGCCACTTGGTGTACCGACGGCGCTGTTGGTTCCGAATCACCGCTTCCATCTCCGCGCGCGCTGGCAACAGCGAGCGGGTCGGTCGCGGGATCTCGACGCCCTCTGCGGCGATCCCCAACTCATACAACGTCGCTTGCTCGGCGCGACAACGCACACAGGTTTTCAGATGGAGTTGCACATCTGGCGTGATCTCACCACACCACAGCAACTCTTGAATGTCTTTGCAGTTCACAGCACATCACCTCCCACTGGAAGCAAATTCTCGCGCAGCCTGTCCCGCAGTCGGAACAGCCGCGTCTTGACCGTCGCTTCCTTCATCTCCAACAAGTCTGCCACTTCCTTCACCGACATGTCCTGCTCAAAGCGCAGGAAGAAGATCTGCCGGTCGACCTCAGGCACATCCTTCAACATCCGCTGCACCGATAGCTTCAAGGACACGCCGCCTTCAAACCCATCTGACGTCGAGGAAGATTCGGTGATCTCTACCAATTCGACGTGTTTTTTCTTGCGCAAGGAATCCCGCTGGGTGTTCATCACGATGCGGTAGATCCAAGATTGCAACGCACAGTCTCCGCGATAGGCATGCAGATGGCGGCATACTTTGACCAGCGTATCCTGCGCCAAGTCTTCCGCATCTTGACGGTGACCTGTCAGGTGATAGCTAACCCGGTAGACGAACGGCTCCAACTCGCGCAGAAACTCGGTCATCGCGTCTGCGCTTTGCAACGCGCGCTGAATTTGATGCTCCACCTGCTCACCCCTTTCTCGTTACGCCTTCTTGTAACATTAGACGCAGAACAACAACAACAGGATTCACAGCTCGCAAAAAAAGCACCCCACCGCTTCCGGTCGGGTGCTTTTTCGTATGTATTACCCCTTATTCCTTCGCTCGATGCTCATCCGGACAGCTTGGCAGATCGAGCGGTGTGGGGTGGTCCGATTCGCCTGGCAGGATGTCGAGATCCTCTTCTTCGAGATCCTCTGGTTCACCGGCCATCGATTGGTCGGACGAATTGTCCACCCAACTCAATTTCAAAGTCAAGGCGTGTTCGTTGCCTTCCTTTCGATAATCCTGACGCACGTATAGGACGTTCGCGACGCTGATCGGCAGACCGTCCAGCGAGACGATGTTCTCCGAATCGATCTGGTTCGCCCACTGGCGCAACAAGTCTGCCACCTCACTGGCGGACATCACGTCGCGGCGTTTGATCTTGATCTCCGACTTTCTCATCAGACATCCCTCCTGCCTCTAGTCTACCCCAACCGAACGGCTCAGGAATACGGCAGTTGGATCGTAAACGTACTTCCGTCACCGGTGTTCGACGTGACATGAATCGTCCCGTTGTGACCCTCGATGATTCGGTGCGAGACGGCGAGCCCCAGACCGGTGCCGTTGGCTTTGCGCGTGTAGAACGGTTCAAAGATCCGCTCGATCACTTCCTTGTCCATCCCTACGCCGGTGTCGCGGAAGTGTACGGCCACGTGCGAGATGCAATTCTGCAACTCCACTTCCAGCCGACCGCCCTCGCTCATCGCATCGAAGGCATTGTTGGTGACATTGAGGAATACCTGCAACAATTGGTCGCGGTCGATGGCGACCGCACCGCTCAAACTCTGAGCCTGAATCACCGACAACTCGACATTTTGCATGATCGCTTGTGGTTGGATCAACGCGACGAGATCATCGATCAACACGTGCAAGGAATCGATCTTGAGCTTCGGCGCACTCGGCTTGGCGATCATCAAGAAATCGGTGATGATCTCATTGGCGCGGTCGATCTCCGGGATGACGACTTCCTTGAGCTGACGAATCTTCGGATCGGGAGAGTCCTTGGGCAATAGTTGCAAAAACCCCTTCGCGGTGGTGAGCGGGTTGCGGATCTCATGGGCGATCCCGGCCGCAAACTTGCCCAGCACAGAGAACTTCTCCGCACGGCGCACCTGTTCTTCGAGGAAGAGGCGGTCGGTCAAGTCTTCGAACATCCCGATCGCAAACAGCACTTCTCCGTCCTCGCCCTTCAAGGAACGCGTCGACGTCTTCAAGATCCGCTCGACCCCGTCGGACGAGCGCACCGTCTGCTGGATGTCGGTGAAGGGATTCCCCGTCGCCAACGTCTCATGCAGCAGGCTCAGATGATCGTCCATCTGCAATTTTTCCAAGAACAGCGATCCGCTGCGATTGATGATCTCCGAACGCGGGATGTCGAACAACTGCTCTGCGCGCGAGTTAAACGTCGTGATGATGTTATCCTTGTCGAGGATGACCAAGCCCTCGGTCATCGCGTTAAAAATAAACTCCGTCTGTGCCTGCAAGATGCGGTAAAACTCCAGCTCGCGCACGATCGGATAGCCGATCAAGATCGACCCGCGTCCGTCGGAGAGCGGGATCGCTTCCTGGGTCACCCAGATCTTTTTGCCTGAAAGCGAGTAGCCAGGGAACGGCAGCAGGTTGTCAAAGCGGTGGCCGATGATGTCGTCCTTGTCCACTTCCATCAACTCGCACGCGGTGCGGTTCGCATAGGTTAACAGCCCGTTCTCATCATAGGTGAGGATCGAGTTCGGGATGCTGTCGAGGACGATCTCCAGATTCTGCAGATGCGTCTCTTCCATTTTGCGTTCGCGAATCGTCACATACCGCTCCAGCAGTTCGGAATTGTTCACGCCGAGCAATTGCAAGGCGCTGTCCATCGTGTCATACGCATCGCCGACGAGACCGCCGATGCGGTCCACCTCGCGGACCACACCAAAAATGATCCGTCGCATGCCGTCGAGCACTTCCTTAACATCTTCCAACACACATCCGTGATCTCCCATCAGATCACCAAGCTCGGCGTATGCGGGGTGCAAGTCTAGCGCACTGCCAGTACCCGCGAAGATGCGTTCGATCAACCACCTTGTAAATTCTCGTATCGGAGCAGCCAGCAAGCTCGATCGTGCAAACTCTTCTTGCTGTGCGGCATGATCGATCATCACTTCTAACTGGTCGCGTACAAATCCATTCAACTCGATTTGGCTCAAGATCTCACCAACCTTGCGTTGTGTGTAATTCGTCCCCACTTCTTCCCTTTTTCATTTCGGCACTTGGATGCATTTTCCTGCTTCATCTTTAAAATTGTGACTTCAAAAAGAAAAGACCCAAGCAACAAAGCTTGGGTCCTCTGGTCATTTCGTAGAAAAATTATTGAGCCAGCGTCTCTGCGAGTTGGATCAGCGTGCGGGTCGAGAACGCGGTACCGCCATTGATCGTGTAGCCCTTGGTCGAAGTCGCACGGGACATGTTCGCCATGTCGATGTGACAGAAAGGCACATCGTCCGCAAAAGCCGCGATGAACACGCCACCTGCAATCGCGCCTGCATTGCGCCCAGAGTAGTTGATGTAGTCCGCGACTTTGGAGTCGATCAACTCTTGGTACTCCTCATAGTTCGGGAGCGTCCAGAGTTTCTCGCCGACCGCTGCACCCGCTTGGCGCACTTGCTCGACAAAAGCGTCGTCGTTGCCGTACAACGACCCCGCCGCATACCCGAGCGCGGCGACGATTGCGCCCGTCAGCGTCGCCGTATCGACGATGCGGGTTGCGCCAAGGTGTTTGGCATACGCCACACCGTCCGCGAGCACCAGACGTCCTTCGCAGTCGGTGTCGATCATTTCGACCGTCTTGCCATTGAACGCCACGGCGACATCGCCTGGCTTGAAGGCGCGACCGGAGATCATGTTCTCAGCAATCGTCAGCACGCCGATGGCATTGAGCTTGAGTTTCTTGCGAGCGATCGCTTGCATCGCCCCGAGCACGCAAGCAGCTCCCCCCATGTCGGTGTGCATGTTCGGCATGCCCGCTTCCGGCTTGATGATGTAGCCGCCGGTGTCGAACGTGATGCCTTTGCCCACCAGACCGAGCACTTCCTTGGATTCCGGGGCGCCTTCGTAGCGCAACACGACGAGGCGCGGCGGGATATCGGAGCCGACCCCGACGGCCAGCAACAGGTTCAAGCCCAGTTCCTTCAATTGTTGCTCGTCGAGAACTTCAACTTTCAGCCCTTCGGACTGCCCAACTTCCTGCGCTTTTTGGGCAAAAATCACCGGATCGAGCAAATTCGCCGGCATGTTCACATAGTCGCGGGCGAGGTTGGTCGCTTCGGCATGGATTTGTGCGGCTTCCACCGCTGCAGCGATGTCCCCGTTCGAGAGCACCTGCAGGTGAGTGAAGCGCTTGTCTTCCTCCGGCTTGGACTTGTGCGCGGCGTAGACGTAGCGACCGAGCAACAGACCTTCCACAGTTGCCTGCGCGAACTCATCGGAGAACGGCAGCACCGCGACGGTGTGCCCCTTCACCGCACGCGCGGCAGACCCGGCTGCCTCGCGGATTTTTTCCGCATCGAGCTTGTCAGATTCGCCCAAGCCGACGAGGAACAGGTGCTTGGCTTGTAGACGGCCGCTGGTGCGCACATGCGCGACAGAGCCGTTTTTGCCTGCCAATTCGTGGTCGGTGTGCATGGCGGTCAGTTCGCCGCCCAGTTGCGCATCCAAGGCCGCGAGTTGCGGTGCCAGCGTCTCCGCCTTCGTGTAAAAGACGATCAAGGAATCGGTTGTAACCGCTTCCAAATTTGTATGGGTATGTACAGATAGGTTCATCAAAAAGGCCTCCTTCTTGCTTGTCTCCCCAGTATACAACACTGGTTGGATTTTTACGATTCGTCGGTGAACAGTTTGCTCGCCAACGCCTCGACCGCACGGCGGCGCTTGGCGGTCTCCGCAGCGTCGACCTCTGTCGCCACCCGCACCACATCGCCTTCCACCGCATCGGCTGGCAACAAGGCTCGCGGAAAATCGAAGACCTGACGCCCAGCAAACTCCAATACCGCCCATTGTTCGCCCACAAAATGATCAATGATACAACGCATGTCCGCGACACCTCCAAACTGATTTTAACACAAGAGCATCTCTCATCGAAAAATGTTACGAAAAGACAACCAATCATTCACATAAATAGTTGTATTATTTAGTTTGTCTGTATTATAGTGAAATAGGCAATTGTCTATGAAAAAACAGAAAATACTGGGAGGCAACAACAGACATGAACTTGTTCAAGAAGATGGGCTTCTGGTCACGCACCGCCGTGGCCGCACTGGCACTGACGTTTCTCGCAGGCGTAACCGCAGCCGGCACCACCGTAACGGCCAAACCGGCGCTCGCCGCCACCAACATGCTGGTCCACTACATCGATGTCGGACAAGCAGACTCCGCCCTGATCCAACTTCCGAACGGCCAAAACATGGTGATCGACGCTGGCAACAACGCCGATGCCACCCTCGTGGTGAACTACCTGAAAGCCAAAGGGGTCACCAAAGTTGACTACGTGATCGGGACACACCCGGACGAAGACCACATCGGCGGCCTTGACGCTGTCATCAACAACTTTACGATCGGCAAAGTCTTCATGCCGGCTCGCACCTCTACCACGCAAACCTACAACGACGTCCTGACCGCTGTGGCCAACAAAGGTCTGACCGTCACGACCGCGAAATCAGGCGTCTCCCTATTCAATACGACCGCGAACACGAAAACGCTGGAAGCGCACTTCGTCGCTCCGGTGAAAACCACGTACACCACCAACAACAACTGGTCGGGCGTTGTCCGTCTCGTGTACGGAACCACGACCTTCCTGTTCTCGGGCGATGCGGAAACCCAAGCGGAAACCGACATGGTCGCATCGGGTCAAACCCTCTCCGCGAACATCCTGAAAGTTGGACACCACGGCTCGAACACTTCGAGCACGGACGCGTACCTCGACAAAGTAAAACCGCAAGCGGCGATCATCTCCTGCGGCTTGAACAACAGCTACGGTCACCCGGCCCAGACCACGATCGACAAGTTGAAAGCACGCGGCATCAAGATCTACCGCACCGACTTGCAAGGTGGTTTCGTCTTCACCTCGACCGGCTCTGCTTGGAGCGCGGACAAGTCTCCTTGGTTCTAAGAAATCTGCTATACTGATAAGAAACAACAAAGAGAGCCGAATTCGGCTCTCTTGTGTTTTTTTATCGAAAAAACGGTCATACACTATCTGCAGGAGGTGGCCCGTCATGAATCAGAAAAAATCAGACAACCGCGAAGCGATGCAAGCCTTTGGACTGGTCTCGATGATCGGGGTTGATATGGCGTCATGCACCGTGGGTGGCGTGTTTTTGGGCAAGTGGTTGGACTCGCTATGGGGCACAACTCCGTGGATGTTGCTGGTGGGGATCTTGCTCGGTCTGACCGCCGGAATCCTCGGTGTGGTGAAATTGCTTTCCAAGTTCGGCCCGGAGGCCGGCACGAAGAAGTGAAGGTTTAGGTTTCTTTATTAAAACGATTGTTTTTCAAGACCTCGTCAAGCCGTTGCAACTCTTCGGTGAAGGAGCGCAAGCGTTCTGACGATTCCTGTTCCCGTTCCGTGTCGCCGTCGCGTTTGGCGTTTGCGTATTCATCCAGTTCCCTATAGATGTGTCCCATCAAAATCTCACGACTGAGCCGCAGGTCGAAGTCGGTGGCGAGTTTCCGTTCTTGGAACGGGCCGTCGTCCATGACAATCCCATTGAGGTACAGCGTGCGATACAATTCCCCCCGAATCGTCTGGTATTTCTCCCCTCGCAACTGCAGGTCGGTGATCAGGAAATCGATCATCTTGACCATCCTACCATCGCTTTTTTTCACCCGCATGTATTCGATCAGCACATGCAGGGACTTCCCATTCTCATACATGTAAAAAATCACTTCGTCATCCTTCAGAAACAGGTGGAAGATCAAGGTCTTGCCCTTGCCCTTCTCTTCCATCTGAATGCCCGATCGAGCAACCCGCGCCTTCCATTGGTCAACTTGGGCACGGGTCGTCTCGCCTGAAATGTTGCGGTAGATCACGATCTGGTTTTCCATCAGCCGACCACCCTCCTTCGTGCCCTTTTTGGAGTCAAGGAGTTTTCGTGTGTGTAGTACCAACAATATATGCGCGGAGTCTGCGTTTTTGTTAGGGATTTTTTGTCCCGACTTTTTGCACATAGGAAAGGCCGCTCGCAGGGATGCGAGCGGCCTTGGTTTATTGGACTTGGACGAGGGTCGACTTGACGTACCCGAACATCCCGGACGAGGTTTGGACGTAGAACCAGTCGTTGGCTTCCTCTACGATGTCGAGAACATCTCCTGCGTAGACCTGACCGATCACAGCAAATTCTGTGCCCGGCTTGGCGCGCAGGTTGACGTATTCACCCGTGACTTTCGCGGTCTTGCCGGTGCCGGTGGGTGCGGTCTTGCCACCCGTGCTAGTGCCACCGTTGTTCGGTTTGCTGGTGGTGGAGCCGTTGCTTTTGCTGTCGCCAGCGCTGGTCCCCGTGCCACCCGTTCCTCCATTCGTAGTGCCAGAGTTCGAACCGTTGCCAGCACCAGACGGGGCGTTGGCAGGATCTTGGGCCGTCGCGACGGGTTGGTTCAGGATCTCCTGCACATGCTCCCGTACCTGCGCAACGTTGGGTAGCAACACAGACTCTTGCCCGACAAAGGTCTCCTGCAGATCTTCCACCGCTGGAATCTGCTCGGTCTTCATGTTCGGCGCATCGAGTGTCACCGCCAGCGACCCCAGCGAGAACAGGTTGTCTCCGAGGTTGGATTGCGTGTACGGCTCCACCTGTTTGAGAATCTGAGGCGCCTTCATCAACATGCCGGGCGACTTGATTTTCTCCGCGACGAGCTTCACGACTTGCCGCTGGCGTTCGGTGCGGTCAAAGTCAGCACGCGGCGTGCCACGGTAGCGCACATATTGCAAAGCCTGCTGCCCACTGAGGTGCTGCATGCCTTTTTTGAGATTGATGTCATAGACCCCATCATCTGCGTGTACGAAATTCTCCGGCACGTCGACATCAATTCCGCCGATCGCATCGATGATCTTCGCAAACCCTTCAAAGTCGGTCGCCACATAATAGTGGATGGGGACCTTCAGGAAATTTTGAATCGTGTCGATCAACAACTCCGGCCCGCCATCGGCGAACGCGGCGTTGATTTTGCCTTTGCCAAAACCAGGGATGTCCACATAGGTGTCACGCATGATCGAGAACACCGCCACCTGCTTGGTATCAGGGTTGATGCTCGCCAGCAACATCGTGTCGGAGCGCGGGCGCTCGTTGGTGTCACGACGATCGACGCCCATGAACAGGATGTTGACCACGCCCTTGCCTTCCCACTTCGCCGTGTTCAGCGGTTGGCTTCCGGTCGAGAACGGCTTGTTCGCGCTGACCGTATGGAAAAAGGAAAACATCGAATACACATTGTATCCGGCAAACAGCACCACGACCACCAGCACGAAGCTGATCAGGCGCCATACGACTTTTTTCTTCACGGATATCTCCTCCACTCTATCTCTATTCCACGCGCTGGCGACAATTCCCTCTGTTTCTGGTACTCTGAATGCAGGACAACCAACTCTTGCCAAGGAGGCCCATCGATCATGGATTGCATCTTCTGCAAAATCATCGCGGGCGAGATCCCGTCGAAGAAAATTTATGAGGACGAGCACGTGTACGCCTTCCACGACATCAACCCCATCGCGCCCTCGCACGCGCTCGTGATTCCGAAAAAGCACATCCGCAACGTGCTGGAGATCGCCCCGGAGGACAGCGAATCGCTGCTCAAACTCCACCAAGCGATCGGACATGTCGCACGCGAACTCGGCATCGCCGAGGACGGCTTCCGCGTGATCACCAACACCAACGAACACGGCCAACAGACGGTCTTCCACCTGCACTATCATGTCATCGGCGGTCGTCAGTTGCAGTGGAATATGTAAGCCTACTATTAACTTCTTCATGAAAATGTTATACTTGGAGTAGCTTTGGGACAGGGAGGATCGCAGCGTGGTAAGATTTGCACCGTTTTTTAACACGCTTTTGTTTACGCTAGCTGCAACACTGAGTGTTTCGCGCATCCTCTTGCATACGTCGGCCGCCCCCTATCTGCCCTACATCAACTTAGCCCTCAGCGCCGTGATCGTACTCCTTTTTTACCGGCGCATGAAGATCTCCATCGAACGCTACTACCAAGCGGCCGCCCGCAAGCGCCGATCCTCTTAGAAAAAGACCGCGCCCTCACTCGGACGCGGTCTTTTTTGTTAGCTTCGCGCGAATCTTGCGCACCAAGGATCGGTATTGCGCCACCTCGTCAGCCTGCAACCAGAACAGCTTGCGAACCGGATACCCGGTTGCGCGGCCGAAGTACCAGACGGTCACGAGGAACATCGTGCCATAGGCGCAAGTCTTGGCCCACGCACTGCCCGCCATGCCCAGATGCGGGATCAGCAGGACGCTGACCAGGATGTTGGTGAGGATGGAGACCCCCTGCAGCAACGTCGTCACGCGCGGACGCCCGAGCTGGTTGTTGAAGAACGTCGTCAGCACGGAAGTCAGACCGTACAGCGCGATGCCAGGCACGACGACGAAAAACAACGGCACCGAAGGCTTGAATTTCGCTCCGTATGCCAGTTCCATCACCGTCGGCATCAACAGATACATGAAGGCCACGGACGCGAGCACGACCACGGCAGTATGGCGGAAAATCCGCGCCGTCAATTGCGTCGCGTCCTTCTCCTCCAACGTGGACATCCGGGTCAGCACCACTTGCAGGATGGAACTCGACAGCAAGTTCAGCAATTCGGCTGTGATGATCGCAGTGGAATACACGCCGGTTTCGGTTGCGCCGAGCATCCAGAATACCAAGGTGAAGTCGATGCGAGCATTCACGATCCAGAGCAGGTTCGCCCCGACCAAATTCAGTCCGAACTTCATCGTCTCACGGCGCACCTCGCGGTCGCCGCGCAACGTCAGCCGGTACTCCGTCTTGCGCTGCAGGATGTACAGCGAGAACAGCGAGGTCAGCACGTAGGAGAAAAACCACGCCCCGATCACATAGAGGGTCTGGTCCGCCTCCACCGGTTGAACGCCGAACACGACACTGAGCAACAGAATCAGGAACACCACCGCTTGTACGGTGTTCAAGCGATTCAGCCACTCCAGCTCGTTAAGCCCCCACATCAAGCGCGTCACATAGACATGAAACATCGCAAACGGCGCCATGATCCCGACTACCCACGCACCTCGCGTCGCCAAGGGATCAAAAAAACCAGAAAACCCGTTCCAAAACCACTTCGTCCCGATCAAGGCGATCAGGAACAGCAAGCCGGACAGCACGGCGTAAAACTGGAGCGATGCCGCAAAGACCGCTTGCGGGTCGCGCTTTTGCTTGTTAATCCCATACGGGATGTATTCGCTGAACGTCCCGATCACAGGCGAGTAGTAACTCAAGCCAGTCTGTGTATTCGTCAGATATCCACGTCCGGTTGGGCCGAGGTAACGGGCGGTGATCGCCCCCGTCACAAAGGACACACCCGACAGGAAAAACTTATAGAACAACGCCCAGAAGATCCGCATTAACGGAGTCATTCTCCACACCTTCAATCACAAATTCTTGTTTTTACCTCTGTACATTGTAGCACAGCACATCAAAAAGGGCATCGTCCGCCACGGCGGAAGTGCCCTTTTTGACCAGATTATCAGCGTTTCGTCATCTGCCCAACATCTTCACAACATCTACGCCGCTTCCGACTTGGCGGGCAGCAGGTCGTTCTCCCGGCGCACGATGCGGTCGAACACCCCGTACAGGACAAGTCCAGAAAGCGCTGCCAACAAACCGCTGATCATGATGACCGGACGGATCGTAAACGTCTGGTGCAGCCAGCCCGACATCAGCATGGTCGTGACCATCACCCCGTTAAACGTGGTGGAAATCGACATCCCGGCACGACCTTGGTAGGAAAAATCGACTTTGTTTTGCAACAGCGCCGCCATCCCGATGTTGACCATCATCAATCCGACGCTAAACAGCACGAGCGAACCGGCGGTCGCGTAAAAGCTATCATACGCCACCATGCCCGCGAGGAACACACCCGCGACCATCATCCCGCCCGGAACCATCCGGTGCATCGGCAGTTTCCACTTGCCGATAAACAGCGAGGCGAGGAACATGCCGCCGCCTTGGACCGAAGCGAGCATCGCCATCATCTCTTTGGGCAGATCAAGGAAGTCGGTGATGATGAAAACTTCCAACACATTGATCAGCCCAGCCGCCATGCCGTACATGATATTGATGAACAGCAGCGGACGGACATAGGGGTTGTTCCAGGAATAGTGAAAACCATTCTGAACATCCTTCCAGATGCCGCCAAACGTCCGTTGCGAGGTGGATACAGGTTGCTCCACTTGAATCGTCGAGATCAACAGCGCGGCCGTCAGGAACAGCGTGATCGTCACAGCCAGCGAACCGGCGGTGCCGACCCCCAGGTAGAACGAAGCCCCCAGCGATGGTCCGAGCAACATCATCGTGGAGTTCGAAGTCTGGCGCATACTGGCCGCCAATTTGCGGTCATCAGGCTCCACGAACAACATCAGAAACGCCATCGACGAGCTGCGGAAAAACAACGTGCCAAATGCCGATACGAACGCACACGCATAGATCAGATACAAGGAACCTGTCAGGTAGGCAACTATCAGACATAACATGATAATGGCACGAAACGTGAAAGCCCCCATGATGGTTTTCTTGCGATTCCAACGGTCTGCCAACGCACCGACGAACAACCCGAATAAGAAAATGGGTGCAAATTCACAAAATAGGTTGACCGACAACGAGACGGCAGACCCATTGGTGAGGTCGAGCACCAAGAACGTCATCGTGATGTTCCGCACCCAGTCCCCCAATTCGGACGCCCATGTAGCCATCCAGAACCTGAGAAAGCGTGGATTGCGTTGTAAGAATTCTCTCATACCCGACACCCCCTTACCAAACTCATTGCAAATGTTCCAACCACACGGTCAAATGTTTACTCTCATGTCTCGATTGTATTCTTAAATCCTACACTCTGTAAAGGTGAAATTCTCAGAATAGATAAAATAAACATCACCAAAACTTGCCCGCATGGGATCATCGCTCTCGGCATAGGAATCTCAAAGAGGACAATCGTGGACAGGGAGGGAGATCGCGGATGCCCTTTTTCAGCACAATCGTTTTGGACTTTTTCGTGGCGCTCGGGATCGTCCTCGGAGGTTCGGTCATCGGGGCTTTGGGTGCGTTTCTCATGCACCATCCCCCGATGCACAGCATGGTTGATCTCGCGGAGAAATTGAAGATCTGGGCGCTGGTCGCCGCGCTGGGTGGGACCTACGATACGTTGAAGTTGATCGACAACGGCGTGCTCGACTTGGAGTTTAACGGGATCGTCAAGCAATTTTGCTACCTGTTGGCTGCATTTCTCGGCTGCAACGCCGGGTTTTATATCGTGAAGTGGATCGTAGGCGACATTCGATGAAGCACAAACAATTTTTTGCGACACTTGCTGTTGGCACGCTGTTTGGCGCGTCGGCCTTGCTGGCGATGCGCGGACACGACCTCGATCTGCTCTATTTGAAGTACTTGCAAGTCCGGGAAAGTGAGCAGCAGTTGAAGGAAGACAAGCAGAAGCTGGAGGACGAACTTTCCCACGCGCAAAAGTACAAGAACCGGCGGCTGCGCAAGTTGAACATCGTGGTGAAGGAAGCTCCCGACGAATTTGCCAAAGTCGCGGTGCAGCGCGAGGTCAAACGCCAACTGAACTCGATGCTCGACAAAGAGCTAACCCTGCTGGAGAACGACCCGGAACTGTTCAACAAACTGCTCGATGGACGAACGATTGAAGTCAGTGGGCAATCGCTGACGTTACAAGTCAAGGCCGTGGTCATCGGCGAGACCACTTCGATTTTCATCCATGCGGTCAAAGACGTAAAGGCCAGCAAACACCATGAGGAACCCCCCACTACACTTCCGTAAAAAAGACCCGGTCACGGCTGTAGAGCCGTGACCGGGTCCTTTTCCAAGCGTGGTGCGGGTTATTGTTGCTCGGTGATGAACTGCGCCTGTGCGTTCATGCGGATCATCTGCACGCGCAGGCGGTGCAAGTCTTGGTCGTCCAGTTGGCAGACAAATGTCGGCACGGTGGACAAGTAAGTGATCAGTTCCTCGCGGGTGGCGAACTTCGGCGGGACTTCGTGGCTGAGCACGACGATGCCAAGTTCAGCGATCGACTCCAGCATCGCTTTGTCCCCGAGCCAGTCCAAGCGGAACAGCGCGGTGTCGGTGTGCTCCCCGAGCGCGTACTCCACTCGCCCAAGCAGGTGAAAAGTGTCTTCGAACGCCACGAGGCCGGTGACCATGCCGTAGGTCAGGTTCTGTTCATCGCCCGGTTGCAGCGTCACGCTCAAGCCCCCCTGCGGGACCAGCATCGGCCATGTCAGCTCCGGGTCCGGGATATGCAGAATCCCCGTGCCGACCGGCAACGGAAACTTGCGCAACTGCTCCACGGCCTCTGATCCACTGACCATGCCGAGATAGGGTTGTTTCTCCATCATGCTACCTCCTGTACCAAACCACTCGATGTAAACTTGCTCATTGCTCATTGCTCATTGCTCATTGCTCATTGCAGATTGTTGCCACTTGGATGAACTCGCTGCTCTGCAACTCTTTATTCTTATTGAAGCTTAATTTTCAGACTGAGCATATCGGTGCGGCTGCCATCCTTGGCGCTTTTGGTGTAGAAGTCGACGGTGAGCGTCTGGCCTTTGTACTCTGGCACCAGGGAGAGGTCCGCTTTGATGTTGCCCCACTCTGGCGCACCAGCGCTGGCTCGGAGCACGCTCTCCGACTCGATGACCACTTTGTTCTGATCACGCACGCGGAAGTAACCGACCGCTTCGAAGGCGCGCATCTTGCCGACGAAGGACAGCGTCTTGCTCGATTCGCTCCAATCGACGCGCTCCAATTGGAACGAGTTGTTGGTGTAGGCCTTGCTTTTCAACGGGTACGATCCACTGCCTGTATAAGCCGACAGTGTGATCACGTCAGATGCGGCTGGCGTCGAAGGTTCGTTGGGATTGGGCTTTGGGTCCTGCGTATTGTTCGGGGTCGTGCTGTTGTCGGCTGGCTTCGGTGCAGGTTGCGGTTGCGTGTCCGCATCGGGTTGAGCCGGTTTGGACGGCTGTGGATCGACCGGTGCGGTGACCGACTTGTTCTCATCCAGCATCTGGTACGCGACGAAACCGCCGCCTGCGAGCACCACCACGATCGCGCTTGCCGTTGCCCATCTCTTGAAGCTCATACTCGCGCCCCCTTTTTTCAGTACGGGTGTTTGTTACCTAGTCTATACTATATACCACCGCTGAGACAACGCCCCTTGTATGGTATACTGGATTCATCCAATTTATCTGGCAAGGGAGCACGAAATAGATGGCTACATTATATCGAGACATGACGCCGACCGAACTTCAAGCGGAGATGACTCGCCTGCAGGACGAGGGACACCGCGCCCTCGCCGAGGAACGCTTCGAGGAACTCGACGTGCTGGAGCGCAAGTACTATCTCGCCAAGTCCTATACGATGAACCCCGACGAAATCAAAGTCGGCCACCTATACACCGTGATCGACACCACCGACCGACTGGAAGTGACGCGCATGGACGGCGTGATGGCTTGGGGCTATCGCAATGGCGTGCGGCTTGAAGAAGCCTTCCCGCTGGCGATGTTGGTGCCATGAGCCGCAAGCATCGCCACCGCGAGAACGGCGTGACCAAGATGCACACGATCATCGGAGGTTATGAAGCGGTGTTGGACGACATCGCGACAATTCCCGGTGTGCATTCGGTGATCACAGGCGTGATTTCTCCGAACAAGTCGGAGCATGAGGAATTGACGTTCCAATACTTCACCGACAGCGGCTTGAAGCTGCTGGCGAAAACCACGATCGCGGTGCAGGAGATCTTTGTCGTAACGAAGGACAAAACCGGCGTCCTCGCCATCCTGCGCCAACGTGGACACTTGAACGAAAGGGTGAAATCTACGGTGAGCAACAAGAAAAAAGCGCCCAAAAAACCTGCCGCCGGCATCAACGGCAACACCCCGCGCCACGACCAGCGCTACAACCAAAACGACCTGCCCAAGGACAAAGGCACGACGCTCAAAGACCTGCTCTCGCCGGAACAACTCGCGAAACTCACGAACCAATCCAACGAGCTGAAGGAAAACGAACGCTCCGCCCAAGAGAACAAGCGCCAAGCCGAGCTCGATCGCCGTGCCAAGGAGAAAAAAGAATTGGAGAACAACTTCGAGTATCTCTTGAACAACACGAAGCTGGACTGGAAAAACTACAAATAACACACAGCAACAAGCCCCCGGCTTCACGCATCCCTTGATCGAAAAAAAGACCGCCCACTCGGCGGTCTTTTCCTTTTACTGCACACCCTTCTGCACCACGAAATCACGAGCGAGCATCGGCCAGATCCCCGGGTCTTCCATCCCGAGTCGCCACAGCGCTAGACCGCGAACCCCGAGTCGATTGGCGAGATTCAGTTTCGCGCGGATGCTCGCGGCGTTTTCAAACCACACCTCGTGCCGATCGCCGTCCTTGTCTGTGTAGCGGAACATCGGAGTCTGCGTCTTTTCATCAAAAATCACGTCCTGCTCGTAACGCTTGGCGAGATCCATCGCCATGCTGTACGTGACGTAGGTGTTGCGCTTGGCGGTCAGGTTGAAATCGAAGCCGAACACGGAGACGGCTGCTATGATTTTGTGCGGAGGCATCTTGGTCATGGCGTACCGCAAGACGCTCTCCATCCAGCCGATCGACACGACCGGCCCTGGTCCGCTGCCCGGCCAACCGTGCTCGTTGTACAGCATCGCCACAAACTCATCGGCAGCCCGCCCGATCACCCCATAATCAAATGGCGCGGAAAACGGGTTGGTGGGTTGGTCTGAGGTGCGCGAGGGTGTCGAAACCGCAAAGTACAGCTGCTGCGCCTTCAATTCACGCCCCAACTCGCGATAAAACGCGGAGAGTTTCTCCCGGTCCTCGAAGTACACATCCTCAAAGTCGATGTGCGCCCCGTCAAAGTCATAGCGGCGGACGACCTCGATCACATTGGCGATGAACGCACGCCGGGTCTGAGGGGTCGCGAGCATTCCGCGAACGACGTCCTTGTTGACATTTTGATTGCCGCGCTCGTACAGCAGATTGTGGATGATCGGCAACATCCGAATGTTGTGGCGATGCCCGAACTCCACCACTTGGCGCAGGTAGTCGTCGGTGAACTCGTAGAATTTCTCGACTTCAGTCGGTCGCTCCCGGTCGATGCGGAAGTGGAACATCGCACCATCTGACAGCTCGGCTTGATGCGCGGTGAAGTCCGCATAGGAATTCGGCAGCGTCGGGCCTTCACGTTCGGTGTAGAATCCGAGCACCTCTGTCAGTTTGCTGTCACCGCCAGAAGGTGTGAGCGTGACAAACTCACGAGAGATCCAACCGAGTCGGCCGTCGTACAAACGCACATGAACCCAGTCGCTCCCCCCACCGACGACCGGCAAGCGCGCTCCTCGATCCATGTGTGCGACGACGAGACCCTTCGGGCCTGGCACATTGTGTACAAGTACGGCATCGCGGTTCACCGTCACTTCGGTGTAGACGGGGATGTTCAACAACTGTCCAATGACCAAGTCCATCGAAGCCAGACGATTTAACCGCAGAATCGCCTCTGGCGTCGTCTTGAACTGCTTGGCGAGTTCGAACAGGGAATCCCCCGACTTGACGAGATGGGTAATCGGTTTGCGTGTATCCACTGGAACAATCTCCTCTCTGAAACAAACGCTGTGTTCCAGCCTATTCCAGGAGCTCTTCCAATGACATTCCCAGCTTGCATCGAGCGTTATGACCTATGGGGTGACAACCCGATTGCCGGGTCGGATGTGGGGTTTCGGCGGTACTTGTTTTTCGTCCACGTCGATGGGCGCACGAAGTGCAGGTAGCGGTCATAAAAGCCTTGTCGCGCCAAAAATGTATGAACCGGGTCCTCGACAAACATCCGCCAGAGGACACGGCGGGTGCCCGCTTCGGGAAAAATGACATACCGTCGAATCGGCTCGACGCGATGGTCAGCCAGCCACAGCGACGTGGTTTCGCCAAAGTCGCGGACGCGCTTGAAGAGGACCGCCCTGTGGCAACGCGGGCAGATCCCCGCCTGCCACAGCACTGCTTCAAACGCACCTTCCGCCACTGGAATCTCGTCAAAGTGCGCCCCCTTCGCCTCGCAATGCGGGCAGGTCACCCGGTCACCGTATCGCTCCTCGTACACCATGCTCTCTCCACACTCCATTTCTCGGCCCAGTTGAAAACACAAAACCGCCTGAGCTCGGTCGAATTTCCTTCGTCCATAGCGCCCAGGCGGTCGGCATCTCTACATTCGCACTCCCCCGTGGTTGAACCCACGCTTCCGCCAGTCATGCGAATTGAATTTTTGTCATGTTATCTCTATTCTAGCGTAACGAACGGCTTGGATGCAACACGCGCTTCGTCTTCATCTCGAACAACCCAACCGATGACAGACGCACTTCTGGCAGATGCGCCGACGACAGGAACAGCAACGTGTAGACCGGGTCGTAGTGCGGATGACCCAACGCCTTCAACACACGGACCAGTTCCTTCGATGACTGCACCAATTCCTCAACCGTCTGGTCGCCCATCGCGCCGCCGATCACCAGCGGCAGTTCGTACAGCACGTTGTGCTGCTCGTCGACGATCACGATGCCTCCGCCGATCTCCTGCACGCGCTCCAGCGCAGCCGCCATCGCTGTTTTGTCCCGACCGATCACCAAGTGCTCCCGCGCTCCGGTATAACTCGAAGCCAGCCCAGCGAGTTGGGTGGAAAAGTTCTGGATGAACCCGTTGCAGACCCACGCTCCGCCGCGTTGGAGCAACGAGACATAGCAGAGATCTTCGGAGTTCTCGACCAGCCCGACCACACGACCCGACGCGTCCTTCTCGACGGGCATCTCGACATGGCGCGTGATCGCCGGGTTCGCCAACCGCATCACGGGGAACGTATCCGCCTCCGTGTACACGTCAAACCACGCAGGATCGACCGGCACGTCCATTTTATGGACAGGCGGCATGCCGACATCTGCCCACGTCGGGCCTTTCAACTGCTCAACCAACTCGCCATCCTTCGCGACGATGCGACCTTCCGCGATCACCAGCTCTGGCGTCGGTTCCAACAGATTCGACAGCAACAGGATGTCCGCGATCCGCCCCGGTGCCAAGCCGCCGATCTCGCCATCCACTCCGTAATAGGTCGCAGGGTTGATCGTCACCAACTGGTAAGCGGTGATCGGGTCCATCCCTAGCTCGATGGCATGACGGATCAAAAAGTCGGTGTATCCGTTCTGTAGGTACTCAGGTGTCGGGCCGTCGGTCGTCATCATCACGCGGCTCCAGTTCTTGACTTGCGGGATCAGCTCCGGCAGAATCGCAGGGAAGTCAGGGCGCAGCGAGGAGTGGCGCAAGGTCGTCCATACGCCGAGGCGCAGGCGGCGCAAGGCTTCCTCTGCATTGATCGCCTCATGATCGGCGGTGATGCCTGCTGCGACCAGCACGTTCAACGTCTCCCACGACACGCCCGCCGCATGGCCTTCCACCCGCTTGTGAATCGCCCGCGCACTGAGGGCATTGTCACGCATCGCCTCATCGCCGTCGATCCACGACTTCCAGTCGGTCACTTCACCGACTTGCCAGACGTAGGGGCTTTTCAGCAAGCGCGAGACCGGCAGATGATCGAACTTGTGCTTTTTCTCCGGCAAGTGCGCCTGAGGATCGAGTCGCAAGCTCCACATCATCTTGATCGGCAATTGGGCCATCTGTTCAAAAAAGCGCCCGACCTGTCCGAACTCCATCCCGAGCACCAACATCAAGTTGTCATTGACGCTAAGTGTCGTCCCGCGCGCGAGGATCGTCTCCGCATAGCGCATCGGGTTGTAGAGCTGAAAGGGATGAGCATGCGGCTCGATATAACCCGGAGTGACCACTTTTCCGGTGGCATCGATCACCTGCGCCTGTGTTCCTTCATATACACGCGGTCCGAGGTAGGCGATGCGGTTGCCGACCACCCACAGATTCGCTTCCATCAACTCACCGCTGTATACGTTCAAAACTGTGCCGCCCTGTACCACCAAGTCCGGCTCCGTCTTGCCTTTGGCGCAGGCCACCAGCCGGCCCCACTCCTGTTCCGTGATTCCACGCACCGTATTCGCCGCCATCTCGAACCCCCCTAATCGTTCCAAGTGTCATGCTGAACAACTACGACAAAACGCCGCCCGCCTCCTCCGAGGCAAACGGCGTTTTTATGAACATTACCGCAAAATTTGTGCGAACAGGTAAAAAACGAACGCATACGCTACCCCGGTCGCCAACCACACCCAGAGCTGTGTCCGACCTTCGCGAGCCAATGTGCGGTACGGCAGCAACGCGCCCAGCAAACCAGCTTCGAGGACGGTGATGCCAGAGATGATCGAAGCGATCCCTTTTTCCGGCGTGCCGATCTTGTTGAGGACGACAACCCCCAAGTAGAACGCGAACATCAACGTCAACGTCAGCCCAGCAAAATAGATCGCCGTCTTGGACAATGCCCCCGCCGGGATGCCGGAGGGATTTTTCCATGCTTGACGCCGAATCACAACATATAACACGACAGCCATCACCGCCGCGAAAATCAACGTAAACAGCAAAGGCCCCCACTGCGTGGCGGCGACAACCGGATGACTCTGTTCCATGCCCATTCTCTCCTTTATGTATCGAGTTCCGTCCACTCGCCTTTGAATCGTTCGACGTACTGGCGGAACACTGCTTCTGTGATCGGGCCGAGGTTAACCCGGTACATGCCCAGCGAGACTTCAAACCCGTCTCGATCATTGCGATCGGCAAACGTCGCACTGAGCGTGCGCCCATCCTCGACTTTGTACGTGGTGGAATATGTAGTCGACATACCAAAACTCCCTTCTCTACCTCTACTATACTCCTTTTTTTGCAAAAGAAAAAACACCTGGTGAACTCGCAGGTCAACTCATTTCCGGCTCATGTGGTACGCTTAGGAGGACGAAATTGTCTAACTTTAACCCCTAAGTTTTACTATAGGCAAAGTTTGTCTAAACCACTATACTGTAGTGGAACAACAAGACTGACATCAAAAACTCTAGAAACGAGGTCAAATATGATCCTTCTCCCCACCCTAGACCCCCGTTTGGAACAGCGTTTGATTGAGCTGTACCAAGATCATCTCGAACGTGCCGCTGCTATCGACTGGAGTTACCATGAGTTTGTCCCGTGGGAACAAGGCTCGTGTTTCAAAGAGAACCCGTGGTCTCTGGAACAACGTAAACTGCCGCCGGCGATCTACACGGCGATTGAAACAGCCTTGCTCACCGAAGTCAACCTTCCGTGGTTTACCACCTACCTCTCTTCGACGTTTGTCGGCTCCTTGAATGTCATCCGGGAGTTTATCCATACGTGGGTAGCAGAGGAGGACCAGCATAGCAACCTCTTGGAGAACTACCTCATCCTCACCCGCAATTCCAACCCGACCGAACTGCACCACCTGCGCAAGCACGTCGTGCAAGGCGGCTTTGAATCCTCCTTCACCACACCGGTTGAAGCGATGGCTTACGCTTCCTTCCAAGAACTCGCGACGTTGGTGTTCTACAACAACGTGGCAAAAGCGGCCGCTCCCTACGATCGCACCTTGAGCACATTGCTGCGCCGTCTCGCAAAGGACGAGTCTCTGCACTATGCCTTCTATCGCGATGCCGTCAAAGCGCACTTGGATCTGGAACCGAACTATATCTACTACGTCCGCAACGTCCTGCTCGGCTTCTTCATGCCGGGTGAGCACATGCCGGACTTCGAAAACCGCATGAAAGTCATCGCCAAGGAAGCCAACTATGGCCCGAACCACTATTACAAGCAAGTGGTCCAAGCCTTGGTCGACTACTGGGATCTTGAGAACCTCAAACCGACCGTGCCCGACGCAGAGTTGGCACGTCAGGAAGTGCTCAAGTATTGCAAACGTCTCGAACGCATCGCCCAACGCTACGCCTAAAAAAACGCTGGTCGCATCCACAGATGCACCAGCGTTTTTTGTATGGAGCGTTTACTTCCGCATCATCTCAAACGTGTCGGTGACGCGAACGTAGTCATGTCCAGCCAATCGTCCGATCGGGTTCAGCGCACGGGTGTTGATCTTGCCATTCTCATGGATCGAGTCGTCCACGTGAATTTGGACCACCTCGCCGATGACGAGGGAGGATGCCCCGCGCTCCTCTCCACCGACTTCCACGATCTGGTGCAGTTTGCATTCAAAGTTGACCAGCGACTCTGCGACGCGTGGCGCTCTGACCACCGTGCTCGGGATCGGAGTCAAACCCGATGCGTCAAACTCAGAAATCTCAGCCGGAAACTCGGTGGCGGTGATGTTCATCTGTTCGCCAATCGCTTCACTGACGATGTTCACGACAAACTCCCGGGTGGCTTCGATGTTGCGGAGCGTGTCTTTTTTCGCTCCATCCGTACCACGGCGCATCACGCTAAAGCAAATTGTCAGCGGATTGGCAGCCACGGCGGTGAAAAAGGAGAACGGGGCGAGATTCAAAATTCCCGCCTCGTCCACAGAGGAGACAAAGGCGATCGGACGCGGCAGGATCGCACCATTGAGATACTTGTACGCGTCCTGCCACGGGAGGGACTTCGGATCAATCTGCATCGGAGTGCCTCCTTTTTAGGCGTTGGGGTTCCACGACATCATGTATTTCGGATCTTCGACGTCCTGTGCACGCTTGGCGATGTGCAGCGGGCGGAAGGTGTCGACCATGACAGCGAGTTCCTGCGTTTCGGTTTTGCCGATCGAGGCTTCAATCGTGCCTGGATGTGGGCCGTGCGGGATGCCCATCGGGTGGATCGTGATCGAACCTTCCTCGATGCCCTTGCGGCTCATGAAGTTGCCATCGACATAGTACAGCACTTCATCCGACTCGATGTTGGAGTGGAAGTACGGAGCCGGGATCGATTGCGGATGGTAATCGTAGAGGCGCGGCACGAACGAGCAGATCACGAAATTGTGCGCTTGGAAAGTCTGGTGTACCGGCGGTGGCTGGTGCAGACGACCCGTGATCGGTTCGAAGTCCTCGATGTTGAACGCATACGGGAACAGGTACCCATCCCAGCCGACCACATCGAGCGGATGGAACTCAAAAAAGTACGCGGTCAGCATGCCGCGTGCCTTCACGCGAACTTCGAACTCGCCCGATTCGGTGTGCGTTTCAAGCGCGGACGGTGGACGGATGTCGCGCTCGCAAAACGGCGAATGTTCGAGCAACTGGCCGAACTCGTTGCGGTAGCGCTTCGGCGTTTCGATCGCGCTCGCCGATTCGATGACGAGAAACTTCGACGGTGTCGCAGTCACCACGCGGTAGGTGGTGCCCATCGGGATTACGAGGTAGTCGCCCTTGTGATACGGCAGTGTGCCGAACACCGTCTCCAACTGGCCTTCCCCTTCATGGACAAAAAGGAATTCGTCCTGCTCACCGTTGCGGTAGAAATAGTTCATGGGTTCGGTCGGCTGACAAAGCCCGATCGTCACGTCGTCATTGAACATCAACACCGTGCGACCGTCAATCGGATCGCCGCCTTTTTCCAATCGGTTGGTGAAAAAGTGGCGGTGCTGGAGCGGGCCTTGCGTTTCGGCTTCGAGCACGAGGTCGCGAATCTTCTCCACGCGCTTGACTTGTGTCGGCGGGTTGGCATGGTAGAGCAGCGAGGAGATGCCGGAGAAGCCTTTGGTGCCCATCAATTCTTCACGATACAACGTGCCGTCCTGCTTGCGGAATTGCGTGTGCCGTTTGTGCGGCACTTCGCCAAGTGATTGGTAAAAAGGCATGACAGGATGCCTCCTTTTCAATGGTACTAACCCGTGTAGCGGCTAGGTGTGCCCTGTTATTTTTAGACAATTCGATTGCGCAACACCCCAAGGCGTTCCACTTCCAGTTCGACGAGATCGCCAGGTTCGAGCCAGCGATGTACGTCTGTCGTCAGTTCGAGGATGCAACCGGTGCCGACAGTACCCGTTCCGAGCACTTCGCCTGGGTAGAGGGTGACGCCGTCCGATGCGCGGGCGATCAGTTCGCCGACCGAGAAGTAGATTTGCTGGAAATTGCCGCGCGAGAGTACACGTCCGTTCACACGAGCAGTCATCTCCAGCGCCCAACGGTTCCCGTCGCGCACCGCCTCCAACTCGTCCAGCGTGAGCAAGTACGGACCCATCGAAGTGGCAAAGTCCTTGCCCTTGGCCGGACCTAACCCGACTTTCACTTCCTGCATCTGCACATCGCGAGCACTCCAGTCGTTGAGCACCATCAATCCGGCGATGTGCTCGTGCGCCTGCTCCGGGGCGATGTCGCGCCCTTGCTTGCCGATCACGATCGCGATCTCCAATTCAAAGTCCAGCCGCTGCGTGTAACTCGGACGTTCCACGTCAGCCTCCGGGCCGACGATGGCGTTGTGATTGGAGAAGTAGAACACCGGGAAGTCATACCATTCCGGCACCATCTCCGCTCCACGGTTGGCGCGGGCCGTTTTGACGTGCTCCTCGAACGCATAGAAGTCCCGGAAGGAACGCGGGGTTGGGAGCGGCGCGAGCAACGTCGCTTTTTCCAACGGGATCGCGAAGTCCGCTCCCTGCCAACCTGTTTCTTCCTCTAAATAGGCACCCAATTCGCGCCCATCCAAGCCCAACTCCAGAAAACGGAGAAGAGACGCGGGGAAGTGACGCTGCTCAAGGCAACGTCCCTGTCCCTGCGCCCATTCCAGACCCCGTTCCAGATCGACCACGTGCGCGCCGATCAAGAGACCGGCGCGTGCATCGTGTTCTGCGAGGTAAGTGACGTATTTCATTTACAGCGTCCCGCGGACTTCTTGCTCGCGTTCGATCGCTTCGAACAGCGCACGGAAGTTCCCTTTGCCAAACGAGGTCGCGCCCTTGCGCTGGATGATCTCAAAGAAGAAGGTCGGACGGTCCATGACCGGCTTGGAGAAGATCTGCAGCAAGTAGCCGTCTTCGTCACGGTCGACGAGGATGTTCAGCGCCTTGATTTTCTCAATCTCTTCGTCGATGTCGCCCACGCGTTCCTTCAACTCTTCGTAGTAGGAATCCGGCACGCTCAGGAATTCCACGCCGTTGGCGCGCAGTTTCGCGACGGTGTCGAGGATGTCGTGGGTCATCAGCGCCATGTGTTGGGCGCCCGGGCCTTTATAGAAATCGAGGAATTCTTCGATTTGCGATTTCTTCTTGCCTTGTGCCGGCTCGTTGAGCGGGAATTTGACGCGGCCCGTGCCGTTTTGCATCACTTTGGACATCAGTGCGGTGTATTCGGTCGAGATGTCTTTGTCATCGAAGGACAGCAGTTGCGAGAAGCCGAGCACATCGCTGTAGAAGCGAACCCACTCGTCCATCTTGCCTTCTTCAACGTTGCCCACGATGTGGTCACAGGCGACGAGACCTGTTTCGTTGACCGGCAGTTGACCCTTGAACTCCGAGAAGCCTGGCAGGAAGATGCCGTTGTAGTCATCGCGCTCGACGAAGGTGTGCAGCGTTTCGCCATAGGTGTAGATCGCAGCGAGTTTCACGGTGCCGTGTGCATCGGTGATGGTTTTCGGTTCAAAAGCGGAGACTGCGCCACGCTTGAGCGCTTCCTTGTAAGCCGCTTCTGCGTCGTCTACCCGCATCGCGATGTCCTTGACACCATCGCCATGCAGACGGACGTGATCCGCGACATCGGTTTTGTCGTCTAGCGTACCCGTGAGCACGACGTGAATATCCCCAGAGCGCATGTAGTACGACACGCGGTCGCGGCTCCCCGTCTCCAAGCCTTTGTATGCGATCGGACGGAAGCCGAATGCGGATGCGAAGTAAAAGGCCGCTTGTTTAGCGTTGCCTACCCAAAATTCGACGAAATCAACGTGACGAATCGGTAAGAAATCGATGTGTTCAGCCATGTGGTATGTCCTCCCCCTATTGGTCAAAAGAAACCGTTTTCAGAAACTTGTCAAAGTTAGAGTAACAATCCAATGCTTGGGTTTGCAAGCGTCTACGTTGCAACACAAGGGCTTTCCAGCGTTAAAGAGTCATAGGGGTAGGGTTGGATTGGGAGTGAAAAGCCATACTACCGATAGACCCAAATTTGAAAGGAGTGCATGTGGATGCCGGAAGTACGCTGTTCTGTTGCCAACTGTAGTTACTGGGCGCAAGGTGGGAAGTGCGCGGCCGATGCGATTCTCGTCGACATCGACGCACACGCCAACCGAGACTTCCACGCAGAGTTCGGTTCTGATCTCGGCGAGAACGTGCACAAGGACCAAGCGGCCAACAGCCGCGCCACGATGTGCCACACTTTCAAAGAAAAGCAATAACAGGGTTGGCAAGAAAACGAAAGAGCAACCATTGTGGTTGCTCTTTTCGTTTTGAAAAGGATACACTAGGAGGTAAGAATAAGATCGGAGTTGTGCACATGACCGAAACCCACTCATCCCCGACCCGTCGCTGGGTCGAACATACCATCACCGAGGCCGAAGCTGGCCACACCGTAGAAGAAATTCTCATCGACACCCTCTCGATCTCCCGCCGGATGATCCAGAAACTCACGCGCAGCAAGGGCATCCAACTCAACGCCAAGCCCGCTTTTCTCAGCAAAAAAGTTCGCGTCGGCGACGTTGTGCGCGCAGCCTTGACGTTCACGGAGGAAGCGGGACTGGAACCGATGCAGATGAACCTCGACATCGTTTTTGAAGACGCGGACTTGATCGTGCTGAACAAGCCGCCGTTTCTGCTCGTCCATCCGACTACACCTGATCAGACCGGAACACTCGCACATGGTCTCGCCTATCATTACCAAGAGCAAGGTCTCTCCACCAAAATTCGCCCGGTCCACCGCATCGACCGCGACACATCAGGTCTGCTGGTTGTCGCCAAGACCGCATTTGCCCACCAGCACCTCGACCGCCAACTACGCGAGCGCGAATTGAAGCGGGAGTATCTCGCCTTTGTCGATGGCACGGTATCCGAAGAACGCGGTGTGATCGACGCTCCGATCGGCAAGGACAAGCTCAACCCCAACCTGCGCGCCATCCGTCCACAGGTCGGGGAATTTGCGCTGACTCGCTACCAAGTCGTGGAGCGCTATGAATTGGCAACCCTCGTCCACTTGGAGTTGGAGACCGGTCGCACGCACCAGATTCGCGTCCACATGACCCACCTCGGTCACCCGCTGATCGGCGACCGCCAGTATGGTCGCGCCGGCCAGAGCCTGTTGCGACGACAAGCCTTGCACGCTTCCCGTCTGACGCTGACCCACCCGACCACCGGCAACGAGATGAGATTTGATGCGCCGTTGCCAAAGGACTTGGCTAACCTGCAAACCTATTTAAAGGAAGGAACCGCATGATGAAAAAAGCCCAACGCCTGCTCCTGCAACGGCTGCTCACCCTCGCTTCCTTTCTCGTCGCAGGAGTCGGGACGGCGATCTGGTGGCGATACAAAAGCGCTGGCACCCCCGCTCCGATGTGGGTGCTCGGCGTGATCGGCTACGGCTGGGCGTTCGTCGCACTGCTCGCCTTCAACATGATCGGCCGCACCTATTCTCGCAAGCGCAGAGGATAAAAAATCGCGTTCGCCAGTTCTGGCAAACGCGATTTTTTTATGTCAATAAATTCCTTTCAACTCGATGTAAGGACCCAAAGAGGATTTCCCTTATCTTTGTCTAATTATTGTACTCAACAACATGAACTGCATCGAGGTGAACTCATGATCGAAATGCTTGGGACGTACAACTGGTCGTTGATGCTCTTGTCCGTTCTGGTGGCTGTATTTGCGTCCTATACCGTTTGTGACTTGACACAACGCATTCGACAAACGACCCGACGAGCCGTGAATCGGTGGGTAGTAGGTGGTGCGGTCGCGATGGGCACGGGCATTTGGGCGATGCACTTTCTCGCGATACTCGCGCTTCAACTAGATGAAGCGATCACGTATGATCTTGACTTGATGGTACTGGCGCTCGCATCGGGAATCCTGTTCTCATATCTTTCCTTGTACCTCTATAGCCGTCATTCTGGTAGTCGCCGCACTTTGTTGCTCGTCAGCGCCTGCCTGACGCTGACAAACCTCGCCTTGCACTCCATCGCCATCCTCGGGATGGGCCTGCTCACCGATTCCTCCGCACACCTTGGCTACCTGCTCACTTCCAGCCTCCTCGGAATGATTGCGATCTACTTCGCCTTGCGCATGCTGAACTTCCGTTGCACCAAACATCCCGGTCGACGATCTGTCTACAGCGCGCTCTTGCTCGGTACAGCGCTTTCGGGGATACACGTTTCCGCGCTTCTCGGCATGGATTTCCGGCCTGACCCACACGCCCAATCCGAATTGGACTTGATCCACGGCGAGTGGTTGGCGATCATGATTGGTATGGTGACGATGATCATACAGATCGTGCTGATGTGGAGCCTTCATGATGAGCGCCACACCGCCTCCCAACAGGCGGTGCGATCCACGCGGCAATTCGATTCGCTGTATAACAACAACCCTGATCTCGTGGTCTCGCTGACCCCGCTTGGCGAAGTGATCTCACTCAATCCTGCAGGCTGCCAGATGATGGGCTATAGCCCCGAGGAAGTAGTTGGACATCACTTCGCAGAGTACGTGTTGGAACGGGATCAGGAGAAGACCTTCTATCACTTCGGATTAGCCCTGTCTGGCAATCCGCAACACGCAGTGGAGGTATCGGTCCGGCATCGTGACGGACAGTATCGGGAGATGCAGGTGACCACGATCCCGATTCTGACAGAAGCTGGACAACTCGATGACGGTCTATACGTGATCGCCAAGGACGTGACCGACCGACTATCTGCAGAACGCACGATTCTGCACATGGCGTACCATGATGCGCTGACCGACCTCCCGAACCGTCGTCTGTTCATCGAAGAGCTTGAGACCTCGATGGCAACAGCCGCGGAAAAAGGCGAGCAAATCGCCATCCTCTTTCTCGACCTCGACCGCTTTAAACGCATCAACGATTCCCTCGGACACAACGTCGGCGACTTGCTGTTGCAACACATCTCCACCCGCTTGCAGGAAGCGCTTGCAGGCATCGGCTTGGCCGGGCGGTTTGGCGGTGATGAGTTTATCGTCTTGCTTCGCGGTGTCAATGGCTCCGAGGAAGTCAGCCTCCTGACGGGGAGCCTGTATGAGATCATCTGCCAACCGCTGGAGACCGAGGAGCAGGAGTTCAAGATCTCGACCAGCATCGGCATCGCGCTCTACCCCAAGGACGGCCAAGACGCGATGACGTTGATCAAAAATGCCGACACCGCGATGTACCGTGCCAAGGAAGCGCGCATCCACTATCAGTTCTACAACGATCTGATGAACGAGGAGACGGCGGAACGTTTAGCACTGGAACAAGACCTGACGCGAGCCTTGGAACGCGATGAGTTCGTCTTGCACTACCAGCCCAAAGTCGACATCGCCACTGGCAACATCCAAGGGGCCGAAGCTTTGATTCGCTGGTACCACCCGAAAAAAGGCTTGATCCCTCCTGACAAGTTCATCCCGCTCGCCGAAGAGACCGACATGATCCTCCAGATCGGCGATTGGGTGTTGCGCACCGCCTGCGAGCAGAATAAAAAGTGGCACACAGCCGGATACACAGACTTGCAGATCGCCGTCAACCTCTCCGCCATGCAGTTTGGGCAGACGCATTTGGTCGACCGCGTGGCACATGTGTTGCACCAGACCGGATTGCCCAGTGAGTACCTCGAGCTCGAAATAACCGAGCGCGTCGCGATGCAGGAGTCGGTGACGGTGATCGAGAAACTGCAGCAACTCACCGAACTCGGCGTCCAGATCTCCATCGATGACTTTGGCACCGGCTATTCGTCACTCAGTTACCTCGTCAAATACCCGATCCATGCGATCAAGATGGACCGCAGCTTCGTCAGCGAAGTCATCGACGACTCCGAACAAGCGCTGGTCGTCAAAGCGATTCTCTCGATGGCCCACTCGCTCGGCTTGCATGTCGTCGCAGAAGGCGTGGAGGAACTTGGGCAATTGGAGTTTTTGCAGACGTACAACTGCGATGAATACCAAGGCTACTACTTCTCTCGACCGCTACCTGCGCCAGAGTTCGAAGTGTTGCTTGCTCAACACCTCGTCAGATAAAAAGGCAGGGCCCCTCTGGGCGCCTGCCTTTTTTTGCGATCAGCGGTAGATCTCGCCGCCTGTTGCGAGGAACTCCTCCGACTTCTCCTTCATGCCCTCTTGTGCCGCAGCTTGATCCCTGATGTCCTGCGAGATCCGCATCGAGCAGAATTTCGGACCACACATCGAGCAAAAGAATGCTGGTGTTTGCACATGGCCGTCATCCAACGGCTGCACAGCTCGGCCATCGTACTCCTCCACATCACCGCGTTCCAAGACCCACTGTCTGCGCAACGCAGGCAAGCCTTGGGTGATGTCTGTCACCACGTCAGGATCGGTGTACGCCCCGCTGGTGTCATAGACGCGTGATCTGATCCCTGTCAAGTGGACAGAAAAGAAAGCCTAAAAATCAATAGGCGCTAAGCGACCATAGTCCGGTATCGTACCGGGCTATGGTTTTTTAGTCTGCTTTGGAATCGTTTATGGTTATAGAACTTCACGTAGCGTTTTACTGCTACTTCG
>NZ_QGGL01000013.1 GCF_003148565.1 Tumebacillus permanentifrigoris
CGCGAAGCCCCCCTCAAGATAAGACTTCCCACACGGTCAACGTGGTAAGACCCCCAGTAGAAGACTGGGTTGATAGGCTGGGTGTGTACGTGCCGCGAGGCATTTAGCTGACCAGTACTAATAGGTCGAGGGCTTATCCTACGCAATACATTGTCTTGAACTCACAAAGTTGCGCTACCCAGTTGTCACAGTCTCGTGATGATGGCGGAAAGGTCACACCTGTTCCCATCTCGAACACAGAAGTTAAGCTTTCCAGCGCCGATGGTACTTGGACCGCAGGGTCCTGGGAGAGTAGGACGTCGCGAGGCAACAAGATAGAAAGACCCGAACCGGTTTAGCGGATCGGGTCTTTTTTCTTGCATCAGCAAGTGTTATACTCTTGTCGATAATCACATACTAAGGTGGAGACATGAGGCATGAAGAGACAAAAGAAAAGCTACTCACCACGACGACTTCTATTTCTAGACTACCTCTACATCACGATCGGCTCACTTCTTGTCGCTTTCGCCATCTCCTGGGTGTTCGTCCCCAACAAGACCGTAACCGGGGGCGTTACAGGGATTTCCATCCTCTTGTACTACTTGTTCGGGTGGAAGGTTTCCATCACGTCGTTTCTCATCAACATACCACTGTTCTGGGTGGGGTTTCGCTTCCTCGGCGGTCGCGAGTTTGCCTTCAAGACACTGTACGGCATCATCTCGCTAACGTTTTTTCTGTCGCTCACGGAACCACTTAAACAACATCCGTTGACCACCAACACGCTGCTCGCTTCCATCTACGGCGGGCTGTTGCTCGGGGCGGGTCTTGGCATCGTGTTCCGAGGCCGTGCTACCACAGGTGGCACCGACTTGGCGGCGCGATTGATTCAGAATTACACCGGCATCTCAGCCGGGACTCTCTTGCTGGTCATCGACGGTAGCATCATCGCAGCTGCCGGCGTGATTTTTGGTATCGAGCGCGTGTTGTTCGCGCTGATTTCCCTGTTTATTACGAGCAAGACGATCGACCTCGTCCAACAAGGCGTCACTGTCGGCAAGATCTCCTACATCATCACGGATGACGAAGAGGCGGTTTCCAAGGCCATCCTCTTTAACTTGAATCGCGGCTGTACGAAGCTCCCCTCCTATGGTGGCTTCACGGGAGTTGAACGGAACATGTTGATGACCGTCGTCTCCCGCAGCGAAGTCTCGCGCTTGAAGGAAATCGTGCGCCAGATCGATCCGCGCGCGTTTGTCATCGTCTCTGATGTGCAGGAAGTGCTAGGGGAAGGGTTCACTTATGCCCATGAAACGAGCGCCTTGACCGATGGACGCACAGACGAAAGGAGCCCCTGACAATGTCCGCAAACCTTGACCAACTCGCCATCACGGCAATCCGCACGCTCTCGATCGATATGATCGACAAAGCCAACTCTGGCCACCCCGGACTCCCGATGGGTGCTGCTCCGATGGCTTATGAACTGTGGGCGAAACATCTGAAACACAACCCGGCGAACCCGACTTGGTTCGACCGCGACCGCTTCGTCCTCTCGGCGGGCCACGGGTCTGCGCTGCTGTACGCGCTGCTGCACTTGACCGGCTACGACCTCCCGCTGGAGCAACTGCAAGAGTTCCGCCAATGGGGGAGCAAGACGCCGGGTCACCCGGAATTCGGCCACACCCCAGGCGTTGAGGCGACCACCGGCCCGCTCGGCCAAGGGATTGGCATGGCAGTCGGCATGGCGATGGCAGAAGCGCACTTGGCAGCTACATACAACAAGGATGGTTATGAGATCATCTCCCACTACACCTACGCACTCTGCGGCGACGGCGACCTGATGGAAGGCGTATCGGCAGAAGCGGCGTCGATGGCCGGGCACATGGGCCTCGGCAAGCTGGTCGTGCTCTACGATTCCAACGACATCTCGCTCGATGGTCACCTGAGCTTCGCCTTCACCGAGAGCGTGCAGAAGCGCTTCGAGTCCTACGGCTGGCAGTACCTGCGCGTGGAGGATGGCACCGACATCCACGCGATCGGCGAAGCGATTCAACAAGCACAGACCGACCTTCAACACCCGACCCTCATCGAAGTCCGCACGATCATCGGTCACGGGTCTCCGAACCGCCAAGGGACGAGCAAGGCACACGGCTCCCCGCTCGGCGCGGAGGAAGCCAAACTGACCAAGGAAGCCTACGGGTGGGAACATGCACCGTTTGAGATCCCGCAGGACATCCGCGAGCACTTCAACCAAGTCAAAGCACAGGGTCAAAAGCTCGAAGCGCAGTGGAACGACAAGTTCGCGACGTATGAAAAAGCGCATCCGGAACTTGCCACGCAACTGAAGCAAGCGATCCACGGCGAACTTCCGGCGGGCTGGGATGCTGACTTCCCGACTTACACCCCGGATGGTCCGGCGGCGGCCACTCGCGACACTTCGGGTGCGGCGCTGAACGCCATCGCGAAAAACCTGCCGACCTTGTTCGGCGGTTCTGCAGACCTCGCGGGTTCCAACGTCACCACGCTCAAAGGCCTCCCGGTGTTTGACACCAAGGACTACTCCGGCCGCAATGTCTGGTTTGGCGTGCGTGAACACGCGATGGGTGCTGCGCTCAACGGCTTGTCGCTGCATGGCGGCATCCGTCCGTATGGCGGTACGTTCTTTGTCTTCTCCGACTACCTGCGCCCGGCGATCCGTCTGGCGGCCTTGATGGGCCAACCGGTCCTCTACGTGCTGACCCACGACTCGATCGCGGTCGGTGAGGACGGCCCGACCCACGAACCGGTCGAGCATCTGGCTGCTCTGCGCGTCATCCCGAACTTGACCGTGCTGCGTCCGGCTGATGGCAACGAAACCAACGAAGCCTACCGCTGGGCGATCTCCCAGCGCGAGACCCCGGTGGCGATGGTGCTGACCCGTCAGAAACTGCCGCAACTCCAAGGCACGGGTGAAAAAGCGCGCGACGGCATCGCGAAGGGCGCATACGTCCTCGCAGATCCGGCTGACGGCGCTACTCCGCAAGTGATCCTGATCGCGACAGGTTCAGAGGTCGCCCTCGCTGTCGAGGCGCAAAAAGCGCTTGGCGAGCAAGGCATCGCCGCGCGCGTCGTCTCGATGCCGGCACAGAACCTGTTCGAGCAGCAATCCCAAGCGTACAAAGACTCCGTCCTCCCGCCGTCGATCAAAGCTCGCGTCGCGATCGAAATGGGCGTCACGTTCGGCTGGCACAAGTACGTCGGCACCGATGGCTCCGTGATCGGCATCGACACCTTTGGCGCCTCCGCACCGGGGGAGCGCGTGATCAAGGAGTACGGCTTCACCGTCGAGAACGTTCTCGACCATGTAAAAAAAGTCCTCGGCTAAGCTCACGATTCCTGTGAAAGCCCAAAAACGTCCATAAACACTCACGAACGCCCTCCCACGTGGAGGGCGTTTTTCACTCTCCGCCAGCCTGCCAACTTGCTTGTGACGCATTTCACAAATCGTTCATTCTTCATCTGTATTTGATCGCCACAATAGGCTGCTGGCGGGTGTATGATAGGGGTGTAAGAAACACTAGGAGGCGGATTACCAATGAAAAAGTTCACTCTTCTCGCGACCACCGCAGTTGTCGCTTTTGGTATGATTCTCACGGGTTGTGGCTCCACCGAAACCAAGAATGAAGCGAGCACGACCACCCCGGCTGCTACCACCACGCCGGCTGCAACGACGACCCCGGCTGCTTCGGGTGATGAGCAAGTGATCCACGTTTCCGCGAAAAACTACGCGTGGGAACTCGACAAGACCGAAGTCAAAGTCGGCAAGCCGGTCAAGCTGATCATCACCGCTACCGAAGGCATGCACGGCCTGACCATCGACGGCACCGACGTAAAAGGCGTACACGCGATGTCCGGCAAGGAAGAAACCGCGACCTTCACCCCGACCAAAGCGGGCGACCTGAACCTCGTGTGCTCGATCATGTGCGGCACGGGTCACGGTACGATGAAGACCACGCTGAAAGTGACCGAGTAAGCTTCCCTTTACAACGCTCAAGTCACACCGATCGAGAAACCGATCACGCATCGATCACCCACGAAAGACCCTGCGGCTGCGACCGCAGGGTCTTTTTTTTCCTCCTCTGTAACTTGGACAAAACTTCCAGCGTCCATCCTCATATACATGATCGTGAAGGATGGAGGGTTACACAACATGGGGAAAAAACAGAAGGTTTGGTGGGGCGTGCTCCTCTCGACCGTGGTGATGACCGGGGCGGTGTTGGTCGGGGTGAGCCAGTGGCAAGATCGCAAGCCCGTCGAGGCGGCGACCACCGAAGCGGGGCCGAAGCAACCGGTGTGGCCGGCAGATCCGCTACGTGAGGAGATGAAAGGACTGCGCGAGGATGCGCTCACCCAGCAACGCAATCTCGACCTCCGCCGCGCAAAAGCCCGGCACGAGGCGTACCTCGCCGGGCTCGCCACGGCACCGGGCAAGCAGATCGGCAGCTTCCGCACCTCGCTTGCCGGACACAATGCCTCGGGTCGCGTGCAGAACATCGTGCTCGCCAGCCACAAGCTCAACGGCAAAGTCCTGCTGCCAGGGGAGCAGTTGTCGTTCAACGATGTGCTCGGCGATTCGAACGATCCGGGAGCTGGCTGGCAACTCGCCACGGTCATCGTCGGCAAAAAATACGAAAACGGCTACGGCGGTGGCATCTGCCAAGTCTCGACCACGTTGTACAACAGCGTCCTGCACGCGGGACTGAAAGTCACGGAACGCTACACGCACAGCCTGCCCGTCGGCTACGTCGAACCGGGCCAAGACGCGACCGTGTCCTACCCGGAACTCGACTTCAAATTCGTGAACTCGACCGCAGCCCCGGTGCGCCTGCAAACCACCGTCAACGGGGACGACGTGACGGCGACGATCCTGCAACTCCCCGTGGAGACGGTGGAGTAGGAGGGGGACGTGGTGGCGTTCACGAATCCGTATAGGAAAAAAACCAAGCATCCAACTGCTTGGTTTTTTTCGTATATGTATTGCAAGTTTATGCATACGACCGTATAATGATCCATAGCATAAAAAACAGAGGTGAGAGAAGAGATGCAGATCGCCATCTTGGGCGCGACAGGTTATACGGGATTGGAAGTGGTGCGCTTGTTGCAGCACCACGAGCAGGCGGAAGTGACCTACGTGTCCTCCGACTCACAAGCAGGGGCGCACTTGGCGGATGTGTACCCACATCTGCGCGGAGTTCTCGCGCACACGCTAGAGGTGGCCGACCCAGTGGAGATCGCCAAGCGAGCCGACTATGCGTTGGTGGCGTTGCCATCGGGCGTGTCGACGAACGTGGTGCCAGGGCTGTTGGCAGCGGGTGTGCGCGTGATCGACCTCGCAGGAGATCACCGCTTGCCAAGTGCAGTATACGCCGCTTGGTATCAAAAAACGCCGCCATCGTCCTCCGTCCTCGCCAGCGCGATCTACGGACTGCCGGAGCTCTACGCGGACCAGATCGCCGATGCGAAACTGATCGCCAACCCCGGTTGCTACCCGACCGCGACGCTGCTCTCGTTGCTCCCGCTGGTCAAGCACGGACTGATCGACCCGCAATCGCTGATCATCGACGCCAAGTCGGGCCTCTCCGGTGCAGGCAAAGCCCTCTCCGCAGGCACGCACTTCGTCGAAGTTCACGAGAATTTCAAAGCCTACAAAGTCGGGGAGCACCAGCACATCCCGGAGATCGAACAGGTGCTGACCGACGTCAACCCGAGCGGCGAGCCGGTGACGATCTCGTTCACGACACACTTGGTGCCGATGATCCGCGGGATTCTCACGACGAGCTACGCGAAACTGACGGGGAGTTACAGCACGGAGGACCTGTTGGCCGTGTACCGCGAATTCTACCGCAACGCTCCGTTCGTCCGTCTGCATGCGGCGGGCCATTGGCCCCAGACGCGCGATGTGACGGCGAGCAACTATTGTGACATCGGACTGCGTGTCGATCCGCGCACACAGCGTGTGACGGTGATCGGCGCGATTGATAATCTAGTGAAGGGCGCAGGAGGGCAAGCCATTCAGAACCTCAACCTGCTCGCCGGACTGGCACAGACAACCGGGCTGACGACAGCGCCCGTCTACTTATAACCCAAGGGAGAGAGCGACATGAAAACCATCGAGAAAACCACCTGCACCGTGCTCTCCGCAGGCGGTGTCACCACAGCGCAAGGCTTCAAAGCGACCGGCTTGCACAGCGGGATCAAGAAAAAACGCAAAGACCTCGGCTTGCTCGTCAGCGCAGTGCCGGCCGTAGCAGCAGGTGTGTTCACGACCAACCTCGTGCGCGCCGCCTGTGTGACGCAAAATGAAGCCCAACTGCTCGCACAGCCCTACCTCCAAGCGATCGTCGTCAACTCGGGCAACGCGAATGCTTGCACCGGCGTACAAGGGGACCAAGATGCGAAAACCATGCGTGCAGAGACGGCCAAAGCGCTCGGACTGGCGGATGACGCAGTGGCGATCGCTTCCACGGGCGTGATCGGCGTCCCGCTTCCGATGGCCCCACTGCTCGCGGGGATCGGGCAAGCGGCGACAACGCTTGCACAAGCGGGCGGTGACTTTTTTGCCGAAGCGATGTTGACGACCGATACGGGCAAAAAAGAAGTGGCGGTGCAACTGCTCCTCGACGGCGTGACCGTGACGATCGGCGGCGCGGCGAAAGGGTCGGGGATGATCCACCCGAACATGGCGACGATGCTGGCGTTTGTCACCACCGATGCGGCAGTCGAACCGGCGGCGCTCAAGCGGTTGCTGTCGCGCACGACCGACCAGACCTACAACCGCATCACCGTGGATGGCGACACCTCCACGAACGACATGGTGCTGGTGCTGGCGAACGGGATGGCGGGCAACGACACGCTGGATGAAACGCACCCGCAGTGGACGGAATTTGCGGACGCGTTCCGCTATGTCTCGGAGAAGCTGGCGAAGGACATCGCACGCGACGGCGAAGGCGCGACCAAGTTGCTCGAAGTCGTCGTGAACAGTGCCCCGACCGAAGGCATCGCTTCGGTGATCGCCAAGTCGGTCATCGGCTCCTCGCTGGTCAAAACGGCCGTATTTGGCGCCGACGCGAACTGGGGCCGCATCCTCGCGGCGGCAGGCTACTCCGGGGCTCAGTTTGACCCGAACCTGCTCGACATCTACATCGGGTCGGTGCAAGTGGCTCAAAATGGCATGGGGCTGGTCTTTGATGAAGAGACGGCGAGGGAGTACTTGCTGGGCGACCATGTCGTTCTGACCGTCAACCTCAACCAAGGCGAGGAGACGGCATCGGCGTATGGCTGCGACCTGACCTATGACTATGTGCGGATCAACGCCAGCTACCGGACTTGAGGTGGTGGAGATGAATGTGCTCACAGAAATCTCCAGCGCGGACAAAGCGCAGATCCTCATCGAAGCCCTGCCCTACATCCAAAAGTTCAGCGGCAAGATCGTCGTCGTCAAATACGGCGGCTCCACGATCTCCGCAGAGGCTGACCGCGACGGAATCGACCCGGTGATCCTCGACATCATCTGGCTCAAGCAAGTCGGCCTGTTGCCTGTCGTCGTACATGGAGGAGGCAAAGCGATCACCAAACTGCTGAACCGACTTGGACACCAAGCCCAGTTCGTCGACGGCCTGCGCGTGACCGATGAACCGACGATGGAAGTCGTGGAGATGGTGCTCGGCGGACAAGTCAACAAGCAACTGGTGGCAGCGTTTGGCGCGGCTGGCTGTGCGGCGGTCGGATTGACCGGCGTCGACGGCAACCTGTTGCAGGTGCAGAAAAAACACCACGCCAGCGGCGACCTCGGACTCGTCGGTGAAGTGACGAACGTCCAGACCGAAGTCCTCCAAGCGCTGCTCGCAAGTGGCTTCATCCCCGTGATCGCCCCGATCGGCGTGGACGAAGCGGGGACGCGCTACAACGTCAATGCGGACAGTGCCGCCGGTGCGATCGCCGGTGCCTTGCAGGCGGAGAAATTGATCCTGTTGACCGACGTACCGGGCATTCTGAAAAACGGCGTCGTCCTCTCCGAGGTCACCGCCGCACAGATTGACGATCTGATCGCAGACGGTACAGTCTCCGGCGGCATGGTTCCGAAAGTGGAAGCCTGCCTCGAAGCGTTGCGCTACGGCGCCCGTCATGTCCACATCCTCAACGGCAACGAGCGCCACGCGCTCCTGTTGGAAGTCTTCACGAAAAATGGCATCGGCACGTTGGTGCAAGGAGGAGAACCTACAGCATGACACACCTGATGAGCAACTATGGTCGTTTCCCCGTCGCCTTTGTGCAGGGCGCTGGCACGCGGCTCTATGACGAAGCGGGGCGCGAATACCTCGACTTCACCTCCGGCATCGCCGTCACCAACCTCGGCCATTGCCACCCGAACGTCACGCAGGCGATTCAGCAGCAAGCAGAGACGCTCGTACACACCTCGAATCTGTTCCAGATCCCCGGACAGGAAGCCGTCGCGCAAAAGCTCTGCCAGCTCTCCGGGCTGGACCGAGCGTTTTTCTGCAACTCGGGTGCAGAGGCCAACGAAGCGGCGATCAAGCTGGCGCGCAAGCACAGCAAGGAAGTCTACGGCGAGCACAAGTTTGAGATCCTCACGCTCGAGGATGCGTTTCACGGACGGACGCTTGCCACCGTCTCGGCCACACCGCGCCCGAAGTTCCACGAAGGATTCGCGCCGCTGATGCCGGGGTTTCAACACGTTGCCAAAAACCTCGCCGCCCTCGAAGCGGCGATCTCCCCGCAGACCTGTGCGATCCTGCTCGAACCGGTCCAAGGCGAGGGGGGCGTCCTGCCGCTGACCCCAGAGTTTCTACAAGGCGTGCGCAACCTCTGCGACCAGCACGGCCTGCTCCTGATCCTCGACGAAGTGCAGACGGGCATCGGGCGCACAGGGACGATGTTTGCATTCCAACAAGCCGGCATCCAGCCGGACATCCTCACGCTGGCGAAGGCGCTGGGCAACGGCATCCCGGTTGGAGCCACGCTGGCGACGGAACAAGTCGCCTCGGCGTTCACGCCCGGCACGCATGGCAGTACGTTTGGCGGCACTCCGCTGGTGATGGCGGCCGTGTTGGCTACGCTGCAGACGATTGAGGAGGAGGGTCTGCTCCAACAGGCGGTCGAGATGGGCGAACAGTTGGCGTTGCGCCTACAAGATCTGCTCGAGCACTACGACTGCCTGAGCGAAGTGCGCGGACTCGGTCTCCTGCGCGGTGTGGTCTTGGATCGACCGGTCGCGCCGCTGGTCGCCAAGTGCCTCGACCTCGGCCTGCTCGTGCTCTCCGCCGGGGAGAAAACGCTGCGCTTGCTGCCGCCGCTCACCGTCAGTTCGCAAGACATCCACCTCGGCATCAAGCTGCTCGAACAGGCGTTGCAGGAAGTGATCACGCCTGTCGCCCAACCGTAACCAGACCTCACCTACCCTCGTAAAAAGCCCGTGCTGAGCGCACGGGCATTTTTTCGTTTGACAACTTCTGGTGTTCGTGTGTATTATGTACCTAGAACACTACAACACCTAAGGGGTGAGCTGATGAACGTTTGGTTATCGATTGTGAAAAAGGAACTGCGCATGCAGCGTGGCGTGGCGCTCGTGATTTTGGCGGCGTTGGTGCTGGTCAGTTCGTTGGGGATGTGGTTCGCGTTTACGAAAAATGAGGTGGCATCGGGTCTGTTCCTGCTGATCCCGCTGGCGTTACACGTGTTTTTCCTTCCGCTGTACATGTTGAACTCCATACAGAAAGAGTGGAAGCACACGTCGACGACGTTCTTGCAGATGCCGATCTCCGGTTGGAAACTGCTCAGTGCGAAACTGGTGAGCGGACTGCTGTACTTCTTGATCTCGTTCACGATCTTGTTCGTCGTCTGCGGGATCGCGTTCCGGGTCGGACCGGACGCGGATTTCTGGCAGCGCGTGCAATGGGAATTCGGAGCCGCTGATGGCGAGAATCTGATGGTGTTCAGCCAATACGCATCGCTGACCACCCAAGCTTACCTCTACCTGCTGGGGGCGTTGTTATACGCCAACTTGTCGCTCGTCGCGTTCACCACGCTCTTCTCGGTCGTCGTGCAATGGGTGCGCAACACGATTCGCAAGGCGGCCGGTCTGATCACCTTCCTCGTCTGTGTCGGCTTCATCTGGCTGTTGCTCCTGATCGCTGACACCACGGTGTATGACAAACTCACGCGCTGGGGTCAGATCAGCTTCTCGACGCACGGAATCAGCCTCGGCCACATCTATACAGGTGCGGTGCTGATCGACCTGCTGTTGACGGTGGCGCTGTTCCTGTTCTCCGGTTGGTTGATCGACCGCAAAGTGGAGGTGTAAGGCATGGTCGAGGATTTCAACTCGTCACAGCCGATCTATTACCAGATCCTCCAGCGCATCTGCCGCCAGATCGTGCGCGGCGAGGTGCAGGCGGGCGACAAGTTACCATCCGTCCGCGAACTCGCTGTGCAGAGCGGCGTCAACCCGAACACCGCCCAACGCGTGTACACCGAACTCGAACGCTTGCACATCACGGAGACGCGGCGCGGACAGGGCACGTTTGTCACCGAAGACCAGTCGCAACTCCAGTCCTTGCGCGATACGCTCAAATCAGAGCGCATCCAAGCGTTTTTGCAAGACATGCGGGAGATGGGGTATACAGATGCGGAGATCGTGGCCGGCATCCAGCACCACCAACAGTCGGAGGAGGGGTCATCATGAGTCAGCACATCGTCGAATTCAAGAACGTCAGCAAAAAGTACCCAGGTCGGGAAGCGTTGCACAACGTCTCCTTCACCCTGCCGCGCGGCAAGGTGATCGGCTTGATCGGACCCAACGGCAGCGGCAAGTCGACCGCGCTGAAACTGATGGCGGGGCTGTTGCGCCCGAACGCTGGACAGGTGCTCGTCAACGGCGAGATCGCCGGTCGCCCGACGCAGCACCAGCACATGGCGTTTTTGTCAGACCGTGAGGAGCTGTACCCGTTCTACACGATTGGCGAGACGCTCGCCTTTTACAAAAGCGTGTATGGAGACTTCGATCTCGCGAAGGCGGAAGACATGTTGAAGTTCCTGCAACTGGCCCCCGATCAAAAAGTAGGCGGACTCTCGAAGGGCAACTACGGGCGGTTGAAAATGGTGCTGACGATCTCGCGGCGCGTGCCGTTGTTGCTGCTCGACGAACCGCTGTCCGGCCTCGACCCGATGGTGCGCCAGACGATCATCCAGAGCATCATCTCCTACTTCGACCCGGAGCAGACGATTCTGCTCTCCACGCACGAAGTCAGCGAGATCGAGCCGATGCTCGACATGGCCATGCTCATCTTCAACGGCCAGCTCGTCGCGCTCGAAGACGTCGAAACGATCCGGGAAACGCATCAGCAACACCTCGTCGGCTGGATGAGCACTGCGGTGCGCTAAGCGCCCTTCCCTCTGCAAAAAAGCCCTCGCACACGATGTGCGGGGGCTTTGGTTATCGGTCCGTCTCAGGGGCAGACTTCGCAACAGTAACACAACATTCAAAATGTTGCGTTGTACCGTTGTTATTGCGTCGCGTCATTGGTACGATGTTCATGACAAAACTTTCGTAGCGTTTTTTTGAGAACGCTCTCCCATTTTTGCTCGTGAGTGACATCACGAGCCCTTTTTTTGTCCACAGCTTTCACGCAAGCGCAGCAGGGCTTGCTGTCCGATGTGCAACGCTTCTCGGAGATCGGTGTGCAAGAGCCGCATCGAGGAGTAGACATCCGAAGACTCGAACGCATACGTGCTGGCAGCTTCATACTCCCCCATCGCGTAGAGCAGCTTGGCATAGTGCAGCAGCACGAATCCCCGCTCCTCCGTCACCTGTCCCGTGGCGGACAGTTCGACCGCTTCTGCAAACAAGTGGGTGGCGACGGCGTAGTCGCCCCTGTTGCGGTACACGTTGGCGATGCGGGCTTTGATCAGCGCGATCTCATGCGGTTGCAACTCGTCTTGCATAACACGCAGTTCTTCTTCCAAGACGGCGATGATCTCCTCGGGCGGGTCGTCGCTCAGGCACGCGGCGAGACTGCGGGTGGCATACTCGAGCCGCTTGGCTCCCGCTTCCGCATAATACGGAATCGCTTTGCGGAAAAACGGAACGGCGCTCTGTGCATCGCCTAGATTTTGATAGCAGTTGCCCACATTCAAGTAACAACTTCCTAAGTAATAGGGCACGGGATGGCGTTGGAACAGCGGAATCGCCTTGTTGAGGTACTCGATGGCGGTTTTTTCCTGACTCATCATCCGCAGACAATCGGCCATGTTGTAATAGAGCCCTGGCACGATGAGGTCATCGACCATCGGGTGGCTGTGGAGGATGTCGATCGAGCGTTGGTAGTGATGCTTGGCGGTGACGAAGTCCTTGTTGAGTGCCCACGCGTTGCCGATGGCGTTATGTACCTTGGCAAAAAACAAGGGATTGAACTGGGCGGAGTCCTTGAGTTTGTTCGCGAGGGCGTAGAGCATCGCGACGGCTTGCATGCGCGTGTCCGGTTTGACGATCAAGACATTGCCCTCCACCCACGTCAGCTCGTCGCGTTGGTAATCGTGCAGGGTGGCCTCCTGTTGCTTGATCCGTGCGATCATCGCCAGCGCGCGGTCGAGGTCGATCCCTCGGCGGTAGATCTGGGCGATTTCCAGCATCGCTTCGACTTTTAGGTGCGGGATCAGGTCGACCAGTTCATGAAAAGGGACCTTCAGCGTCTTGGCGATGCGATGCAACACATCGGGTGAGGGCAGGAACCGTTCGTTCTCGGTGCCGGAAATCGTCGAAGGGGACACGCTGGCCTTGTCGGCCAGTTCCTTTTGGTTCCAGCCTAGAGCTTCTCTGAGGTGTTTGATTTTGACTCCGATGGAGACAGGATGGTCAGACATGGTAGGTGTCGTCTCCTTTTATGTGGTGGTGAGGGAATCGCGCAGTCTGAGAATCGCTTCCTTGCCCACCCGAAGTGATTCCTTCAGGTCGAGATGGTAGTAGAGCAGCGTCGCGTAGATATCAGACGCTTGAAACGCATAGTCGTTCGCCTGCTCATACGCGCCCGCCTCCAAGAGCACTTTGGCATAGATCAGCAGGATGTACGCCCGCTCGGCACAGGGCTCGTAGCTCGATGACAGGTCAACCGCCGCTGCAATCGTGGCTTGCGCTTGGGGCAAGTCCTCCAGATCGAGGTACAGCTTCGCGATCCGTGCCAGCACCTGCGCTCGTTCGAGGTGTTTCTCATGTTCGCTCAGGACCTGCAATTCCATCTGCAAAAAAGCAATCGCCTGTTGCGGCGTTGCTCCACCAAAAAACGCGGCGTCGCTGATCGAACGCACGCCGACCTGCCGCACATCTGCATACTCATAAAACAACAACGACTTGCGATACGCTTCTGCAGATTGCTTGGAGAGGTTGAGGCCCTTGTACGTCTCGCCGAGGGCAAAAAACATCTCCCCGACCTTGCGCGGGGTGTTGTATTTGGAGAACAGCTCACTCGCTTGATGGGTGTACGCCAACGCATCCGCATCATGGCGCAACATCCGAGACGCCACGCCCAAGTTCTGATGGAGCGTCCCCAGCAACGGATGGTCAGGCAGGGCGAGGCTGGTCAGGATCTCCAGACCGCGCTTGAAGTGATGACTGGCGGTCACGAAATCTCCGTTGAGCGACCACCCATCCCCGAGCGTATTCTGCACCGCCGCTGTAAAAATCGGATCGCTCTGCACCGCCGATTCCAGCTTGTGGGACAGGGCATACAGCAACTCCATCGCCGGCATCCGGTCATCGGCATGCAGCAAAAGCGCTCGCGCTTCGAGCAGGGTGATCTCATCGCGTTGGGAATCGAGGAGTTCTGCGCGTTGCTTGATGTCGGTGAGCACCGCCATCGTCTGCTCATATTCACGACGGTAGAGGTGGATGCGGGCGAGATCGAGCCTCGTGTTGACAGGGAGGTCAGCGCGTTGCTCCTCTGCGTCCTGCAAGGGAATGCCCAACGCGGTGGAGAGGCGTTGGAGGATGTCGGGCGAGGGGGTGAAGCGGCCATTCTCCACACCGGAGATCGTGGACGGTGACACGTCCGCTTTTTCCGCCAGTTCCTTTTGGTTCCAGCCCTTCGCTTCTCGATGTTGTTTGATTTTTGCTCCGATGGAGACCTGTTGGTGGGTCATGGGTACGGTCGTCTCCCTTTTCTACTAGTATGTAAGTTTAGTATAACAAACAATAGAAAAAAACCTTGTCATCAGAATCCAGAGATTGCGATTGCGCCACAGAGGAGAACTACCTCGATTCAAAAAGTGCCGTACATTTGCGTCCTCCCGAGTGTAACCAACAACTTCTTCGTGTGTCTACTCTTTTGTGCAGCGTAGAAGTCCGTCTTATGAATTCAGAATATTAGGAACCATTACAGATAGAAGTCAGTCTATTAATGGAGACCACGAGAAAGTGGGGGGTTGCTGTGAACGAATTGCTGGACGTGCGCGATCTGACGGTTGCGTTCCAGAGCAAGGACAAGTCGAAGTCGCTGATCCCAGCACTCGACTCCGTGACATTCACGATCAAGCGCGGCGAGACGCTCGGGCTGGTCGGAGAGTCCGGCTGTGGCAAGACGCTGTCCTCGCTGGCGGTGATGGGCTTGTTGCCAGAGTCTGCAAGGGTGCAGAGCGGGCAGTTGGTATTTGACGGGGAGGATCTCCTCGCCTTGAAGGCAGCGGAGCACAACAAAGTGCGCGGCGTGCGGATCGGGATGATTTTTCAAGACCCGATGACGTCGCTCTCCCCGTACTATACGATCGGCAACCAATTGATGGAGGGCATGCGCTACCACCTCGCGATGACGAAACGACAGGCGAAGGAACGCGGAATCGAACTGTTGCGCCGAGTGGGCATCCCTGAACCGGAGCGCGTGTTTACCGACTACCCGGCCCAGCTCTCCGGTGGCATGCGTCAGCGCGTGATGATCGCCATCGCGATCTCCTGCGAGCCAGATCTGCTGATCGCTGACGAACCGACCACAGCGCTCGACGTGACCACCCAAGCGCAGATCCTCGAATTGCTCGGGGATTTGCAGCGCGAGAAGGGCATGTCGCTGGTGCTGATCTCGCATGACTTGGGCGTGATCGCGGAGATGTGTCAACGCGTCGTGGTCATGTATGCCGGGCAAGTGATCGAACAGGCGGAGTCCAAAGCCTTGTTCGCCAGCCCGACACATCCGTACACCCGCGCCCTGCTCGCCGCCACTCCACGGCTGTCGAGCAAGCAAGAGCGCTTCTACTCGATCCCCGGCTCCGTGCCGGCCCCGACCGAATGGGGCACCGGCTGTCGATTCCGCAGTCGCTGTGAACAGGCGACCGACACCTGTGGCGAGATGCCGCCGCTCTCTCGGATGGACGGTCAGCGCTATGTGCGGTGCTGGTATGCACCGGACTTGCAGTCGACGTTGCCCAAGGAGGTGCGCGCATGAGCCGTCCAATTCTCCAAGTTCGCGACCTGAACATGCATTTCCCGGTCAAAAAAGGACTCCGCCAGCTCGGCACCGTCCGCGCCGTCGATGGCTTGTCTTTTGACCTCTATGAAGGTGAAACCCTCGCGCTGGTCGGTGAATCCGGCTGTGGGAAGTCGACGACCGGACGGGCGGTGTTGCGCTTGATCGATGCGACGGACGGCTCGATTCAATTCCAAGGCGAGGAAGTCCGCGAGATGTCGCGCTCTCGACTGTTCCAACTGCGCCGCGAGATGCAGATCGTGTTCCAAGACGCCTATTCGTTCCTCAACCCGCGCCTGACGATCGGGGAATCGATTTTGGAAGCGATGGAAGTCCACGGCCTGCACACCAAGCAACAGCGCGCCGACAAACTTTCCGAACTGCTCGACATCGTGGGGCTGAACGACAGCTATGCAGGTCGCTACCCGCACGAAATTTCCGGAGGGCAACGCCAGCGCATCGGCATCGCCCGCGCCCTCTCGCTGCACCCGAAAGTGATCGTCGCTGACGAGCCGGTCTCGGCGCTGGACGTCTCCGTGCAGTCCCAAGTCCTGAACCTCTTCCAAGACCTCAAGGACAAGTTCGGACTTTCCTACCTGTTCATCTCACACGACCTGTCTGTCGTGCGCCACGTCGCGGATCGCGTCGCGGTGATGTATCTCGGAAAAATCGTCGAGACGGGAACGGCCGACGAGCTTTTTGACAACCCGCAGCATCCGTACACCCAAGCGTTGCTCTCCGCTGTTCCGCAGCCGGAAGTGGCGGTTGCCCGCGAACGGATCATCCTGCGAGGCGAAGTGCCGAGCCCGATGAACCCGCCGTCCGGCTGTGCGTTCCATACGCGCTGTCCGATCGCAACACAACGCTGTCAGGAACAAGTGCCCGCGCTCGCTCCGTCAGCGGCAGGAACCCTCGTCGCCTGCCATCACGTCGAAGGGGGGAATCCAACATGAGCGCATGGCGCAGTATCACGTCGGTGTTGCTTCGCAACCTGATCGGCTTCGCGGCGATCTCGCTCGTCATCATCCTCATCACCTTCCTGCCGCTGGCGATCAAAGTCACGCCGCATGCGACCACCCCAGACCTGATGACCACGAACTGGTCGTTCTATTTCAAATCGGTCGGGTCGTTCCTCGTCAACCTCACACACGGCGACTTCGGGGAATTGCGGATCAAGATGAACTGGATTCGCGGCTTCATGACGCCGGAGCTCAACAAGCAGATCCTCTCCTTTGTCGCCGGGATGGCCTCGCGTTCGGCGTCGATTCTGATGTCCGCCGTCGCACTCGGCACACTCAGCGGCATCCTGCTGGGCGCTGTGCAGTTTTTTGTCCCCACGTGGGCGCGGAAGCTGATCGGTGGCTTCAACCACGTGATTTTTTCGATGCCTGATCTGTTGTTGATCTTGCTCCTGTCCCTCGGGGTGGTCAAATTCAACCAGCTACTGGGCAAGTACCTGATCGGGGTCGCTGACTTTGGCGAGAACAAGATCTTCGCCCTGCCGATGTTGTCGCTGCTGATTCCCGTCTCGGCGCTGGTCTATCGGTACACCGTCAACGCCTGCTACGAAGCCTACTCACAGGAATGTGTGCGAACGGCACGCGCCAAAGGCCTGCCGGAGCACCATGTGTTCCGCAAATACGTGATGCGCCCCGCGCTGGACTCGATCCTCGCCGTGCTCCCGAAGGTCGTGGCGTTTGCCGCGTCCAGTCTCGTGATCGTCGAACGCTTCCTGAACATTCAAGGCGTGACGTGGTGGTTCCAAGCGCGGGCGAACATTCCCGAGCTCACGAAATTGCTCGCGACGATACTGATGTGCCTCGCCGCCTTCGTGGTGGTTGTCAACTTGATCGCATCGCTGTTGCGCCTCTGGGTCAACCCGGCGCTGCGCAAATAGGGGGTGAATGTCATAAACAAATCCTTGCTGTTCGGGCTGCTCGGCTCGATCCTGCTGTTGTTGACCATCGTGTTCGGCCCCTCGCTTGCGCCCTACTCGATGGACGAACTGCATCTATTCAAAAAAATTCCGCAAGCAGATGGCACGGTGAAGATCGAACCCGCCCCGCAAGCGCCCGATGGCACGAACTTGCTCGGGACCGACCAAAACGGGCGTGACGTGCTCTCGAAAATTTTGCGCGGTGCGCGGATCACGGTCACATTTGCCGTGCTGGTCGCGCTCCTGCGCGTGGTGGTCGGCCTGCCGCTCGCCTATCTGGGAGCCAGCTTCCCGCGGACGGTCGGCTGGTTGAATGAGAAACTCAGCCTCGCCTTCACGACGATCCCGGCGGTGCTGATCGTGTTTCTCGTGGTCATCGTCTTTATCTTCAGCGACGCGATCTCACCGACACAGATTCTGTTGCTGATGAGCCTGTTGATCGCGCTGGTCGGACTGTTTCCAACCGCTTATGTCATCCAAGGCAAGATGGACAGCATCTTGAAAAGCCCGTTCATGGAAGGCCAGCGCGCCATCGGCACCGGGCGCTGGCGCATCCTGCGCAAACACATCATGCCCCACCTCTCGACATATGTGATGGTGTTGCTGGTCAGCGAGATCGCGCAGACCTTGTGGCTGGCGGGGCAACTTGGCGTGATGTCGGTGTTTCTCGGCGGCTCGATCCTTGAACAGGGCGGCCCGATCAACATGCGCTACCCGGAGGAGTGGGCGGGTTCGATCGGGTATTCGTACCAAGCGTTCCGCTCGCACCCGATGATGGTGCTGTATCCGGTTTTTGCTTTGTCGTTTGCGATCCTGTCCTTTCATACGCTGGCGGACGGCATTCGCAAACACCATGAACGCAAGTGGGGGATCAGCCTCTAGTTGCGTGATCATTCCGTCTCGGGTCGGAAGGAAAAACACCCGACCGCGATGTATACTATAAATAGAAAATGAAAACTCAAAGTTTTCAATCGTGAGGGTGAGGGTAAAACATGGAGCGTAAATTTGCTGGTATCTTACTGTTGTTGGTGGGCGCGGTGCTCGCGTTTGGCACGCTGGGGGTCGTCACCGTCTCGGTCGCCTATCTCTGGCCGCTGTTCATGCTCGTTCCAGGGATCATGTTCCACGTGACGTTCTTCTCCAATCCGAAACAATCGCGTTCCGGGTTGCTCGTGCCGGGTGGGGTCTTGATCGTCTACGGTTTGTTGTTCCTGTTCTGCAACATCTTTGGGTGGGATTCGTTGGAGAATTTGTGGCCGGTCTTCCTGATTGGTCCGTCTGTGGGCCTCTTCGAATCGTATCTGTTCGGTTCGCGTCAGCCAGGTCTGCTGATTCCGGCCTCGATCCTGATGGTGCTCGCGTTGCTGTTCCTCGGCTTCAACGTCCTGAGCGGTCTGCTCGGCGGCGGGCTTGGCGTGGTGCTGGTCCTTGCAGGTCTCTGGGTGCTGTTTGGCAGAGGTGTCGGCAAGAGCAAGAGTGAATCGTTCTTTAAGCAGAAGTAGCAAAAAGCGAACGTCCGCAACAGCGGCCGTTCGCTTTTTTTTTGTCATCCTTACAACTCTGTTACAGATGTTCGACTAGTCTGTCAGTCCCATTCCCTGCTGCGTTTTGTGTGGTAACATGTAAGAAACTAGAAACTACCAAATGGGTTTGGGAGAGATCGAGCGATGACGAAATCATGGTTCCATGCGCCGATGGTCGGCTTGCTGACACTCGGTTTGCTGGTCGGCGGCCCGCATGCGGTCTACGCAGCGCCAGTCGCGTCTGATGTACAACCGAAGATCGACATCAAACTGGACGGCATCAAGCTGACGACTCCTGTCGATTCGATCCAATACAAGACCCGCACGATGGTGCCATTTCGCGCGATTGGCGAAGCGCTGGGCCTCACCGTCCAGTGGGAGGAAGCGACACAGACGGTGGTTGCCACAGGAGCGGGCAAGGTGATCCGTCTGCAAGTCGGCAACACGACGGCGACGGTCAACGCCCAATCGGTTGCGCTCGATGCGGAGCCGATTGCAGTATCCGATCGCGTCCTGATCCCGGTGCGCTTCCTGAGCGAACAGTTCGGGGCCAAAGTCGGCTGGGAGGAGAGCACCCGCACCGTGTTGATCAGCTCCCAGCCGCGCAAGCTGGATACGATGGTGTTCTACGGACTGGGTTCCTATGAAAAGCGCACCTACATACCGAAATTTGATCAGGCGACTTTGACGTGGAGCATCCTCGACGCGGACGGCACGCTCAACGTCAACAAGTCCGAATACCACTGGCCGACGGCGGGTGCAGAGGACTTTTTACAGGAAGTGAAGTCTGCAAAAGTCGGCACGCAACTGATGGTCTTTTCCGAAAACAAAAGTGGTGAGATCACCAAATTGATGCAAAACCCCGCGCTGCAACAAAAGTTCGCGGGCGACCTCGTGAAAAAACTGCAAGACCAAGGTCTCGACAGCGCGATGCTCGACTTCGAAACGCTCGGCGATCCGCAGGCAGATGTGCAGAGCGTCCGCGCCCAGTACGCGGCATTGGTCAAAACGATCGCTGACACCCTGCACAAGTCCGGCAAGAAACTCAGCGTCGTGATGGCCCCGCCCAACGGCTGGTACAAAGGCTACGATTACAAGGCCATCGCCCAGTCGGCCGACCAACTGTTCGTGATGGCCTACTCCTATGTCGACGACAAGCTGCCACAGCCGAACGACCGCATCCAAGAGGCGATTGAGTTGGCGCTGCAAGACGTGCCACGGGAAAAACTGACGCTCGGCATCAACGCCTTCAGCGAGACGCCCGAGACGGTGAAGGAAAAAATCGGCCTCGCCAAGCGCTACAACTTGCACGGGGTCGGCTTTTGGATATTGGTCGTGTTCGACCCGGCGTTCATGCAAGCGATCGACGAATCGCTAATCCTGCACGACGAGACCAAGCAAGTCACCCAAGAAGAGGAGCCACACACCAGATGAGTGAAACGAACCGCTTGTTACAAGCCTTCAATCATACAACCCACCAAGTCGGGGGTCATGGCAAGCGCAACCTCCAAGTTCTAAAAGACGCCTTGGCAGACCTTGATGGAAGTTTACCTAGCGATATGTATGGGACGGGTAAAGTCATGGAAGACTTCCAGACCAAGATGGCGAACTTTCTGGGCAAGGAGGCGTCCGTCTTTTTCCCCAGTGGCACGATGGCCCAGCAGATCGCCTTGCGGATCTGGTGTGATCAGCAGGGGCTGAAGCGAGTCGCCTACCACCCCTTGTCCCACTTGGAGATCCATGAAGAGGATGGGCTCAAGGAATTGCACCAGATCGAGCCTGTTCTGCTAGGCGACGAGAACCGCGTGATCCACCTGCAAGATGTGCTGAACATGCAGGAGGAGATCGCCTGCCTGTTGCTCGAATTGCCGCAGCGCGAGATTGGCGGACAACTCCCTGACTATCAGGAGCTCGAAGCGATCTCCGCCCATTGCCGGGAAAAGGGAATCAAGCTGCATTTGGATGGCGCCCGGCTGTTTGAAATCCTGCCCTACTATCAAAAGACGGCGGAAGAGCTCTGCAGCCTTTTTGACAGCGTGTACGTCTCGTTCTACAAAGGGATCGGTGGGATCGCCGGAGCGATTCTCGCAGGGGATGAAGCGTTTGCCCAGCAATCAAAGATATGGAAGCGACGCCACGGCGGCGATCTGATCAGCCTGTATCCGTACATCATCAGCGCGGATCTGTACTTCGATCAGAGGCTGCCCAAAATGGAACAATACTTTACAGAAGCGCGAGAACTCGCGAGCTTCTACAACCAATGCCAGGCCGTGGCAACCAGACCGCTAGAACCGGTATCGAACATGTTCCACGTCCACATGCAGGTGCCCCGAGCGCAACTTGAGCCGATCTTGGTGTCGATCTACGAGGAGACGGGCATCGGGTTAACCCCCTATCTCAGGGAATCTGACGACCACTCTTGTACCTTTGAAGTGAGCATCGGAGATCGGTATGCGACGATCCCCCGAGCCGAACTTGCACACGTTTTCCACTTGCTCGATGAACGAATTCGAGCAATCCGACCGCTGTCACGTTAAAAAAGAAACAGGGGCCCCTCGTGGGTCCCTGTTTTCTTTTTTCGCAAATCGAAATTAAAAACAGACATATTCAAAGCGTTACCAAAGTATCATGAAGTAACAAATGAAAACGCTATCAAACGCGGACTGAGTTGCACATCAAAACAACAAAGGTAGGTGTGATTCGAGATGACTCTCGTAGCTTCTTATAAACCCTCCCGCTTTACATTTCGTACTCGAAACTCCCGCAACGAGCTGGTCCTTTACAACAGTTTCACAGGTGCAGTGGGTGTCGTTTCCAAGGAGGACGAAGGTCTCGTAGAATCCGCTCTGTCCTCGAAAGTGCTCCAAGCACCGCTCGCCGGAACCCTCCAAGACTTGGTCGAGGGCGGCATCCTGGTTCCGAGCGAGGTTGACGAGTTCGAGAAAGCCGCAAACTTTCACAACGAAGTTTTTCAGGCCACCGACAGATTGTGGCTGACGATCATGCCGACAGAGGAATGCAACTTCCGTTGCGTCTATTGCTACGAAGACTTCAAAGTAAAAGAAATGCCACGCGCCGTCCTCGATGGCATCAAGCAGCTCGTGGCGCAGCGAGCCCCGAATTTATCGGTCCTCTCGATCGCGTGGTTTGGCGGCGAACCGACCGAAGCGCCGGAAGTCATCACGGAACTTTCGGAGTTCTTCCTGCAAATTTGCGAACAATACGGGATTCAGTATTATGCCGGGATGACGACAAACGGCTATAATCTCACCCCCGAATACGTAGATCATCTGGTCACCGCTTGCCAAGTTTCGCACTTTAACATCACGCTCGATGGTCTGGAAGCAGAGCATGACAAACGCCGCATCCTCAAGCACGGCGGGCAAACCTTCGAGCGGATCATGTCGAACTTGAAACAGATGAAAGCTTCGACACATGAGTTTTACTGCCAACTGCGGACCAACTTCGACCAAGAGAGTGTCGAGGAGATCCCGAAATTGATGGATTACATCGCGGACACCTTCGAAGGGGATGAGCGGTTCCCGGTCTACTACCGCAACATCGGCAAATGGGGCGGTCCAAACGACGACCAGTTGCAAGTGTGCGATGGCAGCGCGGGCCTGCGCTCGATGTACGCCTTGCACAAGACGGCGAAGGAAAAGGGCCTGCCGCTGGCGACGATCGAACAAAATCTAGGTCCGTCGAACAGCGTCTGCTACGCGGCACTGCCGTATTCGCTAGTTGTGGGTGCAGACGGTACGATCTACAAATGTACGGTAGCACTGGATAAGGACTACAACAAAGTCGGCCACATCGATGCGGACGGCCATCTCCAACTTCACGAAGAGCGCTTCCAACTCTGGGTCGGATCGAATGAAACGATCGATAGCGGCTGTCAAAAATGTTTCTTCCGACCGTCTTGCCAAGGAGCGGCTTGCCCCTTGGAGCGCATCGAATCCAATGTCCAGCCCTGTCCGCCGAGCAAAACGCATCTCAAGCACGTCCTCGACGTGATTACGACCTAATAGCCAAAGCAGTGGGAGGGAGTGTATCTCTTGTACGGAGGAACGTTACGTTTTGCCCTTGACTGTGAACCGAACTGTTTCGATCCATCAGGTGTGAACACCCTGAGCGATCTCCACGTCATGTCGACCCTCTACGACACTTTGTTGGAAATTGACCACCAACTGAACGTACAGCCCGGCTTGGTGGAATCCTGGGAGATCCTCTCTCCTGCTCGCTACAAAATGAAGCTTCGCGCAGGGGTCTTGTTCCAAGACGGAACGCCCTTGACAACCGCTCACATCCGTTGGACCTTCCAGTATTACCAACGGGAGGACTCCATCCTGCGGGAGACGGTCCAGTTGATCGAGGAGGTCGAGGTGCTCGACGAGTTCACCTTTGTCCTGAAACTGACGAGGCCGCACGCGCCCTTTTTGTCGCAACTCGCTTCCACCACGGGGATGATCCTCTCCTCCAACACGGTGGCCGTCGAGAATGAAACAGGCGAGACGCTGCACCTGTTCGTGGGAACGGGGCCCTTTGTCCCGATCAAAAAGACAGCTCGCGCGTTCTGTCTCCAGCGAAACCCCTCGTACTGGGATGTGAACGAATCCGGTCAGCCGTTGCCCTACGCGCAATACATCGAGCTTCCTTGGTTGGAAAACGGGACCGAGATGTTGAACGCCTTGGAGAGCGGGGAGTTGTCCTTCATCAATGAAGTGCCCTATGCCAAAGTCCCCGCGCTTGCACAGCGCGAAGACCTGCAATTTGTCGGGATTGCTTCCCATAGCTACAACGGGATTCGGTTACAAGTCACCACGTTTCCCTTTTCAGAAAAACCATTGCGCCAAGCGGTCGCTGCCTCCATCGACCGCGAGTGGATGCTGGAGAAAGTCAATTTGGGGGTGGGCTATGTCTCACATGGCCCGATCGCACCGGCAAGTTGGGCGTTTGATGAAGAATTTCGTCCCTACAAGCCTGATCGCGATCGCATTCAAACGCTCCTGCTCGCGGGCGGCTGTCCGACGGGGTTTGAGTTTACGATCAAGATTCCCCCAGGTCCGATTGCCCGGATGGTGACCTGCATCAAGGAGCAGTTGGCGGAGCAGGGCATCACCATGCACCTCGAAGTCGTGGAGTTCCCGGAGTTGGTCGAGAGTTTGGTGAGCCAAAACTACCAAGCGATGTTTCTGGGCTTTGCTGGGGGCACAGACCCGCACAGTTTGCTTTTTGAAACATTCCATTCTCGCGGTGGTGAAAACTACACCGGCTACAGCAACCCGCACGTGGACGCGTTGCTGGAGGAGGCGTGCCTGGTCACCGACCAAGCGCAACGGATCGCGCTCTACCGGCATGCGCAACAGATCGTCGTGGAGGACAGTCCCTTTGTCTTCACCCGCAGCGGCCTGTCGATGATCGCGAAACGGAGCAACATCCACCAGATCGAACCGCACCCCGACACCTTGATCCGCTGGAAAAAGATCTGGATTCAAGAGGAGTCCGTTTCGCGATGAGTTACCGAGTCGTGCTCGCCAATCGACGATTCAGTGCGGTGTTGGTCGCACAGTTGCTCTCCAAGGTCGGGGATATTCTGACCAGTGTGGCATTGCCCTTGTTGATCTACTCAGAGGCCCAATCCGTTTCCGCGATGGCTTTTATGATGGTGACGTTCTGGTTGCCGAACCTGCTCCTGTCTCCCATTTTGGGGCTGCTCGTCGACCGTTGGAACCGCAAGCGCGTCATGGTGTTGATGGATCTCGTTCGCGGGCTGCTCGTCCTCGCCATCCCGTTCTCGTCTGTCCTGATGCTCTTCGCGATCTGTTTTCTGCTGGCCTGTACCAACCAGTTGTTCAACTTAGCCAAAATGGGATTGACCGTGCAATTGGTCGCCAAAGAAAACCTCGTCTCCGCGAATTCGCTCGTACAAGGACTGGATCAATTTATGAACATCGGGGGTCCGGCGCTGGCTGGACTTGTGATTGCGCTCACCGGGTTGCACTGGCCGTTTTACATCGATACGATCACCTACGCGCTGTCAGGCGTCCTGTTGGCCTGCGTTTCCTTGCCCCAGTTGGCAGCGCGCACCGCCAGCACGGAGCGATTCTGGGAGAAGACCCGCAGCAATTTCCGGGAAGGGTTGTCCTTCATCCGAACCAGTGCGCCGCTGCTGTTCAGCATGACGTTGTTCCTGTTCGTGATGACGTTCGCGATGCCGATGAACGTGTTGTTCTATCCGCTGTTCCAAGGGGAGATGCAAGCGTCGAGTTGGCAGATCGGGGTGGCGCTGTCGTTGTTCAGCATCTGTTCGCTGACGGGCACGCTCGTGTCGCCGCTGTTCAACAAGCGATTCAACCGCGTACACCTGATCTTGATCGGTCTGTTCTTGATGGGGGTAGCCTCGGCTTGTCTCGCCAAGTCCGCGAACATCTATCTGGCCTTGCTGTTCTATGCAGGGGGTGCGTTTTTCAATGGATTCGTCAATCCGCTGAACGCTTCGCTCCGGCAAGAGAACATCCCGGATCACCTGATGGGGCGCGTCAGTGGGCTGTATTTTTCCACGGTGAACAGTTTGTCGATGGTGATGATGGTGATGACGGGACTGTTTGCCGAGCAAGCAGGTGTGCGCAACGTGTACCTGATCGCCAGCATCGGGTATGCCCTCACTGGTCTGCTCGGGTTCTTCTCCCCCTGGTTCCGCCGGACTCGTTCCATCTACGAGCATCCCCCGACCCCAAAAAGCACCGGTGAAGTCACTCTGTAAAGGAGGTGATACAGATGAAATGGATCGTAAAAGCTGAGCGTCAATCGAAAGTCAGCTCCAACAACAACAACTGTAACTGCTAATCAACCTGCACAGCATGTCCTGTAAAGGAGGTGATACAGATGAAATGGGTCGTAAAAGCAGAGCGTCAATCCAAAGTTAGCTCCAACAACAACAACTGCAACTGCTAATGAACCGGTGCTGCACATCTAACCAGGAGGTGATACATAATGAAATGGGTCGTAAAAGCAGAGCGCCAATCCAAAGTTAGCTCCAACAACAACAACTGCAACTGCTAATGAAATAAAGCTCGAAAAAAGGGTCAACCCATTGGGTTGACCCTTTTTACTTTTTCTCACATCTACACCTCAACCTCATACCCCAGCGTCTCCAAGACCTGAATACAGGACTTCCGAGCGAAGTAGAACAGGGTCTTCGAGACAATCCCCAACACCTGATACTCCGTACCATGACTGTCGATCATCAACCAACCGGTGATCGACTTGGTGATCGGTGAGTAGTGACAGAGGATGCTGTAGTCGGAATCGTTGCTGGTCAACAATCTCGCGTGTACGGATATACCTTCAAGGTCGAAGGCGATCTGCTCCAGCCGGAACCGGTGATCAATGTGGTTGATCGGCAGAATTTTGGCCTCCACTTTGTCAATCGTTTCACGAAGGGTCATCATCTGTCTCCCCTCTTTCGTTAATCTATTAATAATAGTGGATGCATTAAGGGAAGTGAGACTATTGTACCAGAAAAAGCAGAATTGAGCACGGTATGTAACACCTATTTCAAGGTCATCCTAACCGTGACTTTTGATTCAGGTAGGGAGGGCTTTTCTTCAATGAACCCACAACAAACAAAACCGACGCAACAGACGATGACGGTCGCACACACGATCGTGCAACAATTGCAGGCTTGGGGTGTGTCCCGCATCTATGGCGTCGTGGGTGATACGTTCCTCGACTTTTTGGACGCGATCAATGGGTCAGGGCTGCAATTCATCGCGGTCAAGCATGAGTCGACCGCCGCGTTTATGGCGTCTGCCGAAGCGAAACTGACCGGCAAACTCGGCGTCTGCCTCGCCACCAGCGGCCCAGGGATGGCGAATCTGCTCAACGGCCTCGGTGACGCTTACCAAGACAAAGCGCCCGTGCTCGCGATCACCGGCCAAGTGCCAACCCCACAAATCGGCACCGACACCAAGCAATACCTCGACCAACAAGTGTTCATCGCGCCGCTCGCCGCCTACTCCGCGCTCCTGACCTCGCCGGACGCAACAGTCGAGGTCTTTGCCAAAGCGATCCACACTTCCTTGGAACAAGGGGCCGTCACACACGTTTCCGTGCCGAAGGATCTGTTCACCCAGCAACAGTCGACGCCGATCCGCACACAGCCGCACTTGATGCGCGGCACGATGCAAGTCAATCCCGCAGACATTCAACAAGTGGCACAACTGCTCCAATCCGCACAAAAGCCGGTCGTCGTCGCAGGCGTCGGCGCCCGCGCAGCCGCACAGGATGTCGTACACATCTGTGAAGCGCTCGGCGCAGGTCTGATCCTCTCGCTCGGTGCCAAGGGCATGATCGACGAGAGCAACCCGCATCTGCTCGGCGGCATCGGCAAAGGGGGCAGTCCCTACGCATCCGAACTGCTCAAGCAAGCGGACGTTGTGCTGCTCGCCGGCGACACGTGGTGGCCGCAGGACTATGTTCCCGAAAACGTCCGCATCGTCCAAGTCGACTATGCGGCGACCAACATCGGGACCAAATTCAACGTAGAACTCGGTCTGGTCGGGGATACGAAAGTGATCCTCCCGGCACTGGCCCAGCAACTCCAAGGCCACCAGCCAAATCAACAGTGGCTTAGCCAGATCCAACAAGCGCGCCAGAAGTGGTACGCGGAGCTGGAGCAGGAAGCTTCTATGGAAGGAACACCGATCCACCCCGCCCGTCTGATCCGCGCCCTTGAGCGTACCGTCCAGCCGGACGCCGTGCTGTGCGTGGACACCGGAGACCACACCGTGTGGTTCAACCGCCAGTTCCGTGGGCAGCAGCAGGACGTGCTGTTTTCCGGCACATGGCGCAGCATGGGCTTTGGACTCCCGGCGGCGATGGCCGCGCAGTTGAGCGCACCAAACCGCCAAGTCGTAGCACTGGTCGGTGACGGGTGCCTCGGCATGAGCTTGGCAGACCTCTCCACAGCAGCACGATACGCACTGCCGATCACCGTGGTCGTCGTGAACAACGGACACCTCCAGATGGAGACCGATCGGCAAAAAGTCGGTCAGCACACGGAGCTGGGCTCCGACCTGACCAACCCCGACTTTGTCAAAGTTGCCGAAGCGTGCGGAGTGGCGGGTTTCCGTGTGACGGACACTGTTGATCTCGACAGCGTGCTCCAACAGGCGATGTCACTGCCCGGACCTGCCTTGATCGATGTAAGCGTTTCCGATGTGATGTTCCCGAACACAACTGCACAAGAGGCCTAACCTACCGAACCTATTAGGAAAAAAGACCTGACCGCACGGGGCAGGTCTTTTTTTACAACGCATGGCGCTGGTCGGCAACGGGGAACGTAAAAACAGCCAAAAGTGTCCGTGGTGGGTTGACATCTGCTGTCAGGCGCCTATAATGTTTTCTATACCGAATGATTCGTATGCGAATGATTTGAGTCCGTAAGATTCTGACCTGCGAACGTTTCTGATCTGGGAGGAAGGGGCTGCTATGGACGACATCACCGAGATCATCGCCTCGTTTCGTGAACTGAAGCGCGCGTACTACCGCTTGGTGCAACTGGACGCGGAGGCCGTGGGTGTGACGACTTTGCAGTTGATGGTGATGCGGAAATTGTCGCAACACGAGAGCCTCACGCTCAGCGAACTGGCCGAAGGGATGCAATTGACTCCGAGCACGATGAGCGGTGTGGTCGACCGTCTGGCCAAGGCAGGGTTGATCGAGCGCGACCGTTCCACCCAAGATCGACGGGCGCTGGTGTTGCATCTGACGGAGGCGGGGCGCGGGAAATTGGAGATCGCTTTCGGACCACAGTCCACCATCTACCGACGTCTGACCGGTGAGAATCGACTTTCGGAGCAGGACACCCAGGAACTGTTGCGACTGCATCAGGCCTATATCAAATTACTGACCATAGAGGAAGGGGAACCAGAGCAATGAATAGCATTCGTCGTTTGGTCATCGTCAACGTACTGTTGTTAGTGGTACTTGTCGGTGGCGGTTTTGCCGGGTATTACTTCTATAATCAATCCACCACCTACTTGAGCACAGATAACGCCAAAATCGATGGGCAGTCCGTTTCCATCGCTTCAGCAGCGGCTGGTAAACTCGTCGATTGGAACGGCGAGGTTGGCAAGCACTACGCAGCGGGTGACCGCGTCGGCGTCGTGGAAGTTCCGAACGGCCCGGGCGGCAAACCGATCGATGTCGACGTGACCGCACCGCAAGACGTGACGCTCGTGCAACAGAGCGCGGTGAAAAACGCCTTTGTCGGGGCGGGCATGCCGTTGGCGTACTCGTTTGACCTCGACCACCTATGGGTCACCGCGAACGTCAAGGAAACCGATATCAACGATGTAAAAGTCAACCAAGACGTAGACGTCTACATGGACGCATATCCGGGCACGACCTTGAAAGGCCATGTGGAAAAAATCGGCCTCGCGACGGCAAATACGTTCTCGCTGTTGCCGACCTCGAATACCACGGGCAACTACACCAAAGTAACGCAAGTGCTGCCGGTCACGATCGCTCTGGACGGCTACAAAGGTCTCGACCTCGCACCGGGCATGAACGTAACCGTCCGCATCCACAAGTAGAGGCGGTGAGGGAATGAACACCGCCTACGTGATCGGGTACATCGTCCTCTCGTTGCTCGTGCTGGTCGTGGCGAACAGGATGATGCGCTCGAAAAAACCAGCCGTCGAGCCGGAAGCCCCTGCGGTGACCGTGCTCCGCCAACCTCCCGTGGAGGAACTCAAGACTGACGACAGCTACGAACCGATCCCGGAGCTGACCGAAGACTTCATCGAAGCGGTGGAGGAAAATGTATCCGCCGCGCCAAAAGAGGAAGTTCCGGTTCCTACCTCGATCCACGCGAACATCGTCGGGGAGGCCGAACCGGAAGTAAGTCCTGAAGTGAAGCCGGAGACCTCGGCAGCCTCGAAACATAATGATGTTCACGTCGGACGCCTGCTGACCGTGCTGTTGCTCGGCGCCTTCGTCGCGATCCTCAACCAGACGCTGATCAACGTTGCGCTGCCGCACATGATGAACGACCTCAACGTGTCGGCGAACGTCGTCCAGTGGTTGGTCACCGGATACATGCTGGTCAGCGGCGTGCTGATCCCGATCACCGCTTATCTGATCGAGCGCTATGGGGCGCGCAAGCTGTTCCTCGCCGCCATGTTCTTGTTCACGCTCGGCGCGATCATCTGTGCGATCTCGCCAAACTTCGGGATCATGCTGTTTGGCCGTCTCGTGCAGGCATCGGGTGCTGGGATCATCATGCCGCTGATGATGACCGTGTTCCTGACCGTTTTCCCGCCGGAAAAACGCGGGAAAGCGATGGGCCTGATGGGCATCGCCATGATCTTCGCTCCAGCGATTGGGCCGACGCTGTCCGGTTACATCGTCCAGAACTACACGTGGCGCATCCTGTTCTGGATCGTCATCCCGATCGGGTTGCTGGACTTGGGTCTGGCCGCCGCTTGGATGCGCAACATCACCAAGACCTCGCGCCCGAAGTTCGACTTCCTCGGCTTCCTGTTTTCCACCGTGGGCTTCGGCGGTGTGCTGTACGGGTTCTCCGAAGCGGGTTCGGATGGATGGACGTCCTTCCCCGTGCTGTCCACGCTGATCATCGGCACCATCTCGTTGGTGCTGTTCGTCTGGCGCGAACTGACCACCGAACAACCGATGCTCAACCTGCGCGTGTTCAAGTTTGACGTGTTCACGCTGACGACGATCATCTCGTCGCTGATCAACATGGCGATGTTTGCCGCGATGATCCTGCTGCCGATCTACCTGCAAAACATCCGAGGCTTCACCCCGCTCCAAGCAGGGTTGCTGATGTTGCCAGGCGCGATTCTGATGGGGATCATGATGCCGGTTTCCGGTGCGATCTTCGACAAGTTCGGAGCGCGCGCACTGGCGGTCATCGGATTGATCATCACCGTCGCGACCACGTATGAATTCACCAAATTGACCTCAGACACGACGTACAACACCATACTCGTGCTGTATTGCCTGCGGATGTTCGGGATGTCGTTCATGATGATGCCGATTCAGACGGCGGGGATGAACCAATTGCCACGCCACCTGCACGCCCACGGCACCGCGACCGGAAACACTGCCCGACAAGTCGCCGGATCGCTCGGCACGGCGTTGCTCGTCACGATCATGACCAACCGCGCCACGTTCCACATGGCAAGTTTCACCAACGAAGTGACCACCGCCAACCCGTTGTTGGCACAAAAAATGAGTGCGCTCGGCCAAGGCCTCGCCGCGAGCACGGGACTTCCGGCCTCTGCGGGACAGACGGTCGCCACCCAGATGCTCTACGGTAACGCGATGAAACTCTCGACGATCCAAGGCATCAACGACGCCTTCTTGTACGCAACTGGATTCGCGATGATCGCGCTGGTGCTCGCCTTCTTCATCAAGCGAGTCAAACTTCAGAAGTAAAAAAACCACGCAACCTACAGGTTGCGTGGTTTTTTTTCGAGTCCAGCCATGTACCAGTCTACCGCTTGGGTCAGATCATGGACCTGTGTCAGCCCTTGCAGTCCCGCGACGATGCGCTCCCGATCTCGCCCAAACTGCTCGACCAGTCGTGCTAGCTGTTCCCACTCGTTCAAATCCTCGCGAAACGCCGTCAACGCCAGCGGCTGGCCATGCGATTCCACGATCAGATCGGCATCGTACTCATAGATCGATTCCAGCAGGCGCAGGAAGTGGTTCGCGGTGTACGTGCGCGGCCCGCCATACACAGATGGACCCAACGAGTCTCCTAAAAACAGGACTTTGTCCTCCTTCACATAGAGGAAGCACGAATCACTCGTATGGTCGCCTCCGACATGTCGAATCTCGCAGGTGACATCGCCTAGATCGAAATGCAGCGAGTGCGCGAAGATCAGATCTGGAACCACCACCTGAATGTTGCGATCTGCTCCGTATTCCTCCTGCATGTGCTGGAGGGTTTCAGCGCTTGCCATCCCTTGTCGAGTCAACGCTTGGAGCGTTGACTCCAGAGCGGACCAGTCCAACCCCACGAGCTTGCGCAAGGCGTCCACCGTTTGCTGATGAGCGACCGCAGGGAGGTTCCATTCGGACATGCCAAAGGAATGATCCCAGTGCCAATGCGTCAACACCAGCAGATCGGGCAAGCGCACACCACGAGCCTGCAATTGCTCTTGAAAAAGCCGCGCATGCGCGGGCGAGTTCCCCGCATCCATCAACAGCGTCCGCCGCGACCCGACGATGGCCGCCAGAATCGGTCGGTCTGATTTGTGTTCCGCAGGCAAGATCCAGACATGCGGGCTAATCTGTTCCACGAGTTGCATGATGAACGTCTCCTTCGCAAGTACCAATTTTGGAAATTCGGAAAAACGACCGCTCCTCGATGGAAGATCGAGAAGCGGTCGATTCGCAAGGCGTACTGCTATTCTATTCACCCGCTGCTTCCAACTCGGCCCACTCCTCGAGGAGCGCGTCGAGTTCGGTTTTCGCGGTGAGTAGCTCGTCGTTTTTGCGGGCGGCGAGCTCGTGGTCGGAGAAGACTTCGGGGAGGCAGAGGTCGGCTTCAATCGCTGCCATCAACTCTTCCAACTCCGCGATGCGCGCCTCGACTTTGGCGAGGCGTTCGAGGCGTTTTTTCTCGATCCGCTTCTGTTCCTTGTCCGCTTGGCGGCGGGCTTGGGCGTCGTCGAGCGGGGCATCGGTCGCGCTGTTTTTGGCTTTTGTGGACGCGGCGAGCAGAGCTTCTTGCTCGCGCTTTTCCGCGGCGAGTTCCTCGACTTTTTCCACAAAGTCATCGTAGTTGCCGAGGTACGAAGCCACGCCGTCCTCCGACAATTCGACCACGCGGGTGGCGAGGCGGTTGACGAAGTAGCGGTCATGCGAGATGAACAGCAACGTGCCCGGATAGTTGTCCAGCGCGTTCTCCAAGACTTCCTTGCTCAACAGGTCGAGATGGTTGGTCGGCTCGTCGAGGATCAGGAAGTTGGCGTTCTGGAGCATCAGCTTCGCCAGCGCGACCCGGCTGCGTTCACCGCCGGAGAGCGAGGAGATCGGCTTGGTCACATCATCGCCAGAGAACAGGAAGTTGCCGAGCACCGTGCGCACACGGGTCAGGTCGAGATTCGGGAACGCATCCCAGACTTCGTTGAGGATCGATTTCGATGCGGTGAGGTCTTCCTGTTGCTGGGTGAAGTACCCGACGGAGACGTTGGTGCCGAGTTTGAGGCGACCGGCGAGCGGGTCGAGTTTTTGATTGATCGCTTTGAGCAGGGTGGTCTTGCCGATCCCGTTCGGCCCGATCAGTGCGATGCGTTCGCCGCGGTAGACATTGAGCGAGATGTTGCGGGACAGCACTTTTTCCCCATACCCGAGCGCGACGTTGTCGACGGTCAGAACTTCGTTGCCCGACTGACGGTCGATGTTGAACGAGAAGTGCGCTTGCTCGGTGGAGAGCATCGGACGGTCGATGCGGTCGATTTTGTCCAGCAGCTTGCGGCGCGATTGGGCGCGCTTGGTCGTGGTGGCGCGGGCGATGTTGCGCTGGATGAAGTCCTCCAGCTTGGCGATCTCTGCCTGTTGTTGGTCGAAGCGTTTCATGTGCTGTTCGAGATCAGCCGCTTTTTGGTCGAGGAAGTCGGAGTAGTTGCCCTTCCAACGACGGGTGCGCCCGCGCTCCATCTCGTAGATCACCGTGATCAGCGAGTCGAGGAAGTAGCGGTCATGCGAGACCATCAGCAGCGCACCAGGGTAGTTTTTCAGATAATCTTCGAGCCAGGTCAAGGTGCGGATGTCGAGATAGTTGGTCGGCTCGTCGAGGATCAGCAAGTTCGGCTGGGTCAGCAGGTGTTTGCCGAGCAGCAGGCGGGTTTTCTGCCCACCGGAGAGCGAGTTGACGAGCCGTCCGTGCATCGGTTCCGGGAAGTCGAGACCGTGCAGGATCGAGCGGACTTTGGCATCGACAGCATAGCCGTTTTGGTCGGTAAACTCTTGGGTGAGCCGCGCATACTGTTCGGAGTGCTGTTGGAACAGCTTTTCGTTTTCATAGACGGATGGCTCGGCCATTTTTTGCTCAAGTTCACGCATCTTGGATTCGAGTTGTTTGATGTCGGCGTAGACGGAGACCATCTCATCCCAGATCGTCGCTTCGGAATCGATCTGCGAGTGCTGGGCGAGGTAGCCGACGGTGGTTTCGCGGCCGATGTGGACGGTGCCGGAGTCGTGCGTCATCTCCCCGGCGATGATCTTCAAGAGGGTGGACTTGCCAGCCCCGTTGACACCGATCAGCCCGACGCGTTCGCGGTCTTGGACGACGATCGACGTCCCATCGAGGATGACATCAGTACCATAAGCTTTGCGTATGTCATTCGCTTGCACGAGAATCATCTGTTTGATCACCTATTCTCTTCAAAACTGGTTCCTACTAGTGTACCTTATGAAGCTGGAAAAAAGAAGTACAGACCAAGGGACACCCTTGCAATTGCGTAGGTCTCGGCAGATCATTGGCTCTTTTGTTATGATGAGAGCAGAATCTAATTCGGTATCTTTTAGGAGCGAGATGAAAATGACAACCTCTACTCAACAACCCATCCTCCCGCGCATCGGCGTCGGGGCTGTGATCCTCGACGACGACCGTCGGATCTTGCTGGTCCTGCGCAATCGCCACCCGGAAGCGGGTACGTGGAGCATCCCCGGTGGCAAGGTCGAGCCCTACGAAACGCTGGAGCAAGCGGTGATCCGCGAAATCAAGGAGGAGGTCAATCTCGATGTAGAGATCGACCGTTTGCTCTGCACCGCGGAGACGGTCTCTCCAGAGACGGAGGAGCATTGGGTGTCGATCCTCTACGTGGTGCGCATCGTCGGTGGCACCGTGCAGAATCGGGAACCCGATGCGCTTCGTGATGTGCAATGGTTTTCGCTGGATGCGTTGCCGGAGAACCTCGCCTGCTTTACCGTGCCGGTGTTTGAAGTCCTCTAAGTCTACCCACCCGCCCGTCCACATAGGATGAGATGAACAGACGTTGACGGGCTAGGGGGACAGCACATGACACAGATTGAGATCCTACAAGCGATTCAATCGATTGCGACACCGTGGCTGGACAAGTTGATGATCGGCTTTTCGTTCGTCGGGGACGAGGAGTTTTACATCGCGACGGTGCCGCTGATTTATTACGCGGTTAACAAGCGGCTGGGTGTGCGACTAGCCATCGTGTTGGCACTTTCGATGTTCGTGAATGCTTGGTTGAAGTTCCTTTTTCAAGCCCCGCGCCCGATCGGGGTCGAGGGCGTTCGCAACCTGTACACCTCCTCGGCGCCGGGCCTGTCGTTTCCAAGCGGTCACTCCCAAGGCTCCGCGACCTACTGGGGCTATCTCGCGGCGGTGTCGAGGAAGATGTGGTTCGTCGCGCTGGCGGGCCTGCTCATCCTGAGCATCATGTTCTCTCGCCTCTACTTGGGTGTACACTGGCCAATTGATGTGCTGGGCGGGTTGGTGTTCGGCTTGCTGTTTGCCAGCGCGTTGGTCTGGGCGGACGCGAAGTTCGTCGCGCGTCTGTCGCACAACCTGAAACTCGGGCTCGGACTGTTGGTGCCGCTGGCCCTGCTCGCCGGCTATCACGAAACCGACGGGATGAAGCTCGCTGGGTTCCTGCTCGGCGGGTGGGTCGGGTATGTCGTCGAGTGCAAACACGTCGGCATGGAGCTGCCCAAGCGCTGGACGCAGCGTATCGTGCCAAGCCTCGTCGGGCTCGGCGTGGTCTTTGCCGTGCGGATGGTGGGAAAAGCGGCGTTGCCCGCAACCGGCTACTCCGACCTGCTCTGCTACGCGCTGGTCGGGTTCACCGCCACGATGCTGGTGCCGTGGTTGTTGGTGAAACTCTCGTGGTACAAGGGCAAGAGCCACATCCAGTAATGGAGGTGGCTCGTTTTTTACGCGGAGCTCCTCTATTGTAGTGAGAAGTCAATGCGTGTAAAATCTAGAGGTAGTTGAGACTAAAATGTGGACTTCCACAGAGGGAGCTTTTTTGCATGAGCATTAAAATTAAATTCTTTCTTTTTTGTCTGTTGCTACTACTTCTACAGAACCTTGCAATCGGAACATCCGTATACAGTTTAGATGGAGAGCAAGCGACCAGCATGCTCTTGATAACCCTCGGGGCGACGCTGGTCGTGGGGGGCGCGCTCGCCTATCTGTTCGCGTACAGGATCACCAAGCCGATTCGCCACCTCGGAGAACAAGTGCGTCGCGTCTCGACGGGAGACTTAGACATCGAAGAGATTCAAGTGAGCAGTCAGGATGACCTCGGCAAGCTCGCCGTCGATTTCAACACCATGACCGGCAAATTGAAGACCCTCACCGCCAGCGTAAAAGCCAGCGCGGACTCGCTGTTCGACTCGGCGCACCAGCTTGCACAGAGTGCGGATCAGACCAGTCAAGCCAGCCATCACATCACCTCGAACATCATGGAAGTGGCGGCCGGTACGGAAAAGCAGATCCAGAGCGTCTCGTCCTCCTCGGAAATCGTGCGGCAACTGGCGCAAGGCGCTGAGAAAATTGCCGAATACGCCAAGCATGTGTCGGATTCGACCCGCGATGCTCTGTACAAAGCGGACAACGGGACTGCCACCGTCGGCGTAGCGATGCACCAGATGGAGTCGATCAACACGAGCGTCGGTCAGTTGGCGGAGATGATCCAGCATCTCGGCACCAGTTCAAACGAAATCGGTGAGTTGACCCAGACGATCACGACGATCGCCAACCAGACCAACCTCCTCGCGCTCAACGCCGCGATTGAAGCGGCACGAGCGGGGGAGCATGGTCGAGGATTCGCAGTGGTGGCCGACGAGGTGCGCAAGCTGGCCGAGCAGTCTTCGGTCTCGGCGGAACACATCGGTCAAGTGATTGGCAAAATCCAAACGGAGACCGCGCAGGCGGGCCTCACGATGGAGCACGCGACAAGCGAAGTTGCACATGGCATCCAGATCGTCTCCGAAGCGGGGCAAGCGTTTGCAGAGATTCAAACTGCCATTCTGCACGTCCAGGAGAAAATCGACCAAGTGACCGAGTACTCGCAACGCATGGCAAGTGGGACGTTGTTGGTTGTCGATTCGATTGATCAGGTGATGGCGGTTGCCGAAGAGTCCTCCACGAGTGCGCAGAATGTCTCAGCGGCTGCGGAGGAACAACTGGCTTCGATGGAAGAGATTGCGACCTCCACGGAAGCGCTCAGCCGCATGTCGGAGGAGTTGCGCGAGATCGTGCGGCAGTTTGAGACGGAGAGCACGGGTTGCTGGTCGGTGAAGGTGATCGATGCGGACCAGCGGATCATCGAGTTGGTGTGGTCGGGTGTGATCACGAACTCCATCGTCCGCGAAGTCAATGAAGGGATGTTGCAGGCGGTCGCGTCGCTTGGCAACCAGCCGTTTGATGTGCTCGTGGACACCCGCACCATGCAAGTGGTGTTGCCAGAGGCACAAGAGCCGTTTGCAGCACACCAGAAGCTGCTTTTGGAAAAAGGCATGAAGCGTGCGGCCGTGGTGCTCGATTCACGGTTGGCGAAGTCGCAGTTGGATCAAGTGAAGCAAAACTCCGGGAACACGGTGGAGACGCAGTGGGGCACGTATGAGGAAGCCTTGGCGTTTTTGCGGAAGTAGGGAAAAGAGGACGCTCCGGGTGGGGCGTCCTCTTTTTTGCTACTAGGGGGTGCTACGAGAGCATCAGTCCGCAAACGAAAGCCCCTTCGCGGCGAGAGCGCGACGGAGTTGATCCAACGCTTTGGGTCCCATCCCATGCAATTGTAGGATCTCTGCCTCGCGTAGCTGGGTGAATTGCTCCAGCCGCAAGTAACCTGCCTGCGTGAGTGCCCGTATTGCCGGTTTTGCTAATTCGGTGGGGAGGTCACTTTCCGGTTCATGGGTATTTGATTGAACGTCGTGTTTTGGCACGTCGTACACCTCCTGTTCTTGGAAATCTTACTTTATTACTGTGACTACGCGATACTATGTAGGGCATGAAGTGCAGCTTGTTTATCTTTCAAGAAGAATACTTGCTTGCCTTTATTAGACTCGTAGATGAAATCCTGCAAACTCTTGCTATCATACTCATCAAAATCTCCAACAACAGCGAGTCTGACCTTGTAATTCGTATATTTTTGCAGGATCTCCCCCGCAAGTCTGGTTTTTAACTCGAAGAAATCCTCCGCCAGATTGGACTTGTTGAGCAATATCTTCTCGCATCCATAGGTATACCTAACGGAAGCCATCAAATCTAGTGCCCCTTGAACATCGCTGATGACGATGTCAGAGCTTTCCACGATGGCTACTTTTGATGTACCCATCTGGTCAATCAATACTTGCATGTTTAAACCTCCTGTAGCGGGGGAAATGGCTTGATTTTATATTATAAAATAGTATTGTCTATTTGTAAATGCGTCCTCTATGACGGAATTTCAGACATTGACGGTGATGATTGCATTTGATTCTCTGGTAGCTGCGATTATCTTCGGCATGTTGACAATAATTCTTGGCATACTCAACCTACTAAAAAAGAAATAGACCTCCCTTGAGCTTGGACGGCCTAGGAGATCTATTTCTAGCTAAACATTGAGCCGACACCCTTGATGGGTATCAGTTGTGCAAACGACCGTAGGTGTACCACCACCTGCGGTCACTTTTTATTCTACGCGTTTCATTTGAATTTATTCTACCACATGCTATGACAACTTCTCAATATCATCGTATCGCTCTAGTTGAGCAAGGGAGCACTGGGAGTGAAGTTGACGACCCTATTTTATCATAGTACAGTATCGTTACGTGGAGCGCAGTAATTTAGGGTTAAACTTTCTTGTGGTGATAAAGGTAGGAAGCGATTAAGATTGAAAAGTTTCTTGGGTTGAGTAATTTCCCTCCTCTCGTGATGTAGCTAGAAATGACAAAGGAGATGTATCTATGAGTGTTGGTTTTCATGAAGTTCAGGAAGTTTTGGAAAATTACAAATCTGCCGTATATGAGAAAGATGTTGAGAGGTATGTATCCTCATACGCTTCTGACCTCCATATATATGATTGTTGGAATGACTGGGAGTGTGTCGGCATTGCCCAATGGAGGAAATTTACGAAGGAATGGTTTCATGGTTTAGATGAGGAGGGTGCCTTAGTCAAAGTAGATTTTGATGAGGTAGTAATAGAGGAAAATTCGAATCTCGCTTTTGTTCGTTGCAATGTTACATTCGCTGCGTACAACGAATCCGGAGAGAAACTTCGCCAAATGACAGAAAGATTCACTTTCGTTTTACGAAAAGAAAATGAATCTTGGAACATCATACACCAACATTCATCACTGCCTATCAGTATGGAAACTGGGAAGGGCATTTTTAACCGTAAGTAAGCAATGACGCCACAAACAGAAAAAGACCTCACAGCCGATGGTATACGTTGTGAGGTCTTTTCTAATTTCATACTTATTCCATGCTCCATGACACGAGGCCAGGAAGGGTTATTCAAAAGCCCTTGTTTCGCCAAACATGTGGCCGCCGTCAATGATCGTGACATCCCATCGTTCCATAAAAAACGCCCCCCTTGCGGCGGTTAGACGATCACATCGAAGCAGACCCTTTACTTTTTCTGCTCAAAGTAATGGATCGGGCGGATCTCAATGCCCCAGCCGAGCTGCTCGCCCGCACCCACTTGCGTGGTCGGATGCAGGGAGGCCACCCGAATCGCTTCTTCCATATCCTGTGCTTCTATGAGGAACGCGCTACCTATCATCTCCTTGGTTTCGACGAAAGGACCGTCGATCACCGCTACCTTCCCATTCACCCGCCGTATGGATTTGGTCTCTAGGTCAAGGCCGGCATCGATGAGCACTTGGCCGCTCTTGTAAAATTCCTCGAGGTGAGGCTGACATTCACGCATGACCGCATCGATCTCTTCCTTGGGGCGGGCATTCATTTTCTTAGGATCGAAGTAACCCATACATAGAAATTTCATTTTACATCCTCCTCAAAATCGTTCGACTGTTTTTTTTCTTACTTCTATAATAAGACGACGAACGGCATCCAGCAAAATCGACACATGTCTTTCTATTCGACGATTTCTGTAAAGCATAGAATCGGAATCAATACCATGAGACAGAAAAAACCACCTGGTCGCTGATAGACTTTGCACGAGTTGCTTCAAGTCGCCTGACTCAAAAAATTCTTCATCAACAGCGGAAGCGAGATCAGAATCGGCGGATCGTCTGGGCTTGGCGGAAGAAGCGTCACGTGTTGAAACGGAACGGCGGTGTACGGTTGGACGTGAATCGGCACTCGGGTGCGCGTGCGCAGGGTCGCTTGCGGAAGCAAGATGTCGTTGGCATGCATGTTCCACGAGACGGACGTCGCCATCAGGTAATAGATTCCCGGCTTGACGCCGGTCAGACAAAACTCGCCCAACGAGGACAAAAGCGTGCCGTAGAGCGGTAGCCCCTCGGGAATCGGTCGAGCGAACAACCCAAGCAGAATGAGCCCATCAAACGGCACAGCCGCTTGGATGGTTCCGGCGATGCGAGCGTCTTGCTCGATGACTGGGCGCAACGACGACCAATCGGGCAGTTGTTGCAACGAGTTCAAGTGCTCGTCGACCTGCACACGCGATTGCCGAAACGCCGCAGGCGTCACACCCACCCGTTGCGTGAAGCGGGTTGTAAACGTACCAAGGCTCTGCTGCCCGATCTCCAACCCGACTTCGCGAATGCTCAAATCGGTGTGGAGCAAGAGATCTTTCGCTTTTTGCAAGCGGTGCGAGGAAACGTAATATTGAGGGGGGAGACCAATCGTCTCCTTAAAGATGCGCGTAAAATGATAGGGGCTGTACGAGACCAGCGCCGCTAGTTCAGCGAGGGAAAACGGTTCATTGAGGTGCTGATGAATATATGCGATCACTTCGTCGATCTCCGGATATCGTTCCGATACCATGGCGACACAGTCCTCCTACTTCAACCTATTTCGTGCGTTTCCAAGATTACAACAGATTTTAATTTTAACAAAATCAACTGAGTATTGGAAGTTCTTGCAGGTTGAATCCATAGAAAAAGACCTTCGGTGCTCGATCGAGCACCGAAGGTCTTGAGGATGGAAATCGATTAGGACGGGTTCGCCGCATGTTCCGTGACGATGCTCCATTGCACGCCGAATTTATCGACGAGTTGCCCGAACATGGCACCCCAGAACTGCATTTCCAATGGTTGTACCACAGTGCCGCCAGCTGCGAGGTTATCGAATGCGGTGCGCGCTTCTTCCGGGGTCTTGAACTCCATGCATTGGGAGATGGTGGTACCGTAGTTGACCGGTTCGAAGCTATCGGACATCATGAAGTTCACGCCAGCCGCCATCAGGCTCAAGTGCATGACTTTATCTTTGATTTCTTCGTTCGAGTCGGGAGCATCCCCAAAGGTCATCACGTGAAGAATCTCGCCACCCAGTGCAGATACATAAAACTCTGCTTGTGCGCGTGCGTCCTCTGTATTCAAATACGTTGCATGTTTCGCCATTTTCCATACACCTTCCACTTCTTATTAGTTTTGAATCGTTCTCGTCCTGATTTTACCACCAAACATTCGTTTGGGTTTCTTCTCGATTGCTATTCTGTTGATTTTGCCCGCTGTCCATTCACCTGATTTATACCTGTATCTGTCAAGCGGATGAAAACTTCGTATCAATCGAATTTACATGACATTTATGTTATAATAAATGAAGAATACTGTGCGGAAATGAGTGATGACGAAGATGTTCCAGCCACCCGTTCAAGCGCCTAGCACGCAGACTACGAACTCAACCCCGATTGTTGGCGGTGGGACGGATCGCGCTTCCACCCGTCGTGGTGAAAGTTCCTATTCGGCTGCCCAACTGATGCAACTGCAAAAGACGGTTGGCAATCGCGCCGTCACTCAGATGTTGAAGAATCAGGCGACTGCCAAGCAATTGAAAAAAGACCAATCTGTTGACCCAACCCCGATCACCGTGCTCGCCTCCCCAGTCGTGCAACGCGATGGTGACGAGGAGGAAGCCCAAGTCAGCAATTTCGGTACACAGGTGCTCAAAGACATCTTTACGAATAAAATCCTGCCCGAAGTCGGGAAATCAGTGGCCATCAAAGTCATCGATAGCTTCATGCTCCTCGCGGATGCCTTGCTGGCCAGCGCAATCCCCAATCTGGATACGTTGTTGAAGTACATGGGAGCCTGCCTCAACGCCTTCACGAAAGTCACGAATTTCTGGAGTGACTTAGGTCCCAACGTTCGCGCAGGTCTGAAGTTTGTCATGGGGGTTGTCTTGTACAAAGTCGACAACTTCCTGTCCAGCTACGCACCGATGAAGATGCTACCCAGCTTTGAAGCCAATGCTGCCGACGATGCGGAAGGCACGGTGATGATGCAATCTGTCATCAAGTACCTCAAAATTGCCGAGCAATTTTTGGACAAAGCCAGCGTGATGGTGCGCGTAGGCGACTATATGAAGAGACGCCTCGGTCTCATCTCCGACGAAGCAGCGCCCGAACAGGGTGCTCAGGAAGACGCGCAAGCCGAACAGACACCCAGTGGGACGAGCCTCGATCTCAAAGTGATCAAGCTGGAGATGCAAGATCTCTCCATCGTGCGCAGCAAAACGGATGACAACCAAAAAGAGTTGGGAGGTCTGGACGCCAAGTCCAAAGTCACGATCCGACTCTTCGGTCAAGAATACACGGTGGACGAGATTCATGCTCGCTTGGGCTGGGATCTCTCGTTCGCCATCGACATGACGCTTCGAAACAAGCTGATCATCGGGCGTTCCAACTTCCTGATCTTTGACATGGAGAATTTGGTCTTGGAAGAGCTTACCGTCGGCAACCGGGGATTGGACTCGCTGGTCGTCAGCGTCGCCAAATTCAAAGTCGGCTCGCTCTTGGAACTCGACAAGATCTCCGGAGGATACCAAAAAGGCGAAGGCTACCAGTTTGGTGCTGGCAACATTCAGCTCAACCTGCCCGCGCCCTTTGATACGACGCTTCAAGCGGCCGCCCAGCTCCAACTGGAGAAGGACGGTGCCTTCCGCCAGCTCGACATCACCAACTTCAAAGCGGGCGAGAACTTCACCGTCCAGCAGGCGCTCGTCACACGCGAATACCTGCGCATCGTGAATGCGATGTACGACTTGACGCCGTATGGCATGCCGTTCAAACCAACCTTGGATGAGATTCAGATCTCCAAAGACAAGAAAATCGACAAAATCCAAGGGGGCGTCACCGTCAAAGACTGGTCGCCGCTGACGGGCTTGACGATCAACGGTCACGCCGCCATCGGTTATGAAAACCTCCTGTATGCCCAAGTGGACGATGCGAACGTGCGACTGGACTACAAGATGTTCCAAGGCTATGGCTCGATCAAACATTTGCGCTACGATACCAACCGCAAGCTAGAAGGGGAGATCGACGAACTCACCTTCACGATCGGGAAGTTTACCTTCGCAGCTACCAAAGTCGATCTCAATCCGGATGGCACGATGTCGATCGCCGAAGCGGAAGTCGTGCTCGGAGGCGGCAAAGACAAAGTCGCCGCCAAAGATGTAGACGAGATCGGCGGGGACAAAGAAGGCTTGAAAAAATCCATGGGCTTCGATGCGATCTCCGGTGGCGGTGGGCTGAGTGAGCTGGCACAAGTTCATCTCAAAGCGAAGAACATCACGATTCGCGACGGCAAAGTCAACGTCGGCGAGTATGAAAAATGGGTCGGCCCGAGCAAAGTGATGAAAATCTCCCTGTTTGGCGGTGCCGTACAAGGTCTGCTCGATCAGGAAAAGGAAAAAGCCGCCATCGCCGGGCAGTTCAAATTCCCGTCCGATAGCGGATTCTGGCCGATCAAAGTCGGGGCAACCCTGCCGATTTCCCCCACACCGATCTCGCTGTTTATGGAAGTGGGCATCGGAGGCGGCATCTCCGCGAAGGCAGCCGGTTTGATCGAGCGCGACAAGTCGATCGCTCAAGCGTCCGTATACAACATCAAAGCGATGGCAGAGTTGGAAGCCGAATTGAGCTTCTCCATCGGCGCTGGGGTGAAGTTGGGTCATGAGATCTTGCTGGCTCTGCGCGCCTATCTGCAAGCGACCGCGACGCTTTCCGCCGCAACGCGCGCGGCGATTGAAGGGAAAGTCAAACTCAACCCGGATACCAAGATGGTGGAGCAGGACCCGAGCAATCCGGTGGTCTTCCGCTACGAGCTGGAAGCGGAATTGAAAGCCAAGCTGGACTTTGTCATCGACTTGGTCGCATTCCTGTTCTACAAAAAAGAGGTTGTCCGCAAGAATTTGGGCAACTGGACGCTCGGCAGCTACCGCATGGCGGGAAGCGTCCGGGAAAGCAAAGGCAAGTTGACAGACGAAGTAACGACGCCGCGTAGCGGTGCGGATGATACGACCTTGGGCGGTGCGATCCCAGGTCAGGTCAAACTGCCAGAGGACGATCTCGTCAAGGAGATGGCCAAACGCAAACACGACGAAGGCAAAGGCGACCAACCGTACAAATCACTGTATCGCACGGCACACGACAAAATGTCCGCAGCGCCGGAGCTCAACGCACCGACCTTGGCGAAGATCAGCGAAAAACTCAGACCGTCTGCGGAGGATCAGAGCGATGTTCCGAAGGTCGTGGAACGAATCAACACGTCGATGTCGGCACGTCGAGAGGGTCCGAACAAGTCGTATCTGATGTCGAACGAAGAATGGTTGCAGTATTCGAACAACGCGGCTCAGCGTAAAACCGTCATCCTCGTGGACAAAGCGTTACAAGCTTACCATGCGGAAAAAAATCCGCGCCAAAAGCTGGTGTTGCTGGAGCAACTGCGCGACATCGGAAACCAGTACATCCTCGATAAAAACAAAAGCCGCTGGAAAATGGTCTTCCGCCTCCTCCTCGATACGAATAAAGAGGAAGCATTCCTACGCGAGCAGATCGAAGCGTCCTCCGTCCGGTAGTAGAACGTGCGCAAACATCCAAAAACAGACCCTCTTCAACGCTCATCTGGCGCAAAGGGGTCTGCTTTTTCATGTATTGGTTCATCGCAATAGTTTAACACCTTACATTTTTGCGTTTGAAACCCAGTCGCCCTTTATCTACTGCATTTTGAATAACTTCGGAAGCGAGTAGGAAACTGCTTTTTTTCTTGTCCCGTTTGACTTCTACTGGGCCAACTGCCTTTGCGGTCTCGACCGCCTTATCATGGAGCGGCAAATAGGAGACGCCCACTGTGTAAATAAAATTATTCATAGCGTATTTCGTTCGTTCGGGAGAATCATGAATCGTACTTTCCACAATTTCCAGCATAGTGGCAAGTTTGCTTTCGTCAAATTCACTGTCCGGGCGATTACCCAAAAGCCAGCAGTAACAATTCCAGCCCGCAGACATTCTCAGTTCTTCGCCGCTTGCGATCCATGTATCGGCAACTTCTTGTGCAATATCTGTTTCTGCCAAAGTTACTGCAACTACAAAATCGGACAGCATATAAAAATAAGCCGCATCCATCCAACGCTCGAAATCCGCTACAGTCATTGCTTTTGGGTCTGCGATTATTCCGGCAAAGTACATGGCGTCGTAGTTCCCTGTGCTGTAAAGCTGCTCAGCCAAAGGTTGGTTGTATTTAATTTTCTTGGCGAGGGGCTTCATTTCTCCTGTAGCCACGCCAAAAAGCGGTTCGTGAGCGCCATTGGATATGTAAATTTTCTTAGTTCGTTCCTTGCCTAGAGCTTCGAGCTCCTGCATAACCATTTCTAAATCCATTGAAAAACACTTCCTTTTTTAGCGTTATCATACCTGATTCTGTCCACCATTCTACCACATCCTGACACAGGGTCGGGGGGTTATTCAAAGCCCACCTCCACCTTGTGTTTGATCGGAAGGTGCGGATCATGATTGGATCTCCACCAGATGTGAAAAGACACCATTCTCAATAAATGGTGTCTTTGTCACTCTTCAATTTTGTACTCTAAAATATCCCCGGGCTGGCATTCTAATGCTTTGCAAATGGCCTCTAAGGTTGAAAGCCTAATTGCTTTTGCCTTTCCATTTTTCAATATAGAAAGGTTAGCCATTGTGATTCCAACCCTCTCCGAAAGTTCGGTTACGCTCATTTTCCTTTTCGCCAGCATCACATCAATATGGATAAGTATTGCCATGTTATTCACCTCAGACCGTTAAATCATTTTCTGATTTTATATCTATGGCATGTTTTACTAGCTTTTGAAGAACAGCAGCAAAGACTGCAATCACAAGTGCGGCAAAAATCACCCCATATCCGATGGGCATGATAATTGGCGGGTCGACCCGCTTCGCCATGAGGTAAAACAGTGGCATGTTGAGTACATACAAAATACTGATTGCAGTGGCACAGTATTTTATATTCTTTAAGGATTTTAAAGACAATTCCGAGAAAGACTTGTTTTGATCAATATGGACTAGTAGTTTAAAGGTTTGATACAAAGCAATGTAAAACGGTATCGCCGCTGCATACAACCCGATCCTAAGAAGATCGTGTAGATAAGCTGTCTCAGGATATAATTCTGCCATAAAATTTGAGATGGCAGGTACAAAAAATATACACAAAGCAAGAACAGGAATACCCATAAGAATAACAGCTACCTTTAAAAAAAGTGTTTCACGTTTCATACCAAGCACCTCCATCAGTTATTCGCACTTTGATACTAACACAGTGATTTATCGTTTTGCAATAAATAATTATCGTATTTCCGGCGTCCTCATCAAATCACGCCCCCATCCACCACCCCAAAACAAAGAAGCATCAAAGACATTAAACTCGTCTTCGATGCTTCTTTGTTCCCAATATATGTGCTACTTGTGGTACGGTTCACCGTTTCGCTCTAAGTGGGAAAGGAGCCAGCAAACAGCTGGCTCCCTACCAAGATCAGAGAGATTGCCAGTACTGTTCTGCCCCAACGAGGACGAAGTAACCGTATGTCAATCGGTGTAATAGCACACAGACTACCGCTTCGCAAAAAAGCCTCCTGTTTGGGAAAGGACAGGAGGCTTACTTCGATGCATTTTCGAAGCAATAGTTGCATTGCTAGCAGCATAGTAAGATCATGGCGTAAACAGTTTCCAATGCCCTTCGGATACAACTTCGACCACTCCATCGATCACTTTGATGGCGGTTTGATCATCAATTGCATACGCCGGTCCCGGCATCCCGGCTGCCCATCTCTCCGCATGAGCCATCGTGTTTTCCGGCAGCATCTCGTGATCCAGATGCGGGAACATGGCAAAGTCGACCAGACCCAGCGTTTCATCTCCACCGTTGGGTGGAGTCCAGCCAACGAAGTCTTCCCCGATGTTAGGTGCCATCACCATGCTCCCAGCACTCAATCCCACATAGACTGCACGCAGCGACGGCAAGAGGTCTGCCAGTCCGGACTGCCGCATCCAGTAACTCAGATACAACGGGTCACCGCCATTTACGAGTAGAACGTCAGTCTCCTTGACCATAGGAACCCAAAGCTCTTGATCGATGCTGGGCAAAGCGGTGAGCTCCAGCAGCCCCAGGGACTTCCAGCCCAGCTCACACATCGGTGTTGTGGCTGTTCCATTGAGGAACCTCCAAGCCTTGTCTGCACCACCAGGACTTGCGTAGATCGCAGTGGGTATGCAGAGGGCGCTACACTCGGCAATCGGTTTGTCCAGCATGTCAACCAACGCGTCATGTATGCTTTTGTTTTTGATGCCTGCAGATGTAAGTAGAAGTTTCATAATCTAGCTCCTCTTCTTTGTGTGCTTCTGACGTTGCATTCTTCATCAATAAGTTACCAAATAAATAATACCAGATCGTGCAACAACTGATCAATTCAAATGAGTCTAGAGGAGAAACGAGATCCCCCCCTATGGGTAGTGCATATGAGGACCACCCTTTATTCCCAGTGATCTTGCTACAACGTCGCAACACAAGCTCGAATGGTATACGTGGCGAGGTCTCTCCTTCATTTCACACTCATTTAGGATAAGGCTCAGCGTAACGGAGCTATGTGCCGCGGTACATAAAAGCCAACCTTTTAGATCGATCCAAGGTTATGATTAAGCCATAAATTATGTGCAAAAAGGCCGTCGAAGTACTCGACGACCAGATAGTCGGTGATTTTTTCCGTTTCTATTTATTACCCAGTTGTTCCGCCAAACCGATTAGAAGTCCTTCGGTTCCACGAATGTAGCAGAGCCGATACGAGTCCTCGTACTGAACCACTTCGCCAACGAGCTGAGCACCATATTTAGTGAGTCTGGATACCATTTCGTCAAGGTCTTCAACGGTGAACATTACGCGTAGATAACCGAGAGCGTTTACAGGAGCAGTCCGGTGATCTGAACTAGTAGCTGGGTTGAGAAATCGCGAAAGTTCAAGTCGGCTGTAGCCATCTGGGGTAACCATCATAGCAATCTCTACGCACTGAGAACCCAGTCCGGTTACGCGACCAGCCCATTCACCTTCGACAGTGGCTCGCCCTTCGAGCTTCAAGCCAATCTCCTCGAAGAAAGAGATTGCGTCATCAAGGGACTCTACAACGATGCCGACATTGTCCATTCTTAGTAATTTGTTTTCTGCCATAGTTTTATCTCCTTATGTGTACCTCATATTCAAGTTTGGCTGAAGTAAGTTGCGCATATCGTTTGTACGATCACGATGCCCCAACACCTTAATCGACCAGAGGGAGTGGCCATGACGTGGTTAGGTGGTGCGAATGTGTCCGGTTGATTCTGCTTCCTTGCATCTAAATATAACTCCATTCGAATCCTTCCTCATGCTCATCATACCACTATTCTGGGAAATATCGGGCTGTATTCTAGTTTCGCCGTTACTAATATGATAAGGCTCACCGTACTGAACCCAAAACACCAGAGCCATACGTCACTCTCTACTCACTCAACCCAACCCCTCACTCCCTCCCAATCATCCTCTCCGCCTTCACATACTCATCAAACTGCGCCTCCGTCAGTAGCCCGCTTCTAAGAGCGGCCTCCTTCAGCGTAATCCCTTCCTTATGCGCCATCTTCGCGATCTTCGCCGCATTTTCATAGCCGATGTGTGGGTTCAACGCGGTCACTAGCATCAGCGAATTATGTAGATTATGCTCGATCTTCTCCAGATTCGGCTCAATCCCAACAGCACAGTTATCATTAAAGGCTTGCATAGAATCCCCCAGCAACCGCACCGATTGCAGGAAATTATACACGATTACCGGCTTAAAAACATTCAACTCAAAATTCCCCTGACTCGCGGCAAACCCGATCGTCGCATCGTTGCCCATCACCTGCGTGACGACCATCGTCAACGCCTCACTCTGCGTGGGATTGACCTTGCCCGGCATGATCGAACTGCCTGGCTCGTTCTCGGGGATCGTGATCTCACCGATTCCGCTGCGTGGGCCGCTGGCGAGCCAACGGACGTCATTGGCGATCTTCATCAGATCGGCAGCGAGCGCTTTGAGCGCACCATGCGCAAATACCACTTGGTCATGGCTGGTCAGCGCATGAAACTTATTCGCCGCCGACGTGAAGGGCTTTTGCAAAAAAGCGCTGATCTCCGCCGCCGCAGCCTCGCCAAACCCGGTCGGTGCATTGAGCCCTGTTCCAACAGCCGTCCCGCCGATGGCAAGTTCGCGCATCGTGTCGACACTGACCCGAATCATCTGCTCACTTTTCTCCAACATATGATGCCACCCACTGATCTCCTGACCCAATGTCAAAGGGGTCGCATCTTGCAGATGAGTACGGCCGATTTTGATGATCTGCGCGAACCGCTCCACTTTTTCCCCGAAGGTCGCTTTCAGTGTGGTGAGCGCAGGCAAGAGGTGGTCCTCTACCGCCAACACCCCGGCGATGTGGAGCGCGGTGGGGAAGGTATCATTGGAACTCTGCGACATGTTGACATCATCGTTCGGATGGAGACGAACTGCACTCCCAGCCTGCTCCAACAGTTGATTGCCCCGATTGGCGATCACTTCGTTGACGTTCATGTTCGACTGGGTGCCACTGCCGGTCTGCCAGACGACGAGCGGGAAGTGGTCATCCCACTGGCCGGCGAGAATTTCGTCAGCGACGCGGACGATCACGTCCGCTTTTTCCGGGCCCAGTTTCCCGAGCTTGCGATTGGTGAGCGCAGTACAGCGCTTTAAAATAGCAAAGGCGCGGATCACATCAATCGGCATCCGCTCCGTCCCAATCGGGAAATTCTCACGACTGCGTTGCGTTTGCGCGCCCCAGAGTTTGTCGGCAGGGACTTTGATCTCGCCAAAAGAATCGTGCTCTACGCGATAGTGATCGTCCATCATCAACCTCCTGAAAAATGAAAAACACCCGAGGCATCGGGTGTTTTTGCATATTATGTTGTTCTCTCTAGTATACGCACGCAACAGCGCCTTAAAACACCAACCCCAGCCGATCGGCCAACGCCTTCTCCAGATAGGGTTCGATCTGCAGAAACTGTTTGAACTCCCGATAACTCTGCACCAACTTCTCGCGCTCTGCTGCGGTGCTCTTGCTCTTCACCGCCCGGATCAGCAGATTTTTCGGGGTGTGTTCCATGTCGATGAACTCGAGGATCTGCGTCTTGTACCCGACGAGATCGAGCAGGTGCGCGCGCACGGAGTCGGTGGCCAGCGCGGAGAATCGTTCCTTGATGATCCCGTGGGAGAGCATCGGGGAGAGCGTTTCATTCGCCACTTGCGAAAACAACTCATGCTGGCAGCAGGGAACTGAGAGGATCACGTCGGCGCCCCAGCGCACGGCTTTTTCCAACGCGGCATCAGTTGCGGTGTCACAGGCGTGCAGCGTGACCACCATGTCCACATGCTCCAAGTCATTGTACTCCGCGATGTCCCCGACGAGGAAGCGCAACTGCTCATAGCCAAATCGCGCACACAGCGTGTTGCAATGCGCGATCACATCCTCCTTCAAATCCAAGCCGATCACGTTCAAGTTCAGGCCGCGAATCTCCTTGAGGTAATGATACAGGGCAAACGTCAGGTACGACTTGCCACAGCCGAAGTCCACGATGTTCAGCGTCCGCTCCTGACTCAGATGCGGCACGACATCCTCGATCATCTCCAAAAAGCGATTGATCTGCCGGAACTTGTCGTAACGCTTCGCCACGACTTTGCCCTCGGGCGTCATCACGCCCAATTCCACCAAAAAAGGAATCGGCGTGCCCTCCTCCAGCAGATACTGTTTCTTGCGGTTGTGCGTGAGTTCGACCTTGGTGCGGGTGGCTTGCTTTTTCAGGATCGAGACCTTGAACTTTTTGGAGATCAGGATCTGGTAGTCGGCGTCCTGCGTATGTAACAACCCTTGCTTGAACGTCTCTTCGAACAACCGCAGGATCGCGGACTGGGCTTCCTCGGGCGTCAGATTCTCATGCTGGACTTTTTGACTATAATAGTAGCTGAACTGATAGTGCAGCTCCTCCTTCAAGCGAACCGGCTTGATATCGACTTTGGAAAAGCCCGTCGGGTCTTTTTTGCGCACGTTGTTCAGCGTTGCTTGTGTCATTGTCCCTGCGCCGATCTGGTCGGCGATGAGGGCTTGTAGGTTTTCCATCGAGTAAACAGCTCCTTCCCTCTCCTCTAGAGTACCCTTTTCGCCCAATTTGGCACAAGTGATTGACACTGACTTGTGGGTCATTCTATAATGAACCTAACGACTGACCCGTCAGTCACCGCATCATCAGCGCTGACAACGCCATCATACGTATAGAAACTAGGGGTGAAATTTCATGGCAGAAGTAACAAGCCAAGCCGGACAATTGGACTTGGAAGCGAAGGGCGGCAAGCGCAGACTGGTCATCATCGGTCTGTTGCTCGGACTCTTTTTCTCGTCGTTGGACCAGACGGTCGTCGGGACCGCGATGCCGACGATCATCGGCCAACTAGGTCACATCGAATTGCTGACTTGGATCACAACCGCGTACCTGTTGACGTCCACATCGGTCGTACCGATCGCCGGGAAACTGGCTGACGTATTCGGACGCCGCTCACTATATCTGATCGGGATGGTCGTCTTCATCATCGGTTCCGCACTGTGCGGGGCGGCTGACTCGATGATTCAGCTCACGATCTACCGCGGGATTCAAGGGATCGGCGGCGGGATGTTGATGCCGCTGGCGATGACGATCATCGGGGACATCACGACCGGTGAAAGCCGTGCGAAGTTCCAAGGGATGTTCATGGCCGTATTTGGCCTCTCCTCCGTACTCGGCCCGCAACTCGGCGGCTGGATCGTCGACTACTGGTCTTGGAACTGGATTTTCTACATCAACCTGCCGTTTGGCGTCTTGGCAACGATCTTCATCTGGATCGGTCTCGGCAACTCGTTTGAGAAGAAAAAAGTCGTGATCGACTATGCCGGGATCGTCACGATGATCATCGCGATCGTCTCGCTGTTGCTCGCCCTGTCCTTGGGTGGCAAGGATTATGGCTGGACCTCGTGGCAGATCATCGCGCTGTTCATCTCGTTCGTCGTGTTCTCGCTGGTATTCCTCTATGTGGAATCGCGTGCAAAAGACCCGATTTTGCCCCTGTACCTGTTCAAAAACCGCATCTTCACGATCGTCATCCTGATCGGTTTCCTGATGTCGCTGGGCATGTTCGGCGCCCTGACGTTCTCGCCGCTGCTGATGCAAGGGGTAGTCGGGATGTCCGCAACCAAGGCCGCTTCTGTCATGACCCCGATGATGTTCGGGATGATCGCAACCTCGATTCTCGGTTCGCGTCTCCTGCTCAAAGTCGGCCTCCGTCCGATGCTGATCGGCGGGATGGGGATCATGGTCATCGGGTTCCTGCTGTTCTCGCAACTGGGCCTCGATACCACGCAATTGAGCGCATCTATGGTCATGATCGTGCTCGGCCTCGGGATGGGGATGATCATGCCGTCGCTGGGGATCGCCGTCCAAGAAGCGTTCCCGATGGAAATTCGCGGAACGGTCACTTCGTCGACCACGTTCTTCCGCTCGATTGGCGGTACGGTCGGGATCGCGCTGCTCGGCGCAGTGTTCAACCACCGCTCGGTCGCTGACATCGGCAACCAACTCGACCCGGTTCTGAGCCAGATGGGTCCGAACTCGGAAAAACTGCTCGACATGGCGCACAACAACCCGCAAGGTCTGTACTCCTCGCTGTTGTCGCCCGACTTCTTGCAAGCACTTCCGAAGCCGGTCGCGGAGATGTTCAACACGTCGGTGACCCCGATTCTGAAGGACTCGCTGCTCGACTCGCTGCATGCGCTGTACCATGTCTCGATCTGGTTCTGCGTCGCAGGTCTGGTCGTCGCGCTGTTCACTGGCAAAGTGAAGTTCTCCGGCAACCCGCGTGGAGCAGGTGGCAAAAAAGACGCCGCTTCGTCCGCACAACCAGCTGCGCAAGAATAAGCACGTCCAACTACAACCAGGCGCAGGAAGCAGGAATCGGCTTCCTGCGCCTGATTGATAGTACGTACAGAAGGGGGGGAGTCACTTGGAAGGCATGGACAAGCGCGAAACCATCCTGCAAGCTGCATCCCGTGCATTTGCTACGAAGGGATTCCATGACTCCAAAGTGGAGGAGATCGCGTCCGTAGCCGGAGTTGCCAAGGGTACGGTGTACCTCTATTTCAAGGATAAAAGCACCCTGCTCTACGAGGTTCTCCATTATACACGTGAAAAGTACAAGCACGGTCTAGAAGAAGAGACCGAACGATACACAACGGCGTATGACAAGCTCTTGGGTTACACCCGCTTTCATCTGGCGCAGTTTCCGAATATGGTCAAGCTGCATAAATTGAACATGGAACAACTGACCAAATTCCACAATGATCCAAGTTCTCGCCGGCGCATGAAGGACGAGCAGGAGGGCATGATGGATTTCCTGACGCAAATCGTCCAACTCGGCATGGACAGCGGTGAGTTCCGCACGGTCAACGCCCGTGATGCGGCCTTGCTCTGCTGGGGTGCCATGCATGCCAACGTACACTGGGCGATGGTCAACGAAGTGGAGGAGATCGACTCAGATCGGGCCGAGGGGATCGTCAACTTGATTCTGAGTGGGATCGGGAAGTAACTCATATGAAAAAAGAACCGGACGTGAGGGAGCGGCCGGTTCTTTTTTTATCTCACCCAGTCCTCCTGCGTGATCGCGTAAATATTATGATCTTCCCACTGGCCGTTGATCTGCAAGTAGTACTTCGAGAGCCCTTCAAATCGAAAGCCGACCTTCTCCACCACGCGCACAGAGCCTAGATTCCACGGCATCACCGCCGCTTGGACGCGGTGGAGTCCTCCGTCGGTCAGCGCAAAATCAACGGCGAGCGCCACCGCCTCGGTCATCAGCCCTTGGCCGTTGTGGGCTTGGTCGAGAAAGTAGCCGATCGTGCAATTTTTCCACGCGCCGTAGACGATGTTGCTCAACGACACCCGCCCGATCAACTCCCCACTTTCCTGCAAAAACACCCCAAATGAATACCCCGTCTGGTCGCGCCAATGCCGCACATCATCGCGGATGCGCTCTTGGTAATCGGCCAGCGTCATCACCAATTTTTGTTGCAACGGTTCAAAGGGTGTGAAAAACGCTTGGTTGCGCGTCCGCAACTCATAGAGCGCTCGTGCGTACTCCGACTTCATCGGACGGAGGGAGACTCGCTTGCCGTCTCGTTGCAATTTCATCCCGGGTTGCCTCCTCACACCTGCTGTCACAGGTCGTTACTCAGACTTCGCCCACATCTCCTGCGGGTTCAGCTCATACAGCCCTTGCTCGCGGTACATATAATGATTGGCGATAAACTCGCGGCGGATCGTCGCGCAGTCTTCGTGGTACTTTGTTTCCGCAAAAAAGCAAAGAGCCGACCTCGCAGATCGGCTCTTTTCATCATATCAAAATCCCCTGTGCTTGGACAGAAGTGTGCTCAGACGCCCAAGTACTTCACGAGAATTTGCGCCGCCTCCGCACGAGTGAGCGTGCTGGACGGGTAGATGTACCCGTTGGACCCATTCAGCCACCCATAGTATTGCAGCCACGCGACATGCGGTTTCGCCCACGTCGGCACCGCGTTGTAATCGGCAAATGGCGGCTGGTAACTCCCGACGATCTCCGCGGTCACCCCGAGGTGCCGCCCGATGATCGCAGCCGCCTCGGCGCGTGTGATCGTGTCACTTGGGCGGAAGTAACGCTTGCCGTTGCGGACATCGCCCGTGATCATGCCGCTTTCTGCGAGCGCGTTGATCGGGGCATACGACCACATCCCCGTCGAGACATCGGCAAACGGATTGGCAAATCCGGTGGCGGCCCGCAAGCCCAGCGTCGTCGCGATGATCTTGGCAAATTCCTCGCGGGTGACCGCTCGATCCGGTTCATAGACCCCGTTGCCAACCCCGCTGACGATGCGCAGGTCGCTCATCAATTCGACTGCCCGATGCATCCACGCGTTGTGCGGGACATCGCGGAAATTGTCCAGCCGATCGACCTGAATCAATTTCTCATCCCCGCCCATGTTTTCGGAAAATGGCCCTTTGGCCATCATCGCAAAGGTATGAATGCCGTCTCGCAACCCGCTCGTATCGACGGTGGTGTTGGGGAGCGCGGAAGTGGACGCACTCTCGTTGTTGAGTTCGCGTTGCATCTGGTTGTCCAGGTAGAATTGAACGGAGCGCACGCGATAATCGGTATCGTACCGCTCTACAAGCGGGAGAAATGGGTCGGTGTGCACCTCGTAGTCGCTCATGTTCAACCGGATCGCCGGGACGTAGTTTTTCTCCGCCACGATCAATTCGGGGGCGGTCAGGGTCAGTTGGTACTCGATGTCCTGCGCTTCGGAGCGTTGCTTCACATCCATGAGGATGTCATAATACCCCGCTTCCGGCAGGGTCACGGTCTGGGTCAGGGTGAGGAAGTCTTGGTTGGGGTCGCCGCTGAAAATGGGCTGGCTGACGACTTGGCCTGTCTCCGCACGGGTCAATCGCGCATAGACGACCCCTCCGTTGCGCAACGACTCCAATTTCATTTCAAGCGGACCTGCTTGCGCGTAAAAACGGAACCTGCGGATCTCCGGCGAGAAGTTGTGCGGTGGGTGTACGACGAGTATCACCGATTGTGTAAAGGGCTGGTCATCTGTGTGGAAGGTGACTTTCAAGTCATTGGCGAGGAAATGACCGTTGGTATCATGTTCACCGTTGGCACCACCAGGGATGGTGATGGTATAGGTTTCATTTTTTTTCAAAGGACCTGTGGGCGTGAGTATCGTGTCGTACCAAGAGCTCGGATGGTACGGGTAGACGCTGACCGGAGCCGAGTTGCCAAGGCTGTCGGTGACGGTGGCGGCGCGCAGGACGGGTTGCCCGTCGAAGCGCAGGATCAGGCGCTCAAAGTTGCGCGGCACGGTATCGCCCTCGGCAAAGGTGTGCTCATATCCGGTGATCGGCTCTTGCCACGCGATCCCGGTGTACACCAAGTTCGCGGTGGCGGCAGCGGTTGTTGGCGCGGTGGGCCAAACCAACGGGACGAGCAACGTCAGGCAGAGCAGAGTCGAGAAACGCTTGCAAAATCGCATACTCGTTCACCCCTTTGATTTCATGTCCTAGAGCGTAGTCTTAGATTTCCAAGGGAGATTCAAGCAGGGTAAATCGTTCCATGCTATCATGGGAAAAACACGGAGGAGGAGACCGTCATGAACCCGTTGGACAAAAAAGCGCTTCGCCGCCGGCTGCTTGAAGCGCGTCAGGCACTCCCGGCGCAAAAAAGGGCCGAGCAGGACCAGCAGATCCTCGCACACCTGACCGCCCTCCCCGAACTCCAAGCCGCTCGCACGGTGCTGGTCTACCTCGACTTCAAAGCCGAAGTCAGCTCCCACGGCTTGATCGAGTGGGCGCTTGCACAGGGCAAGACCGTCTGCGCTCCGGTGACATTCGTCGAGGAACGCCGCATGATACCAGTCAGGTTGCGGGCGGCGGATGATGTCGTGAGCGGGGCTTATGGGATTCGCGAACCGAGGCTAGGAGCCAGCCTCCGTGTTGAGCAACAGGATTCGGGGTCGAACAACGCATCTCCTCATACCTTGGCAACTGTGAATGACCCTGCTGACCGATCCGTAGATCGAGATATCGTCGCACTCGATGACATCGATGCCGTGATCCTCCCCGGTGTAGGGTTTGACCGAGCAGGGGGTCGACTCGGATATGGGGGCGGCTATTATGACCGCTTCCTGCCGCGATTGCGCCCCGCTGTCACCAAGATCGCCGTCGCCTACGAGCTGCAAATGCTTGCTGAAGTCCCGTCGGAGCACCATGATTCACGGGTCGACACGGTCGTGACGGAAGCTGCTGTGTATCGAGTCGATTCCTAGAAAAAGCCTGCTGCATTGCGCTTTTCCCCCAAAAGAAGCTGTCTGGATCATCCAGACAGCTTCTTTTATTCGGAAAGTAGGATTGACATGAGAACCGTTATCAGTGATAATTCGAATAAATGAGAATGATAATCAATCGCATTTTAAGGTGTGATGTGAACGAGTTGCAGGGCAGTACAGCGAAGGGGAGTGAAATGATGGAGAGCGTAGATACAGCACGAAACCATGACTTGCAACAAAGAGCGAATGAGATCGTGCTACGCGATTTGGTAAATGCGTTGCTACAGGAGCAATGGTTGGGAATCTTGGGGCGCGGCCAACTGGTCGCGAGATTACCAGACGATTTCGCAGACCGTGTGCGAGGGATTGAGTTCCAACTGACGGGTGCGGAGCAGTACTTTTTGCTTGACTTGGGTGGAGGTGGCACGTTGGTGATGCGCCTGCGTCCGCAGCGCTTTTTACAGCCTGTGAAGCTGGACCGTCTGCCGGTGCTCTGGGTGCAGGCAGACGCGGTGCAACCACTCGATCCCGTCCGTTTTCTGCAAAAGTTGGCGGAACTCGCCAACGAGCAGGAGCGGGCCGTGGTACTCCCGAACTTGGCGGAATTTTTGCAAGAGCTGCAAGACTCTGTGACGCACACGGCTCTGTCGTTGGAAGCGGGGGCGCGTTTTGCCCAGAACGGGGTCGGCAACCTCTTGCAGATGGAGCAACTGTCCGCGTTGCGCGACCGTCCGTTTCATCCGACAGCACGGGCCAAGCGCGGGTTTTCCCCTGCGGAGTACCGCGCCTATAGCTCGGAATTTGGCAACGCCTTCGATCTCGTGTGGCTGGCGTTGCGCCGGGACTATCTGAAACAAGGCAATCGAGCTCCAGCGGAGATCGCGGACCTCGTGCTCAACGAGCAGGAAAACCAACACCTGCAAGCCGCGATGGCAAAAAAGGGCCTCTCCTCCGCGGCCTACCTCGCGATTCCCGTGCATCCGTGGCAGATGGAACACCTCCTCCCGCAGGTCTATGCGGAGGAATTTGCGCAGGGCATCCTCGTCCATCTCGACACCTGTGTCGGTCGCTACACCGCAACCTCCTCGCTGCGTGCGTTGTCGCGTGTGGAAGGCGGGGCGTCACACGTCAAAGTTCCGATCGGCATCTACTCACTCGCCGCCTTGCGGATCTTGCCGTTGCGCTATCTGCACAACGCCGAGCAAGCGCAAGGCGTGCTACAGCGAGTGATCGACGCTGATCGCTTCCTGAAAAGTCGCCTCCAGCTATGCGAGGAAAGCAAGTGGTGGGGATTCCACGACCCGGACGGCGATCTGTTCGCGGACAAACCGGGACATCTAGCATGCTTGATTCGGCAATATCCACAGGATTTGTTGGCTGATGAAGAGTTGGACCTGCTCTCGATGTCTGCGCTGGCCGTCCTCGACCAGCAGGGGAGGATGCCTGCCTTTGACAACGTGCTGGTGGCACGCGGCGACCTCACAGCGGGAGCCGCCCTACACCTGTTCCGTGAGATTGCTGAGTTTTTCATCGCTACGGTGGCCGGGTGTTTCCGCTACGGCATGATGCCAGAAGTGCACGGGCAGAACGTGATGCTGACGTTCCGCGCAGGCCATGTCGAAGGCATGTTGTTGCGCGACCACGACACGATCCGCCTGTACATGCCGTGGTTGGAGCGCGAAGGGTTCCAAGATCCAGGCTACGTGGTGAAGCAGGGCACGCCGAACAGCTTGATCAACCCAACACCTGAAGCGCTGCTGTCCTATTTCCAGACGTTGGGCCTGCAAGTGAATCTCTACGCGATCGCCGATGCGGTTGCTCAAGCGTATGGCGTGGAGGAGGCGCAGTTGTGGGAGGCGATGCGTGATGCGGTGGAAGCCTGCCTGCGGGGACAAGCGCCCGCCGATGTGCGAGCGGTCTTGCAACAGACCCTTTTGCAAAACGCGACGTGGCCGACGCGCACCTTGATCGCCCCACTCTTGCAACGCAGCGGCTCCGGTGGTGGGAGCATGCCCGCAGGTGTCGGCGTGACGGCGAATCCGCTGTTGGAGGTGGGGAATCCAAGCGAGGAGCGCGCGAGGCGAGCACGTGACTGGGCGGAGCAAGCGGCGGTCGAGCGCCTGTTGAATGCTTACCTGCGCGAGACGCAGACAGGGCAGTATGAGGCATCGAGCGAGTCAGGTTTTCGCATCCACCTGCCCACAACCAAGGTGGCACTGCGAGGACAATTTGCCTATTGGTCGCCAGTTGGACACCATCGCTACGAGCCGCTGTTCGGGGTGGAACACGCGGATGGCACATACCTGCGCGTGCGCAGTGCACTCGAACTGGCAGATCTGCTCCTGCACGAGCTGGCGGCGGGAGATGAGTACAATGTTCGCGGTTGGCAACGCGGCCAAACCATGCGTTCCAACCTCATCAATTCGATTGAAAAAACGACCCTGTACCTGACACATCGAGAAGCGCAAAGCTCACCGCACACCTCGCTGTTGTCCCTTCCACGTCTTGAGCGGCTCGCGGCGGCGGAACAATCCCTGCTCTTTGGTCACCCCTTCCATCCAACACCGAAAAGTTCGGAAGGGTTCTCGCAGGAGGACTTGCACGCATATGCACCGGAGCTGGGGGCGACGTTTCAACTGCACTATTTCGCCGTTGCACCGGATGTGGTGCGCGAGGCGTTTTTGCAAAATGCCGACGGGGCGGTCATCCCTTCCGCCGTGCAACAAGCAGCGCGAGAACGTCTCCTCCCCGCTCAATCTGCCTACCCACTCTTGCCTTGTCACCCTTGGCAGGCGAAGTACCTGCTGGGTCTCGCGGAAGTTCGCGACCTGATCGACCAAGGGGTGCTCGTCAACTTGGGCGCGCTCGGGAATCCTGTGTACCCGACGTCGTCGGTACGCACCGTCTGGGACCCGCACCACGGGTACTTTTTCAAACTGCCGCTGAACGTGCGGATCACGCACTTCGTCCGCGTGAACCCGCTCGAACAACTGGAGCGCACGCTGGATGCCAGTCGCGTGCTGAAACAGATCGCGCCACAGATCCCCGTTCCCGAGTTCTGCATCTTGCAGGAAGTCGGGTATCGGACACTGCGGTTGGAGCACACCGCACCAGATGTGCAGGACGATCTCGCCGCGAGTTTCGGTGTGATCTTCCGCACGGCGATCGCGCAACACCCGGTTGGAGAGGACGCGCCGCTGGTGGTCGCCAGTCTGCTGGAACAGCACCCGTGGGCGGACGTACCGCCCTTGCTTGAAGCGGTGCATACAGCGGCACGATCCCAAGGTGTGGCATCTGACGCCGATTTTTTGAAAAAATGGCTCGGTCGCTACCTCGACCTTTCACTCGTTCCGCTGATGTGGTTGTATACACGATTTGGCATCAGCATCGAAGCACATGTGCAGAACTCGATGGTCGCTTTTGACAAAGGCTGGCCTGCGCAGTTTTGCGTGCGCGACTTGGAAGGGGTCAGCATCGCCCGCTCACAGGCACAGCGATTGGCGATCCCGCCGCAGAGCCCGGTGCTGTTCGCGGAAGCAGAGGCCTGGGAACGCTTGCAATACTACTTTTTCGTCAACCATCTCGGGCACTTGATCCACACGCTCGGGTACCACGGCGGTGTGGACGAACTCGAGCTGTGGAAAGTTGTGGCGGAGAAGTTGGAGGTGGGTCAGCCGTCTACAAAAGCGCTGTTGGAAACCGCCACCCTGCCTGCCAAGGCAAATTTGACCAGCTGCTTTCAAAATAGAGGGGAGACGCCGTCCTACGTGAAGGTCGTCAATCCACTCGCGAACTGTGGGGTGTTGTTGAAATGAAGCAGCCAGTAGCCGCGCTACAATCTGCACAATACGTGGAAGTGCGTCGCCGAATTTTTCGCCAGCTGGTGGAATCGTTGATCTACGAAGGGTTGTTGCCAGCACAACAGATCCAGATCGAGGGCGAGCCGGGCTTTGTCATCGAGGGTCGTTCGGAGCGTTGTGAGGTGGTCACATACTCAGCACGCGGGCAACGCAAGTTGACTTTTGGCCGCATTCGGTTGAATCGGTACGCGCCGATCCTGAGGCAGACGGGGGGCGAGATCGCGGAGGCGGATTCGCTGGCGCAGTTCTTGCTCGACGTGCGTCAGGCGCTCGGTGCGGACGCATCGCGACTGACTCAGTTCATCCATGAACTTGAGCAGACACACCTGAAAGACACGCTGGCTCAGCACTACCGCCACCAAGCGGGCCTCGCGCAGTACGGCAGTGCCTACGATGAATGGGAAGGGGATGTGATGGACGGTCACCCCTACCATCCGAGCTACAAGTCGCGCATCGGGTTCGACTATGCGGACAATTACAGGTACGGGCCAGAATTCAAGCCGGAGCTGTATCCGATCTGGGTAGCCGCAGACAAGGAATTCGCGCACCTCGCCATCTCGGAACGGCTGGAGTACAGCGAGTTCCTGCGACAAGAACTGGGGGAAGAGACGATCCGTGCCTTCGCGGATGTTGTGCGGACTGCGGGGAAAAACCCGGAGGACTTTGTCCTCCTGCCCGTACACTCGTGGCAGTGGCAACGGCACATCGTGACCGCCTGTATGGACGATCTGCGGGAGAAGCGCTTGATTCGCGTCGGTCGCTCTCCCGATGCCTTCCGTCCGCAACAGTCGATTCGCACGCTGGCGAACGCCAGTCAGCCCGACCGCTCCTACCTGAAACTTGCGATGAGTCTCATCAATACGTCGACCGGTCGCACACTCGCGCCGCATACGGTGCAAAACGCCCCGCTCGTTACGGATTGGTTGCAGCGGCTGGCGGCAGACGACGCTTTTTTCCGTGACGAACTGCGCACGGTCCTGCTCGGAGAAGTGATGGGCATCTCCTACGACCCGCCGCCACGCGCCGAGTTGCTCCAAGCGAAAACCGCCGGCATCCTCGGGTGCATCTGGCGGGAAAGCCTGCACCCCCACCTCGAAGCGGGGGAGGAAGCCGTGCCCTATAACGCGCTGACTTCGCTGGACGTGAACGGTCGCCCGATAATTGAACTGTGGGTGCAGAAATTCGGTGCAATCCCTTGGTTGCGGCAGTTGTTTGCAGTCAGCGTCCTGCCACTGGCACACTTCCTGTACGCGCACGGGATCGCTTTGGAGACGCACGCGCAGAATGCCGTCCTGCTCCATGAACAGGGCCGTCCGACGCGCATCGCTTTGAAGGACTTCCACGATGGGATTCGCTTCTGCCGATCATTCCTCACCCAGCCGGAGCTATGCCCACCGCTGCATCGCACGCCGGACGCGCATGCGCGGGTCAATGCGAACTCATTTGTCGAGACGGATGAGCTGGGACTGGTGCGCGACTTCATGCATGATGCCTTTTTCTTCATTAACATCGGTGAGCTGGCCCTGTTGATGGACGAATTCTACGGCGTGGAGGAGGCGGCGTTCTGGGCGCTGGTGCGCGACGTTTTGGAGCAGTACCAACAGCGCTTCCCCGAATTGCGAGAGCGCTTCGAGCTGTTCGACCTGTTCGCGCCTACGATTGAAGTCGAGCAACTGACCAAGCGCCGGCTGTACCCAGACACCGAATTGCGGATGCATGCGGTGCCCAACCCGCTCAGACGGGGAGTGTGACGAGATGTTGCGCGAGAACGCCTTGAAAAAGCGATTGCAGCTCGGTGAGACTGTATTCGGCCTGTTCTGCTCGATCCCGCACCCGACGCTGGTGGAGATGATCGCGGCGGCTGCGTATGACTTCGTAATCATCGACACGGAGCACGTGCTGATCAACCCGGAGACCCTAGAACACATGCTGCGTGCCGCCGACGCGTCAGGCATCACGGCGCTGGTCCGTGTACCAGATGCCGCCCCGAACACCATTTTGCGAGTCCTCGACGCCGGCGCACATGGTGTGGTCATCCCGCATGTGCGGACGGGAGCGGAGGCGGAAGCAGCCGTGCGAGCGAGCCGATACCACCCACGAGGGATGCGCAGTTTAAACGGCGGTCGCCCCGCCGATTTTGCAAAAGTAGACCTGCCCAGCTATCTCGACTATGCGAATGAGCAGATCATGGTCGTCCCGATGATCGAAAACCGCGAAGGCGTGGAGAACATCGCAGAGATCTCCGCTGTGCCCGGCATCGACATGATCCTCGAAGGGGCGGCCGACCTCTCCCAATCCTACGGCGTGCCGTGGCAAACCCGCTCTGACATCGTACAAAACGCACTGGCACAAGTGGCAGAGATCACCCAAAAACGCGGTGTTCCGTACTGCGCGATCCCGCGAGCGGCAGAAGATCTGGTGACATGGCAGGGGCGAGGCGTGCGCGCATTCGTTTTGGGTGAGGAGCGCGGGACTGCGTTTCGCGCCCTGCGTGCCCACCTCCACACCTTCCGCACGCAAGTTGCACAGGAGGAGACGACGTGATGAAAAAAGTGACCGCCTACATCCGCTCACGAAAAGCGGCGGAACCAGAGCCTTTTTGTGCGCATCTCTATGATTTGCAGAGCATCCAAGCCCATGTTGCCGATCGCGTGGCGACACTGCCAGCACCCTGCCGACTTTTTTACGCGATCAAAGCGAACTCGGACTTGCCGATTCTCCAAGCCCTGCTCCCGCACGTTCACGGTTTCGAAGTGGCATCGCTTGGCGAAGTCCGCAAAGTCCGCGCTGTCTCGCAGGAGGTGCCGATCTTGTTCGGCGGCCCAGGCAAGACGGATGAGGAGATCCACGGGGCGATCGAGCACCGCGTGACCCTGTTGCACGTCGAGAGTCTGCACGAACTGCGCCGCGCCGCCTACATCGCGGAACAACGCGGCGTCACCCTGCCGATCCTGTTGCGCGTCAACTTGCGAGGCCCGTTGCCCAGCGCCACGCTGGCGATGGCAGGTCGCCCGACGCAGTTCGGGATCGACGAGGCGAGAATTCCGGAAGCGATACAGCTTGCGCAGAGCTTGCCAGCGCTCGATCTGCAAGGCTTCCATCTGCATTCGTTGTCCAACAACTTGGATGCCACCGCACATGTCGAACTGGTGGCCTATTACTGTCGACGGGTGCGGGAATGGGCGGAGGCATACGGCGTACACGTCCGCTATCTGAACGCAGGGGGCGGCATCGGCGTGAACTATGCTGCGTTGGACGAGCAGTTTGACTGGGGCTCCTTCGTAGGCGCACTAGGCCCGATGCTGGAGCGTGAGGCGCTGCCCGACATGACCGTGTTCTTCGAGTGTGGTCGCTACCTGACCGCGCACGGCGGTTGGTATGCTGTCGAAGTGCTGGACATCAAGCAGAACCACGGCAAAACCTATGCGATCGTGCGCGGTGGCACGCATCAGTTCCGACTGCCCGTCTCTTGGCAGCATAGCCATCCGTTTCAGGTGCTGTCGATGGAGCGCTGGGACTACCCGTTTGCGCGAACGGAGATCACCGACACTCCGATCACCGTGGTCGGGCAGCTCTGTACGCCCAAGGACGTGCTGGCCACAGACATCACCGTCCCGCGCTTGCGGATTGGCGACGTGATCGTGTTTCAATATACAGGTGCGTATGGCTGGGCGATCTCTCATCATGACTTCCTCAGTCACCCGCATGCCGACTTGGTGTACTTGGACGGCACGGAGGAGCTATAAAAAAAAACCATCGGCACACGACCGATGGTTTTTTCCTCGCGTCTTCTCGTCCTCTCCTCAAACCAAGACCTTCTCCACAACTCGAACTTTCCGGCTGTAGGGCACGCACAAAGGTGTGCCGTAGAGCGGGTCACGAATGATCTGCGACTCCAAGTTGAACACCTCGCGGACCAGCTCCGTTGTGATGATCTCCTCTGGCGGGCCTTCTGCATAGACGCTCCCGTCTTTTACCGCGACGATATTTTGCGCGTACCGACAGGCCAGATTCAGATCGTGCAAGACCATGACAATCGTGCGGCCCTCGCGTTCGTTGAGATCGTGCAGGATGTCGAGGACTTCAATTTGGTGCGTGAGGTCCAAGTAGGTCGTCGGCTCGTCGAGCAACAGAATGTCCGTGCGCTGAGCGAGCGCCATCGCAATCCAAGCCCGCTGCCGTTGACCGCCAGACAGGGAATCGACCGACAGATGAGCCAACTCCGTGATCTGCGTGGCATCCATCGCCTCGTTCACGATCTGTTCATCCTCTGCCGACCACTGTTGCAACCAATTTTGGTACGGGTAGCGACCTTGCTTGACCAATTGGAGGACGGTCAAGCCTTCAGGTGCGACGGGGCCCTGTGGCAAGATCGCGAGGTGTTTGGCGACCTGCTTGGTCGAAACGCTCTGGATCGAAGCACCATCGAGCAACACCTGCCCGGACTTGGGCGGAAGCAAGCGCGCCATCGATCGGAGCAAGGTCGACTTTCCACATCCGTTGCTGCCGATCAGCACTGTGATGCGACCACTGGGGATCGAGAGGTTCAAGGAGTCGAGGATCAATTTCGTTCCGTAGGCAAGCGACAGGTCTTGTGTTTCTAACTGGCTCATCGTCATCAGCACTCCCTTCTAGCGATTGCGGTTCGTGTACAGCAGATAGATGAAAAAAGGCGCGCCGACTGCCGCTGTGAAGATGCCCACCGGCAGATCGAGCGGGGCGAAGGCCGTCCGCGCCACCCAGTCTGCCAATAGGACGATCAACGCGCCGACCAGCCCGGAGACAGGGAGCAAGATCCCCATCGACGGCCCGACGAGCTTGCGTCCGATATGCGGCGCCAAGAGGCCGACAAATCCGATCGCACCTCCTGCCGCTACAGCAGCCCCAGCGAGGGAGACGGAGATCAGCAACAGCAGCACGCGGTGTTTTTGCACAGGATGTCCGATGCCCGTCGCCACTTCATCGCCCAACTGCTGGGCATTGAGCGAGCGACCGAATATCATCGCCAGCGGGAGGAAGATCACCAGCCAAGGCAACAGGTACAGAACCACTTTCCAGTTCGTCCCGTAAACCGAGCCTGCCATCCACGTGACCGCTCGTGCGGTCAGGTAGATCGGCGACATCACCGTCATCAGCGTCGTCAAGGAATTGGTTGCTGCGTTGAGGCCGACTCCGATCAAGACCAACCGCAACGGCGTGATGCCGTTTTTCCATGAGAGCAGATAGAGGAGGGCGGTGACCAAGACCGCACCGAGCAGGGCGGCGATGGGGAGGAGTTGGATGCTCACCCCTTCTAATTTGGTCAAAAACAACACGGCGGCCACCGACGCCCCACCTGTGATGCCGATCACATCCGGGGAGGCGAGGGGGTTGCGCACGATCCCTTGCAAGATCGCGCCCGACATCGCCAGCGAGACGCCGATCATCACCGCGATCACAGTCCGAGGCAAGCGCAAGGAATGCACGATCAGGGTATCCTGCGCAGTTCCAGCACCGAAGAGAACGTTGAGGACGCGCAGCGGCGAGATGCTGACTTGGCCTGTACCTGTCGACAGGACGAACACGGCGAACGTGGCGAGGAGCAGCCCGATCAGAATCGACAGCGACTGGCGATGGAGCAGCAGGGAGAACCGCAGACGGGCATTGCGCACGTGAAAATAGGGTCGCTTCATGAACGCGTCACTCCTTTGCGTGCGACATAGACGAAAAAGGGAACGCCGAGCAGAGCGGTCATCACGCCCAGCGGCACTTCCTTGGGCATCGCGACGAACCGAGCGGCGATATCGGCGGTCAGCACGAACAACGCGCCGAGCAACATGGCATAGAGCATCACCCAACGGAGGTTCAACCCGACCAACGCACGGGCAAAGTGTGGGATGACCAGCCCGATAAAACCAACCGGACCTGCCACCGCCACCGAACCGCCTGCCAACAGGACGACACAGAGCGCGGAGAGCAACTTGATCAACCACGTTTTCTGCCCGAGACCTTTTGCGATGTCGTCGCCGGAACTCAGGATGTTCAATTGCCCAGTGAGCAGGATCGATCCAATCCATCCGACCGCTAGATAGGGCAGCACCGAGGTCAGCAACTCAAGTTTGCGCCCTGAAACCGAGCCGGCGATCCAGAACAGCACATCCTCCATCGCGCGTTCGTTGACGATCAACAGGCCGTGCATCCAAGAGGAAAACAGCGCCGCCATCGCCGCTCCAGCAATCGTCAGTTTCATCGGGGTCAGGCCGTCGCGCCCCAGCGAGCCGAGGGTATAGACGATGCCGCCACTGACAGCTGCGCCTAGAAACGCCACCCATGCGATCTCCGTGAGCGAGGTCATCGAGAACAGCGTGATCGCGACGACTACGAAAAACGAAGCGCCCGCATTGACCCCGAACACCCCCGGGTCAGCGAGCGGGTTGCGCATCAGCACCTGCATCAACACGCCGGATACGCCGAGGCTCGCCCCGATCGCGGTGGCGATCAGCGCACGCGGTACGCGAATTTGTTGGATGACGAGCTGTTCTTGGGTTCCTGTAAAGTGTGTATAGGTCTGGAGAAGCCCTTGCCACGAAGTGTCCACGACCCCCCACAGGATGCTGGCGAACATACCGGCGATCACCAACAGCAAGAGCAGCAGCAGACCTCCAAGTTTCGATTGGTTTTTTTGTAAAAGCACAGTCATGGCACACCTTTCTTCCCTCGTTCAGGTCATCTACAGAATCTTTTGTGCTTGACAGAACACAAGGGCAAGCGCTAATATTCGATATGGGAATGATAATCATTATCAGTGATTGAGAGGAGATTGTCTAGTATGTTGATCCATACTGTTCGTAAAGGAAAGCACAGAAGCTTTCTAATTCTTACTCTACTTCTGTCGTTCTGCCTCCTGCTCGTGGGTTGTGGAACGGATACATCTGCAGCAAAAGACACCGCAACTGCGCAATCCAAGCCCGAACAAGTCCGCACCGTCAAGCATGCGATGGGCGAAACGGAGATCAAGGGCACTCCGAAAAAAGTCGTCATCCTGACCAACGAAGGAACGGAAGCCCTGCTCGCGATGGGGGTCAAACCGGTGGGCGCCGTGAAGTCTTGGACGGGCGACCCGTGGTATCCGCACATCAAGTCGCAGATGGACGGAGTCACCGTCGTCGGGGATGAAGGCCAGCCGAATCTGGAGCTGATCACTTCGCTACAACCCGATCTGATCATCGGGAACAAGCTGCGCCAGGAAAAAGTCTACGAGCAATTGAAGGCGATCGCGCCGACCGTGTTCTCCGAGACGTTGCGCGGCGATTGGAAAAGCAACTTTAAACTCTATGCAGAAGCTTTGAACAAAACGTCAGAGGGCGACAAGGTGCTGACCGCTTGGGATCAAAAAGTGGCCGATTTCAAGAAAAGTGTCGGGGACAAAGTCAACACCCAAGTTTCGATGGTTCGCTTCATGCCGGGCAAGACCCGCATCTACTACAACGACACCTTCTCCGGCATCATCTTCAAAGAACTGGGCGTCAAGCGCCCGGCGACCCAAGACAAACCGGAGTTCTCGGCTGACATCACCAAGGAGCGCATCCCGGAGATGGATGGCGATGTGTTGTTCTACTTCACCTACGAAACGGGCAATGGGCAAGCGTCCAAACTGGAGCAAGAATACCTGAGCGACCCGTTGTTCCAAAACCTCAAAGTCGTCAAAGCCAACAAAGCTCTCAAAGTCAACGACGCAATCTGGAATACAGCAGGGGGTGTCTTGGCGGCGAACCTCATGGTCGATGACCTGTCGAAGCACCTGAAAAACCTCTAGACCCAGGGAGCACGCAAAAAAAAGCGCGAAGCCAGCACTTGCTGGCTTCGCGCTTTTTTACAGGTTCGATCAAGTTGTAACGGTGCTTTTCTCCATCTCCTGCGAGTACCGCACCGTGCGGTTTTTGCCGGTGCGCTTGGCGACGTACATCGCTTGGTCGGCGCGGTCGATGAGTTGCTGGTGGTTGCTGCAATTCAAGGGGAAGGAAGCTACGCCCACGCTGACGGAGACGTTCAACAACTCGCTCGTCGGGACTGGCACCCGCAGGCGTTCGACCTCGCGACGGAATTGCTCCGCGACTTGGTATCCGCTCTCCATCTCAGTCTCCGGTATGATCAACGCCAATTCCTCACCGCCGATGCGGCAGGGGATGTGGTAGGTGCCCTTGCACAACTCATTCAGACGCTGGGAGATCGTGCGCAGCACTTCATCGCCGACCGAATGCCCATACGTATCATTGACTTGCTTGAAGTTGTCGATATCGATGATCACCAGAGTCAGCGGTTTGCCGTGCTGCTTGGCGATCTCCGCCTCGATGACGATCCGGCTGTGAAAGTAATTGTGGTTGTGCAGGTTGGTCAATTGATCAAGCACCGCTTTTTGGTGCAAATCATTCGTGTACTCGGCCACTTGGCGATTGATCGACTCCATCTCACGTTTGAGGTTATCCTTCTCCTCGGAGGCCAGACGTTCGCGCTCAGCGACGAGTTGGCGCTGGTGCTCGACATACGAGAACATCGGAAATACGATGGAGATCCCGAAAAACACCACGCATCGAAATCCTAACTCGCGCCACTCCAATGTGCCGGATGCGAGGATGAGTGTGCACAGGTACAGGGCATTGACGGCAAGCGTGAACGTGACGCTGATCCACTTGTTCCAGCGCTGGGTGAAGGCCGCCATCGCCATCGTGAGGTAATAATAGTAGTACAAATCGCTAGAAAATCCACCATCGGCGGAGATCATCACCGAGACGACGAGCGGATCGAGCAGGATGGTCGCATACCAGATGCGCCATCTTTTGCCCCAGCGGTTGTACCCCACGGCTATCGCGAGCGACGTTGCCGCGTAATAGAGGAACGCCCATTGCATGAACGGGTTCTGAATAAACAGCAACAACAGCAACGCGAAAAAACACCGTGACGTGACCAAAAAAGCTTCATAATTGGTCAGGAATCGAAGGATGGGCAACATAGCGGGAACGACTCCTTTCCATAACGTCAAGAGGCTGGTTGTCTGGTGTGTATTTGCAAATTTCATCACAAACAGGGATAGTAGTAGTGTAGCATACGCTTCTAATATATGACAGTAGTCCTAGAGGAGATTTTTTCAACAAATCCATCACTTATGAAGAATTTAAACGAGAATTCAAGCGCTCAAGGCATCTTTTTATCGGGCGGAGCTTCCACGCGCATGGGTGTGCCCAAGCAGTGGCTACCCTTCGCGAACACTCCTTTGTTTTTGTACACCTATGATCGACTGAGGACGGTATGTCAGGATGTAGTGATCGTGACGAACGATCATGCGGAGCAGTTGCGCTACCGGGACCTTGGACTTAGGACCACTGCGGATCTCTACCCCCACCAAGGCCCGCTCGCCGGGCTCCATGCTGGGTTGCAAGGACTGGAACCGGACGCTGCGGCCGTGCTGCTCGGCTGCGACCTTCCGTTTCTGCGCGCAGATGTGTTGCGAGATCTGCTGGACGCGCTAGAGGAGAACCCGGAGCTCGATGCTGTGGTACCCTGTGATGGGGAGCATGTCTACCCTGTCTGCGCGGTGTATCGAGCGCGGGTGCGGGAGGTGGCCGAGGTTTGTTTGGCGCGTGGGGACAATGCGATGCGTCGCTTTTTGCAGAAATTGCGTGTACACAACATCCCGACGGAGCGGTGGTCTGCACTGACCCCCGATCCGTTTTTCAACATGAACACGCCTGAGGAGTACCGAATCGCGTGTACCTTATGGAAGAGAGAGGGTTTACCACATCATGACTGAATACTTGTTGGCATTAGGATACGGCGGCGACCGCGAGGCGTCCGCTTGGTTTGAATGGAACTTCCGGTGCAAGATCGGCGAGGAGCAAAAAAGCGACTTCGCCGCTCGCGACAAATTCCTGCGCGACTTCATCGCCGGCACAGAAAATGGACAGGAATACGCAATTGTCGCAGAGGACCCGCGCGCTCCCTTTGTCCGCACATTTGCGGAATTTGGCAAGGAAGCGTTGAAGGAGCATCGCGACTTGTTCGTCTTTTACATCCTTGAAGACGCGACCAACCCAAACAATCGCTTCAAACTCTATCTGAAACCGGACGACCCGGAGTCGGAACTGCCCGAGCACCAGATCTACTGTGACGGCTTTGAAGTTCCGCGCAACGCATTGGTCTGGATGCAACAACATGTCGGGTGTCGCTTCTACGTGACCGAGGACCGTTCAGAGATGATGGTCGAATTCCCCTACCAAGGCCCGGAGGAACTGCCGGTACTTCAATAGATACGCCAGAGATACGCCAGTTTGGAGAGGAGGATTACGCATGAAAAAGGAAGTCCGCGTCGAAGCAGCGATTGGGATGCGTCTCGCGCATGACCTGACCCGTATCGTGCCGGGCGTCTTCAAAGGCCGTGCCTTCACGAAGGGGCACATCATCCAAGCGACTGACATCCCCGAACTGCTCAAAATCGGCAAGGAACACATCTATGTCCTCGACCTGAGCGATGGAGAATTGCATGAGGACGATGCCGCGCTGCGCATGGCGGCGGTGCTCGGCGGGGAACACATGGCGCACGAAGAGCCGCATGAAGGCAAAGTGGTGTTGAAGTCTGCGATCCAAGGTCTGCTAAAAGTCAACGTTGAGGGACTTTTTCAGATCAATTCGGTCGATGAAATTGCCGTGGTCTCGCGCCGGACGAACACGGTCCTCGAAGTGGGCGATAAAATTTGCGGATTGCGTGCGATCCCGCTGACGGTCGCGGAGGAGAAAGTGAACCTTGTCGAAAAAATTGCCCGGGAAACGCAGGTCTTCACGATCAAGCCGTTCCAGCGGATGAAAGTGGGCGTGATCACCACCGGTTCTGAGGTGTTGAAAGGCCGGATCGAGGACAAATTCGGTCCGGTCGTGCGTGCGAAGCTGGAGCGGTTTGGTTCGGAAGTTCTCAAACAGAAAATTGTCGGTGACGCGGTGGAGGATATCCGAGCGGCGATCGTGGAGTTTCATGCACAAGGGGCGGACATGGTGATCTGCACGGGCGGCATGTCGGTGGACCCGGATGACCGGACGCCAGGCGCGATCAAAGCGGCGGCGACACAGGTGGTTTCATATGGGATGCCGATGTTGCCAGGCTCGATGCTGATGTTGGCATATCGGGAGACGATGCCGATTTTCGGGTTGCCGGGCTGTGTGATTTTTGATGAGTTCACGTCGTTCGATCTGCTTTTGCCGCGTGTGTTGGCAGGAGAGACGGTGACGCGAGCGGAGATTGCAGAGTTGGGACATGGAGGGTTGTTGTGATGGAGAGCTTTCTCACGCTAGAAGCGGCGTGGGAGGAGACGATGTCGCGCACAGCGGCACTGGGTACGGAGGAAGTGGAGCTTATGGACGCCTACGGGCGTTTTTTGGGCAAAAAGGTCACGGCCCGCCTGCCGTTCCCGGCGTTTGATCGCTCGGCGTTGGATGGATATGCGGTCCGTGCCGCCGACCTGAAAGACGCGCCGGTCACCCTCCGCGTCCTCGAAGAAGTCGGAGCGGGCCAAGTGCCCACGCAAGTTGTCGGCACAGGGCAGGCCACCCGCATCATGACAGGGGCCCCGATCCCTGTAGGCGCCGACGCGATCGTCAGGCTGGAAGTGACGGAGCGCGTAGATGGGTCACACGAAGCTCAGACTGTTCCTCATGTCCGAATTTTACTTACGGTTGCTGCAGGGGAAGCGATCTCGCGCCAGGGCGAAGACACGCCTGCAGGGGCACTATTGCTGGAGGCAGGGTGCCAGATCGGCGGGGCAGAGTTAGCCGTCTTGGGAGCCAATGGCGTGGATCGGGTCACCGTCTACCGCCGTCCTCGCGTGGGCGTGATCGTGTCTGGCGCGGAGGTCCGTCCTGCGGGCCAGTCGTTAGAAGCGGGACAAGTCTATGACAGCAACGGCCCCATGCTGGCAGGGCTGATCCGTGAACAAGGCGGTCACCCCATCCTGTACGGGCAAGTTGGCGATGACCTCGAAGCCACGGCACGTCTGGTGAAAAAAGCGGCCGCTTCATGCGACCTCCTGCTCACCACTGGCGGGGTGTCGGTCGGAGATTATGACCTGATGCGCGATGCCTATGTCCAAGCCGGGGGCGAGCTGCTTTTCTGGAAAGTCTCGATGCGTCCGGGCACTCCCGTGACGTATGCCCGCGTTGGGGCGACCCCTGTCTTCGGCTTGTCGGGCAATCCGGCGGCGGCGTTCATCAATTTCGTGCTGCTCGTTCAACCTGTCCTGCGCAAACTCGCAGGTCACGCACAACCCGAACACCGCCCCGTGAAGGCCATGCTCGACAGCCAGATCGACGCTCGCGTCATCGGGCTCGACCGCTTCCTGCGGGTGAACCTGATCATGCAGGAGGCCGTCCTGACCGCCGTCCTGCCCACCCACAGCCAAAAAGCGGGCATCCTCACCACGCTTCCCCACACCGATGCGCTTCTTCGCATACCCGGAGGCACATCAGTCCAGCACGGACAGCTCGTGGACGTGTACCCACTGCAACGAGGTGTCCACACATGACAGATGTGAACAAGCCAGCCTCGAAGGCAGGAGACCCATTGCTCCCCACCGTCCCCACGCTCGCCATCGTCGGCTACAAAAATTCGGGCAAAACCACGCTCGTCATCAGGCTCGTGGAACGCTTCAAACAACTCGGCTATCGTGTCGGCACTTGCAAGCACGACGGCGCACATGACCTGCGCCTCGATGGGGAAGGCACCGATTCAGCCAAACACCGGGCGGCAGGTGCGGAAGTGACGCTGGTCGCCGGGCGCGAGCAGGCGTTTTTGCAACAGGTGTACACCGTGGAACCCCCGTTGGAGCACTGGCTGGCCCAACTCTCCGACCCGGCACTTGGTCTGGACCTGATCCTCGTCGAAGGCTGGAAACACTCGGCCCTGCCGAAACTTGTGCTGACCAGTTCGGAGAATCTTGAACACTTGTCGAACGTTCTCGCGTATGCTGTCGATTCCCGTCGCACCCCGATTGCGGAGGGCGGGACAGGGGTGTATGATAGAGAGGATATTGAAGGACTGCTCCATTTGATCCGGTGTCGCGTCCTCCACGACTCGCCACCATCGAACTCATCAAGCAACCCTGGAGGGACAACCGCATGTTTTCCAACATTGGATTTCCGGGCTTAATCCTGATCCTCGCCATCGCGCTGATCATCTTCGGCCCGAGCAAACTGCCGGATATCGGCCGTGCTTTTGGCAAGACCTTGAAGGAATTCAAGTCTGCCACCAAAGGTCTGACCGACGACGATGACGACGATCACAAAGCTCCGAAGCAGATCGAACTCACCAAGACCGAACAACTCCAAGCTCCGCAACACGTGCCGACCGATGCGGTCGTGAAGGCGGAATCCAAGTAATCGCAAATCGCTCCGCCTCTTGAAAAGGAGTGAATGACCCGTTGAGTCTCGAGGAACAACCGTTAGTCAGCCATCTGTCGGAGTTGCGCAAGCGGATCATCTGGGTACTGGTCATCTTCGTACTGAACATGATCATCACGCTTGTCTTCGTCGACCCGATCTATAACTTCTTGGTGCAAGACGCCTCCCGGATGTTCCCGGAGATGAAGGAAATCAAACTGACCGTGCTCGGCCCTGGCGAGATCCTGAAGGTCTACTTCACCGTCGCCGGGATGGCGGCGATCGGTCTGTCGATTCCCTTTTTCCTGTATCATGTCTGGAAATTCATCAAGCCTGCTCTGGAGGAGCGCGAAGCCAAAGTCGCGTTTCGCTACCTGCCGCTGGTCTTCGGCATGTTCGTCGCCGGGATCGCATTTGGCTATTTCTTGGTGTTCCCGCTGTTGTACAAGTTCCTGTATGACCTCGGCAGCCAGCGCTTTATCTTGAACTACACGGCGAGCAATTACTTCTCGTTCATGAACATGATGGTCGTGCCGTTCGGGTTGATTTTTGAAATGCCGGTCGCGGTGATGTTCCTCAGCCGCATCGGGATCATCACCCCGCAGACGCTGATCAAAGTGCGCAAGTATGCCTATTTCGTGATGGTCATCATCGCCTCGATGATCTCCCCGCCCGAGTTGACTTCGCACTTGGCGGTGGCGACGCCGATGATCCTGCTCTATGAGCTCTCGATCGTCGTCTCCAAATGGTCATGGAAGAAACGCAACGCGATGTTAGCCGCGCTCGAGTAGGACCAACAGCCTTTTTCCCTCTGGAAGAAGGCTGTTTTTGGCTACACGAACATACGTTACTTGGAAAGGGGGGAGCCATGTTGAGCGACAAAGCGAACGAACAGTTGATCCGCGACTTGGAGACCGTCCTCAACCAACTCCGCGAAGGGCAGTCCGAAACATCAGCCGCCCTCGCTGCCGATCTGTTGCAAGGACTCGCGCTGCCAACGTTCCAAAAGCCGAAGCTCGGCCTGCGCAAGCGACTCAAGCGTTTTGCGGTGCGTGCTGTGCTCACACTTGCGCTCCTCGGACTCGCCGGTGGTGGCGCGTATGCGTTTTTGGCGCACCAGAACAAGCCGACGATCTCCTCCTTTGTCACCGGGGTGCAAGGCATGGCGAAGCTCGCCACCGCTGAAGCCTACGTGATGACCACGATCGAAGGTCAGGACAACAAATTGTTCGGCTTGGACATCGCGGCCGATCTCCCCGGCACCAAGCGCCACTACATGGTGATCGTCCCGGCGAAGATCCTCGCCGGCGTGAACCTCCAGCAGATCACCGCGTCTGACATCAAATTGGACGACAGCGCGAAAACCGTCGAGATCTCCCTGCCGCATGCAGAAATCCTCGAAGACGCGATCCAGATGAACGACATCAAGCTCTACACCGAGTCCGGCTTGCTGCGCAGCGCGACGACCGCACAGGAAGGCGTGGACCTGATCGCCCAAGCCAGCGTGAAGGAACGCCTGCGTCAACAGGCACAGGACGCAGGATTGCTCAAAAGCGCAGAGGACAATGCCACCCAAGCCTTGCAGAAACTCTACGACCAATTTGGCTACCATGTCGTGATCACATACCGCTGATGTAGCAAAAAGGGCAAGGTCCGTACGCGGGCCTTGTCCTTTTTTGTCACGCGATCCGAGAACTATTCGTGCTCATTCGCGAAAGTCTCTCATAGATATGATGGTGGGCAAGCCGTATAATGAGCAGTATCCCGGGAAAGCCTACGTATTTGTGTGGTGAGAAAAAATTTACAAAAAAAAATTTCGTGATAGCTCTTGCAAAGGATTTGATGTTTGACTATCATAAGAAATGGAATTAGCACTCTCGACGACTGAGTGCTAACAAGTACATTTTTCTTCATACAGAACCATATTTACTGAGGAGGGTTTTGCATGATTAAGCCAATCGGTGACCGCGTAGTCATCAAAGTAGTTGAACGTGAGGAAAAAACAGCATCCGGGTTGTTCCTGCCGGACACCGCGAAGGAAAAGCCGCAAGAGGGCGAGATCATCGCAGTAGGTAGTGGCAAGGTTGTAGGCAACGCTGTCGTTCCGCTGGAACTGAACACCGGCGACCGTGTCATCTACTCCAAGTATGCAGGTACTGAAGTGAAGTATGACGGCGTTGAGTACTTGATCCTGAAAGAAGCGGACGTACTCGCGATCGTCGAGCGCTAGTCGCTCTGCACCACCGACATAGAACAGCGTAGTTTCCCAAATACGTAAACCGACACCCACGTAGGAGGTTTTCGAACATGGCAAAGGAAATTCTCTTTAACGAAGAAGCTCGTCGCGCAATGCTGCGCGGTGTTGATATCCTGGCTGACGCAGTAAAAGTGACCCTTGGTCCGCGCGGCCGCAACGTCGTTCTCGAAAAGAAATTCGGTTCCCCGCTGATCACCAACGATGGTGTGACCATCGCGAAGGAAATCGAACTCGAAGACGCATTCGAGAACATGGGGGCACAACTCGTCAAGGAAGTTGCCACCAAAACCAACGATGTAGCAGGTGACGGTACCACGACGGCAACCGTTCTGGCACAAGCGCTGATCCGCGAAGGTCTGAAGAACGTAACCGCGGGTGCAAACCCGATCGGCCTGCGCCGTGGTATTGAGAAGGCTGTCCGCGTCGCGGTTGAAGAGATCAAAGCGATCTCCACCCCGATCACCGGCAAGGAATCCATCGCCAACGTAGCCGCGATCTCTGCTGGCGACGAAGAAATCGGCACGCAAATTGCCGAAGCGATGGAGAAAGTCGGCAAGGACGGCGTCATCACCGTCGAAGAATCCCGTGGCTTCGTCACCGAAGTTGAAGTGGTTGAAGGGATGCAATTTGACCGTGGCTACAACTCCCCGTACATGGTCACCGATACCGACAAGATGGAAGCGGTTCTCGACGAGCCGTACATCCTGATCACCGACAAGAAAATCGGCAACATCCAAGAGATCCTGCCGGTTCTCGAGCGCGTCGTGCAATCCAGCCGTCCGCTGGTGATCATCGCAGAAGACGTAGAAGGCGAAGCGCAAGCGACCCTCGTCGTCAACAAACTGCGCGGTACCTTCACCTGTGTCGCTGTCAAAGCTCCGGGCTTCGGCGATCGCCGCAAAGCGATGCTGGCGGATATCGCAGCTCTGACCGGTGGTCAAGTGATCACAGAAGAGCTCGGTCTGGACCTCAAGTCCACCACCGTTGAGCAACTGGGCCGTGCGCGTCAAGTTCGCGTCACCAAGGAAAACACCATCATCGTCGATGGTTTCGGTGACAAAAACGACATCAACGCACGAGTCAACCAGATCAAAACCCAACTGGAAGAAACCACTTCCGAGTTTGACAAGGAAAAGCTCCAAGAGCGCCTCGCGAAGCTCTCGGGCGGCGTAGCGGTCATCAAAGTCGGCGCTGCGACCGAAACCGAATTGAAAGAGAAAAAACTGCGCATCGAAGACGCCCTGAACGCAACCCGCGCTGCGGTTGAAGAAGGGATCGTTTCTGGTGGTGGTACTGCGCTGGTCAACGTGATCCGCGCACTCGACAATGTGGTTCTCGAAGGCGACGAAGCGACCGGCCTGAACATCGTCCGCGTTGCACTCGAAGCTCCGATCCGTCAAATCGCGACCAACGCAGGTCTCGAAGGCGCGGTCATCGTCGAGCGTCTCAAAAAAGAAGAGATCGGCGTCGGTTTCAACGCTGCGAACGGCACTTGGGTCAACATGTTGGAAACCGGCATCGTCGACCCGGCGAAAGTCACTCGTTCCGCACTGCAAAACGCTGCATCCGTTGCAGCACTGTTCCTGACCACCGAGGCTGTCATCGCTGACAAGCCGGAGAAAAAAGGCGCAGGCGGCATGCCAGACATGGGCGGCATGGGCGGTATGGGCGGCATGATGTAAGAAAAACAGGCACCTCTTCGGAGGTGCTGTTTTTTTTGTGGAGATCTATTAAAAAAGACAGTGCCCCGAATGTGGGTCACTGTCTTTTTTCGTCCCCCTAAAACCACACGCGTACCAATTCCGTATCCTGTTCCTTGCCGCGCAGTTTGACTTCCCCGAGGCGCTCCCAGCGGAACCAGTAGGTGTCTGACAGGGTGCGGATGCGCTGGAAGAGCTCGCCGGAGATCAGGCAGTCCACCTCTTGGAATTTGCACTCCTCCTGCAGGCGGGCGGCGGTGTTGACGACGTCGCCGAGGAACGCGATCTCGCGCTTGTTGTCCCCGATCTCGCACGTGACGACCGGGCCGCCGTGCAAGCCGACCCGAAACTCTGGGCAGATGCCGTAGCGATGTTGATAGCGGTGGTGCAGCCGGTTGATGGTCTCGGAGATCAATTTGTAGCAGCGGATGCAATTGCCATGCCGCATGCCGGTTTTGATCGGCCAGGAGACGATGACGGCATCCCCGACATACTTGTAGATCTCACCTTTGGTGCGGACGATGCTGTTGGTGATGTCAAAAAGGAAGTCATTTAAAAAGTCCTGGTAGCGGAGGTCGCCAAGCTTCTCGGCAATTTCGGTGGAGCCTTTGAGGTCTAGGAACATGAAAATTCGTTCCTCCTCGACGGGACGGTGGTACTTGCCGGTCAAAAAGTAGCGGAGCATGTTGCGCCCGACCAACCGACTGAACATGTTGTAGACGTTGAGGAGAAAGGTCAGGGCGAGGATCAACAAGGCCACCACGAAAAAAGCGCGGTTGAGCGTGATCTCGAAGACCCCGAGGGACAACCACTTTTCAAACCCATACGACAAGGTCAGCCAGATCGTCACCATCGACGCGTAATAGCCGGTGCGCACGGAGACCGCCACGAAAAACCGCACCCGTCGCAACCAGCGGGCAAACAAAAACGTTTCCGCCGCACTGATGCTAAAACTGGTCACCACGCCCGTGAGCGCTCCGGTCACCGCATTCCATAAAATCTTGTCCTCGCTAAGAAAGGAATTCAAAACACCCACAATGATGCCAATAAAGCCGCTGAACAGCATAATCCGAAGTTCGTTCTTCAATATCTCTTTCATGCGTGCAGAGATTTTCAAAGTATCGACATCCTTACTAAAGCCCTTTTTTATAATTCTAAATGCGTTGGTGTTGCATAGCAAGCAATATCGAATGTTCAGAGAGAGTAAGCATTGAAGGAAAGTGGATGTTATCTAATACTTGCAGAAAAGTCGTATACATTTCGGGCTCCCGTATACCCCCACTACGCGATGGCAACGCTAGAGGAAAGATACGGAAACCGGATGGAGGGACCCGATGAGATGACCACACGAGATGAGATCACCGACCAACTGCGGAACTACATCCGCGCAGAATTTGAGATTGAGGCGGACGATGGCGAGTTCACCGACGATGTCCATCTGTTTGATTACGGCTATGTCGATTCGCTCGGAGCGGTGAAGTTGATGGGGTACATCGAGGAGGCCTTTGGCGTGGAAATCACCAACAAAGACCTCATGATGCACGCCATGAACACGCTCAACGAAATCGCGGCAGTCGTCGCGGACAAGGTGGCGGTTGCCCGATGACCGAAACTCGCGTCGACATCTCCCACGTGCGTCCCGAAGTGATCGGACAACTCACCTACTCCACCTATTTCATCGACGAACTCATCCACGACGTGCAGCACGAGGCGGGGGAGCTCACGATTCGACACACGTCGCCCAAAAGCGAGGACGATCTGCGCGCGCGCATCAGCACCCTCATCGAGCGCTTCACCCACGCCGAGTTTGGGTTCAAGGAAGGCATCCTCTCCGAACACCGCGTCACCACACCCTACTCCGGCAACATCCTCGCAGAACTGCTCCAGCAAAACATCGTCAAAGAGCTGGAGCCGGGCCTGTTTCTGTTCCGCGAGCCGTTCGTGTCGCTGCTCCAATTTTTTGACGAGAGCTTTGTGAAAAAAATCGGCCGCCACTTCGGTGCGCAACAGGAATACTACCCGGCGATCATCCACGGCGACACCCTCGACAAAACCAACCATTTCACCTCGTTCCCGGAGCATATCCACTTCGTCACCCACCTGCGTGAAGACTTGGATGTGATCGAGTCGTTCGCTCGCGATGTCCGGCAAGCAGGCGGTTGGGCGGGTCACGCGCCGGCGATCGACCAATCTCACGTCATGGCCCAGCCGCGCTACACGATCAACCCGGCAACCTGCTATCACTGCTACGAAGGCTTGCAAGGGGAAGTGCTGGCGGGTGACGGGGTGGTGCGGACGGCGGTCTCGAAAGTCCACCGCTACGAGTCGAAAAACCACCGCGAGTTCGGACGGTTGCTCGACTTCACGATGCGCGAAGTGATCTTCGTCGGCAAGCCGGACTTTGTGAAGGAGCGGCGGGCGAAATCGATCGAGCTGTTGCAACAGTTGGTGACGGAGTGGGAATTGGATTGCTACATCGAGAATGCCAACGATCCCTTTTTCACCAATGACTTTCAGGTGAAGGCATCGTTCCAGCGCAACCAAGAGATGAAGTACGAACTGCGGATGTCGGTGCCGTACTTGGACCAGACGATCTCCGTCTCTTCGTCCAATTTCCACAGCACGACATTCGGAAACGCCTTTCAGATCAAAGCGGGCAAACGCCCTGCCGTCACCGGTTGCATGGCGTTCGGCCTCGAACGCTGGGTCTTCGCCTTTCTCGCCCAATACGGTCTCGACGAAGCGCGCTGGCCGCAAAAACTGCTCGCTGAGTTCCGCACGTGGAGGGACGGGCATGTCCACTGAGCCAAACGTGTCGATCCGCAGCATGAGCTCCGACGATCTCGACACCGTCGCGGACCTCTACCGGGAGATGTACCGCGAGCAATCCGGCATGGGCATGGTGATGTCCTTTCAGGAGGAAGCGGTGCGCGACTTGCTGGAGGTGCAGGTGAAGTCCCGTTTTTTCATCTCGTTGGTGCTCGTCGACGGAGATCGCGTCACCGGATTTGCCGTGGGGAGCATGATGAAGACCCCAACCAAGTATAAATTGGAAGGTCAGGCCCTGCTCGGCTTCATTCAGGACGTCTACGTACCACCCCTTGCGCGAAAAAGCGGCGCCGGCCGTGCCCTCGTCGCCGCGCTCGAAGCGGCTTTTCGCGCACAAGGCATCTCGTATGTCGAACTCCATGTCCTCGAAGGAAACGAAATCGGTCAGGCGTTCTGGCAGTCGCGCGGGTACCAACCCGTCCTGCGCGTGCTGTACAAACACTTGGACGAAGGTGAGTCGATGTGACGAGACTTCGCTTTTGGCAACGCAATCGCTTCGTGCTCTCCCTGCTGGTGTTGGAGGTGCTCGCAGATACCGCGCTCGCCGCCTGGGACCCGGTCAACAAGTACCCGCAGTTTGACAAGACCGACTACGCCAAGATCCTGCACTTCCACCCGGAGCGTCCGTGGAAGGAGGTCTTTTTTGGCAATTCTGCGGTGATCGCCGGCTACCCGGAGCAGTCCGGCGATCGTCTCAACCTCGGGATTCCGTATGGCGAAGTCACCGACCTCGACGCGCTGCTCAGGAAAAAACTCATCCCCACCCCCCAGCGCATCGTGCTCGGACTGAACGTGTTCACGCTGATGGACCCCTTGCCGAGCAACCCAGGCTATCTCTGGTTCAAAAAGCCCTACGAGCCCTACGTCTATTTCTACCGCTCGCAGTTGAAGGACTACCTGTTGCAAAATGGCAAGGCACTGCTCCGCGGCGATTCGCTCAACAAACCGTTGGACAAAAACGTGATCTACTGGCGTGAACGCTACGTGGGCGCGCTGACTGACGCGCAACTCGACGAGAAACGCACCGAGTATGCCCGCAAATACGGCGCGAGCATGACCCTCGCACACGACTTTCAGGACAATCTCGACGCGCTACAACGGGTCATCGCAACCTGTGAAGAACAGGGCCTCAACCTCAAAGTCGTCTGGACACCGTGGAACCCGTATGATCCATCACCGCTGCACTTGGCGGAGTTACAAAGCGCGGTCAACCCCCTGCTCCACGCGCACCACATCGATGTGCTCGACCTCACGAATGCCTACCCGCGTGAGGATTTTCACGACCTTGGGCATCTGGAGGTCAACCGTGGGGCGCCGAAGTTTACGAAGGATGTGGACACATGGCTTCACCAACACAAGTAGCCCGCTCCTTGCTTGAGGTGGTCGGGTATCTGCTGATGCTTCTGCTCGTGCTGATCTTCTTCACCGGGCAGGGCACGTTCATCTACGAGGGGTTCTAGCATGTGGTATCTGAACGTCTCGTACATCCTCGCCCTCTGCGGGCTGGTGCTCGTCCTGCTCGCGTTGATGCGCGTGACGAGCGGTTCCGTGAACGCATGGGTGCGCAAACTCCTGCTGCTGGTGTTTGGCGTGGGGTTTCTCTATGCGTATGACCCGGCGTTGCTGGGGTTCTATCTGGGATACATCGCGGTGAATTACCTGTTCACTCTCGCGATCCTCTCCGTGCCGAGGGGGAAAAAAACAACTTTCATCGCGAGCATCGTCTTCAACGTCGGCGTGCTGACGACATTTCGGTTGGCGCATGAGCTGAACTTGCTGCTGACCGTCGGGCTGATCTACAACCTGTTGAAGGCGATCGACGCGCAGTACTACGCCTATTACGTGGAGCGCCGCGTGGCGGTGCTACACTTTTTGCTGTACATGCTGTTCATCCCGACGTTCACCTCGGGGCCAATTCTCAAGTTGAAGGACTTTGACGACGATCTCGGAAAAGCGTACAAGCCCGATGCCGCACGCGTCGAAGTCTCGACCAAGCGGATCATCGAAGGGCTGTTCAAAAAAATTGTGCTCGTCGCCTTGCTCTGGCCGCTCTACAACTTCCTGCTCGCCAAGGATTTGAACATCGGGTGGAGCACGTTGGTGTTGCTGACCTACTACATCCTGCTCTACTTCGACTTCTCCGGCTACTCCGACATCGCGATCGGATTCGGCACGCTGCTCGGCTTCCGCATCCCGGAGAATTTCAAAAAACCGTTCTCGTCACCGACGTTCACGGTGTTCTGGCGCAACTGGCATGCGTCGCTCGGGGATTGGTTCCGCGATCATGTTTTTCTCGTGTTGTCGCGGCGGAACATGTCGCGCATGGTTGCGGGCGGGGTGTCCTTGCTCATCATGATCGGGGTCGGGTTGTGGCATGGCTTTGATTGGCTGTTCCTCGGCTGGGGCCTCTACCACGGGGTGTTGCTCCTGTTGGAAAACCTGCTAAACCTGACCACGGTGAACAAGCGCAAGGCGCATCCAGCGTACTACTGGTCGCGGGCGCTGGTGACGAATGCGGGTGTGGCGTTTGGCACGATCTATTTTAGCAAGGACTTGGCGACGGCTGGACGGATTCTACACGGCTTCACGCACTGGTAGGAGGTGCCGCATGAAAAGGAAATTTTTGATCCTGACGCTGATCCTCACCCTCGTTGGCAGCGTGACCGTGTATTCGACCGTCCATAGCGAAGTGGCGCAGTTGCAGGCGATGGTGCTGTATGAGCAAGGGACGACGGGGTATCTCGATGCGTATCAGGATTTGAAGCAGTCGCTGGTGGCGAACTTGCAGACGGAGAGCGTCACGATGCAAGAGGTGGCGCGCAAAGACCTCTCCCACTACCGCGTGATCTACGTCGATCCGTCGATTCTGCAAGACAGCAAGCGCGGTGCTGTGGTGAACCAGCTCACGGAGTATGTGCGCGCTGGCGGCTGTCTGTTCATCGAGGATGGAGTGCGCGAGGCGTTCCCTGCGGAGTTGCTAGGGGCGCGGGAGTTTCGCGAGGTGCAGAGTCTGCCGCTGGAGCTGGAGTTCCCTGTCGTGCGGCAGAACCTGCGCGGGATGCAAGCGGTCGTGCAGGACTTCCACGAACAGTGGAAGGGCTTTCGGGATGTCGTGCAAGGGAAACCAACTGCACAGCAATCAAAGGTTGAGAGCGATGCCTTCCGAACGAGTTCAGCGAACGGCGGCGCAGGCAGTACCTCGAAAGCCGTGGCTGCGGCGGGTTACGGTTTCGGTATGGTTCCATCCACGGCAGAACCGCTCGTGAATTCGCAAGGTCTCGCGCTGTTCACCGTCAACCGCGTCGGCGCGGGCTCGGTGTTTTTTGCCAATGCGCTGTTGCCGAACCATCGCTATGGGGCGGGGTTTGATCTACAGGGCAAGCCGTACTTCAACTTCACGGTGGCGACGGCGAACTTTCTCCTGCGCAACGAGTTCGCCGCCTATGCTGCGAAGGAGCAGGATGGATTGGTCGTGAAAAAAGTCCTCGGCACCTACGGTCGTCCGGCCGTGGCCTTCCAAAACCACTTCGAAGTCGCCTCTGCTGTTCGCGATGGTGCGATGGAAAAGTATCTGGAACTGGTGAAAAAGTACGAGGAGATCCCGTCCTATTCACTCGCCCGCTCGCTCTACGAATGGGCGCACTGGACGGAGAGCGTGATCTACCATCTCAACACCGGCACCGGCAGTGCCCCGAAGTACATCGGAGAGGAAGCAGACTCGCAGTACGCCTCCGGGCGGCATCCGCTGGTGGAGAGCAAGTATCTGACCTTGAATCCACTCCCCGAGCAACGCTACCTCGCGGAGGCTGTCGATCTCCCGAACCGCGCCTATCCAAGCGTGGCGGACGTCAACGGAGACCAAGTCCCGGACTTGGTCGCAGGGAGTGCGGACGGGGCGGTGTATGTTTTCCAAGGGCGGAGTGCGCAGGTGCCGTGGCAACTCATGAAGTCGGTCAAGCTGCAAACCACCGCTGGGCGAGACATCTCCGCAGGTCGCGATGCCGCACCTGTCCTCTGCGATCTGAACAAGGACGGGCAGGTCGACCTCATCGTCGGCAACGCGGAGGGGGAAGTCGTCGCCTACTTGAATGCGGGGAATATGAAGTTCTCCAGCCCGCGCGTCCTGATCCCGCAATCGGCAGGCTTGCGCGAGGCCGCTCCTGATATCGGAGACGTCGATCACGACGGGGCTGCCGATCTCGTCGTAGGCGATGCGGAGGGGCGGGTGCTGTTGTTCAAAGCGATTGCCGATACCGGAAGTGAAGGCGCTATTTCGAGGCCAACGGGTGCAAGTGCGAAGGGCCAAGCAAACGCTGTCGGGGCCGCATCGCAACCTGACGCTCGCGTCTGGGTGCGTTTTTCCAAAGGGATTCCGATCGCGGGGGATGTCGGGAAGTTCGCCGCCCCACGGCTTGTGGACTTCGATGGAGACGGGCAACTCGATCTGGTCGTCGGCAACGACTATGGCTACCTCCAAAAGTTTCGCCACACCAGCACAGGCTGGGTGGACGCGGGATATGTGGAGGGCGAGACGTACAATCCGTTTGGCAACAAGCGGCTCTGGAGCGGACACAACGCCGTGCCCTGCTACGCTGATCTCAACGGAGACGGCAAGCCCGACCTGATCGTCGGGCAAGTCGAACACGGCATGGCGACTCCGATCGACTCGCCAGCCTTTCCGTACCGAAACGAACTCAAGCGCTCGCTCACGGCGATGCAAGAGGCGGGGATCGAGATCCAACCGCATCTTTTTTTCCACAACTTCAAGAGTGCGGAGCAGGAGCGGACGGAGATCGACTTGCACCGCAGGGCATTTGCCATGTACAGTCTGCCGTGGGATCATGTCGGCGCCAATCAGCACACGTGGCGGATCAACCAACTCGATCCGGCGCAGACGTTGTTCAGTCAGCAAGCGGGTGGGATCGCATGGAATTCGGGCTTTAAACCTGCGAACCATCCAGTGACGCCAAGCGAGGGGCGCGAGTATGCGTGGAGCGTGCCGTTTTTTCTCGCCCAAGGGGAGCAGACGCAACCGATGCTGCTGTTCAACCCGGCACCTAATCCGACCGCACATGCGGCGGTGTACCCGTCGATTGCGCGACATGACCTGCCTGTGAGCGTGTTCCAGCACGTCGAGTACCCGGTGTTGCAGGAAGCGGGGCGCAAGGAATTGGAGCAGACGGCACAGTTTGTGGACAAGTTCCGCACCGACAACGATTACAATTTCATGACGGAGGAGCAGATGTTCCGCACCTTCCGCACGGTGTTGGGGTCGCGGGTGGAGCTCGTGCCAGCGTCGAGCGGCACGCAGTTCAACCTGCGCGTCACCCCGCCCGCCGATGCCAAGTGGCTCGGTGACTACTTGAAAGTGCTGGGCGTGAAAGTCGAGCTCGGTGAAAAGTTCGCCGGGCAACAAGTCCAGACGGATGCCGACCTCTACATGCGCAAGGGCAACGATCTCTACATGGGCGTCTGGCAGAAGGCCACGTTCACCATCGTGCCCACGGCCGCCGCAGAAACGCCACACCTCACCCGCGCCAATGTGCCGATCGAGGTGCAGACGGAGGGAAACCGCATCACCCTCGACGTGCTGGGCAAGGCTCTCCAACAGATGAAGTTCTACGCCCCCAATGGCTTGCAGGTCGACAGTGCAGGATGGGCCGTAAAACAAGCGGGCGAGCAGTACGTGCTGACCCGGTACGGCGATGTGACCCAACTGCGCGTGCAGTACAAGTAAACAGCAGGTACGCAAAAAAGGGATGTGTCCACGTGGACACATCCCTTTTTCACAAGCGCGAACTACGGAGTTACGACGAGCTGATACTCGTGCGTGACACCCTGCATCGAGGTAACGCGCAGGATCATCTCGGAGGTCAGGTCGGCATCGCCGGTCATCAGACCCAAGCGTTGCGCTTCTTGGATGGAAAGAGAAGCCCATGCGTCCGCTTGGTTGAGATCGCCGTAGGGAGCGGGTGTATTGGCAGAAGCCGTAATCGGCGCGAGTGATGTGGTTAAAACCAAGGATGCCAGCAGCCATTTGGGGGTATTTGAACGCAAAATTAATTCCTCCAGTTTACTCAAATAAAAGTAGATGATTACTGGATCATAACACAACTTCAATTCCAGATATATACATATAACCCAGAATGTTTAGGAGTTTTGGAACGGGAGTCTCAGGTAGACTGAGTATATGGGCAAGTTGAAGGCACACAAGATTCGTCATGATCTTGAAAATGATCACAGTTTAAAGCGAACCGAGTGCCACGATCACTGTGGATTTCTAGGAATTGAAACGGTCGTGTTAAGCAGTTGAGAATCTGTCACAGCTTGTGGTAGAATAAATTCACAAGCAGTGCCGTAAACTAAAAAATGACCGCAGGTGCTAGATACACCCACGGTCGTTTGCAAAACTGATACCCGTCAAGGGTGTCGGCTCGAAAGTTTAGAAATAGACCTCTTCCAAGCCGGGGAAGCTCAAGGGAGGTCTATTTCTTTTTGGTTAGGTTGAGTATGCCGAGAATAATCGTCAAAATTCCGAAAATGATCGCAGCTACTAGCGTACCGAATGCAATCACGACTGTCAGAATTTGAAATTCCGTCATACCGATCTCACCCCCTTTCATGAGGGGATGAGCCGACCGCCCTTGAGGAGCCTATTCAGTTGTGCTGGTAGTATTCTACCATAGGAGAATATAAAGAGGAACACTCGTTCCTTAGATGGCGATAAAAACTTTAGTTTTGCATGTAAGGTAGTATTTGAAAAGACCTCACCACCAGACCCTGCTGGCGGAGGTCTTTTTTTCTACGTAAAAAGGGTTTTGATGCCTCCGCATCGAACGTATGTTTGTATAAATCGAAACGGAGGCGTTACCCATGATGGGGCGTACACATATGATGTTGGGAGCTCTAACAGGTGCTTTATTGGAAAGTCAGGCGCCAGGCCTTGGCGTTTTGGAAGGAATCCTGATTGGGGCGATTGGCGGTTTGGTACCAGACTTGGATCATCCGAACTCGAAAGCGACCCGCAGCATCGCGCCGATTGCCCTCGGGGGTTCGAGGCGTAATTCGATGGTCTTGATGTCGCTTGGCGTGATGGCTCTGGCTTGGCAAGGGCATCTCCCCTATGACGGTGTGATGGCGATCGCGTGCTGGCTCTTGGTGGCGGCGCTCTCGAAGCACAGAGGGATTACGCACAGTCTGATCGGGCTCCTGTCCGCAACCTATGCGGTGCACACCTGGCTGGGTGCGTCGTGGATCATCTTTGCGGTCGGGTACGCCTCACATCTGTTTGCAGACATGCTGACAGATCGCGGTGTCCCGCTCCTCTGGCCCTTGCAACTCGACTTCAGTATCCCGACTGGTTTCAGTACGGGTCGCTTTTGGAGCACCTTCGTGGAGAAGTGGATTCAAATGGGGTGTATCCTGTACATAGGCTGGATCTTGGTACCCCATCTCGAACAACTGCTTCGTCTAGCCGAAGCGCAACTTTTGACTACCTTCTGATCGAGTGCGATGGGGAGAAGCCTTGCTCTAGAAACAGAAACCTGGGGCATCGGCCCCATAGGTTTCTTTTTGCATACAGGAATATCGGCAGCGCTCACGGGTTCATTGCAAATTCTTGGTCTTGTTTGCCTACCCCGCAGAATATCACCATAGGAGTGGCACATAAAGGAAAGGAGCCAACCTCACATGAGTCATCCTCTACAGGGTCAAGTCAACGGACGCTACATGGCCGGGTTGGACGGACTGCGAGCCCTCGCTGTGTTGGCCGTCCTCGCGTACCACCTCAACCCGGAATGGGCCCCCGGCGGGCTGCTCGGGGTCGGAGTTTTCTTGGTGCTTTCTGGGTATCTCATCACCGATATCCTCGCTGCTCAGTGGAACCGGTTGGGGCGGCTGGATTTGCAGGACTTCTGGATGCGGCGGGTCAGGCGACTGCTGCCTGCGATGCTTTTTGTATTGGTCGTGGTCTTCGTGTGGGTCGCGATCTTCCGAAGCTCTCAACTCCCCTCGATGTGGGGGGATGGGCTGGCGTCGGTCTTGTACATCAACAACTGGTGGTTGATTTTTCATGACGTCTCTTATTTTGAAAAGTTTGGGCCGAGTTCCCCGTTGGGTCATCTCTGGTCGTTGGCGGTGGAGGAGCAGTTCTATCTCGTCTGGCCGTTTCTGTTGCTCGTAGGACTTCGATTTGTACGAAAAAAAGGCTGGTTGCTGGCGCTCCTGCTCACCGGGGCGGCGGCATCCGCTCTGGCGATGGCGTTGCTGTACCAGCCGGGCACCGACCCGAGCCGGGTGTATTATGGGACTGACACGAGGGCATTTGCTCTGCTGATCGGGGCCGCGCTGGCCTTGGTCTGGCCGAGTGGAGAGCTCAAAGCCACCGTCTCGCCACAGGTGCGACTCACGCTCGACCTCGCGGGAGGGACGGGTCTGCTCGTCCTCTTGGCCATGATGCTGTGGAGCAACCAGTACCAAGAATCTCTGTACAGAGGTGGCTTGGTGCTGGTGTCTGTCGCCTCTGCCGCGACGGTGGCGATGCTCGCCCACCCGGCGAGCCGACTTGCGAAGGGGCTGAGTTGGGAACCCTTGCGCTGGCTAGGCGTGCGATCTTATGGCATCTACCTCTGGCACTACCCGGTCGTCGTGCTGTCGAGCCCGACGGTGGATACCGGAGGGTTTGACTTTTTCCGTGCTGCCTTGCAGGTGGTCGCGAGCATCGGACTGGCTGCGCTCTCGTGGGCGTTGATTGAAAAGCCGATCCGCTATCGGGAACCTGCCAAGGTGGTCTCGTATCGAATTCTGACGGCGTTTGCAGTCGTGGCACTCAGCATCGCCAGTCTCGCGGTCGCCTTGCCAACACCTCAGCCCAAGCCAGCCACAGACGCGGTAGCTGTCGTCGCCAGCGTGACTCCACCAGAGCCGATTAGTGAGCCCGCGTCACCTCCACCGAAACATTTGATGCCACCCTCGGGTGAGGGGGTGCTCGCACTAGGCGACTCGGTGATGCTCGACGCGGAACCTTTTTTACAAGAGCTGCTCCCTGGAATTGTGATCGACGCTCAGATCGGGCGGCAGTTGTACGAGATGCCAGCCGTGGTGGAACGCATCAAGTCGGAGGGCAAGCTCGGCAGTCGTGTGATCATCCAGACTGGTACGAACGGGCCTTTTTCCAAGGAACAGTTGCAGTCGTTGCTTGACTCGCTAGGACCTTTGCAACAAGTGATCCTCGTGAACACCCGCGTCCCGCGTCCGTGGGAGAGCGTCGTGAACACAACTTTGAAAGAGGTGGCGGTGGCCAATCCACATACGACATTCGTTGACTGGCATCATGACAGCGAGGGCAAGGACGCCTACTTTTACCCGGACGGCGTTCACCTCAATCCTGAGGGGGCTACGTATTATGCCAAGCTCTTGGCGAATGCGGTCGAGGTGGCAGATTGATGGATATAAAAAAGAGAAGAGGCCAAGAGGCCTCTTCTCTTTCTCAGTCAGTTCACAACGATGGCGTATTCGCGGACGACACCCTTCATGGAGGTGACGCGCACGACCATCTGGCTGGTGAGGTTGGTGTGGTCGGGGTCGATCAACGGGTGACCGCCCGGTCCGTCGAGGATCTCCACATGGCTGCCAAACGGTACAAGTACCGACTGTTTCAACTGCGTGGCTTTCGACCATGAGTTGGCTACCAATTTCGTGATCACCCCGTTGTCGTCGCGCTCGACACCGCCTACATCCCGGAACCAGTAGAAATCGGTGATCGTCGGCTGCGAGTCAGCGAGGCGCAAGGTGTAAGACTTGGCCGTGCCGTCCGTGGCGATGACAAGCAAGCTCATCTCCTCGTTGACCTGCTTGTTTTCCCGCTGGATCTGAGCACCGTTTTGGCGCTCGACCACGGCAAGGGTCGTACCTGCGTCAGACGCGAGTGCCGCTTTCAACTGCTGGATCGTCGTGCCGAGCGGAATTTCCTTGACGCTCGCACTATCGAGTTGGCCGATCTGGGTGCTCGTCAAGTTCTTGGACAGGGGCGCTTGTGTGAACCTGAGCGATGTGACCTGTGCTTCGCCTCTGTAGGTGATGCGCAGGGACATCGTGCCATCCGTGGGAAGCACTCGCTTGAGGTCGGATACTGGGACTTGCATCGCTCCTTCAATCACTTCGGCGGTGGCCCCCTCGGTGAGCTGGATCGCTTTCAATAGGGCACCGACGGTGGTACCTGGCTTGAGCGAGAGGCTATAGATGTCCCCGTAGTATCCATAGAGCGGTTCTGCTGTGGCTTGATCCACGCTTTGTACGGTGCGCGGACTTGCCGGATACGGCACTTTAAGCGAATAGGTCTTTTTATCGAAGTCATCGCTTTCTGTGACCAAGGTCCAGGCATTTTGCACCGGAGTGGTATCCGGGTTGGAGACGATTGCCCCTGTATAGTCTCGAATGCTCACCTGCACGCCGGGCACGGTCTCCACGGCTGCGAGGAGTTGCGAAACGGTGGTGCCAGTCGGGATATATTCGATCCCCGCGATCGGTTCGTTCCAATCCACGTATTCCAACTGCCCAATCGAAGTGCCGAGCAACGATTGGACGGGCTGCTGGTCATCGAATTTATAGTAGGTGTCAGTTGGGGATGAGACGTTTTCTGAAGCATCGACCGCATAGACTCGATAGACACCGGGGCTCAAGTTGCCCGTCTGGATGCTGACCATCTTGTTCGGGGTGACGCGGTCGCGGCTGGTTCCTTTTTTGTCATACAAGGCTTGTCTGAGCGAACGGGCATCCGTGATCTCCAGATCTGCGGACACCAAGTAGATTTCTCCGGCTTCACTGGACTTGACTTGGAGAGGCTCGCCACGGCGGAAGTGGTTCCACCCGGTTTCTACGGTCAATGTCGGCGCGATGTGATCGCTGTTCAGCACCGCGTTTTGCTGGAGGATTTTGTTTTTCGCAAGGGTTACGGTCTGCGTGTAGCTGTTTCCAATCTGCAACTGGTAGGTTCCGTCTGGCACTCCGCCGATCTTGTACGTGCCGTCGATGCGGGTGAAGCCGTCATAGACCGCCTTGCCTGTGGAGTCGAACAGTTTGATCGTGTTCGCCGGCGCTGGGCTGCCTTTGCCGTAGGTGATCGTTCCCTGCAACAGCACTGGGGCTAGCGACAGGTTGAAGTTCGCAGTCGTCGGACTCGTCGGGCTGGCGATACCATCTCGCACATAGACTTGAATCGGCTGTGGGTCGCCATATGGTTGGTCGGAATACGTCTGCACTTCCAAGGTGTAGTAGCTGTCTGGCAAGCGGAAGCGGTACTGTCCTTGCTTGTCGGTGTAGAAGTAGTTTTCATACGGCATCACGTCGCCAAAAAACGGGCTGACCGGGCGGAAGGCGACAACTTCGCCGAAGAGCGGGTTGCCCTGTGGGTCTTTCACGAGTCCGGTGACGTTGGGCAGGGCCATTTTAATGGTAGGAATGGTTTCCGGGGCTGCCGTGTACCACCAATCGAACGGTACCGGTGTGACATACGGAATCTCCTGTGCGTTCATCGGCTCGACTTTGATCGAGTAGGCCCAGCCTGGCGACAGGTACGCAACCCGGTAGTAGCCCTCTGCATCGGTCAGCGCAGTGACGACCTCATTACCTCGCACCAACGAGACATGCGCGTTGGCAACCGACTGGCTGCCGTCGGGTGTCATCACACGTCCAACCGCTTGGGGTTTGACGTAGCTGAGTTTCGGCAAGGGATCGCTGCTGTAGTAGGTAAAGTACAGGCTGTGCGGGGGAACTTCCTTCGATGCCGGGTCGTAGTCGACATCAAGGTAGTAGGTTTCCCCGTCTTTTAGCCCGCTGAGTGCATAGTGGCCTTGGTCATCGGTGTACGTGACTTCGCTCGTTCCAAACGGAGCGACCATGACGTACAGCGTTTTTCCAACGGCGGGACTGCCATCTGACATCGTGATCTGGCCGACGGCCTGCGCCGCGATCCCTTGGAAGGGCTCTCCAGCCGGTTTGCCTTGGTAGCTCAGGTGGTACGTGGTAGGCGTTTGCACCGAGGTGTGTACGACAAAAACAGTCGGGAATTCAAAATCGCCATCGCCGTTGACATAGTAGACGTTCAGGCCACCGTCGAACTTCACATCCTCTGCTTTCAGGTGGCCGGGCGACTTGGTAAATGTGATCTCCACCGTGGTCGTATTCAAGGCGCGCACGCTTTTGACGGTGGCTGCTTGCGGGTCAGGAGTTGGGGTCGGGGCGGGGGTGCTTCCGCCACCACCTCCCCCGCCCCCGCCACCCGTTGCTGCACCGCCGGGGGTCGTCGGGAGGACAACCGGAACGGTGGAGCCGTCCGGTTTTTTCTCCATCACTTTGCCGATCGTGGACTTCGCCGGATCGTAGGCCGGAATCACGTCGGTGATCGCACTTCCGGTCGGGAGCGTGAGGGTGTCGATCTTGCTATGGGCGCCAAGTGTGAGCTTGGTGGATTTGCCGCTAACTTCCAGCGCTTGCACCGGGGCATCGAGTTGCAGTTGGGTCACGCCTGCCTCGACGGTGAGTTTCGGGATCGTCACTCCTGCGTCGGCTGTGATCGTCGCGTTCGAGGAGAGAACCAGTTCGCTGACTTGAGTCGAGCCTTTGGACTCAACGCGAACGTTTTCCTTGTTGACATTCACTTGCTGGAGTTTCGCATCTTCAAAGACGACGGTGTTCGAATCCCCACCGCGGATGGTGGTGCGTCCAGTGACTTCGAGGTGGCTTGAGTAGAAGTCATTTTGTACGGCGGACGATATTTCGAAATCGCCTTGGACGGTGAGGTTTTTCACAGTCAGATAGTCGGCGCTGATCGTCAGCTTGCCTGTGATCGTGCTGGCGTGCCCGTCGAGAACGAGGTTGCCGCTAAATTCCGGCTGTCCAGTGGCAACCGCTTTTCCGCCGGATGTGAGTTCGAGGTACGTCACTTTGGTGAGCGCCAGCATGTCGGTCTCATAGCGGATCTTGGCCCCTGCGAGTGCGGCGGCGTTGGCCGGATTCAGCAGTCCCTTGAGCGATGCGGCTACGTGAAATGTACTTCCGTCGACGACGAGGGTGCCCTCGCCAACGCTGGTGATCGTGCCGATTTTGTTGGCAGACAGCGAGACGACGAGGTTCATCATCATCGCCGCGACTTCTTGGCGGGTTGCGTGTGACTGCGGGTTGAAGTTCGTGCCATCTCCGTGCAGGAGACCTTGTTCCAGCGCGGTCTGGACGTAGCCCTTCGCCCACGGCGAGATGCTGGTGCGGTCAGCGACCGACAGCTTGTCTCCGGCGGCGGGGGTGAGGTTGGAGGCTTTGACCAGCAGGACGGCCATCTCTTCGCGAGTGATGAGGTCCGTCGGGCGGAACGTGCCATCGCCATCTCCGGTCATCAATCCCGCCTGCACCATCGCTTCGATCGCATCATGGCTCCAGCCTTGCGCCTGCACATCATGGAAGGTCGAGGCGGACTTGGCAGCGGCCGGTGGCTTCACAGCGCGGGCCAGCACGACGGCGACTTCCTCGCGCGTAATCGTCGCCTGCGGACGGAAGTTGCCATCGCCATCGCCAGACATCAGCCCGAGCACGAAGGCTTGGTAGATCGAATCGAGTGCCCATGTATCTGCTTGTCCGAGGTCGCGATAGGGTGCGCCTGTCGCCGCGCTCGCCGCCAACGGAGTGATCGTCATCGTCAGGGCCAGCGTTGTAGCTAGCCATTTATGTAGAGTTGTTTTCATGATAATGCCCCCATTAAATCTGATTTAGGAAATATGGAATAGTATACCATCGGGCACAATATTTTGAAAACTTTGCCTTTGTGAACAAACTGTTGCAACTCATCACTCCCAGCAGGACTCTTGCCTCATGTCGAGAACATCAAGAGGGTCGTACAATTAATTCGACAACATTCGACAGGCAGAGCAAGGGGTAGCCGGAGAGGAGCGACTTGGTTGAAACAGAAACGCATCCAGAAACTCACGACGAGTCTGCTCGCCGTGCTGTTGTTGATGGGAGCGATCCCGTACAACGCGAGCGCCGCGGACGATGACTTGAATACCGCCAAGCAACAAGCAGATCAACTCCGAGAAAAAAAAGACCAGGTTGACCAGCAGCTGCAATCAACACTGGCAGACATACACAAACTTGAAGCGGAGATCCAAGCCGCGATGCACAAAAGTAACGATCTCAAGCAACAGATCACGGTCACCGAAGCCAAACTCGCTGAGCAAAAGGAACGGCTCAAAGGCCGTGTGAAGACGATGTACGAAGGCGGCGATGTTTCCTTTTGGAGCGTGTTGCTCGATGCCACCAACTTCAGCGATTTTCTCGACCGGATGTCACTGCTCACGATGATCGTCGAGCAGGACAACAACATTGTCAACGAGTACAAGGCCACCCAAGCCCAACTCAAGCAACAGCAAGTCGACCTGACCTCGGAACAAGACCTGCGCCAAAGCAAGCAGCAAGACTTGCTCAAGGTGGAGGCCGACCTGCAAAGCCGCTACCACGACATCTCCCAGCAGATTGCCGTGAAGGATGAGGAGATCGCCGATCTCGAAGCGGCGGGCGTTGCCGCCTACCAGAGTTACACGGATGGCATGCAGGCCGGGACGATCATCCCGCAGACGGGAACCGGAACGTTCGCGTGGCCGGTGCCGACCTCACACACGATCAACTCTGGGTACGGCCCGCGCAGTGGCGAATTCCACAAGGGCATCGACATTGGAGCCCCAGTGGGCACACCGATTGTCGCAGTCGGGGATGGCACGGTCTGGCAGGCGGGCACCGCGTCTGGATTCGGGCATTGGATTGTCATCTTGCACGACAACGGCGTGATGTCTGTCTATGGGCATATGTACAGCAATGGTGTCTATGTCAGCGCCGGACAGCGTGTCAAGCAAGGCCAAGTCATCGGCGCGACCGGAAGTGACGGCGAATCAAGCGGGCCGCACCTGCACTTTGCCATCGCCAACGGCGTGTCGGGCGGACGGATGAGCTACATCAACCCGATGGGGTATCTTCAATAGGAAAAAAGAGTCGAGACGATGCGGTCTCGACTCTTTTTTTGATGTATAATCATGTTAACGCCTATTACATACACTTGGAGGTTACCCACATGAAAATGATTCCTTACCTGTCCTTCGACGGCCTTGCTGAAGAAGTGATGAACTTTTATGCAGACGTATTCGGAGGCGAAGTCACCCAACTGGATCGCTACTCCAGTGTGCAAGGTATGCCGGTCCCCGAAGGCTATGCTGACAAAGTCTTGCATGGTCGCGTGCAGATCGGTGAGAGCTTCCTCTATTTCTCGGACGCACAGCGTCCGGTCGTCGCGGGCGATATGATCTCCTTGGCGCCCGATTTTGCGAGTGAAGACAAAATCGATCGCGCCTTCGACCTGCTCTCCCGTGGCGGACAAGTACACATGGAACTGCAAAAAACCTTCTGGGGTGCCAAGTACGGCAAACTGACCGACAAGTACGGCGTGAATTGGGACCTGAACTACCAATACCCGGCTGAATAGAAGAAGTAAAAAGCGGTCCTCGCTGAGGGCCGCTTTTTGGTGTCGTGTATTCTTGAAAGGTCGTGCTGGAACCGGCACTTGCATTAAAATTAACATCATCTAGTAACGAATATATTTTTGTAGGAATTATTAGTCGTTTTATGTATAATGAGGAAGAATCAGACAGAAGGGGTGTAACTACATGTCAAATCTTGTTGCGCATTTTGAGATCACGGGTAAGGACGGAGCAAAACTGCAAGAGTACTACGCAAATCTGTTCAATTGGGAGATCAATGCGAATAACCCGATGAACTACGGCTTGGTCAACGCTGGCGTCGGTGGCGGGATCGGTGAGGGTGACCAGCGTGTTACCGTTTACGTTGCAGTCGACGACTTGCAAGCCACTTTGGATAAAGCGGTCTCGCTCGGCGGGAAAGTTGTGCAACCGATCACGGAAATTCCGGGCATGGTAACGCTCGCCTTGTTCTCCGACGTAGAAGGCAACGTCATTGGCCTCATCAAAAACCAACAGTAAGTTCTCTCGTACATACTGCACGAGTAAAAAAGGGCCTCGTAGAGAGCCCTTTTTCATTACCATTGGAGAATTACTTTGCATAATGTGATTGAAATAGCAACTCCAAAAAAGGGAAGCCCTGACACTCCGTCAGGGCTTCCCTTTTCCTCAATAGCTTTTCACTTGCAGATTCGGGTCATGGTTGGCGATCACCGCTACGCAGTCAGGTCGTTGAGAAAAATCGCGTACCCACTGCAGCGACTCCCGCGCTTGTTGCTCATCCGCCAGAACCCCCGGCAAGATCATCTCTTCCCAGGATCGAGTGGAATACCCGACATCTGTTGCCAGCAGGACATACCCCGCGCTCACCTTCACGAGGATCGACAATTGCCCGCGAGTATGGCCGGGCGTATAGACGAGATGCAACAGTCCATCTCCAAACAGGTCAAGTCCCTGCTGATACGGGCCAAAGGGAATCGATTGCGGTTCGAAGGTGTCGATCGTGATCCCTTGCCACATTTTTTTGGTATACCCGAACTCTTTGTTGGCGGCCGTCCACTCCGCTTGGGTGGTGAGGATTTTTTTGGCTTCGCGAACGTGCGGCAGTCCGCTCACGTGATCGGCGTGCAGGTGTGTAAGAATCACATAGTCCAGATCGCGCGGTTCCACCCCCCGCGCCGCCAACTGCTCATGAATGGCAGCACCGGCTGGCAACGTTCCACGAAACACCAAGGAGAAGGGAAACCCGATGTGACGCTCCGGCTCCGTCCGCAGGATTTCATGCCACCCGGTATCGACGAGCACCCGCCCGCGTGGATGCTCGATGAGATAAGCTGAGACGGGCACGGTCACCCGCTTGGACTTGGAGCGCAACAGCCCCGAGTGCGGGAGCGGATGCCACGTTTTCTCACGATAGGGCAAGGCTCGATCCATGTTGACATCTCCACAGTGGAACACTTGCAAGGTACAGACGTCCATCTTGGGATCACCCCTGTTCTTCTACTAGTTGTAGTATATCAAATATTCACATTTTAAAAAGTAATTTGTCGATAGGAGTCACATGTGGGCTTTGACTGTTGGTTCGAATATGTCGAATAATATTTCTTCCTCCGCTCGTGATTTTTCGAATTTTCATGTAACTTTTCCGGCTATACTAGTATCCAATACTTGTGCAACGACACAGGCACTTTCGCTCTGATACTCTTAGATTATGTAGACTTCGTATCGGAAGGATTTAGACTTAGGCGTGCAGAAGTAGAAAACAGGATGATATTGGAAGTTTTCTAAATTGGAGGACTGTGCGAATGATGCAATATAGTGACAAAGAACTCGTCAATCGTGAATTTGATAACCCGCACCAAGTGTTGGCGGATGTGGTGACCAATGTCGAGCATGTGATCGTCGGCAAATCCCGCGCTGTGCAATTGTGTCTGGTCGCGCTGTTGTGTGACGGGCACGTACTATTAGAAGACGTACCGGGCGTTGGCAAAACCATGCTGGTGCGCTCGCTGGCCAAAACCCTCGGCTGCTCGTTCAAGCGCATCCAATTCACACCCGATCTCTTGCCGTCCGACGTGACGGGCATCTCGATCTACAACCAAAAAACGGCCGACTTCGAGTTTCGTCCAGGCCCGATCATGGCGAACGTCGTGCTCGCCGACGAGATCAACCGCACCTCTCCGAAAACGCAATCGGCGTTGCTGGAAGCGATGGAGGAGTCCAATGTCACCGTCGATGGCACCACCTACCGCCTGCCGTCGCCGTTCCTCGTCATGGCGACCCAGAACCCGATTGAATATGAAGGCACGTTCCCGTTGCCAGAGGCACAACTCGACCGCTTCCTATTAAAACTCAACCTCGGCTACCCGTCGCAGCAGGATGAAATCGACATGCTCGGCCGCCAACAACTCGCCCATCCGATCGATTCGATCTCGCAAGTCACCGACCTCGAAACCCTGCAAGATTTGCAGAAAAAAGTCCGCGAAGTCCATGTCGAAGAATCGATTCGCGAATACATCGTCACCATCACCACCGAAACCCGCAAGCACCAAGCGGTCTACCTCGGGGCCTCCCCGCGTGGCTCGCTGGGCCTGTTCCGCGCTGCCCAAGCGCTGGCGTTCATCCTCGGACGCACCTACGTCGTGCCGGATGACATCAAGCAACTCGTGCCGGTGACGCTTGGCCACCGCATCATCCTCAAGTCAGAAGCCCGGCTCGGCGGGCAGACGGTCGACCAAGTGCTGGTCGATATCTTGAAGGGCATCCCGGTGCCAGTGACCCGCGAGAAGGTGAGATAGGCTGTGTGGAAAACAACCGGACGCTATCTCCTCTGGCTGACTTTGCTCGCCGTGACCTTCGCCTACGGGAAGTTCCAAGGCGGGTTCGCCCCGTGGTTTCTGTTTTACAGCGTGTTCCTGCTCGCGTTCTACGAGTGGGGCACATCGCGGCTCGCCCTGCGCCGCTCCAAGAGCACGCGCAACCTGTCCTCGCATAAGCTCTCCGCCGGGCAGTCGCTCGAAGTCGACATCATGGTGGAGATCGAGAGCCGCTGGCCGTTGCCGTGGATGGTGATCGAGGATGCGTTGCCGACCCGCCTGCTGTTGCAGAGCAGCTCGAACCGCGAACTGCATTTCCCCGGCTTCCATAAGAAACTCCGTCTGACCTACACCCTGCCGAACATGCCGCGTGGCAAGTACACGCTAGGCGACACCTACCTGACGACGGGCGACTTGTTCGGTCTTTTCAAAAAAGAAATCGTCCATCACCGCTTCGACGATGTCACCGTCTACCCGAAAGTGATCCCGATCAAACATTGGTACACGGTCAACAAGTTCAACGCCGGCAGTTCGTTTGCCCAGAACCGCATGTCGCAGGATTCCAGCAATGTCATCGGCGTGCGCGAGTACGCACCGGGCGACCGCCTGTCGCGCATCCATTGGCGAGCGACCGCACGAACAGGCGAGTTAAAGACCAAGGAATTCGAGTTGCATGTCACCAACGACTTGATGTTTTTCCTGAATCGGTCGGAGGTAGCGTACCACGGCAGTTCCAACCAACTGTTTGAAACGGGTGTCACCGCCTGTGCCTCGCTCGCCAAATACGCGATTACGAAAAAATACTCTGTCGGCCTCGTCTCTTACGGTCGCGAGCGCATGACGATCCCACAAAGCCGCAACTTGGAGCAGTACATGCGGATCATCGAGCACCTCGCGATCGTCCAGCCGGATGGCGCAGACGATTTTCACGACGCCCTGCTGCGCGAAGCCAACTACCTCAGTCGGGGGAGCACCGCTGTGTTGCTGACCCCGGTGGTCGATGACAAACTGGTGCAGGTGATCGGCTTCCTCGAACACCGCAAGATCAAAGCCGAACTGTTCTATCTGATCGGCGGCCGCCAACTGGAAGAGGCGGACCATGTGCGGATCGGCAAGCTGGCGACGCTCGGTGTCGCTACCCATCTGATCCGCGACGAAAACGAATTGGACGATGTAGTAAGGGGGCCGATGGGCTATGCTTCGAACGGCTAGGTGGATCACGGGCAGCTCGATGCGCGAACTGGTGCTGTTTGCACTGGTCTGGGCGTGGATGCTCCAGATCTTGATCCCGTTTGGCGAAGCGACCTTGATGCCGAGTATTGCCCCATTCGCTTGGTTCCTCGGCATCTTGTTTCTCATCGACTATGCGTTCGGGCATTGGCTCCTGCGAGCGGTGGGGAAACTGGTCGCGTTCGTCGTGTTTGTAAAAGTGTCGTACTACGGCGGTTCGTTTTTCGATACGATGTGGGTCAACTCTTGGCTGCGCGACCTGTATTACGCGATTCGCGGACTGTCCTCGGTCTCGTTGCCGATGTTGGCCGAGTCGGCGCGGACGACCGGCTTTTTGCTTGCCCTGATGGTGTTGCAGTCGACGTTCCGCCAGTGCCTGCGCTACCGGATCTGGATGTTTTTGTTCCTGTTGCTCGGATCGGTCGGGCTGGGCGTGTTGGATACGTTTTTTGTCGAAGATGCGAAGTGGCAGATCGTGCTGTTCCTGCTGATTGGCCTGCTGGTGCTCGCCTTCATGCAACTGCCGCTGATCGAGCGCATCGCCCGGATGCCGCTGCGCTTGAAGGGCTGGCCGGCCGAATGGCTGGTCTGGACGCTGGTGATTTCGCTGGTCGTCGTCGGCACCGCTTCGGCTGCTCCGAAAAAAGCGACCCCGTCCTGGCCGGACCCGGTCGCCTACATCAAAGGCAAGACCGGCGACGGGCCTGTTCATCAAAAAATCGGCTATGGCACCGATGACCGCCAATTGGGCGGGCCGTTTGAGATGGACGACACCGAGGTCTTCACGGTGACGACCGCGGCGGAGGGCTACTTCCGCGGGGAAGCAAAAGTAACCTACACCGGCAAAGGCTGGCTGTCTGGCTCGCTGGGCATTCCGATCTCCGCCAATCAGGACTTGAGTCAGTTTCAGGCGTATGAATCGGGCAGTTCGTCGCTCATCTTCAAGGGTGTGGTCGGCGGCCCGGAGAGCACGCAGTTCACGACGCTCGAGACCAAGACGGTTCAGCAGACCTTCTCCTTTGAACAAGACATGGTGCCGGTGGTGTTCAACCAGTACCGGATGACGAACATTGAGAACATGCAAAACCAGTCGGAGCAGACCCGCTACAGCGGCATCGATTCACGCTTCGACCTGACGACGTTGCAAAAAGGCGACCAGTACACGGTCGACTCGCAAGTGCCGTTTTTTGATGAAAAGGTCTTGCGAGGGGCGAACGTTCCGCAGATCACCCGCGCGATGGAAACCTACGTCTCGCTGCCGGTCACGTTGCCACAGCGGGTGAAGGATCTGGCGAAGGACGTCACCAAGGATGCCAAGACACCGTATGAGCGAGCGCTTGCCATCGAGTCCTACCTGCGCCAAACCTACACCTATGACACGGAAAATGTGCCAGTGCCCAAGGAAAACCAAGACTTTGTCGATCAGTTCCTGTTCGATTCCAAGCATGGCTATTGCGACCACTTCTCGTCTTCGATGGTCGTGCTCGCCCGCACGCTCGGGATGCCGGCGCGCTGGGTCAAGGGCTTCACCAACGGGGACGCCGACCTGACGTACAAAAGCGACGTCGAGGGCGAGTACAAGTACGTTGTGAAAAACAAAAACGCCCACTCCTGGCCGGAGTTGTACTTTGACCAGATCGGCTGGGTGGCGTTCGAGCCGACCGCTACGTTCAACATGAAGCGCAACTACAAGCCGGATCAAGAGACGCTGGCACCGATCCCGCTGCCGGACACCACGCCCAAGCGGGACAAGGAAGAAACGCAAGACACCAACAACGCAACGGCTTCGAGTTTCGAGATCGATTGGAAAGCAGTGGGTCAGTACACGGGGTATGCGTTGCTGACAGGCTTGATGGCTGCCGTGTTCAACCGCCGCCGTCTGGTCACCGCCTACTACTTGCGCCGCGCCTACAAAGGCGAAGGGGATGTCGTGCTCAACGCACTGGCGCGTCTGTTTTATGTCTTGGATCGTCTGGGCTGGCGTCGCCAGAAGGACATGACATTGCGCGAGTACGCGGAGCATCTGACGAGCAACCGTGGGTTTGGGGGCCGGGAGATGGTGCCGCTCGCGAAGCTGTTCGAGCGCGTCCGCTATGGACAGGCGCGGGAAGTCAGTGCCAAAGATCGTGGACAACTCCGCGAACTCTGGACGCGTCTGGTGCGCAAAGCGGGTCGTCAAAAACGCCGCAAATAGTCAGATAACGAACAATGGAACATTAACTGTTGACGATTGTTCGTCTTTTGCAGTAGAATGATGTCGAAGTAGTAAGATGTCTCGTATATTGTCGGGGATATGGCCCGGCAGTCTCTACCGGCTCCCGTAAAGTGCCGACTACGAGGTTCGACATCGTGCAGGCCCGAAACTGGACATCTGCACCTGTTCTCCTCGTATACCTGTGGGTGAAAATCCCATACTAAGGTAGATCGAGTTGAGGACAGGTGTTTTTTTTGTAGCTAGATATATGGATAGGAGTTGGCCCAGTGGAAAACCGTGAGATCGTTATCGTGCTCGACTTTGGCGGGCAATACAATCAGTTGATCACCAGACGGATTCGTGAATTGAACGTGTACTCAGAACTGCTGCCTTTCTCGACAACAGCAGAAGAGTTGAAGAAATACAACCTCAAAGGCATCGTCTTCTCCGGCGGCCCGAACAGCGTCTATGGCGAGGGAGCACCGAAGGTCGACCCGGCCCTTTTTGAACTCGGCGTACCGATCCTCGGCATCTGCTACGGGATGCAACTGATGGCGCATCACTTCGAAGCGAAGGTGGAGCGTGCGGCCGTGCGCGAGTATGGCAAATCGATGATCGATGTTGCGACTGACGGTGTGCTGTTCCACGAACAACCGCAAAAGCAACAGGTTTGGATGAGCCACTCGGACAAGGTCGTCTCCGTTCCGAACGGCTTCCGCATCGATGCCACCACGGAAACGTGCCCGGTCGCGGCGATGAGCGATGCGGCGCGCAAACTGTATGCGGTGCAGTACCACCTCGAAGTCAACCACTCGGAATTCGGCCAAGACCAATTGCGCCGCTTCCTCTATAACGTCTGCGAAGTGTCGGGAGATTGGACGTCCGCTTCGTTCGTGGAGATGGCGATCGCCAAAATCAAGGAACAAGTCGGGGACAAAAAAGTGCTCTGCGCACTTTCTGGCGGCGTCGACTCTTCGGTGGCGGCTGTGCTCGTCCATCGGGCGATCGGCAATAACTTGACCTGCATGTTCGTCGACCACGGTCTGTTGCGCAAGGATGAAGCGGAGCAAGTGATGGAGATGTTTGCAGGCGAGTTCCAGATGAACGTGGTGAAAATTGATGCGCGTGAACGCTTCCTGAACCGTTTGGCAGGCGTGTCCGACCCGGAACGCAAGCGCAAGATCATCGGCGAGGAGTTTATCCGCGTCTTCGAGGAAGAGTCGAAATCGCTCGGACACTTTGACTTCCTCGCACAGGGCACGCTCTACACCGACATCATCGAATCGGGCACCGCGACAGCCGCAACGATCAAGTCGCACCACAACGTCGGCGGTCTGCCGGAGGACATGCAGTTCCAACTGACCGAACCGCTGAAGGAATTGTTCAAGGACGAAGTGCGGGCAGCAGGTTCTGAGATGGGGATCAAGGACGAGATCGTCTGGCGTCAACCGTTCCCAGGTCCGGGTCTGGCGATCCGCATCATCGGTGATGTGACGGCAGAGAAATTGGAAATCCTGCGCGACGCAGACTGGGTTGTGCGCGATGAGATCAAGCGCTCCGGGCTTGACCGTGAGATCTGGCAATACTTTGCGGTGCTGCCGGACATCAAGTCGGTTGGTGTCATGGGGGATGAACGCACGTATGCGTACACGATCGGCATCCGTGCTGTGACCTCGCGCGATGGCATGACGGCCGACTGGGCTCGGATTCCGTATGATGTGCTGGAGCGGTTGTCGACGCGCCTTGTCAATGAAGTGGGCGACATCAACCGGGTCGTGCTCGACATCACGTCGAAGCCGCCGGCTACGATTGAGTGGGAATAGAGAGAACGGGTACAGGCATCTACGAGGAGGGCACACTCAATGTTCGAACGTTACTTTAAGCTTGGCGAACATGGCACCAACCCGCGCACCGAGATCATCGCCGGGATCACCACGTTCGTCACGATGGCGTATATTCTGTTTTTGAACCCGTCGATTCTCAAAGGCACGGGGATGAGCGAGAACGCGGTGTTTTTTGCCACCGCGTTGGGCGCAGGTCTGGTCACGCTGATGATGGGTCTGTTCGTCAACTTCCCGGTCGGCTTGGCACCGGGTATGGGGTTGAATGCGTACTTTGCAGTCGTCGCGGCACAGGGGGGCACGATGACGTGGCAGGTGGCCTTGGGGGCGGTTTTCGTCTCGGGGATCTTCTTCATCCTGTTGACGATCTCTGGCTTCCGTCAGATGCTGGTCAAAGCGTTACCTGATTCCTTGAAGTATGCGATTACGGTAGGTATCGGTCTCTTCATTACATTCATCGGTTTGAAACTTGGGGAAATTTCCGGCGTGACGTTTATTGGCGGTCCGTCGACAGAGGCGATCAAAGCAGGCGCGCCGGCTGTGAACTTGCTGTTCTTTGAATGGAACATTGGCATCGCCAATTTTGTTGCGAACAAAGCGGCGGCGCTGACGGTGATCGGCCTGTTGATCGCGGGCGTGTTGACCACGCTGCGCATCCGTGGGGCGCTGTTGATCTCGATCGTGCTCACGACCTTGATCGGGATTCCGATGGGCGTGACGCAGATTGACAAGCTGTCCACGACCTCGTTCCTCCCGAATTTCTCCGATCTGGCGGTCGGGAAGCTGGACTTCAGCATGCTGGGCAGCGGACTGTTCTGGGAAGTGGTCATCGTCATGGTGTTCGTGGAATTGTTTGACTCCTTCGGGACGCTGGTCGGCACCGCGCAACGTGCGGGTCTGCTGAACCGCCCGGATGGGGAGAAGCGCCTGTCCCGTGCGATGTTCGTCGACGGTGCAGGGGTTTCGATCGGGGCGTTGCTCGGCGTCACCCCGATGACCGCCTACATCGAGTCGGCGGCGGGGATTGAGTCGGGCGGACGCACGGGTTTGACAGCCGTGACGACCGGGATCATGTTCTTGCTCTCGATCGTGGTGTTGGCTCCGTTTGCGGCGATCATTCCGGATGCGGCAACCGCTCCGGCGCTGATCATCGTCGGGGTGCTGATGATGAGTTCGGTTCGCCACATCGCGTGGGAAGACTTCGGGATCGCGATGCCAGCGTTCCTGACGATCACGCTGATGCCGTTCACCTACTCGATTGCAAACGGGATCTCGATCGGTGTAGTTGCCTTTGTGATCTTGAACGGTGCGCGCAACGCGTTTGGCAAGGACAAGACCCAGAAAGTCGAAGTACACTGGCTGATGTGGGTGATCGCGGTGTTGGCGGTTGCTCGGTATGTGTTCTTGGCTGGGCAGTAGGAGTTGAAAAAGAATCGCCCGCACGCTCCGAGGAGCGTGACGGGCGATTTTTTTATGCAGGTTGGTAGTACAAATAAAAGGCCACCCCGATCACAACCAGAAAGGCCAGCACGATCCAAAGCCGCTTCATCCTCGTTCGCCTCCTCCAAACCATCAAACCGGCGTTGTGCCATCTGGGTCTGCCTGCTCCTGGGCTTGCAGGCGATCCTGCAAACTCGGCAGCCGTTCCAACAGCCAGACTCGCACATCATCCGGCACTACAAAGCGGTTCACTTCCCGGTGCAACACCACCAGCCCGATGCTGTTCAATTCCTCCAGAAAGGCATCGATCTCACAGCGCTCCTGCAACGCCAGCCTCGTCAACGTCTGCCGTTCCGTCACAGACAGCGCGCCAACCAGCGCATCCCAATTCTGCGGGTTGTTCCAATAGCTCACCACCGCTTGGCGGTACTCGTCCTCCGTGTACGCATGGGGTACGCTCGGCTGATACAGCGTGTCATAGAGGTCAGCGATGTGATACAGCGGCAAAGTATGAAGATACTCGGAGAGCAACATATCAGACCCCCTCCAGCGGAAGTTTCTATGCTCGAATGTTATGAGTCGGGTAGGGGGCTTAGAACAAGTAGCGTTTTGAGGATGGCATTTATTATGTAGGAGAAAGTCGTAGTAAGTCGTATCATGTCGGATTAACTTTAATGTACACATGTACATATTCCAATTTGCCCATTGTTGTATTAAGATGATGCTTATCGAATGATATAATAGACTCGTACTAGTAACGCAGGTAATGAGATCAAAAATGCCCTCAGGGAGGGAATCGATTTGGACGAAATCATTTCTGTCGGATTGGACATTGGCAGTTCCACCACGAAGCTAGTCATCTCCCGATTGTATTTGGAAAATGTAGCGAGATTTGGCGGGATGCCGCGCGTGCAAGTTGTTCAGCGCACCGTGTTCCACCAGAGCCGGATGTTTCAAACCCCTTTGCGCACACCGGATGAAGTAGACATCCCCGCAATTCAAGAGTTGCTCGCCGCAGAGTATGCGGTGGCAGGCATCGTCCCGACTGACGTTGGCAGTGGCGCGGTGATCATCACCGGTGAGACCGCGACCCGCACCAACGCCAAAGCGGTCGTCGCTTCACTTGCCGAACGAGCAGGCGCTTTTGTCGTCGCCACGGCAGGTCCAGACTTGGAAGGAATTCTCGCCGGACGCGGTGCTCGGGCGGCCCAATGGTCCGAAGACACCCGACGCACGGTGGTCAATGTGGATATTGGTGGAGGGACGGCGAATCTGGCAGTGTTTACCAACGGAGTCGTGGTCGGCACCTGCACGCTGCACATCGGCGGCAAGATGCTGATCTGGGACGAGACGACCCAGCGCGTCACACGGATCGCCGAGCCGTTCCAACGCTATCTCGATAGACTGGGGCTGCCCGTGCCCCTTGGAACCGAACTGACGGATGCTCTGCTACACGAGTTGACCGCTCCGGTTCGCGATACCCTGATCCGTTGCATCCGCAAGCAGATGAACGACACCGACCGCCTCCTGCTGCTCGGCCATGAACCGAACTGGCCAGATGACGTACAGGACGTCATGCTGTCTGGCGGCGTTCCGGCGAGTCTGGAGGAACAAGTGCTGGCGTTCACCGATTTTGGTCGCCCGTTGGCCGAGGCGCTGGTCACCGCTCCCGAACTGTTGGCCAAAAACGTCCGGGTCGCTGAAAACGCCGGACGTGCCACCGTCATCGGCGCGGGCGTGCAAAGCATCGAGGTCAGCGGCGCAACCGTGTACCTCACACCAGAAGAACTGCCGCTCAAAAACATCCCCGTGCTGCCGTGCTCGTTGGCAGGCTTCACGCTGGAAGAATCGGAGGAGCAACTGCTGACCTACTTGGAAAGCGTCGTCTCCAACGCATTGCTTCCCGCACCGTGGGCGTTGTACGTGAGCGACCTGCCGGCGCGGATGTCCTTTGCGAAAATTACCCGGTTGGCGGGAGCGCTCGCTTCCTTGAGCGGTTGGGAGGTCATCGCGATGGAGGAGGACCTCGGTCTGGTGCTCGGACAAAGCATTGCGGCGTTGCGGACGGGGCAGACGCTGATCTGTCTGGATCAAGTGGAACTCGGTCACGGCGATTACATCGACGTCGGAGCCCCGCTGGAGAGCGGTGTCGTGCCGCTCGTCGTGAAAACGCTCGTGTTTCCAAGCGAAACCCAACGCGAAGAGAGAGGGGTTTTACGATGAAGCTGACGACCGCCCTGCAAGGAGCCCACTATACATTTGCCGACCTCAAAGACCTGTTCGCCAAAGCCAACGAGGAGAAATCTGGCGACCAGCTCGCAGGACTCGCCGCGAGAAGCAGTCAGGAGCGCATCGCGGCCAAATGGTTGCTCAGTGAAATCACCCTCTCCGACATCCGCAACAACCCGCTGATCCCACCCGAACAGGACGAAGTGTCGCGTCTCATCGAGGAAGCGGTCGACGAGAGCGTCTACCGGCAGTGGGCGGGCACGACGGTCAGCGGTCTGCGGGAGTGGTTGGTGCATCCAGAGACCAACAGCAAGGACATCCTGCACATCTCCAAAGGCCTGACCAGCGAGATGATCGCGGCGGTGGCCAAGATCATGTCGAACCTCGACTTGATCCACGTCTCGGGAAAAATCAACGCGATCACCAGTTGCCGCACGGCGATCGGACACAAGGGCACGCTCGCCTCGCGCTTGCAGCCGAACCACCCGTCCGATGACCCGGATGGGGTGCGGGCGGTGATGTATGAGGGACTGTCCTTTGGCGTGGGCGATGCGTTGATCGGGATCAACCCGGTCATCGACACCTTCGAGAGCGTGAAGCGACTTTTTGATGTGATGAACGAAGTGGTGGAGAAGGAAGGCATCCCGACGCAATGCTCGGTGCTCTCTCACATCACCACCCAGATGAAAGTCGCAGAAGCCGGTACGGCCTGTGACCTTTTTTTCCAAAGTCTCGCGGGTACGGAAGCGGGGAACAAGTCGTTTGGGATCTCTGTCGCGATGATGGACGAAGCGTATGAGTTGGCAAAGGCGCACAGTCGCCGTGGGCGGACGTATGGGCCGAACCGGATGTACTTTGAGACGGGGCAAGGTTCGGAGTTGTCGGCCGAGGCGCATCACGGGGTGGATCAGTTGACGCTCGAATCGCGTTGCTACGGGATGGCGAGACGCTACAATCCGTTCCTGCTGAACACGGTGACAGGCTTTATGGGGCCGGAGTACACCTTCAGCGGCAAGCAGATCATCCGCAATGCGCTGGAGGATGTGTTCATGGGCAAGATGCACGGCCTGACGATGGGCGCGGACGTCTGCTACACCAGTCACATCGCTTCCGACCAGAACGACATGGAGAACCTCGGCGTGTTGCTGACAGCAGCAGGGGTGCAATATCTGATCGCGATCCCGATGGGGGATGACTGTATGTTGAACTACCAGTCGCTGTCCTTCCAAGACATCGCGTCGTTGCGGCAAACGCTTGGCAAGAAACCGGGTCACGACTTTGCGCGTTGGTTGAGCGCTCGCGGGCTGTTCCATGAGGGCAGACCGTCCGAGCGGGCAGGCGACCTGCGCGTCTTGGTCGGAGGGAGGTAAGAGGATGTCGAGTCAACTGGAACAGTTGTTGAAGTCCACACCAGCCCGTCTGCATGTGGGCGGGTCTGTGATGCGACCGAGCACGCAGGCGATGCTCAAGATGTGGGCAGACCATGCGGCGGCGATGGATACGGTGTTTGGTGATGTGAATCCCCAGGTGTTAGAGCCGTTCGACCTCGTCTGGTTGCAGTCGCGTGCTGCCGAGACCAAGAAAATCTACCTGGCGCGTCCAGACTTAGGCCGCCTGTTGCACCCGGACAGTGCTGAACTGCTGGTGGAAAAAGGCACCCAAGGTGCGGATGTGCAAGTGCTGATCTCCAATGGGCTGAGTTCGGAAGCGATCAATGAGAACATCTCCGATGTGTATCCTGCTTTTTTGCAATCTTGCAAACAATACGGGCTGTCCGTACCGCAGGCATTCTACATCGAGAATGGACGCGTTGCGTTGATGGACGAGGTCGGGGAGTTGTTGAAGCCCAAGGCGGTGGTGATCTTCATCGGGGAACGCCCTGGACTTGCCAACCCGGCGTCGCTCTCCGCATACTTCTGCTACCAACCGCGCAAGGGCACGATCGAAGCCGAGCGCATGGTGATCTCGAACATCTCGCAGCAGGGCACACCACCGTTGGAGGCGGGTGCGCATCTGGGCGCGTTGATGCGGAAAATCATCGACAAGCAGGCCAGCGGGATCAACTTGGTGTAGAGCGTAGCAAGTCGAAACGAGAAAAGGCTGAGTGCGCACGTCGCACTCAGCCTTTTTAAGCGTAGTAAAAAAAGCCCACGAGGGGCTTTGCGAGCAATGAAAGAATTAGAGCCGGAAGAAGTGGTCCAGCCATTGTAACAGCGGCCAAGACTTTCTCGGCGGTATTGGTGTGTGGTTCTCATGGACGTTTGCTAGGAAGGTGGTGAAGGTGGTGTGTCGGGCAGGAAGAATGGACTTGGACGTTCTCGCAACCACAACTGCGTACTCCGTTCCGTGCTCGGTGGTACCGTTATGTTTTTTAATGACCATCATGACGATCGTCCTCCTTCCATCCTTACTTTGTATTTTACCATTATATTCATAAGCTTGTCCATGTAGGTAATGAGTTGAACCGCAGATACGGAGGCATAGAACTTCAGGACAGCTTCTTCGGTCAAGGCCTCGGCTTTGGGAATGAAAATGACAAACCCGAATTGGAGCCGCGTGCCTTGATTCCTGACCAGACCGATCGCTTCCATGTCGTGCCTTGGAACCGATTGCATCAAATTGCCTTTGAGATAGTGGGTTCCGTTGAAGTGTGTTAAGACCCAGTCGATCGCGTCCATGTCATGGTGTACCAGAGTTCTTCGTCTACCAACACTCACCATTGTGAATTTGTCTTGGTCATCGCCAACGAGAAAAGCGTACCGAAATTTAGGTAACGGAATCCCTTTGAAGGAATCCAAGATCATATCCCCTACATGGCTTAACAAGTCTTCGAGGGCCGCCACAGATTGATCATCTGTGACATCATCCCGTTCGATGACCTCCATCGCGGTAGCAATTTCGTTTATGTAGAGCTCCAATTTCGGCGCCACAAGAGGCTGCTGCTGCGGGGGGACTTTTTGGGGGATGAGCAGTCGAAACAGTCGGTAGAGGCTCATCAACACAGCATAGTAGATCGCCGTGCAGAGCACCCAATAGAGAATCTTCAAAATGTCTGGGGTCGTATCTCCGGGAAGCAGTTCCACGCCTAGATAGGCGAAGGGAATCCCGAACAACGTCGCGATCGACTTCGTATCTGCGATCAAGGAAGCGATCACCTCTCCGACGAAAATCGCCAGTATGGGGGAACTTTGGATCAACCCCCAAAGCTTCGTGAAAAACGGCTTCATCAGTGCGCCTCCCGCATCAGAATGAGTGCAAATAACATTATACTATAGATTACTTTGCACTCAACAAAAAGAGCCCTTACTTGGGCTCTTTTTTTGTTACGATTTCAAAGGAGTAGCCTGGCTTGGCGGGGAGGATCGACTTGCTGGTTTGAATGTGGAGAATCTCAATCCCGTGACCGTCTGCAATTTCAAGGAACCGATGGTCTAGAACTTGTGCTTTCCTCGCAATGCGCTTCCAAAACATCTCGCCCCTCCGTTCCGGCCCGATCCCTAGCAGTATCGACAGGAAAACGACTTCTACTCATCGCCAATACTCCACCCGCGCCCGCGGCCGCCGATCGGTCAGCGGGATGGCATGCCGGCGCGAAAACTCTTCCAGTGCGCGCAGGGCGGCTGCATAATCATCGACATGCAAACGGATGACTCGATTGCGTTGCTCCAGCCGGATCACGAGGGCATTGTTTTTGACCAGAAAAAATTCGTAGATCTCCTCGTGGTGGTATCGTTGCTGGAAACGCCCGCGGTCGATGCGCAAGTGCTGGTCGCCCACCGCGAACTCGCGCGTGCGCAACACCGTGCGAAACATCAACACGAGGAAAAACGTGATCAATACGATTAAATTGAATGTCCACGCTGGTTGGATGATCGCCAGCGTCATCGGGACTAATGGGAACAAAAGCGACAGGAACAAGTAGCGTTGCGGATCACGGATTCGAAAGGTGCGCGTCATGCTGTCATCACTCCGTAAGCGTAGTGCTACAGTCTATGGCAGCTCCCGTCGCACTATGACGGGTTTTGAGCAAGGTGCAAAATATCGAACGTTACGAAAAACCTCACACGTAATGTTCGGTTTTTGTTGACTGTGAAATGCTAGAGTGGTATTCTTGTAGTAGACAGTACAACAAAACTTAATATCTCGTATATGCTTGGGAATCTGGCCCGAGCGTCTCTACCTGGCAACCGGAAATTGCCGGACTACGAGTTGAAAGCGAATCTAGGGTTCCGCTTTGCCTGCATGGGCAAAGGCTTGGACCGAGCGATTCGAATGTCCGCCTGTGATGGACGGACATGACACCGAAGGGACAAAAGCCCAGGCGGGTAGGTTTCACTCTATGGTAGAACAATAGAGCGAAGTCTACCCAGCTGGGCTTTTTTGCATGACCATACTTTACGATGCGACTACGGAGGGACAACAACATGGCGAAAAAAGTATTGATTCTCATGGGCAGTGATTCCGATCTCAAGATCATGAACGAAGCGGCAAAAGCGTTGACTGCGCTGGACGTCGAGACGGAGATGCGCATCTCCTCGGCACACCGCGTGCCGGATAAAACGATGGGCCTCGCACGCGAGGCAAAAGCAAACGGATTCGGCGCGATCATCGCAGGTGCTGGCTTGGCCGCCCATCTGCCGGGTGTCGTCGCAGCCTGCACCACACTGCCTGTGATCGGCGTTCCGATCCAAGGCGGCGCGATCCAAGGGCTCGATGCCCTCTACGCGATCGTCCAGATGCCAAAGGGCATCCCGGTTGCAACCGTCGCGATCAACGGCGCCTTCAACGCGGGCCTGCTGGCCGCGCAAATCCTCGCCACGGGCGATGACGCACTCGCAGAACGCCTCCTCACCTACCGCGAACAACTCGCGACGGAAGTGAAAGCCAAGGACGAGAAACTGCAAACGATCGGCGTAGACGCCTACCTGTCGAACTAACCCAAGTACAACAAACGGACTCCGACGAAGAGTCCGCGAATCGATCGAACCGGAGCGCAACGCAACCGGGACGTTTTCCCTGGGACTTTCCCTGCTGCTGTCTAACTTACTTGACCGTGGAAGGACAGGGTGGAAAGTCCCGCAAGTTTCTCATACGACATCCTAACTCAAACTCAGGAGGTTCTCCCCTCATGGCTACTAAAGGTGCAATGCTCTACGAAGGCAAGGCGAAAAAAGTCTACGTCACCGAACATGACGATCTCTATATTGTGGAATACAAAGACGACGCTACCGCATTCAACGGTGAGAAAAAAGGCCAGATCACAGGCAAAGGCCAACTGAACAACGCGATTTCCACGATCTTCATGGAAATGCTCAACTCCCGCGGCATCCCGACCCACTTCGTGGAGAAGCTCAACGACCGCGAACAGCTCGTCAAAAAAGTCGAGATCGTCCTGCTGGAAGTTGTCGTGCGCAACGTCGCCGCCGGCTCGCTTGCCAAACGCCTCGGCCTGCCGGAAGGAACAGTCCTCCCGAAAACGGTCGTCGAGTTCTACTACAAAAATGACGACCTTGGCGATCCGTTGATCAACGATTCGCACATCGAAGTGCTCGAACTCGCGACCAAGGACATCACCACAAAAATGGAGCAATATGGCCGTCAGATCAACGACATCCTCGTCGACTACATGAAGCAACGCAACGTCATCCTCGTCGACTTCAAGCTTGAATTCGGCATCACCCCGGCAGGCGACCTGATCCTCGCCGACGAGATCTCCCCGGACACCTGCCGTTTCTGGGACGCAGATACCATGGAGAAGCTCGACAAAGACCGCTTCCGCCGCGATCTCGGTGGAGTGGAAGAAGCGTACCAAGAAATGTTGCGCCGACTGGGAGGAGTAGAAGTATGATGATCGCACGCATCCACGTGACCCTCAAAGCATCCGTTCTCGACCCGCAAGGTTCTGCTGTCACCAAGTCCCTGCACGCGCTGGGCTATGATGAAGTCACGGACGTTCGCATCGGCAAATACCTCGAAATCAAAATCGACACCACCGACAAGGCAGTCGCAGAGGAACGCATCACGGAAATGTGTGAAAAACTGCTCGCCAACACGGTCATCGAGAAGTACGAATTCGTTTTGATGGAGGCGTAAAAAATGAAGTTTGCCGTACTGGTGTTCCCGGGCTCCAACTGTGACATCGACGCTGTCAAAGCGGTGGAAGACGTGCTCGGCCAACCGGTCGACACGGTTTGGCACACCACCGCAGACCTGTCCGACTACGACTGCATCCTCGTGCCGGGGGGCTTCTCCTACGGTGACTACCTGCGCTCCGGCGCGCTCGCTCGCTTCTCTCCGGTCATGGAGGCTGTCAAGCGCGAAGCTGAGAAAGGCAAGTTCGTGATCGGCATCTGCAACGGCTTCCAGATTCTCACCGAATCGGGCCTGCTGCCAGGCGCACTTCGCCACAACGACCACCTGCAATTCCGCTGTGAAATCTCGCCGCTGATCGTGGAGAATGCCGATACCGCCTTCACCAGCGATTACAAAAAAGGCGACGTGATCAACATCCCGATCGCGCACGGAGAAGGCAGCTACTACGCCGACGAAGAGACGATTGCGAAACTGAACGCGAACAACCAAGTCGTGTTCCGCTACTTCGAGTGCGACCCGAACGGTTCCATCGAGCGCATCGCGGGCATCTGCAACGAAGCTGGCAACGTGCTCGGCATGATGCCGCACCCGGAACGCGCCGTACACGAGTGGCTGGGATCAGCAGATGGCAAGGCACTATTTACATCGATCTTGAAGTCTTGGGAGGGCCGACAACGTGCGTAATGAACCGACTCCGCAACAGATCGCCGAGGAAAAAATCTACCGTACTTTCGGTCTGAACGATGAGGAATACACCAAGATCGTCAGCCTGATGGGCCGCCAACCAAACTACGTCGAGACGGGCATCTACTCCGTCATGTGGTCGGAACACTGTTCGTACAAGTCCTCCCGTCCGGTTTTGAAAAAGTTCCCGACCCAAGCCCCGCACGTTCTGCAAGGCCCGGGCGAGAACGCAGGCATCATCGACATCGGCGACAACCTCGCCGTTTCCTTCAAGATCGAATCGCACAACCACCCGTCTGCCATCGAACCCTACCAAGGCGCAGCAACTGGCGTCGGCGGGATCATCCGCGACGTGTTCACGATGGGCGCTCGCCCGATCGCGCTGCTCAACTCGCTGCGTTTCGGTGAGATCGAAGGGCCGGACAATGCCCACAACCGCTACTTGTTCAACAACGTCGTCGCCGGGATCGCGGGCTATGGCAACTGCATCGGCATCCCGACGGTCGGCGGTGAGGTCGTTTTTGATGACCGCTACAAATACAATCCGCTGGTCAACGCGATGTGCGTCGGGTTGCTCACCCATGACGAGATCGCAACTGGCACCGCCTCTGGCGTTGGCAACCCGGTGCTCGCCGTCGGCGCTCGCACCGGTCGCGATGGCATCCACGGCGCTACGTTCGCCTCGACTGAGGACCCGCACTCCAAGGAGCGTTCCGCCGTGCAAGTTGGCGACCCGTTCATGGAAAAACTGCTCCTCGAAGCCTGCCTCGAACTGATCGCATCGGGCGCAGTCGTCGGCATCCAAGACATGGGTGCTGCAGGTCTGACCTCGTCGTCGGCAGAGATGGCCTCGCGCGCAGGTTCTGGCCTCGAACTCGACATGCTGAAAGTGCCGCGCCGCGAGGAAGGCATGACCCCGTATGAACTGATGCTGTCCGAATCGCAGGAACGCATGCTCGTCGTCATGGAGATGGGCAAGGAACACATCGCGGAAGAGATTTTCCAAAAGTGGAACCTCGAAGCGACCGTCATCGGTCGCGTCACGGACGATGGTATGCTGCGCCTGAAGGAAGGCGACGAAGTTGTCGCGGAGATGATCGTCACCACGCTCGTTGACGATGCGCCTGTCTACCACCGTCCGTCCGCTCGTCCGTCCTACCTCGACCAAACGCTCGAATTCGATCCGGCGAGCATCACCGCTCCGGCTGACTTGAACGCGACGTTGCACACCCTGCTCCGCACGCCGACGATCGCGTCCAAGGAGTATGTCTACCAGCAGTACGACAGCATGGTCCGCACCTCGACCGCCGTCCGTCCGGGCTCTGATGCGGCTGTCGTCACGATCCGTGGCACGCGCAAAGCACTGGCGATGTGTACCGATGGCAATGGTCGCTATGTCTACCTGAACCCGCGTCGCGGGGGTCAGCACGCGATTGCAGAAGCGGCGCGCAACGTGGTCTGCTCCGGCGGCAAACCGCTAGCGGTCACCGACTGCCTGAACTACTCGTCCCCGGAGAAACCGGAGATCTTCTACCAGTTCGAAGAGTCCTGTGCCGGCATGTCCGAAGCTTGTGTCGTGCTGGCCACACCGGTCATCTCCGGCAACGTCTCGCTCTACAACCAATCCAACGACCTCGATATCTACCCGACCCCGATCATCGGCATGGTCGGTTTGGTGGAGGACGTCGATCATATCACCACCCAAACTTTCAAATCCGCAGGGAATCACGTCCTGCTCGTCGGCCCGTCCGACACCGCGGGCATCAGCGGTTCCGAATACCTGCGCGTCGTACACGGCCTGACCGCAGGGGATGCTCCGGCGCTCGACCTGCACGTGGAAAAAGCGGTCCAGACCGCTGTGCTCACCGCGATCCAATCGGGCTACGTCCGCGCGGCGCATGACCTCGCAGAAGGTGGCTTGGCAGTCGCGGTCGCGGAATCGGCAATCGGCGGCAAGCTCGGCGCGCAACTTGAACTGAACACGAACCAACGTCTGGATGAAGTGCTGTTCGGGGAAGCAGGCTCCCGCATCTTGGTGGAAGTCGCGCCGGAAGCGCTGGCAGCGGTGGAGGCGATTTTTGCAAAAGAGGGCGTGTCCTCCACGGTGCTCGGCACCCTCGGCGGCGATGCGTTGGAAATCCGTGTGAACGGCGAAACTGTGATCAGCGAGAAAGTCGCTGAACTGGAATCGACTTGGAGAGGGGCCATCCCATGTCTCATGAACTAGACGTTTGGACGGATGATGACCTTTTTGACAAATGGCATGAAGAGTGCGGCGTATTCGGGATCTTTGGTCATGAGAATGCGGCAGAACTCACCTACTTCGCCCTGATCGCGCTGCAACATCGCGGTCAGGAGTCGGCGGGGATTGCAACGATCGACGGAAAAACGCTCTACCACCAGCGCGGCATGGGCTTGGTGACGGAAGCGATTCCGAGCGAGCACATGTCCCGTCTGGGTCGTGGGCATGCTGGGATCGGTCACGTCCGCTACTCGACCTCTGGTGGTTCACAGCTGCTGAACGCACAACCGCTGGTGTTCAATTTCCAGCGCGGCAACTTGGCGCTCGCGCACAACGGCAACCTCGTCAACGCGTTCCAACTGCGCAGCTTCTTGGAACGTCGCGGCGCGATCTTCCAATCGACGTCTGACACCGAAGTTGTGGCGCATCTGATCGCTCGCGCCGACAGCAACGACATGCAGGAGAGCATCCGCGAGTCGCTCTCGATCGTGAAGGGCGCGTATGCGTTTGTGATCCTGACTGATGACAAGCTCTATGCGATGCGCGATGCCAACGGCCTGCGCCCGATGGTCTTGGGGCAGATCGGCGGCGCGTACTGCGTGGCTTCGGAATCCTGTGCGTTTGACACGATTGGCGCGGAGTTCGTGCGCGACATCGAGCCGGGCGAGATGGTCGTCATCTCCAAGGACGGCATCGAGTCCACGCGCTTTGCAGGGCAGGCCAAAAAGGCGCTCTGCACCTTCGAATACATCTACTTCGCACGCCCAGACTCGGACATCGACGGGTTCAACGTCCACAACGTGCGCAAAGAGTTTGGCCGCTTGCTCTCTCGTGAACACCCGATCGAGGCAGACGTTGTCATCGGCGTACCCGATTCGAGTATTTCCTCGGCAATCGGCTACGCAGAAGAATCGGGCATCCCCTATGAGATCGGTCTGATCAAAAACCGCTACATCGGTCGCACGTTCATCCAACCGAGCCAAGAACTGCGCGCCCGCGGTGTGCGTCTGAAATTGAATGCGGTGCGCAGAATTGTCGAAGGCAAGCGCGTCGTCCTGATCGACGATTCGATTGTGCGCGGGACGACTTCGGGTCGGATCGTCACGATGTTGCGCGAAGCCGGGGCCCTTGAAGTTCATGTGCGGATCGCTTCTCCGCCCGTCACCCATTCCTGCTTCTACGGCATCGACACCTCGACGCGAGAGGAACTGATCGCCTCGCGCAAGTCGGTCGAGGAAATTCGCGAGTACATCGGCGCGGAATCGCTGGAGTTTCTCAGCGAGCCGACGATGATGAAGGCGTTTGGATTCGAAGACACCAGTGACCACGGACATTGCAACGCCTGCTTCACCGGCAAGTACCCGACGGAAATCTACGAAGACCTGTCCAAGATGATCTTGGGCTAAGGACGGAGGAACGGAAGATGAGCGATCTGTACAAAGCAGCGGGCGTCGATATCGACGCTGGCAACGAAGCGGTGCGCCGCATGAAAACGCATGTCGCCCGGACGATGCGCCCAGAGGTGGCGACGATGCTCGGCGGCTTTGGCGGCGGGTTCCACCTCGATGTTGCCAAATACCAAAACCCGGTCCTCGTCTCGGGCACGGATGGCGTCGGCACCAAGTTGAAGCTGGCGTTTGCGATGAATCGCCATGATACGATCGGCATCGATGCGGTTGCCATGTGCGTGAACGATATCGTGGTGATGGGCGCGGAACCGCTGTTTTTCCTCGACTACTTTGCAACGGGCAAAGTCGAGCCGGGCGTGATCGAGGATGTAGTAAAAGGCATGGCGGACGGCTGTGAGCAATCCGGTTGCGCGTTGATCGGTGGCGAAACGGCTGAGATGCCGGGCATGTACCAACCGGGTGAGTACGACATCGCAGGCTTCACGGTTGGCGTGGTCGACAAGGAAAAAATGATCAACCCGGCGAACGTTCGTGTCGGCGACGTCATCCTCGGACTCGCCTCGAGCGGCATCCATTCGAACGGCTACTCGCTGGTGCGCAAGCTGTTTTTCCAAGACGGTGGCTACGAGCTCGATCATGTCTTCCCGGAGATCGGCCGCCCGCTGGGCGAAGAGCTTTTGACCCCGACCCGTCTGTATGTCAAGCCGGTTCTGAACTTGTTGGAGCGCTTCGAGATCCACGCGTTGGCACACATCACGGGCGGCGGGTTCCTTGAAAACATCCCGCGTGTGCTGCCAGAGGGTGTTTCCGCTGAGATTCAAGTCGGTTCGTGGCCGGTACACGCGGTGTTCGGCACGATGCGCCGCCTCGGCAACGTCAGCGACTATGACCTGTTCCGCACCTTTAATATGGGCATCGGCATGGTGATGATCGTTCCGGCGGAGCAAGCGGACGAGATTCTCGCAGCCGCAGAAGCGCTCGGCGAAGAAGCGTTCCGGATCGGCACCGTCATCGAAGGTGCGCAGGATGTGCAATTGAAGGGGATCGACATCGCATGAAGAAGTTCGCGATTTTTGCATCAGGATCTGGGTCAAACGCTCAGGTCCTGTTTGATCACGTAGCGAGTGGCGCGATCCCAGGCGTTGTGGCCTGTCTCGTCTGTGACCGCCCAGGTGCAGGGGTGATTGAGCGGGCGGAACAAGCGGGCGTCGAGACGCTCGTCTACCGCCCTCGCGATTTTGCGACCAAGGGCGACTATGAGGCAGAAGTCGTGCGCGAATTGCAAGCGCGCGATGTGGACTATGTGGTGCTGGCCGGCTACATGCGGTTGTGCGGGCCGACGTTTCTCGCGGCGTATGCAGGTCGCACGATCAACGTACACCCTTCGCTGTTGCCGATGTTCCCAGGGGCGACGGCGATTGCGGACGCGGTGGCAGCGGGCGTCAAGTACACCGGCGTGACCGTTCACTTCATCGATGAAGGCATGGACACCGGGCCGATCATTCGGCAGGAGACGGTGCGCGTGCACGTGGACGACACGCTGGAGAGTGTGGCAGCGAAAATCCACGAGGTGGAGCATCGACTGCTTCCAGAAGTGACGAAGGCGTTGGTTAGCGGTTCACTGCGTATGGAGCATGGGAAAGCACTTTTTACGAGCGGAGGAATGTAGAGCATGAAACGCGCACTGATCAGCGTATCGGACAAAACCGGCGTCGTGGAGTTGGCACAAGCACTGGTGCGTCACGATGTCGAAATCGTCTCCACCGGTGGGACGCATAAATTGTTGCAGGAAGCAGGTCTCCCGGTCACCAACATCTCGGAGGTGACCGGCTTCCCGGAGATCATGGACGGCCGGGTGAAGACACTGCATCCGAACATTTTCGGCGGACTGCTGGCGATCCGTTCCAATGAGGAGCATACGGCGGCGATCGCAGGTCTGAACATCGCGCCGATCGACTACGTGATCGTCAACCTGTACCCGTTCAAGGAGACGATCTCCAAGCCGGGTGTCCACTTCGAGGATGCGATTGAAAACATCGACATCGGCGGTCCGTCGATGCTGCGTGCGGCGGCGAAAAACTACCAAGACGTGATCGTGGTTGTCGATGCTGGTGACTATGCCCGCGTGGTGGAGTCGCTGGATTCCGGCACCCCGCTGACCCGCGAAGAAAAATTGGCGTTGGCGACCAAGGTCTTCCGTCACACCGCCGCCTACGACGCGCTGATCTCGCAGTACCTCTCGAAGGAAATCGGCGAGGAGTTCCCGGAGAAACTCACGCTGACCTATGAAAAAGTGCAAGATCTGCGCTACGGGGAGAACCCGCACCAGACGGCCGCTTTTTACGCAGAACCGGGTGCCGCGCTGCACACCATCGCCGGCGCGAAGCAGTTGCACGGCAAGGAACTGTCCTACAACAACATCAACGATGCCAATGCCGCACTGGCCATCGTCCACGAGTTCACCGAACCGGCCGTGGTGGCGGTCAAGCATACCAACCCGTGTGGCGTGGGCATCGCGGAGAACATTTTTGACGCGTACATGAAGGCGTATGAAGCGGACCCGGTCTCGATCTTTGGCGGCATCATCGCGCTGAACCGCGAAGTGGATGCACCGACCGCGACCAAGATGGGCGAGTTGTTCCTCGAGATCATCCTCGCGCCGTCCTACACCGAGGAAGCGCTGGCGATCCTGATGCAGAAAAAAAACCTGCGCGTGATGACCGTTGCGATGACTCCGGCAGGCGGGATCGAAGCGTTGGGCGCACCGCGCACCACGTTGAAAGTGCAAGGCGGCTTGTTGATCCAAGACCTCGACACCAACACCGTGAGCGCAGCAGATGTACAAGTGGTCACCAAGCGTCAGCCGACTGCGGATGAGTTGAAGCAGTTGCTGTTCGGCTGGAAAGTGGTCAAGCATGTGAAGTCCAACGCGATCGTGTTGGCAAAAGGCGACCGCACCGTCGGTGTGGGCGCTGGTCAGATGAACCGCGTCGGCGCGGCCAAGATCGCGGTTGAGCAAGCGGGTGAGTTGTCGCACGGTGCGATCCTCGCGTCCGATGCGTTTTTCCCGATGGCAGACACCGTCCAAGCGGCAGCCGCAGCGGGCATCACGGCGATCATCCAACCGGGCGGCTCGATCAAGGACGCCGACTCGATTGCCGCCGCAGACGAAGCGGGCATCGCGATGGTCTTCACGAGCGTTCGCCATTTCAAGCACTAAGAAAAGAGCTCGGTTGAAGGACATGCGCCGACGATCACATCGATCCTAGAGGGATTCTCGGCGCATGTGTTCAGCCGAGGTATAGAGGGGGTTATTTAATGAAGGTTCTCGTAGTAGGAGCAGGGGGTCGGGAGCATGCGATCCTGTGGAAATTGGCACAATCCCCGCAACAGCCGAAGTTGTACTGTGCGCCAGGCAATCCGGGCACGGAAGCAATGGCGACATCCGTCCCGATCGGGACGGAGGACGTCGTCGCCCTCGCTGATTTTGCAGAGCGAGAAGGCATCGACCTGACTGTCATCGGTCCAGAAGCCCCGTTGCTAGCGGGCATCGTCGACCACTTTGCAGAGCGCGGGTTGCGGGTATTCGGCCCGCGTCGTGCGGCGGCGCTCATCGAAGGCTCCAAAGCCTTCGCCAAGTCGGTCATGTCAAAACGCGGCGTTCCGACCGCGCGTTACGGAGATTTCACCGACGCCGAGGCAGCCCGCGCCTATGTGCGGGAACAGGGTGCCCCGATCGTCATCAAAGCGGACGGACTCGCAGCGGGCAAAGGGGTTATCGTCGCGATGACGTTGGAGGAGGCCGAAGCTGCCCTCGACATGATCATGAGCGAGAATGCATTTGGCGATGCAGGCAACAAAGTCGTCGTCGAGGAGTTCCTGACCGGGCAAGAAGCGACCGTCATGGCGTTCGTTTCGGGGCAGACGATCAAACTGATGGTGCCCGCTCAAGACCACAAGCCTGCCTACGATGGTGACAAAGGCCCGAACACAGGCGGCATGGGCACGTACAGCCCGGTTCCGGTCATCACGCCGGAGTTGTTGGCAGAGGTCGAACGCACGATCATCGCCCCAGTCGTCGAGGGACTCGCCGCAGATGGGACTCCGTATCAGGGCGTGCTGTACACCGGATTGATCCTCACGACGGAGGGCCCGAAAGTCATCGAGTTCAACGCTCGATTTGGCGACCCGGAAACCCAAGTGGTGCTCACGCGACTGGAGAGCGATCTGCTCGACGTCTTCAACAGCGTGGTGGATGGCACGCTGGAGCAGCAAGAGTTGGTCTGGTCGAACCGAGCGGCGGTCTGCGTCGTGCTGGCTGCGGGAGGCTACCCGGCGGACTACCGCAAGGGCGATGTGATTCACGGTCTCGACAGTGCGGATGCGCACAGCGCCATTTTTCACGCGGGCACGAAACAGACGGAGGCTGGCATTGTCACCAACGGCGGTCGCGTGCTGGGTGTGACTGGCTTCGGTGCAGATCTGCGCGAGGCCCAACAGCAAGCGTATGCAGCGGTGGAGCGCGTTGGGTTTGCTGGGGTACACTACCGTCGTGACATCGCAGACAAAGCGCTGTAAGGTGTAACGGCTGTGCGTAGGTTGATGGGAAAAGGCAACCCGATAGCGGGTTGCCTTTTTTGTGGTGCGTTTTGTGGTACATTGTAGAGAGTGAGTTGACCAGAAGGGGGATGCTTGATGCGATTTCTTGAGAATGTGACACCTGTGTTTACCGAGCGCCATCTCGATCACCTGGAACGGTATCGGGCCTCGTATGGCGAGGACTTTTTTTCCCCAGAGGCAATTGCCCATCAACGTGCGCAAGTCCAGAGCGGACATCCGAGCCCGCGTTGTGGTGTGAATAGCAAGTGTTTCGAGATCTTCCATGAAGGACAGCACATCGGGGATCTTGCGTTGATCCTGAACCATGTAGCTGATGCAGGTCAGCCGGCGGAGGATCGTTATGAGTTGGATCTGATGATCTTCCACGAGCACTCCGCTCAAGGTCTAGCGAAACAGGCGTTGCAGGAGTTTCTGGAACTGTACAAGGAGACCTATGAGCAGCCTTTAGAAGCGTTGGTGCGCAAGGCGAACCCGCTTTTTGCGCAGGTGGTGCATCTGCTGGAGCGTGCGGGTTTTGTTGTCGATGGGGATTTGGGGGCGGATGTGGTGTATGTGTTGAGATGAGCGTGGAAAGACTCCGCCAGCAGGCGTGGGTCTTTTTTTATTGCAGTCACTCCTATCCGTTAATGATCGAAAATAAATGTCTGTTTCTGGGAGAAAGTGATGCTGAAATTATGCCTTGCTTACACAAGCGCGATTAATTAAAATAGGAAGAAAGGTGTCGAAATTTGCAAGAAAAAAAGTAGGGGATAACAGACAATGCTAGGACGCCATACCCTTTTCTATTTGCTAGCACGCGCATTGCCTGGGGCGGTGAACTTCATCGCCATCGCTTTCTATACGAGATTGTTGTCGCCTGGTGAATATGGGCAGTATACGCTCCTGCTTTCCACGGCCGCCCTGTTGAATGTTGTGTGTTTTCAATGGTTGCGCGTCGGACTCCTGCGCTACCTGCCGATGTATGAAGCAGAGCGCAAGGATGCATTTATGGGCACGGTCTGGACCGGTTGCTTGCTGATCATGGGTATCACCGGGGCAGGCTTGTGTGTCGTGGGGTCGCTCGGTTGGCTTCCCACCGGATTGCCGTGGGGACTCGTCCTCGGCACGCTGTGGATTTTTGCTTGTTTTGATCTGTTTCTGGAGGCAGCCCGCTCGGGGCTCAGTCCGATCCGCTATGGCATTCTCTCGATTTCCAAATCTGTGCTGACCGTGGCGACAGGTGTTGGTTTCGCGTATTTCGGATTGGGCGGTCGTGGGCTGGTCTACGGCTTGATGATCGGCATGGTGGTGCCGCTGGCGTTTTTTGGTCAGATGATCTGGCGTCAGGTGCGTCCGTCTCTGCTCGACCGCGCGATCCTGCGCCAGTTGTGGCAGTATGGATGGCCGCTGACCTTGACGTTCTCACTGGGCTACCTCATCTATTCCTCAGACCGTTTCCTGCTCGGGTACTTCCTCGGTGAGGAGATGACTGGCACCTACGCGGTCTCCTATGACCTCACCCAACAGACTTTGGTGTTGGTGATGGTCGTGGTCAATCTCGCCTCCTACCCGCTGATCGTGCGGGCGCTGGAGGACAAAGGCATCGAGGAAGCCGCGCAACGTCTGAAAAGCGCCGCTGTGCTGCTGCTGACCGTGTCGCTGCCGATGACCGTGGTGTTTATCTCGCTGGCAACGAACATCTCCGATGTGCTGTTCGGCGCATCGTTTCGCACAGTCGCGGCACAGATCATGCCGTGGATTGCGATCTCTGCCTTCCTGCAAGGCTTTAAGTCGTACTACCTCGACCAAGCGTTCCAGTTGGGGCGCAAGACCTCACTGCAGATCTGGCCCGTGCTCGGTGCGCTGGTGATCAATTTGCTGCTGAACGTCTGGTGGATTCCGATCTGGGGTGTGCTCGGTTCGGCATATGCCGCCTGCTGTGCCTATGGGTTCGCGTGCTTGACCAGTTGGGCGCTGGGTCGTCGGGTCTTCCCGATGCACTTGCCGCTGCGTGAGTTTGCGAAAACGCTGCTCGCCTCTGGCTTGCTCGCGCTGATGTTCGCCCTGCTCTCCGGTTGGTCGGGCATCGTGGCGCTGGTCGTGCAAGGTGTGGTCGGGGCGGTCGTTTACCTCGGCGTTGTGCTGGTGTTCAATGTCGGCGGTGTTCGGCAACAGGTGCGCGCAATGCGATCGCGCAGGACGGGGGAACGCGTATGAATGCTGACAAACGAATTGCCTTGTTCATCCCGACACTGTCTGGCGGTGGAGCCGAGCGGGTGACGCTGAATCTCGCAGGTGGGTTCGCCCAAGCGGGGCATCCGGTCGACCTCGTCGTCGCCGATGCCAGCGGGTCGTTCCGACAAGAGATTCCCGCCGGGGTGCAGCTCGTGGATTTGCAGGCAGGTCGCGTCTCCCGCGCCCTCCCAGCCTTGGTGCGCTACCTCAAGGCAGAACGCCCGCCCGTGCTGCTCTCGGCGCTGAACTACGCCAATGTCATCGCACTTCTCGCCGGAGCACTCGCGCGCAGTGGGACGAAGGTGTTTGTCGCCGAGCATAGTTCGGTGAGTCGAACGCTTGGGCAGCGCAGTCTCGCGATCTCGGTGATGCATCGCATGATGCGATTTTTTTACAAGCGGGCCGCTCGCGTGGTCGCTGTCTCCGAAGGTGTTGCAAATGATTTGTCCCAACACTTGAACATTGGAGAAACATCCCTAAAGGTAATTTACAACCCGATCTTGAATGATAGAATGTCTGAATTATTGAAGGAAACCGTTTTACATCCGTGGTTTGAAGCTGATGACACCCCAGTCGTTGTGGCGGTAGGTCGCTTGACCGCCGTGAAGGACTTTGCCAATTTGTTGCGTGCCTTCGCCTTGACCCGTCAGCAGGTGAACAGTCGTCTGATGATTTTAGGGGAGGGCGAGGAGCGAGGTATGTTGACCGCACTCGCCGCCGAACTCGGTGTGGCGGAGGACGTCTGGATGCCGGGCTTCGTCAGCAATCCCTACGCCTACATCCGCCAATCGGCGCTGTTCGTGCTCTCTTCGCAGACGGAAGGCTTGCCGACCGTGCTGGTCGAAGCGCTCGCATGTGGGACGCCGGTCGTCTCGACCGATTGCAAAAGCGGCCCGGCTGAGATCTTGCAGCGCGGCCGCTATGGGACCTTGGTGCCAGTCCGCGATTCGGAGGCGCTGAGTCAGGCGATGGTGGCGGTGTTGCGCGGTGTGGGGGGCTCGCGAGAACTTCCCGACCTGTCTCCGTACACGTTGGAGTACGCGACGAACCAATACCTTCGACTGTTTGGCTATTAAGGAAGGGAGGGGGATACGTTGGTCCAAACGCTAGGAAAGCGACTTTCCTCAACGATACTACTGATCTTGGTCGCTGGCGTTATCGGTTACTACTCGGTCCCCTTCAGCGAGAAATTGACGGAGGGAGAAAACGGGGTCTGGCGGTTGATTCAGCTGATCTCGTATTTCAATACCTTCCTGCTGGTTTTGTTTATCCGCTCACGATTCCGGCAAACGCAGGACATGTTCGATTTTGGCATCCTGTTTGCCGCGTTTTTTCTGAGTTACAATCCGATTTTGCTGATCTCGACGGCGTCGCACTTCATCAACTTCGGTTTTTTGGACAATGCCTACCCGGTGCAGTTTGATGAGTCCACCTATCTAAAAGCCTGCATCTGCGGGTTGGTGGGCGTCATCGGCTTGGTGTTTGGACAAGTGATTTTTTCTCCGAAAAAAGGCTCCGCTGGCGCCCTCGACCCGGAGCAAGTCAAGAGCATCAGCGGAACGATGAACCACTACTGGGTCGGGTTGTCGCTGTTCCTGATCGGGATCTTGCTGTTGTTGCTGGACTTCCAGCGCATCGGCGGCCTGTTCTACGCGCTCAAACTGGACCGCGGGGTGCGCATCGAGATGCTCGCCCACGCTTCAGGCGGGCTTGGGCTACCGTATACGACGTTCGTATTTGTCGGCATCGCGATGCTCGCGTTCAGTATTCGCAACGTGCCACCCTTGCAGTTGCGGCCGCTTTTGACGATTACGGCGGTCGGTCTCTGGTCGTTGCTGATGATGATGCAGGGCGATCGCCGGATGATGACCTACTCCGTCATCATCTTTTCGACCGTGTACTTTGCCGGGGTGCGGATCAAGCTCTTGCGGATCTCGATCTTTCTCGTGCCGGTGTATATTTTCTTCCAGATCTTCAACCAGATTCGCTTTTTCATCCCGTTCTTGTTCGACGGGACGTTTACATTTGGCGACATGATGGACTATCTCAACCGCAACTTCGATGTGGAGTGGTTCTCGCCGGCTGGCGGGGAAGCATCCGGGCCGTATTTTACCCTGCTGTACTCCCTTGAACATCCGTCGAGTTACCAGTATGGGTTGACGTACTTGCTGGCGGTGCCGATGATCCTGCCGCGTCTGCTCTACATCGGGCAGAAGCCGTTGACAGTCGCGCAATCGTTTGCCAAGCAGATTCAATATCTGTTCTACTCGGACCGCAACTCGGCGATCGGTTGGGGGTACTCACCGCTCGCCGAAGGGTATATCAACCTCGGCTATGTCGGCGTGTTTCTGGTCTTCATGGGTCTGGCGTATGTGTTTATCCGACTGGCTAAAGCCAAGTCGAGTTCCCGCAACGGCTTGTTGTTGAGTGCCGTGTTAACGCCGCAAGCGATGAATATGAACCGCATCAACGCGGCGGCCTTCGTACAGGAGGTGGCGTTCGTGCTCGGACTGCTCGTAGCGATGGTACTTTTGGTGCGCTACTTGGAGCGGGTCCAAGCCGAGAATGCCCCCCCGAAGGCCAAGGAGGGACCCTCATGAAAAAACTCTTGTTCGTCATCACCGGCTTGCATGTCGGCGGTGCTGAGATGATGTTGTGGAAACTGTGCGATCGGATCGACCGCACGCGTTTTCAACCGATCGTGCTCTCGCTGATGGGCGATGGCGTGATCGGTGAGCGCTTGCGTCAGAGCGGCGTCGAGGTGCATACGGTCAACATGAGTCCAGGGCGGCCTACGCCCGCAGCCGTCGGACGCCTGATCCGCAAGGTTCGCGAGATCGGACCCGATCTGTTGCAAGGCTGGATGTACCACGGCAACCTCGCCGCTCAACTGGCGAACGCGGGGCAAAAGCACAAAGTGCCTGTGCTCTGGAACATCCGCCACTGCGTCTACTCGCTCAAGTATGAAAAAAAATCCACCGCGCTGCTGATTGCCGGCAGCCGCTGGCTTTCCAAAAAGCCGCGTGCGATCATCTACAACACCAAGACCGGAGCCGGGCAGCACGAAGCGCTCGGCTATAGTGCCAAGCATCGCACGGTGTTGCCCAACGGTTTCGATCTCAACTTGTTCGCACCGTCGGAGGATGCCGCTCGCACGGTGCGCGAGGAGCTCGGATTGCCCGAGGATGCCTTCCTGATCGGGCTGATCGGTCGCTACGACCCGATGAAGGATCATCGCAACTTCCTCGAAGCGGCTTCACACTTGCGCCATTCGAACTCGGAGGTACACTTCCTCTGTGCGGGGCGCGGCGTGACGATGGAGAACCCGGACTTGGCGCGATGGGTGGAGGAGTTCAACCTGCAGGGCAACGTACACCTGTTGGGCGAGCGCAACGACACACCGCGGTTGATGTCAGCGCTAGACGTGTTGACATCCTCGTCGTACAGCGAGGGCTTCTCCAACGTGATTGGTGAGGCGATGGCCTGTGGAACGCCGTGTGTGGTCACCGACGTCGGGGATTCGGCGTGGATCGTCGGCAAGCATGGCGTCGTCGTTCCGCCGCGCGACCCTGCGTCGCTGGCTGTGGCGTGGCAATCGCTGGTCAGCATGGATCGCGCCAAGTTGGCGGAGTTAGGACGACTGTCCCGCCAGCGCGTGCAGGAGAATTTTTCTCTGGAATCGATCGTCAAACGCTACGAACACCTCTATGATGACGTCTTGAAGGGAGCACACAACGGATGACGAAAAAAGTGCTGGTTACCGGCGCGGCCGGTTTTATCGGCTTTCATGTAGCACAACGACTGTTGGCTGCCGGCGCGCACGTCGTCGGTCTCGATGAGATCAACGATTACTACGATCCACAGCTCAAGGAAGCGCGTCTGGCGCAATTGCTCCCGCACGAGAGTTTCACATTTGCCAAAGTGAAGTTGCAAGATACCGCGGAGATGGACGCCCTGTTTGCCGAGCATCAGTTTGATACGGTGATCAACTTGGCAGCACAGGCCGGCGTTCGCTATAGCTTGGAGAACCCGCGTGCCTACATCGATTCGAACATCGTTGGGTTTCTGAACATCTTGGAGGGGTGCCGCCATAGCGGGGTCAAACACCTGTTGTACGCGTCCTCTTCGTCGGTCTACGGGGCCAACACCGAGATGCCGTTCTCTGTTCATCAGAGTGTGAACCATCCGCTCAGCCTCTACGCGGCTTCCAAGAAATCCAACGAGATGATGGCCCATACTTATAGCAACCTGTTCGGACTGCCGACGACCGGCCTGCGCTTTTTCACCGTGTACGGCCCGTGGGGACGCCCGGACATGGCGCTGTTCCTGTTCACGAAGGCGATCCTCGAAGGCAAGCCGATCCAACTGTTCAACAACGGCGATATGATGCGGGACTTCACCTACATCGACGACATCGTCGAAGGCATCGTGCGCCTCGCGGAAAAACCGGCCCAGCCGAATCCGGACTGGGACGGTCACAACCCAGACCCAGGCAGCAGTTACGCACCGTATCGGTTGTACAACATCGGCAGTCACAGCCCGATTCATCTAGGCGAATACGTCTCCACGTTGGAGCGCAAGTTGGGCATCGAAGCGATCAAGGAATACTTGCCGATGCAACCGGGGGATGTGCCGGGGACGTTTGCAGATGTGGATGATCTCTGGCGCGACGTCGATTTCAAACCGTCGACCAGCATTGACGAAGGCATTGGGAACTTTGTGCAGTGGTATAGAAACTACTATGGGGTGTAGGCCATGAGAGAGAAAAAGGTAGGGGTAGTAGGTCTCGGTTATGTAGGATTGCCGGTCGCGTTGGCTTTTGGGGAAAAGTGGCCGACGGTAGGTTTTGACGTCTACGAACGCCGTGTGAATGCACTGTCCCAGTTCTTGGATGAAAACGGAGAGCACAGCGTCGAGGAATTGCAAGCGGCGACAAACTTGGAGTATACGTATGACCCGACGCGTCTGTCGGAGTGTGAGTTTATCATCGTCGCTGTACCTACACCGATCGACGAGGCGAAGAAACCGGACCTGACCGCGCTGCGCAAATCGTCGGAAACGGTTGGGAAGCACATGAGTCCGGGCACGGTGGTCGTCTATGAATCGACCGTCTATCCGGGCACGACCGAGGAGTATTGCGTGCCGGTGTTGGAAAGTGCCTCTGGTCTGGTATGCGGCGTGGACTTTTTTGTCGGCTACTCCCCGGAGCGCATCAATCCGGGCGATCATGAACACACCTTCACGAACATCGTGAAGGTCGTCTCCGGCCAAAACGAAGACACGCTGAACATCGTCGCGGACATGTATGGCAGTGTTGTCCAAGCGGGCGTGTTCCGCGCCGGTTCGATCAAAGTTGCAGAAGCGGCGAAAGTCATCGAGAACACCCAGCGCGACTTGAACATCGCATTGATGAACGAATTGGCGATGATCTTCGACCGACTGGGCATCGACACGCGCGATGTGTTGGATGCGGCGCGCACGAAGTGGAACTTCCTGCCGTTCACGCCAGGTCTGGTCGGCGGTCACTGCATCGGCGTCGATCCGTACTACCTGACGCACAAGGCCGAGAGCATCGGCTATCACCCGCAAGTCATACTCGCTGGACGTCGCATCAACGACAATATGGGCCGCTTCATCGCCACGTCGCTGGTCAAACAGATGGCGAACCAAGGCGTGAAGCTGCACGGTTCCTGTGTGACGATCCTCGGGCTGACGTTCAAAGAGAACGTCTCAGACCTGCGCAACTCCAAAGTCGTGGACATCGTCCGCGAACTCGAAGAGTTCGGCGTCAACGTCTCCGTACACGATCCGTTGGGCGACCCGGAGCAAGCGGCACATGAATTTGGCGTGAACCTCGTGCAAATGGAAGAGTTGCCAGCAGCAGACGCGGTCGTCTATGCGGTCTCGCATCGCTCCTACGGTGAACTCGGGTGGGCAGGCGTATCCGGGCTGTTGAAAAACGGCCAAGGGGTCGTCGTCGATCTGAAGCACCAACTCGACCCGACCTGCACGCCGGATGGCATCCAGCTCTGGAGACTGTGATGGCGGAGGTGGAGCCAGTGAACGTTCAGAAAAAAGCCGCGTTTGTCGCGTCTGTCTATCGGCACTTCGAGCTGTTTCATGTGCCGGTGATGGAGATGTTGCAGCGTGCGGGCTACGAAGTGCACGCTTTTGCCGAGGACGATTATGCCAAAGTGCGCTTGCAAGAGCGCGGCATCGTCTGCCACGACATTCCGATTGCACGGTCGCCGTTGCGTTGGCAAAACGTCCGAGCAGCGCGAGCGCTGATCGGACATTTCAAGCGGGAGCAGTTTGAACTCGTCCATGTACACACGCCGGTCGCTTCGATCATCGGGCGGATCGCCGGGAAGTTTGCCAAGACACCTGCGGTCTTGTACACGGCGCACGGTTTCCACTTTTTCCAAGGGGCACCGCTTCCGTTCTGGTTGCTGTACTACCCGGTGGAGCGGTTGATGGCACCGTGGACCGATGTGTTGATCACGATCAATCGCGAGGACTACGAGCGCGCGTCGTCTCGTCTACCTGCTCGCCAAAGCATCAAGTACGTGCCCGGCGTCGGTGTGGACGTGGAGCGCTTCCAACCGGAGATCACGCAAGCAGGCAGGGAACGCCTGCGCGCTGAGTTGCAGATCGCACCAGAGGAACATGTCGTGCTCTGCATCGCCGAATTGAATGACAACAAAAACCAGATCCAACTGATCGAAGCCGTACATCGCGTCACCGAGCGTGGGCTTCGTGTCCGCTGCCTGCTCGTAGGTGTGGGCGAACAGGACACGATCTTGCTCCAGCGCGCCAAGGACTTGGGCTTGCAAGACCAAGTCCAGTTGCTCGGCTATCGGTTGGATGTGCCGGAGTTGATCGCGCTCTCTGACGTCTGCACTCTGCTCTCCAAGCGCGAAGGCTTGCCGCGATTCCTGTTGGAAGCGATGGCATCGGGTCGTCCGATCCTCGCGACGAACATTCGGGGCAGTCGCGACTTGGTGCAGGATGGCGAGACGGGCCGTCTCGTGCCGATCGGTGATGTGGAGGCGACGGCTGATGCGCTCTATGACCTGTTAACACAGCCAGAGCGCTTGGCTGAGATGGGTCGAGAGATCCGCGAACGGGTGCAACCGTATCGTACCGAGAATGTGGTACAACAGATTGAGGATATCTATGCGGAAGCCTTGCGCGTTGCGTACAAAGGCCAAGCGAGTAAACGGTTCGGGAGAGGAGGGCTTCCCTCATGATCAAGCGGTTGTTCGATTTAACAGTGGCACTCATCATTATGATCCTCTTCGCACCGCTGGTCGCTGTGTTGTGGGTACTGGTGCGCGTGTACCTCGGAAGCCCGGTGCTGTTCTCCCAAGAGCGTCCCGGCATGTACGGCAAGATCATCCGTCTGCACAAGTTTCGCACGATGACCGACCAGCGTGATGCACAGGGGGCACTGTTGCCAGATGCAGAGCGCATGACCGCATTTGGCGTCTTCCTGCGCAACTGGAGTTTGGATGAACTGCCGCAGTTGATCAACGTCCTGCGTGGCGACATCTCGCTGGTCGGCCCGCGTCCGTTGCTCCCGGAATACTTGCCGCTGTACAGTACAGAGCAAGCGCGTCGCCATGATGTCCGTCCGGGCATCACGGGTTGGGCACAAGTCAACGGGCGCAACTCGATCTCGTGGGAGGAGAAATTCGCCCTCGACGTCTGGTACGTTGACAACCAATCGTTTTGGCTGGACATCAAAATTCTCTGGATGACCTTCCTGCGCGTGGTGCGTCCTGTCGACATCAACCAAGACGGACAGGCGACCGTCTCGCGCTTTACGGGCGATTCTTCGCAGCAACAAAAGGGGATGTAACGATGGCAGACCTGATCCTGATCGGCATGGGTGGACATAGCAAAGTCGTCGCCGACATCGCGCGGCGGTGCGGACATCTCATCGTCGGCTACCTCGATGACCGTGAACCGGCACGACCGAATCCGTTGTACTTGGGTTCGGTCGCGCTTGCGGTCACGGAGGGACTCGGCGAGAACCGACAAGTGGTGATCGCCGTCGGTGATAACCTGATTCGGAAAAAAATCGTCCAGTCGCTTCGCGACTTCCCGCTTGCCTTCGCCACGCTGATCGACCCGAGCGCGATCTTGGGTTCCAACGTGGAGATCGGGGCAGGCAGTGTCGTGATGCCAGGAGCAATTCTCAACGCCGACACGGTGGTCGGTCGCCATGCGATCCTCAACACGGCGGCGACGGTCGATCATGACGGTGTGATCGGTGACTACGCGCATCTCTCGCCAGGCGTCCATCTGGCCGGAGCGGTGACCGTTGGCGAAGGTGCTCATCTGGGCACAGGTGCGCTGGCGATCCCTGGCGTGCGCATCGGCGCATGGTCGACCATCGGGGCTGGGGCAACGGTGATCCGTGAAATCCCAGCAGCGGCGATCGCGGTAGGGGTACCTGCGGTCGTCAAATCATTCAAAAAAACTGTGTGAAGGTGGGGAAGCTCATGAAGATTCCATTGTCTGGACCAGATCTTGGGGAACGTGAAAAGGAACTGGTGCTGGAGGTTCTCGAATCGGGTCACCTCGGCTTGGGGCCGAAAGCGGTCGAGTTCGAGCGTATGATGGCCGAATATGCAGGCACGAAGTATGCGATTTCTTGCAACAGCGGCACGAGTGGCTTGCACATGCTCGTCCATGCGATGGGGATCAAGGATGGGGACGAAGTGATCACGACGCCGTTCAGCTTTGTCGCGTCGAGCAACTGCGTGCTGTTCGAACGGGCCACGCCCGTTTTTGTCGACATCGACGAGCAGACGTACAACATCGACGTGACACAGATTGAAGCGAAGATCACGGAGCGCACCAAAGCAATCCTGCCTGTCCACGTGTTTGGCCAGCCGGCGAACATGACGGAGATTCGCCGTCTCGCAGACAAATACAACTTGAAAATCATCGAGGACTCCTGTGAAGCGATCGGGGCGAAGTGGAAGGGCAAACCGGCCGGCGCGTTAGGGGATGCGGGCGTGTTTGCCTTCTACCCCAACAAGCAGTTGACCACAGGCGAGGGCGGGATCGTCGTCACCGATGACGAGGAACTCGCGAACCTGTGCTTCTCGCTGCGCAACCAAGGGCGCGGAGAGGATGGCCTCTGGCTGTCACACGTTCGCCTCGGCTGGAACTACCGGATGGATGAGTTGAGTGCAGCGCTGGGGATTGCCCAGATGGAGCGCGTCGAGGACATCCTCAAGCGCCGTCAAGCGGTGGCGGACATGTACTTTGAGAAGCTGCGCGATGTGCCGGGCATCATCCTGCCGCAATCGGTGGAGGACGCAGAAGTCAGTTGGTTTGTGTACGTGATCCGTTTTGCACCGGAGTTCAACCGCGACGAGATCATGCACACGCTGTCCAATGATGGCATCGGCTGCCGTCCGTACTTCACGCCGATCCACCTGCAACCGTTCTACATGGAACAGTTCGGGTTCAAGGAAGGCGACTTCCCGGTGACGGAGCGCGTGGCAAAAGGGACGCTGGCGATCCCGTTCTTCACCAACATGACGGAAGAGCAAGTTGATGTTGTGGTTGCGAAATTGCGCGCCCAAGTGCAAGTGAACGTATAGAAAGCCCGAAGGGGTGTGGGGGGAGTCGTCTCATGAGCTACAGATTGCGTTGGGGTCTGTTGGGGGTGCTGGACGCCTTCGTCGTCTCAACTGTCATCGTGCTGGTGTACTGGAACCTGCTTGATTTCGGGATCACGTCCCAAAACGAGTACCAGATCTTAACTGGCTTGCCGTATGTGTGTGCAATGTATGCGGTGATCACCTTGCTGGTCTTCTCGATCAGCGGGGTCTACCGCAAGATCTGGGAATATGCCAGCATCGGAGAGTTCTACCTGTTGTTCACGGCGACAACCATCGTCGGGATCATCGTGTTCGGACTGAACCAACTCATCGCGATATCGTCGCCGATGTATCTCGTACCGCGTCCAATCTACCTGGTCACTTGGTTGTTCACGACCAGCGCAATGCTTGGGATGCGGATCGGCTGGCGTCTGTTGCGGACGTCTCTGCTGCGGTCGCGCACCAACGAGGAACGCATCTTGATCGTCGGGGCTGGGAGCGGTGGGGCGCTTTTGGCACGCGAATTGAAACAGGTGCGTCATGTTCGAGGGGTCCCGGTGGCGTTCATCGATGATGACCGCTCCAAGCACAAGCTTGATGTGATGGGCTTGCCGGTCGTCGGTGGGCGCACCGACATCCCCGATGCGGTCAAACGCTTGAACATTCAACAGATCGTGATCGCGATGCCGTCGTTGCATTCTGAAGAGATTGCCAAGATCATCAACATCTGCCGGGAGACGTCCGCCAAGGTCAAGACGTTGCCGCGCATCTCCGACTTCCTGAGCGACTTGGCACCAAGCCATCAGATGCGCGACATCTGCTTGGAGGATCTGCTCGGACGCGAACCGGTCAAGGTCGATCTCGACATCATCGCGGAGTACCTGCGCGACCAAGTGGTGCTGGTCACGGGCGCTGGGGGTTCGATCGGATCGGAACTCTGCCGCCAGATCGCCAAGTTCTCGCCCGCCAAGTTGCTGTTGCTGGGGCATGGTGAGAACAGCATCTACGAGATCGAGTTGGAGTTGCGCAATACGTTTCCTGACGTGAACTTGGAGACGTTGATCGCCGACATCCAAGACCGCACGCGCATCGAGAACGTGTTCCAAACCTTCCACCCTTCGGTTGTGTTCCATGCCGCAGCGCACAAGCACGTGCCGCTGATGGAGCGCAATCCGGCCGAAGCGATCAAAAACAACGTGGTCGGCACGCGCAATGTCGCCGAGTGTGCCCATCTGAGCGGGACGTCGCGGTTCGTGCTGATCTCCTCCGATAAGGCAGTCAACCCGACCAGCGTCATGGGCGTGACCAAGCGTGTAGCGGAGATGATCGTGCAGAGCCTCGACCGGATCAGCGAGACGAAGTTTGTCGCTGTACGGTTTGGCAACGTGCTGGGCAGCCGTGGCAGTGTCATCCCGGTCTTCCAACGCCAGATTCGCGAGGGCGGTCCGGTGACGGTGACGCACCCGGACATGGTTCGTTATTTCATGACGATTCCAGAGGCTTCGCAATTGGTGATTCAAGCCGGAGCGATGGCGGAGGGTGGCGAGATCTTCATCCTCGACATGGGGCAACCGGTCAAGATCGTCGACTTGGCACGGGCGGTCATCCAGTTGTCTGGCTTGAAGCCAGATGTGGACATCCCCGTCCGATTCACCGGCATTCGTCCAGGCGAGAAGCTCTTCGAGGAATTGTTGATGAACGAAGAGGGTCTGCACTCGACGGTGCATAACCGGATCTTCTACGGTCATCCGTTGGACTTCGACGTGGAGAACTTGCATCAGTTGATGGAGAAATTGATCCAGATGGCACATGACAACGAGCTGGAAAACCAAGACCTGTACATTCGCTACTGGTTGCGCGTGCTGGTTCAGACCTACAAGTGCGATCCTGACAAGATGGAAGAGATGGAGCGACTGTTCCCCGAACTCATGCGTACTTCATAAAAAAGAACCGGTCTCGCAGATGCGAGACCGGTTCTTTTTGGCATACAGAGCGTGATTACGGCAAGGTGACGTAGTCAAGGTTGATGAAGGTGCCGAGCGCTGCTGCGTTTTTGGTACCACTGCGCACGATGCTGATCGTGTGCGTGCCATCGGTGAGGTTGGCGAGTTCGAACAGTTGTTGCTTGTAGAGGTTGGTGCTGTTGTAATAGTCGATGGTGCCGACTTTGACACCGTCGATGATCACGTCAGCGATCCCCATGTACGCGGATTTGTAACCCCCGATTTTGATGCTGGTGCCGGTGAAGGAGAACGAGACAGATGCGCCGCTCGCGGAGGAATACTTCGCGGTTCCTTTGGAGAACGAAGCGTTGGTGCCGTCGATCCACGCGCCGCTGTAGGTCAGGGCGCTGTTGTTCTCTTCAAACGATTGACCCGCCGGCAGGGCCGGAGTCGTCGGGACCGGAGTGGTCGGAACCGGAGTGGTCGGGACCGGAGTAGTCGGAACCGGAGTGGTCGGAACCGGAGTCGTCGGAACCGGAGTGGTCGGAACCGGAGTCGTCGGAGCCGGAGTCGTCGGAGCCGGAGTGGTCGGAACCGGAGTCGTCGGAACCGGAGTCGTCGGAACCGGGGTAGTCGGAACCGGGGTAGTCGGAACCGGAGTGGTCGGGACCGGAGTCGTTGGAACCGGAGTCGTCGGAACCGGAGTGGTCGGGACCGGAGTGGTCGGGACCGGAGTGGTCGGAACTGGAGTCGTCGGTTCCGGGGTCGGAGCCGTAGACGTAGCTGGCAGTGTTGTCGCGACAGGTGTCTGTGCGACCAGTTTGGTTTGCAGATCTGCGATGGTGCTCTTCAGCTCGTTCAGGTCGGTTGCTTGGACTTGAACTTGCGTGTTCAGGTACGTCAGTTGTGCTTGCAAGGCTGTCGTGTCTGTGGTCAAGGCTGGAGCGGCGAGCTGTGTAGATTTCAAGGCTGCGATGGCGGTGCTCAAGTCATTGATGGCCGTGGTGTTGCTCGTCGCTTGTGCTTGCGCTTGGGCGACAGACGTTGCCAGCGCATCGACTTTTGCACTCGCTGCTTGCGCTTGGCTCAGTGCAGTCGTCAGGTTCGCCATCTGCGTGTTCTGGATTGTGAACTTCGCGTCATAGCCATTCACGCTGCCTTGCAGTGCGGTCACTTTGAGATCGAGCGCGTCGATGCGATCGGTCAGCGACTTTTTCACAGCTTCAGCGGTGATTCGTCCTTGGTTGACCGTCTCAGCCAGTGCGGTGAGCATGGTGGTGTTCAGCGTGGATTGGGCTTTCACTTGCGCAATCGAGGCTGCGAAGCTGTCGACCTTGGTGTTCACATCGCGCACGTTGCCGAACAGCGTCGTGATGTTCTGCGCATTCGTGTTCGCGATCGTCTTCGTGGAGCTGAGGTCGGTTGTCACTGTGGTCAGTTGCGTGGAGAACGAAGCATCGGCCGCAGCCAACTTTTCCAATTTGGCTTGGTGGCTGTCGAGGCTTGCACCAAATTGGGTGAATTTTTGATCATAGCTTGACACAACGGTCTGCAGGGCCGACACGTTTTGGCTCAGGCTGCGGACAGAGTTTTGCAGGGCGGTGTTGCCCGTTTGCAATTGTGTAACCAGATCTTGTTGCGCGTTGAGCTTCTGTGTCAAGGCTTCGATCTGGGCTTTCTGTGTGTCGTTCACCGTCTGGAGCGACGCGTTTTGCGTCTGCAGTGCGGTGATCGATGCTTGTTGCGCGTTTACTTTGGTTGTCAGCGACCCCATCGCTTCTTCCAAAGCAGACAGTCTGTCTGGCACGCCGTTGTTTCCGCTACCCGAAGCGGCGGATGCGCTGTTGGCGAAGACCAACAGGAAGCACCCAACAAACACCGTGCACAGGGTGAGAATCCAGTGCTTTTTCCCCATGTTCATGTTTAGTTCCCCCTTGTTTATAAGACAGTACTTTCCCCTGAGTAAATTTTCCCAGTAATTGACCCTAAAATCAATAGGGAAATAACCTTTTAACATATATATTCTTTCTAATAGCTAGTATCGAGTTGAGACCCCTCCGAAAACGGAGTACAATTTCAGAAAGGCGGGACAGACTACACAGGTAGTGAGTCTGTCAATTTTGCATTGGATTTGGAGCACCCCCCATGAAAATTGGAGTAATAGGTTGTGGATATGTCGGACTGAGCACAGGTGTGTTGTGGGCAGTGCTCGGTCACGATGTCGTGTTCCTCGACGAGGACGAGCGGCAGATTGCCACGTTGCGACAGGGCGAAGTCCCTTTTTATGAACGTGGATTGCAGGAGGTGTTGGCGAGGTATCGAGCGCGTACCACGTATGCCTGTGGCTGGAGCGAGTGGGACGCCGATGTCGACGTGGCGATCATCGCCGTCGGCACCCCGGCTCAACCGGACGGCTCCCCGAATCTCTCCTACTTGCAAGCGGCGGTACAGGCGGTAGGCGACCACTGGCAGGCGGGACGCGGGACGGTGGTACTGTTGAAATCCACGTTGCCACCGGGTACGAATGCCCTCGTCCACAGGTGGTTGCAGGAGCGCTTGCAGTTCCGAGGCCTCTCAGATCAAGTGACGGTCGTGTCGAACCCGGAGTTTCTGCGCGAAGGCGATGCGCTGACCGATGTGTTCTACCCGCAGCGCATCATCGTCGGCGTGCAATCGCGGGCAGGCGAATCACTGTTGCGCGACCTGTATCGCCCGTTGCTCACAGGTCCTGACACAGCACCCGCTGTCCTCCAGCGCCCACCTGGGTACACGCGACCGGAGCTGTTCGTGACCACGCCGATCAACGCAGAGTTGATCAAGTATGCTGCCAATGCGTTTCTGGCGATGAAGATCTCCTTCATGAACGAGTTCGCCAACCTCGCTGAGCGGATGGGAGCTGATATCTTGGACATCGCGACCGGGATCGGCATGGACTCGCGGATCGGGCCGCAATTTCTCCAAGCGGGCGTCGGCTGGGGCGGCAGTTGCTTTGGCAAGGACGCGGCGGCGATTCTGCACACGGCCGAGGAACAGGGTGTACAGTTGTCGCTGGTGCAAGCGACCGTCGAGGCCAACGACCGCCAACGCCAGATCGTGTTGGAAAAACTGCATCGCCACGTACCTGCGCTGCAGGGCGCAGTGATCGGTGTGCTCGGTCTGTCCTTCAAGCCGGGCACCGAGGACGTTCGTGACGCGCCCAGCCAGACGATTGTGCGGGCCCTGCGAGCAGCGGGCGCACAGGTGCAAGCGTATGACCCGATGGCGATGCGCACATTTGCAGAAGCGAACCCAGACTTGGCCGTGGCGTACACCGCACAGGCAGCGGATTGTTTTGCCGGCGCGGATGCCGTGCTGTTGCTGACGGAGTGGCCCGTTTTTGCAGAGTTGCCGTGGGCGGATCTGCGAGCGCATATGCGCGGTGACCTCCTGCTCGATGGGCGCAACGCATGGCAGGGGTTGTCGTTGTCCCAGCACGGGTATGTGTATGAAGGCATGGGAAGAGGCAAAATAGGTTGACGAGTCCAACATGTAAGTACAAACTAAAAGTAGAAAGAGAAAAGGAGAGAAACAAATGCCTACCTTCCATCTGGATACGAAAGCAGCCGACCAGTGGCTGAAGCAAAGCCACACCGACTGGCAAGCAGCAGTGCAACAAGCGCATGACACCGTACACAACGGTACAGGTCGCGGAAGTGACTTCCTCGGCTGGCTTCAACCGCTCGCAGCAGAGAGTGAGATCGTGAAAAACGTCCTCCATGCGGCCGAGCAGATTCGCGCAAACTCTGAGGTCTTGCTCGTGATCGGCATCGGCGGTTCCTATGCGGGTTCCCGCGCTGGGATCGAGATGTTGACCCATTCGTTCCGCAACCAGTTCGCTGCAGAGCGCCAAGGGCCGGAGATCTACTTCATCGGGCACAACCTGAGTGCCACTTACATAACCCAACTGTTCCAAGTCATCGAAGGCAAGGACGTCTCCGTCAACGTCATCTCCAAGTCGGGCACCACCACCGAACCGGCGATCGCCTTCCGCCTCGTGCGGGAGTGGATGGTGAACAAATACGGGGAAAAAGCGGGCGAGCGCATCTACGCGACCACCGATGCATCCAAAGGCGCTCTGCGTGAACTATCCAACGCAGAAGGCTACACCACCTTTGTGATCCCGGATGATGTCGGCGGTCGCTACTCGGTGCTGACCCCGGTGGGTCTGTTGCCGCTAGCCGTAGCGGGCATTGACATCCAAGCGATGCTTGCGGGTGCGCAGGAAGCGGCAGAGCAGTACGCCAACCCGAATTTGATGGAGAACACTTGCTACCAATACGCGGCCTACCGCAACAACCTCTACCGCCAAGGCAAGGCGATCGAACTGTTGGTGTCCTACGACCCGCGCTTCGTGACATTTGCCGAGTGGTGGAAGCAATTGTTCGGCGAGTCGGAAGGCAAGGAGCACCAAGGCATCTACCCGGCGTCCGTGCAATTCACCACCGACCTGCACTCGATGGGCCAGTACATCCAAGAAGGCCCGCGTCACCTGTTTGAAACGGTGCTGTGGGTGGATGAAGCGGGTCATGACGAGCTGACGATCCCGCACCAAGAGGGCGATCTCGACGGTTTGAACTACCTGACAGGCAAGACGGTGAACTTCGTCAACCAACAAGCTTGCCTCGGGACCTTGGAAGCGCACGTCGAAGGCGAAGTGCCGAACTTCGTCCTGCACATCCCGGAGTTGACGGCGCACCATGTCGGGCACCTCTTCTACTTCTTCGAAAAAGCCTGCGCGATCTCCGGCTACCTGTTGAACGTCAACCCGTTCGACCAACCCGGCGTAGAAGCATACAAGAAAAACATGTTCCGCTTGCTTGGGAAACCTTCTTCTAAGTAAGTCGGGGGAAAAAGGACTTCTGCCACCTCTGGGTGGTCAGAAGTCCTTTTTTTACCTAACACGCCCTGTTGTCGCGAGTTTCTACAGGTACGTATGTTGATGGTCACTTCCCAATTTAGGTCTGGGGGCGTATACTGGCGGTAACGTCGGGAATTCAGGAGGGCGCTCATGAATCGGCTTATCGATTGTCGTTTTGTCGCAGCTGTGCAACGCCTTGAGGATGACGAGGTGCAGATTCGCCTCTTTCAAGAAGTCGAGCGCGAGGGTCTGCCTCTGTTCCGCGAGCGCATCCGCAAAAAGTTGACGTTGCTGCGCCCCTGCTTCGACCACCTGATCCGAACCGGAGTGTTGACGCTCGAAGACCCGCAGATGGACAACTACCAACCGAGCGACGCACCTTGTGTAGTCGGATTTGACATCCACTCGCTGGGGCGACGTGTCTCGTTTGATTTGTGCTTCCACCACAAGCTGGAGGCGTTTTGGCAGGAGAGCACGGAGCGCATTGAAGCTTTGATGCTGGACCCGGATGTGTTTGAAGCGTACACGTATCGCTTGCAAGCGATCTCTCGCTACTTGTATCTGGGGCGTGAGGACAACGTGTTCCGGGCGATCACCGTGGATGAGAACCACGAGATCGAATTCAAGCAGGACTTTCTCAACTCCAAGGAAAAAATCCTCAAATCGGTCGTCGCCTTCGCCAACACCAACAACGGCAACCTCTACTTGGGCGTCTCCAACGACAAAAAAATCGTCGGCATCGGACATGAGATCGCCCGTTATGGCAACGAAGACAAATACCAACTGGCGATCGCCTCGCTGTTGCACAACCGCATCTACCCGCTGCTCTCGCCATTTCCCGAGATGCGCATCGTCACCGTCGGGGGCAAAAAAGTCCTGCACATGTGGGTGCCCGTCGGCAATACGATGCACTCCGTTCAGGAGTCGCTCGGCAACGGGCAGCACCGGCGCCGTGTCGCCGTCAAGCAGAACAACCAATCCGTATGGGTTGACGACCCGTATGATCTCGCGGAACTCTACATCAAGCGCCGCATCGGCACGACAGCTGCCGCGAACCTCGGCCTCGTCTGAGTGTCGAGTCCCAAAAGAAACCCGCTCCTCTACGGGAACGGGTTTCTTCATGTGCGTGTGCGGTCAGGGTTGCGAGCGGCATGAGCGAGGCGAATGAACAAAAAGGCGACGATCGTATCGATCAGCACGTCGGTCAGGCGCGAACTGCGACCGTGTGTGAGCGCCTGGTGTAGCTCATCAAAAAACGCATACCCGATGCAGACCATGATCGAGGGCAAGACCCGGCGGGTCCAGCGGTAGGTGAGCAACCCGAGAATCGCATAGACCAAGCAATGCCCGGCTTTGTGCAGCCAATAGTCTTCGGTGAAAACCGTCGGGATGTCAAAAAACGGGTTGGACGGAGAGAGGATGAGCCCCCACTGAATTTTGTGCACGTCGATGAGGAAGTGGTGGGGTTTCTCAAAGTATTCTGCGATTTGTGTGATGACCAGATCCGGCCAAGCGGACAGAGCGAAAATCACCGCCATCCAAGCGAGTGCCCAACGCACGAGCACAACTCCTTTCATCAGGGCATACTACCGTACATACTACGTTTTTCGAAAAGACAAGTAAAGGTGGACGAACTATGAACCGCACACTGGCAATCATCCTCGTTTTGATCGGAGGGGCCTCCTACGGCTTGATTTCTCCTGCTGTAAAAATGGCGTATGACGCCGGTTTCTCTCCCGCTGACGTGACCAGCTCCCAGTACTTTGCTGCGATGGCCGTGTTGGTGGTGATTGCGCTGTTCCAACTGCGGCATCTGCGCAACCTGACCCGGCGCGATCTGTTGTTGTTGAGTTTTCTCGGTTTGCTGTCGACGGGGACGAGTGTGTTTTACTACCTCTCCCTGTCCTACTTGCCCGCATCGCTGGCGATTGTGCTGTTGTTTCAATTTACGTGGGTGGTGATGGTGATCGACTTTTTTGTCGCCCGCAACAAACCGACACCCGTCAAGTGGCTGGCGCTGGCGTTGATTTTTTTCGGTACGCTTTTTGCTGTCGATCTCTTGCATTCGGAGTGGGGGGACGTATCGGTGCTGGGGCTGACGTTGGGCTTCCTGTCGTCGCTTACGTATGGGGCGTTCCTGTATTTTACGAGTTATGTGCGGGCTGGCAGCTCTCCGTTTTTGAACTCGGCGCTGATCTCGATCGTCTCGACGTTTGTGGTGTTCTTGATCTTCCCGCCTACCTTCCTCTGGAACGGCTCGTTGGGCGCAGGATTGTGGGTCTGGGCGCTGATCATCGGCGGCTTGGGACAAGTCATTCCACCTGTGCTGTTCAACATCGGAATTCCCAAGATCGGCGGCGCGCTCGCCGCTGTGCTGGGTGCGATCGAACTGCCGGTGGCGGTGATCTCCGCTTATCTGCTGTTGCATGAGGCCGTCGTCGGCGTGCAATGGATCGGGATCGTCTTGATTCTGGTCGGCATCGTGGTGACCGAACTGCGATTGGTGCGCAAAAGAACCCAGCTCACATGAGCTGGGTTCTTTTTTTACTTCACATCGAATTCGATGGCATCCTCAACGTTGTACGGTTGGTGGTTGTTGGTGTGAAGCGATGCCTTCAATTTGTGGTGACCGGGCGTGAGGTGGTCGAGTTTGTAGCTGACTTCCTTGACCGCGACTTTGGTCGGGCTGCCGTCGACGAACAGGTGGATGTGGCCTTCCCCAGGAACGTGCGGTTGGCTGTAGTGTTCCGGCGAGATCTTGAAGTTCGTGGTGGCGAAGTGGATCGTAGCGGCCTGTTGGCTGACGTCGACGGTCATCTTGAGCGTCGGAGCCGGAGTGGCGGCGACTGAATGGATCGGGGCGTCGACCGATTGTGTGGCGGGATCACTGTGTTCGTGTGTCATGGAGGTGCTCAGGTCTTGCGTCTCCGATTTGGAGCAGCCGACGAGGGCAACGCTCAGGGTCAGGACGGCGAGCAGGCACGCCGTTTTTTGGTGAAACATGAAAAAACTCCTCCTTGTGCAGCCATTCTACGAACAGCATGGACAGGGGGGAGTTTTTCTAAACGTCTGTTTAGTCGTTCAGTCCCGCGAATTGCTTGGTGTGGTCGAAGTCCGGGTTGAGCGTGTAGGTGATCGTGCCGGTTGCGTCTTCGAGCATCGCCCAGCCTGCTTGGAAACCGGAGACATGAACTTTGCCGGTGCGCGGGTCGTAGTGTTGGGAGGTCGACAGAATCTGGTTGCTGAAATCTGGGGCATCGAAGTTCATCCGCAGGCGGACGAGCGGATTGACCGCGCCTGCATCGTGCGCGTATCGGGTGAATTGCAGGAGCAGACTTTTGAGTGCGTCACGGTTCAGGTTGCCCTGTGCGTCGACCGCGTTGTAGTTGTACACGGTGATACCGATGTCCTGCGAGTAGCCATCGCTCGCCGGGTAGGTGGTGTAGCTGACATCGAGTTTTTGGTCAGAGCCAGGTGCGGTGATGTCCGAATGGTCCTTTTTGAGTTTCGCGTTGATTTCCATGGCTTTTTGGTACTTCGCTTCATAGGCGGCGTCTTCGTCATCCTCTGGGACGGGGTGTTCCTTGAGCAGTTCTTCCTTGGCTTTTTGTTTCTGTTCAGCCACGTACTCCTCGTATTCCGGGAAGCTCATCGGGGTGACCGGTTGTTCGAGGAAGCGCGTCACGTCGTTGGAGGGAATTGCGAAGTTCAACTCGCCGCCGACATAGGCCGCGCTCTGTGACGTTACGCCGATCACATTGCCGTACATGTTGAACAAGGCACCGCCGGAGGAGCCGAACGTGTACGGGGCGTTGGTTTGCAGGAACTCGACTTCCTTGGTTTTGGAGACGGGGATTTTGCGGTGCAGGCCGGAGACGAGACCTGCGGACAGGGTGTTTTGCATGCCCAGCGGGGAACCGATCGCGACGACGTTATCGCCAAGTTCCAGTTGGTCGGAGTTGCCGAATTGGACGGTCGTGAGGTTGGAGACGTTGATTTGCATGAGCGCGAGGTCGCGGTCCGGATCGTCGAGCAGGACTTTGCTGGCGGTGAAGGTGGTCTGGTCTTGGAAGACCACTTTCGCGGTCGTCGCTTCGGCGAGCACGTGGTGGTTGGTCAGGATCTTGCCGTCCGCGCTGACGACCATGCCACTGCCGGAGCCGAGCAGTTTGCCATCTTCGTCATAGATGTTGATCATGACGACGCGGTCGAAGTTTTTGGCGATCTCCTTGATCGAGAGTGCCGATTGATTGGTGACCGGCGGGAGCGGTTGCGAGATCGCTGGGCGAGTGTCGATGCTCACGGTCTTGGTGGTTTCGTCCCATTTGGCTTGCAGGCCGAGACCTTCTATGAGGAAGCGCACCGGAATCATGGTGGCGTCATCGATCAACTGCGGCGGCACGTCGAGGGTGACCGCTTGGTCGTTTTTGTGTGCGGTGGTGCTGCCGAGGGTCATCGCGATCTTGTCGTGGTCGCGGGTGATGGTGGCGGTCTGGGTTTTGGCGTCCCATTCGACGGTGGCGCCGATCGCTTCACTAATCGCGCGCAACGGGACGAGCACGCGGCCGTTTTGTTGCAACGGCATGGTTTCAAAGTGCACAATTTTGTTGTTGATCGTGAGGCCGATCGCATCGGGGGTGGCTGCGTGGACCGACAAGGTAGGCAGCGCGGACAGCAACAGGGCGCCGAGCAGAAGGCTTGGCAACGTTTTTTTCATAGAGGGGAGTAACTCCTTCGTCAGACTGGTTTTAAATTCCAATTCAACAAGGCAGGAGCAAACTCCTTTTTCATGGAGAAAAAAGCAGGTTTCCCGTGCCGGACCTGCTGGTTTGACGCGATTTGTTGCGGTTTGGTTCGGTTTGTTTCGGGAATGTGGTTGAGGCAAAGGCGGTGGGCATGCTATGATTACTCCTGTCGCCGCGAGAGATGCGGTGGAGAAAAAAGAGAGTTGACAGATCCATGTTGGACATGCTACTCTAATCAACGTCGCCTCTGAGCGGCATTATTTGATCCTTGAAAACTAAACGAGTGATAGATGAGAATCGATTCGAGCCTTGAATCAAACTTTAATTGAGAGTTTGATCCTGGCTCAGGACGAACGCTGGCGGCGTGCCTAATACATGCAAGTCGAGCGGACTGATGTGGAGCTTGCTCCATGGATGTCAGCGGCGGACGGGTGAGTAACACGTGGGTAACCTGCCTGGCAGACTGGGATAACGCTTGGAAACGAGTGCTAATACCGGATGATCTCTT
>NZ_QGGL01000014.1:0-97036 GCF_003148565.1 Tumebacillus permanentifrigoris
GTCTTGAACTCACAAAGTTGCTCTACCCAGTTGTCACAGTCTCGTGATGATGGCGGAAAGGTCACACCTGTTCCCATCTCGAACACAGAAGTTAAGCTTTCCAGCGCCGATGGTACTTGGACCGCAGGGTCCTGGGAGAGTAGGACGTCGCGAGGCACTAGTATATAGGAAGAAAAAGACCTGATCCAATGCGGATCAGGTCTTTTTTTCGTTCCCATCCTCGTCCTCTGCTTGCAAGAAACGGTTGGGGAGGTACACAAACGACACATACAAACTAAACACAATCCCCGCCAAGGGCAACCACACCGCCTGCGTAAAAGGCAAGCGACCGGAGATCAGCAACAACACGTCCAGCAACAGACTCTCTGCCACTAGCAATTGCAACGCGAGCCAAGAGACGCCGCGTTTTTTATCCTGATCGGTGAGCGGGTAGATGCGCACCAATTCGGAGTAACGCCGTTCTGATGCCAGCATCGGCAGTTGGAAACCCATCAAGAACAGGCCGAGCAGATAGACCCCGAGGGCGATCCAAACGTTGGAGATGAAGAACAGGATCACGCCGATGAACGCCATCAGCCGCAGATAGATCCCAAAGTACTCACTGTAGCGGAAGAATGTCCGTATGTAGAGAAACAAGTAGGGATACTTCTGATTGACCGGAATCCGGCGCACGATCGCCATAATCCATTCGCGACGTTTGACGCGATTTTTGATCTGCGGAACGTCGACAAAAAAGTTGGCCACCGTGTAGTAGGTGGAAAGCGTCTGTTGTTCCTGATCCAGCAACTCATTCCACGGCAGGCTGCGCACGCGACGTCCGCTGCGAACCAACCACGTCACAAGTGCAAGCAAAACGATCCCACCCACGCCGTACATCCACTCTGTGGAAGCCAGCGCGTAGATCACTAGCGCATTGCCCAGAAATCGCAACCCGATCCAGAAACTTCGCCGCCGCACCAGCAACATCTCCCGCCACGACAGGAACAGGTTCCACAGCTTCAGAGCGACCGCGCCCAGGGCACACCACCACGCCGCATCCAGCCCGATTCGCGCTTGGAAGAGGGGGACGAGCACACCGATGATCAAAACACTCTGTATGACTTGGAAAAAGCCGCTGTAGCGCCCGGCCGAACGGAAGTACGTCCCCATCCGATCCTCTGCAGGCAACAGGAACACCAAGTCCGCCTCCTGCAAAAACGTTCGCACCCGCCCACGGCAGGCGACGAACGCGGTCACGACTGCGATAAACCAAGCGCTGGGGAACGCAGCGGGCAAGGCGTTCAACGCGCTTTTGTAGCCAAATGCCGCCCCGATGACCAGCGCAATGCCGGCGATCAACACGCCTTGGTTGCGCAAAATGGACATCAACAGCAACACCGCCTGCAACCAAGCCCGTCGCACCCGCGCGCCATACAGGTCTCCAATATCGGCAAACCCGCTGATCCCATAAGGCAACTGCTTAAAACCTTGCGTTCCTCCAGAGCCAGCCGAACTCCCTGTTGATTTCACCGTGCCGGTCGCAGATCCAGAAGTCCCTAAACTCTTACCCTCCGTCCGCTTGGCGATCCCTTCGTTTTTGTCCGCCTTGCTCATGTCAAACCTCCGCTGACCACATGTGCGAACATCTCCTCCAGCGTAACCCCGGCGAGCCCTGCCTGTGCCCGCATCTGCTCGACGGTGCCGTTGAGGGCGACCTGACCCTTGTTGACCATGACGAAAGAGTCACAGTATCGCTCAGCGGTCGCGAGGATGTGCGTGGAGAGCAGAATCGCATGTCCCTCGCGCTTCATTTCGATCAACAGCTCCAACAAGGCTTGAATCGCCAGCGGGTCGAGACCGACAAAGGGCTCGTCCACAACCAACAGATCGGGCGCTGCGACGAACGCACAGAGGATCATCACTTTCTGCTGCATCCCTTTGGAAAAGGTGTTCGGGAATTCGTCGACCTTGTCCGCCAGTCGAAAAACGTCCAGCAAGCGCTGTTTGCGCTCACGGTACGCGGACTCCTCCAAGCGATAGACCAATTTTGTCAATTCAAGATGCTCATCCAAAGTCAGCTCTTCATAGAGACGCGGCTGCTCCGGGATGTAGGAAATCTTCGAGCGAAACTTCAACGGGTCGGTGCTTAGCGAGCCGCCCTCCAGCAGAATCTCACCAGCAAACGGCTCCAACAGGCCGAGCACGTGCTTCAAGATCGTGCTCTTGCCCGCTCCGTTCATGCCGATCAAACCGACGATCTCGTGCGCATTGACGGTCAGCGACACGTCACGGATGACCGGCTGATCGGGGGCATATCCGCCCGTGATGTTGCGTACTTCGAGCACAACAAACCCCTCCTACACTTGTTATGCTTTCATTCTACAGCAGATACTCGATCGTATCTATGGTAAACGGCAGAATACCCGCGAACGGACAAGCCTTGACGAGCAGAGTTCGCGATTTGTCCGCATTTGTACCGTTCAAGCCATTGAGTAGGCGAGGCAGACGTGCTAAGATAAGTCCTGTCGCCGCAAGAGAGCGGTGATTGAAGAAAAGGTTTTGAAAAAAGTGTTGACTCGCACAACTCGATGTGATATTCTATAAAACGTCGCCGCTGTTGAGTATCTCACTAAACAACGGAACAACTTTTACTCGTGGAGAGGTACCAAAGTGGCCAAATGGAGCGGACTGTAAATCCGTTGCGTAAGCTTCGAAGGTTCGAATCCTTCTCTCTCCACCATTACATGTGGCGGTCGTGGCGAAGTGGTGAACGCACCAGATTGTGGCTCTGGCATTCGGGGGTTCGATTCCCCTCGATCGCCCCACTCGTAATACTTTTCTCAGATCGTTGGGGAGTCGCCAAGCGGTAAGGCAACAGACTTTGACTCTGTCATGCGAAGGTTCGATCCCTTCCTCCCCAGCCATTTGCGAGCCATTAGCTCAGTTGGTAGAGCACCTGACTTTTAATCAGGGTGTCGAAGGTTCAAGTCCTTCATGGCTCACCATTTTCATAATTGCGCCCTTAGCTCAGCTGGATAGAGCGTTTGACTACGAATCAAAAGGCCGGGAGTTCGAATCTCTCAGGGCGCGCCATTTTGTATGGGGGGTTAGCTCAGTTGGTAGAGCACCTGCCTTGCAAGCAGGGGGTCAGCGGTTCGAATCCGCTACTCTCCACCATACATGCCTTTTTAGCTCAGTAGGTAGAGCGCATCCATGGTAAGGATGAGGTCATCGGTTCGATTCCGGTAAAAGGCACCATTTGCTTGGCTCGTTGGAGAAGCGGCTTAACTCATCGCCCTTTCAAGGCGACATTCACGGGTTCGAATCCCGTACGAGTCACCAATTTTTACGGAGGCTTAGCTCAGCTGGGAGAGCATCTGCCTTACAAGCAGAGGGTCGGCGGTTCGATCCCGTCAGCCTCCACCATTTTCACTTTTTTACGGAGCTGTGGTGTAGTGGCCTAACATGTCCGCCTGTCACGCGGAAGACCGCGGGTTCGAATCCCGTCAGCTCCGCCACTATTTTTCACCTTTGCGGGTGTAGTTCAATGGTAGAACTCCAGCCTTCCAAGCTGGTCGCGTGGGTTCGATTCCCATCACCCGCTCCATTTATTTCGGGCCCATAGCTCAGTTGGCTAGAGCGCACGACTGATAATCGTGAGGTCGGAAGTTCGAATCTTCTTGGGCCCACCATACTTGCAAAAAGAAAAAGACCTGTTCCTTCATGGAACAGGTCTTTTTTTCATCTCATTGCGAAATACTAAAGGTGACTCTTTGTGCAAAGGGGGAACTCCGAGATGAGACAAGTGGTATTGAAGCCTGAACTGCGCACGCCCGGTGGTGAAACTGTCAGTGTGTACCTGAACAATGAATGGGCGGGGGATGTCTACCTCGTCTATCGCGAAGGGGACGTGCTGACCGGCACGATCCAGATCGACACCAAAGCGGTGTCGGAGGAGGAACTGGATTTCGTCGCCGACGAAGTGCGCACGTACATCGAGCATTTGAACGCGGCGCTAGGCGTCGAGGACAGCTCGGTGGTCATGATGTATGGCGACATCTCGTCTGTGATTGAGATGGCCCCGTTTGAAATCGTCTCGGTGGAGTCGATTCAGGAAGACGAGGACGAGATCGACGCTTTCGACGAGAATTACCATTTTGTCGACGATGAGGAAGAATTCGAAGACGACGAAGAAGTGATGGAGTTCGACGGTCTCGACTTGGGCAGTGACATCGAGTTTGCGGATGATGAAGAGGACGAGGATGACGATCAGTACTATGTCCACGACCTTGACGAAGACGAGGAGTACCACCTCTCCGTCGTCTACCGCAACGGAGAACACACCAAGTACCACCTGCACGACGATGATCACCGGACGCTAGGCATCGTGTCGGTCGATGAGATCGGCGACAATGTCTCGGGACGCGTGGACTTCTGGTCTCGCCCAGATGAAGACGAGGCAAACGAAGTGGCCAAGATGCTGGCCCGGACGTTTGGGGAGTTGGGCGAAGCGGACAACATCTCGTTCACGATGAACCACGCCGACTACCACATCGGGGATATGCACTTAGAGCGCCGTGATTTTCTGTAAGGCTGTTTGAGAAAAAACACTTCTGGCTCTGCGTGAGCTAGAAGTGTTTTTTTTCAGGACGGGAGATTAAAAAAACACTTCTGGAGCTGCGTGAACTAGAGAAGTGTATTTTTGTGCAGACAGGGAGATGGTAAAAAAAGACCCTGTCCCGCGTGGGGGACAGGGTCTTAGGTTTAGCGACGAGCGTTGCTGCCAGTGCCAGCGGTGGTGCCAGTGGAGTTTTGACCGCCAAGATTGACGGCACCTGTCCCTGTTGTGGTTCCGCTGATGTACGAGCCTGTCGTGGAGCCGCTTCTGCTGGTGCCGTTTGTGGACGGCTCCAGTGCGCCATTGCCTGTGGTCGAGCCACTCGGCGTGGTGCCGAAGCCTGCGCCGGAGCTGCCCATTGGCGTTCCTTGGGTGCCGAGAGTGCCCGATTGGGAGGAGCCGTTGGTCGTCGTGCCGCCAGACATTGTGCCAGAACCGGAAGTTTGACCAGTGCCGCCCGACATCGTACCAGCGCCGTAGTTTTGACCAGTGCCGCCTGTGCGATTGTTTCCAGTGATGCCTGAGGTTACTTTGCGGAAGCCAGTGCGCAGGTCGTCAAGGAAGTTGCGACCCATGTAGGCGGCGTTGCCTGCTGCGTTCGTCATGGCACCTTTGCCCGTGGTGCCTTTGTTGCCGTTCGTGTATTGGTTGATGCGGTTCATGACCGACTCGTTGGCGGTCACGTAGACGTTTTGGATCGACGGATTGGCTTGGCGAACAGCTTGCACGACTTGAGCGCGCAGGTCCTCGCTCATCGAGTTGTCGGAGTAGATGTTCAGCGCGCCGGCTCCTGTGGAGGAGTTGTAGAGGCCGTAGGTGTTGTTGGAACCGTTGCCAGACGATGCCCCGTTGGAGCCGTAGATCCCCGACGTAGAACCGGTGGTGCCGTATGCGCGCGCACCAGAGTTGGAGCCGCTGTAAGTGGACCCGGAGATAACAGAGCCATTGGTTCCGTTCGTGCGAGCGCCATAAGTGCCATAGATGCCAGAACCGATGGTATCCGTATAGCGGTAAGTTCCCGCAGCGCTGGTCCCATACGGAGAACCGTTGTTAGAGCCAGTGCCGGAAGTTCCGTAAGTGCTGGAGCCCATGTTAGAGCCAGTGCTGGAAGTTCCATAAGTGCTGGACCCCGAGTTAGAGCCAGCGCCGTAGGTTCCATAAGTGCTGGAACCCGTGGTAGAACCAGTACCGTAGGTAGATCCTGTGTTATTGGTTCCGGTGCTGCTTGCGCCGTTTGAATATCCGTTCAGGTAGCCGATGGTACCTGGATTGCCTGTGCCCGAGATGGTGCCGTTATTTGAGGTGGAGTTGTTGAACGTGGAGCCGGAGCCGGTCAGTGCGTTTCCGGTATTTTGGGAGAGATAGGACGAGCTGTTGGTGCTCACCCCAGTACCAGAGTTACCGTAGCCACTCATGCCGCTGTTAGCGGTACGGCCATTTGTGCCAAAACCAACCGAGTTTGAGCTTTTCACCGACGGGGAGTTGGTGCCATTGGTTTGACCGCCTTGGACGTTCGCGATCGGCGGATTGATCAGTGCGAACGGCTGGGACAGTCCCGTACCGCGCATCGAACCGTTATTGTTCGTGCCGACGTTCGTCCCGGTGCTGTACGTGGTGCCCGACCCCGACGGAGTGGTCCCGGAAGACGTAGTACCATACGTAGATCCAGTGTTGTTCAGGCCGGAAGTACTACTGGTTCCATAGGTTGAGCCAGTCCCAGTCCCGAAAGTATTGCCGGTTCCATAGTTCGAGCCGGTACTGGAAGTGCTACCAGTCCCATAGTTAGAGCCACTCCCAGAAGTGCTACCAGTCCCATAGTTCGAGCCAGTACCGGAAGTGCTACCCATTCCATAACTTGACCCAGCCCCAGTCCCGGCAGTAGACCCAGTCCCATAATTTGTCCCTGCCCCGTAACTACCACCAGTTCCAGAAATCCCTGTCTGTACAGGAGTCCCGGCACCTTGCGTGGTGCTCGTACCCACCGGGCCTTGAACATTGGTGTTGCCTGAAGTCGTCCCAGTGTCTTGGTTGGAAGTTCCCGTTCCGGTGTTCGCCTGCGAGATCGAGTTGCGGTTGTTCGGGCTGTTCACTGCGATGTACGCAGTCGTCCCATTTACCAAGACACGCGCATTCGTCACGCCGGGAACTGAGGCCACCCGTGCGGCCAACTGCGGATCTGCATGCAGATTCACATTCCCAGACGTACCAGCTGTGCCAGCCGCCCCACCAGCCCCACCAGCCGCATTCATTTTACCGCCACGAGTCCCACCGCCCAAACCACGGACGTGCATCCCTTGGGTTCCACTTTGCGTCCGTGCGGGTGTCAGATTGCGCGCACCATATCGCGGGTCGCGGGTATCGAGCACTTTGCCACCACGAGTTGTATCATACGTCTCGTTCTTGCCATCCGGAGATGCATGTTGCGAGCTCTGCGGAGTGCAACCAGCAAGCAGAGACGTGGACAACAGAAAAACGCCAGCTAGAGTCGTAACCTTTTTCAAAGTGTCAACCTCCTCGGGGCGCGTTCGATTTTGGATTGTCCCTACACATCAATCCGAACTTAGCATCCCCCGGGACCACTCTCTCACACCGTACAAGATTTGGTGTCCCAAAAAATTGCTTGACGGTCTATTTTCAAGGATGGTATACTCCAACCTGTAATCAAATTGATTCCAAACAATCCCGATCGCTTAACTTAATATTTGAAAGTTCTCTTATCCAGAGAGGTGGAGGGTCTGGCCCGACGAAACCTCGGCAACCGTCACGACAACCATTACAGGTTGAGTGAAATGGTGCCAATTCCTGCGAGACATTTTGTTTCGACAGATGAGAGACGCGTCCGTCCATCTATGTGGATATCCGTGTCCTTCGCTGTCGAAGGGCACTTTTTTATTTCCCGGAAAATGACGAAGGAGGGGACCACAACCACCGTGATCACACTACAAAACGTCCGCAAAGACTACCTCGTCGACAAAAAATCGATCACCGCACTGAAAAAAATCGATCTGACCATCGAACGCGGTGAGATCTTTGGAATCATCGGCCACTCCGGCGCTGGGAAGTCTACGCTGATCCGCTGTATCAACTTGTTGGAACAGCCGACTTCCGGTTCCGTTATCGTCGACGGCAAAGACCTGACCCAACTGTCACAAGGCGACCTGCAACGCGCTCGTCATGAGATCGGGATGATCTTCCAACACTTTAACTTGCTTGCGTCGGCGACGATCTACGAAAACATCGCCTTCCCACTGCGCCTCGCCAAGCGACCTGCGGCTGCTATCGACCGCAAAGTGCGCGAGTTGCTCGACTTAGTCGGACTCACCGATCATGCCACCAAGTACCCATCGCAACTCTCCGGGGGGCAAAAACAGCGCGTCGGCATCGCCCGCGCTCTAGCCAACGACCCGAAAGTCCTGCTCTGTGACGAAGCAACCTCTGCACTCGACCCGATGACCACGCAGTCGATCCTGAAACTGCTCGCGGACATCAACAAAACACTTGGCCTCACGATCGTGCTGATCACCCACGAGATGCACGTGATCCGTGAAATCTGTGACCGCGTCGGGGTCATCGACGAGGGCGAGATCGTCGAAGTCGGACCTGTTGCAGAAGTGTTCCTCAAACCGCAGCAAAAAATCACGCAGGAGTTTGTCGAACAAGTCAGCGACTTCGACTTTCCCGAGGAACTGCTGGCGCAATACCTCCGCATGCCAGAGGCGGAACGCGCTCGACATCAAGTCGTGCAAGTTTCCTTTCTCGGGGACACCACGTTCCAGCCGGTGATGTTCCAAGTCCTGCAGGAACATCCCGTCCAGTTCAACATCCTGCATGGCACGATCTCCCGGATCAAGGACACCCCGTTCGGACGACTCGTGTTGGAGATCACCGGAGACCCTGGCGCCGCACAAAAAGCCGTACAAAACCTGCAAGAACGCGGCTTGCAAGTGGAGGTGTTGCTGTAATGGACTTCAACGCACTGTTCGCCAATGTCGACTGGACGGACATCTGGAAAGCCTGTGGCGAGACCCTGTACATGGTGGGCCTGTCCACGTTGTTCACAGCCTTGATCGGTCTGCCGCTGGGCATCCTCGTCGTGCTGACCTCACCGGGTCACCTGTTGCAGAACCGCCCGGTGTTCGGCCTGCTGAGTTTCATCATCAACATCTTCCGCTCGATTCCGTTCATCATCCTGATGATCATGCTGATCCCGCTCACGCAGATCCTCGTCGGGACCTCGATTGGGGTGAGTGCTGCCATTCCACCACTGGTCATCGGCAGTGCGCCGTTTTTTGCCCGCCTCGTCGAAGTCTCGCTCCGAGAAGTGGACAAAGGCGTGATCGAAATGGCGCAATCGATGGGCGCTACGACCTGGCAGATCATCGCTCGGGTGTTGCTCCCAGAAGCGCGCTCTGGCATTATCGCAGGCATCACGATCACGATCGTCGCACTCGTCGGCTACACCGCGATGGCGGGTGTCATCGGCGGCGGCGGACTGGGTGACCTCGCGATCCGCTTCGGCTATCAGCGTTTCCAAACGGATGTCATGCTCGTCACCACCGTGATCATGATCCTGCTCGTTCAAGTGTTCCAAAGTGTCGGCGATCGCTTCGTCCGCTACTTCAACCGCAAATAAATCCCCCAACTCGAAAGGAATGACCTACTTATGAAAAAAGTAATCTTCAGCGCCCTGACTCTGCTCCTCTCCGCATCCCTGATCGGTTGCGGCACCTCTGCAAAAGACGCAACCCCAAGCACTACCGGCGGTGACAGCAAAGTCGTCACCCTGAAAGTCGGCGCGTCTCCAGTTCCGCACGAAGAGATCCTCAAGCAAGTCGCACCGCTGCTCGAAAAAGAAGGCGTGAAACTCGACATCGTCACCTTCAATGACTACGTACAACCGAACCTCAAACTGGCAGACGGCACGCTGAACGCGAACTTCTTCCAACACGTTCCCTACCAAGAGACCTTCTCCAAGGAACACAAACTCGAGCTGACCGCCCTGACCAAAGTTCACGTCGAACCGATCGGCGGCTACTCCAAAAAAATCAAAAACATCAGCGAACTCGCGGACGGCGCAAGCGTTGCGATCCCGAACGATGTCACCAACGAAGGCCGCGTGCTCGCCTTACTCGACAAAAACAACCTGATCAAACTCAAAGCAGGCGTCGGCATCTCCGGCACCCTCAAGGACATCGTCGAAAACAAAAAGAACCTCAAGTTCAAAGAACTTGAAGCAGCCATGCTCCCGCGCGTACTCCCAGAAGTCGATCTCGCGCTGATCAACACCAACTACGCGCTGGAAGCGAAACTCGTGCCGACCAAAGACGCGCTGATCCTCGAAGACAAAGATTCCCCGTATGCGAACGTCTTGACCGTCAACACCAAGGACAAAGACAACGAAGCATTGAAAAAACTGGCGAAGGCGCTCAACTCGCCGGAGATCAAGAAATTCATCGAAGACAAGTACCAAGGCGCGATCGTGCCGGCGTTCTAATCTTTAATAGAAGAAACAACTTCCCTCCGCAGGGAGGAGAGCAGGTTCCGTCTTTGGACGGAGCCTTTTTTTTATCCCCAAAGGTACAATGAAGACAACAAATACGAGGGCTCACCAAGGAGGAAATCCATCATGCTAAAAGCATTGCTCGGGCTTGCTCAGATCAAACAGGACGAAACGAAAACGGTAGAACTCACCCCGGTCGGTGCAGTCGACCGCTTGAAATTACATGTTCACAACGGGCGACTCGCCCTGCATGAGTGGGACGAATCGTACATCTCGGCGGAAGTGCGCGTCCGTGTACGCGGCGATGAGCACACGCCGATGGAGAACTTCTGGTCGTTGCGCCAAACGGGCAGTGAAGTGGTGTTCGAGCAAGAGATGACCCACAATAATTGGTTTCTGGGCTTACATGTCAGTGTCGATGTGCGCATGAACGTCCCGGCGGAGATCCTACAAGCCAACTTGAAGACGCACAACGGCCCGATCGAGGTCGACCTGTTCAACGGCGACCTCAGGGTGTTGACCCACAACGGCGCAATTCGCATCGCGGACGTCGAAGGCATGGTACATGCGCACACGCACAACGGCCAGATCGAAACGTTGCGCATCGACGGTGACCTGACGCTCACGTCGCACAACGGCAAACTTGAGATCGACAAAGTGACGGGTCGCTTGCAGGCGAACACGCACAACGGACAGATCCAAGTCTGCGATTGTGGAAACAGCGTTTCGCTGACCACGCACAACGGGCAGATTTACGCGCAGCAAAACCAAGGGATTCAGAATTCGTGGGACCTCGTCACCCACAACGGCAACATCCAGTGCTACGTGCCGCGCGATACGGATGCCACCTACAAGCTGCATACGACGAGTGGACGGATCAGCGGCGATGCTTTGCCTGTGCAAACCTCCGGCTATGCACAGAAAATGACCGTCACGACAGGCAAAGGCACGCACCTGATCGACTTGCACACCAAGTCGGGCAATATCGAAGTCCGACAAAACAGAGCAGGAATGGAATGAATCCTGTCGAAATTCTCTATACTGTTTAGAGAGTTTGGAGGGGTCCGACGTGAAGGCAAACATCAAGACAATCGCACCACTATTGCTGACCACCGCACTTGTATGGCCGACGTCTCTGGCGTCGGCCCAAAGTGCGTCTACCATTACGGGCCTTGACATCGTCACACGTCAGGGCGACGGGTATTATCATCCACAACAAGTGGCGATCGAACGCTCGTTAACGCCGGGCGAGAAGCGTCCTGAGTGGATACGCTATACAGACTTGTCCGCCAAGGACGTGTTCGGCATGGCACCGGTCGCAGGAACCAACCGTGTCTACGTGACCGACCGTTCCAACGCGACGATCTGGGAAGTCGATCCGGACAGCGGCCGTGAACTGCGGCAATTTGCACCTTCCACCAAGCCGTCTAACAACCTGCGCGGCATCGCGACAGGGTTGGGTGAGGACATTTTTGTCTACTACAACGGTGACGGGACGATCCAGCGTCTGCACAAGGACGGGACGGTCGTCGATTCTTGGAAAGCCCCGACGATCTACGGACACACCATGACCTACGTTGACGGCTATCTGTACCTGATGACCGACCGTGGGGAGATCTATGTGATCAACCCGACCAATCATGGCCTCGCCCGCCAGATCGATGTGAAAAATCCAGCCGGCGGCACATTTGGCGTCAATGCAACGTTCGGGATCATGAATGATGGGCAGTACTGGAACATCGTCTCCGCGAACGACAGCGCGCAGATCTACCGCTACGACAGCAACTGGAATTTCCATGACAAGGTCAATCTCAAGATGTGGACGATGACCGGCGTGATCTGGAACGGGCGGGAGTACTACGCGCTGAACTTTGACAAGCGGGCGGTCTTCACGATCCGTGTTCAGGATGACGATGTTGGCGCGGTCGATCAGGCGACCACCGATCACTACCAATACATCGGCAACCTGATGACCACCAAGCGCGCATCTGAAGCGTTCCCGCAATTTGATGAGAAAAATACGTTGCTGCTCTATAACGATCCGGCGAGAATCACCGCCGACTTTTTAAAACCATACGCGTCCTACCTCGACAGATCAGGCAAGCGCGTCGGCAACCTGTTTGACTCGTTTTTGTTCCTGCCCAAAGGCCCGCGCTCCGAGTACTTGTCCACACACACTGACGAGTGGAACACGTACCTGACGAAGACGATCGGTGACATGAAAGTGCTGGATCAGGAGTGGTCCGACCACAACAAAGACCTCAAACAGACGGGCAAGGCGAAAATGTGGCTCTCCGTCCCCTACCCGAGCGCCGATCTCAACCTGGCCACGCGCCAACAGATCGTGCACAGCTATATGGACAAAGCCAACCAACTGATCCACGACCAAGGTTTCAAAAACCTCGAATTCCGCGGCTTCTACTGGCACAACGAATCGGCGAATCACGGCGACGAATTGGTGATCGATTTCAACGAGTATGTGCATGCCAAAGGCTTGCTCTCGATGTGGATTCCCTACCAGACAGCTGGCGAAGCGGTCAATTTCAAGGAACTCGGGTTCGATGAAGTGTTCCACCAGCCGAATTATTACCCGTTCAAAGGCTTCAGCTTCCCATCCAACCTCAACCGCTTCTACAATTTGACGTGGACAGGGGCGCGCTATGGCAAGGGCGTCGAATTGGAACTCGATCCCGACATCCTCGGCAGCGACTCGACCTATCGCGATCACTTCAAGGAATACTTGCACTACGGTCTCGCGCAAGGCTGGCTCAACGCCTCCACAGCCTTCTACGAAAATTCAGCGATCAAGGGCCTCTACGACAAGCACGACCCGCTCTATGACACGATCTACCAGGCGTTGAATGGCAAGTACACTGAGCCAAACGTCAACGTCCTCAATTCAACGGCGGGCATCTTGAGTTCCAGCCAAAGTCTTACCCTCCCGACGACCGCCAAATTGCGTTTGAACGTGCTGTCTGATCAACCTGCTAACATTCAGAAAGTCATCGTGCACACCGATGACAACAGCTCCAGCCCGATGACGTACATCGGCACGTTGCGCGCAGACGAGGAGTTGGCGGTCCACGGTGGCAAGTTGGTCAAGCAAGAGTTGGGCGGGGGCTCCGATTCCCTGCAACTGGGCTTCAACGTCACGCTGAACACACAGTTGCAAGTCTCGGTCGTGCCGAACAACCAGACTCCGTTTGTCGACGTGGCGAAGGGCAGTCCGGCCGTGCAGTCGATCATGGACCTGTCCAACCGCGGCATCCTCAACGGCATGCTGGAGGGAGGACAACTGAAGTTCCTACCAGACGGTCAGATCACCCGCGCACAGTTCGCCGTCATGTTAACCAATGCCTACAGCCTGAAAGCGAACAACCCGGTGACCTTCACCGACTCGGCTGACTCGTGGTTCACCCCTTATGTTGCGGCGGTGGCAGAGAGCGGGTACATGCAAGGCTATGGCAGTACGTTCGGCCCCGAAGACCCGATCACCCAAGAGCAAGTCGCGGCGATCATGGTGCGCGTTCTGAACAGACAAAACCAGACCGCCAAGACAGATGGTGTCACGATCGCCAACCAAGACCAGATCAGCAATTGGGCCTTGCAACAAGTGCTGGAAGGCAAGAAGCTCGGTCTCTATACGGACAGCTTCGGGTTCACCGGGTTCGCTCCACAGCTTCCGGCGAAGCGCGCAGACGTTGCCAACGTGCTGTTCAAAGCCCTCGGCGGTAAATAGATCGCGCAGGTAGATTGAAGCAACTAGAATGAAGCAACTAGGAAGGAATGACGACATGGATCTCGGAATGAAGGACAAAGTCGTGTTGGTCACAGCAGGCAGCAAAGGTCTCGGCCGCGCCGTGGCGTTGGAATTTGCCCGCGAAGGGGCAAGCGTGATGATCGCCTCGCGCAGTGAGGAAGAGTTGGCGAAGACCGCTCGAGAAATCGCAGGCGAGACAGGCGCAGCGGTGGACTTCTGCGTAACCGATCTCGGGAAGCGGGGCGACATCGACGCGCTGTTTGCAAAAACGCTAGAGCGGTTCCAGCGTCTCGATGTGCTCGTCACCAATGCGGGCGGCCCGCCGGCTGGGAACTTCGACAACTTCGAAGACGACGTGTGGGAGCGCGTGTTCCAAGCCAACCTGATGAACGTCGTGCGCCTCGTGCGCGGGGCGTTGCCACACTTCCGCGCTGTCGGCGGCGGTCGGATCGTCAACATCACCTCGACGTCGATCAAGCAACCGATCGAAGGTCTGTTGCTCTCGAACACCTTCCGCGCGGGCGTCAACGCGCTGGCGAAGTCGCTCTCGGTGGAACTGGGTCCGGAAGGCATCCTCGTCAACACCATCGCCCCAGGTCGGATCTCCACCGACCGCATCCAAGAGCTGGACGGCTTGCGTGCCGCCGCTACCGACAGCACGAGCGAGCAAGTGCGTGAAGGCTTCGAGCGCCTGATTCCGGTCGGACGCTATGGTACGCCGGAGGAGTTCGCCCGCGCTGCCGTGTTCCTCGGTTCCCTGAGCAACACCTACGTCACGGGCCAATCCCTGCTCGTCGACGGCGGCATGGTGCGCGCGCTCTAGTGCAACACTCGGAGCAAAAAACGACCCGTACAGCCACGGCTGACGGGTCGAATTTCGAGCAAACGTCAAAAGACACACTTGCAGCGGAGTCTGCTTCCAGACACGGTCAGCGCCGTTTCCCCAAATGGTGGTTGCTGGTGGGCTATGTGCTGATCGGTGTGCTCGCCTTTCGCGACAAAGACACCTTGCTCGACTGGATTCACCAAGGCGGGAGCGACCACGTGTTTTTGCTCTACCTTCTAGGCACGTTCTTTGCACTCGTCCCGGTGATGCCGTTTGGCGTCATCGGTGGGGTGATGGGGGCGACCTATGGCGTGTGGGCAGGCGGTGCGTTTAACTGGTCGGTGTCGTTGACCGGCTCCGTGCTGATGTTCCTCGCGTTTCGCTACCTGTTCGCGGAACGCGGGCGCCGGGCGCTCGAACGCTTTTCCACCGTGGAACGCTTCAATGAACGCCTTGAACAGAACGCCTTCCTCGCGATCCTGTTCACGCGGATGATCCCGATCGTGCCCGCCTACGTCGTCAACGTCTACGCCGCACTGGTCGGCGTGCCGTTTCGCACGTATCTATTCGCCAGCGCGATCGGGAAACTTCCTTCGAACTTCATGTTCGCCTACGTCGGGGAGCAGATGTTCACGTCCTGGCGCAACATCGGCCTCGTCATCATCGCCTACCTGCTGTTCCTCGGCCTCGTCTTCCTGTTCTACCGCCGCTGGACGCACGTAAAAAAAGGATCTGTCAGCTAAGTGCTGGCAGATCCTTTTTTTCATGAGCAGCAGTCGTCGGGCTTGAACCGCTGACCGCTTGTTTTACATTGCGCGACTGTGTGAACGCCACCACCACCAGCAATCCGGCGATGATCGTATACCACCACGCCCCCCCGATATGCAGGAATGCGAATGCGCCGAGAATCGGCCCGAGCGCCCCGCAGATGCCCCAGTTGGCACCAAACACCGCAAAGTACCGGCCGATCTGCTCCGGCGGTGCCATCACCGAGATCGCTTTTTGGATCTGCGGCCCGTTCATCATCTCGCCCAGCGTGAACAGCACTTCCGCGAGGATGAACAGCACCAGCGCGTTCGACCAGCCGTAGCCGATCGCGGTGCCCGCCAGCAACAGATAGGCGATCAGGATCACGCGTTGCATCGGGAATCGCTCCGAGAACTTGGCGATCAGGATCTGGCAGAGCACGACCATCGCTCCGTTGATCGTCATCAGCGTTGCGAACACATCGAGATAGTCCGCGCTGAACTGTGTCTTCAAATGCTGGGGGAAAACCGACTCCACCTGCGTGTACAACAGCGAGACCGGAAGCGACGAAGCTGCCATATAGAACAGCAACTTGTGATCACGGAAGCGCAGGCGTGGCTGCTTGGACTGAGGATCGCGCTTGGCAGTCTGCGCGCGCTGGCGAAGTTCCAACGACAACGTCTCAGGCACTTGCCAGAGGATCAGCAACGCGTACAGCAGCATCGCACCCGAACAGATCATGAACGCGATGTTCGGGTTGACCTTGTAGATCGCGACACCGATCAGCGGGCCACAGGCGGCTCCGACATTCAGCGCCGTGTGCAACAGCGCGAACACTTCCGAACGGCGGTTCTCCGGCACGACATCGGTCACTTGCGCACTTGCCGCCGGGAAAAACAGCGTGCCGCCGATCCCGTTGAGGATCGTCAACAGAGCAAAGGAGAGCACCGAGTCCGCCCACATATAGCCCAAGATGGAAATGCCCTCAATCACCAACGCGGCGATCATCACCGGCTTGCGGCCATAGCGGTCCGCAAGCCCTCCCGCATACAGCCCGGCGATCAAACCCGTCAACGGCTGCAACCCGATGATCAACGCGGTGACCAACAGATCCCCATTCATCTTGTCAAACAGAAACAACGATAGGAACGGACGAATCATAAATCCGGCGATCGTTGTCATCACCGTTCCGATCACGCGAATCCAGACCGTGCGATCGTAACGGCTCAAAAGTCTCCTAACCCCTGTCATGTTGTACCTTCCCCTCTGAGGAGACAAACTCTTCAATTGTTTTCAGACAGTATACAGGATTTGGAACATAGGTGTCTAGAGCCCAAATTTACCTAGACAAGCGCACATGGACGGCGGGCGCATATACTGCCAGTGACATTTGACGAAGGAGGTCGAGCGGGTTGAAAGTCTACACGGTCCAGAAGGGCGACACCATGTGGAAGATTTCCAAGACGTGGGGTATCTCCCTAGAGCAACTGATCGCAGCCAATCCCCAAATCCCAAACCCCGATCAAATAGACGTGGGTACTGCAGTCAACATCCCCATCAACGGGATGTCGGCAGGTGAACTCATCACCAAGGAAGAACTGACAGCGCCGATCGCACCGGTTCCAACCGAGGTGGAAGATCTCGAGATCGCACCGGCCCCAACCGCCATGCCGACCCCGGCACCAGCCCCGGTCACTGAGCAAGCGTACCCGTCCGTCCCGAAATGGGAAGGTCTGTGGAAGTATGTGGTGAAGCACGGCGACGACGCGATCAAAATTGCTAAGCAAGTCGGCGTGACGATTGAAATGTTGAAAGCGGCCAACCCGCAGTTGGCGCACACGCTGCACTTGGATAAGATCTATCCGGGCCAAGTGCTGAACATCCCGTCCACGGGGATGAAACCGAAAAACACCAGCGGCATGACGAAGGAGCAACTGACCGCTCCGATCCAGCCGCTTGCTGTTGAACAGCCCACAACGCCAAAGGAGATGGATTTCATGGAAAAAGTGTCGCCTCTGAACATCACGCCCCCGCCGATGCCGATTGAAATGCCGATGCCCGCACCGGCACCGATGCCCGCGCCGCAGATCATGCCGCACATCGACCTGAACCTCCAATACGCACCGCACAAAGACAGCCACAACAACACCAACATCAACTGGCAGCTGCAAAACATCAAAAGCCCTGCACCGGCCCCAGCTCCTGCCCCGCAGATGGTCTCTCAGCAAGTGATCGTGCCGGAGCATCACTATGTACACCAACACCACCCGATGGTGATGATGTACATCCCGGTCACCACCAAGAAAAAGCACCACAAAAAGAAATGCCACAAGAAAGTCAAAGCGAAAAAGTGCGGGTGCCACAAGCACCAACAGCATCATCACCACGCACATGACGAGCATATGCACCACCACAACATGATGATGGCACACATGTACAACCAACAAACCATCGGCATGCAGCCGAAGACATTCTACCGCGACGAAGATTGATGCCGGGGAAAAGGGGGCCCTCTGGGCTCCCTTTTTTCTACATCTAGAGGAGGCGACACCTATGGGGGAGAACTGATCGCAAAACTGGAGCAAGGGTTCGGGCTGCGCATCTACCGCCGCGTCAAGCTGCGCACCGTGACGGGCATGCAGACCAGCGGTGGCGCGATGATCCTCAAACGCTATGAAGGCAATGGGATGCGCCGTCGGCTCGATGCTCTGGCGGATGCGCTCGACGCCGTGTTGCTGGCGGGTGTGGAGATCGCCCCGTACTTGCGCACAGACAGCGGATTGCCGTACATCGTGGATCGCAACGGGCTGTATACGATCCAGCCGTGGTTGCGCGGGCGCCACCTGTCCCTCAAAGTGCGGGAGGAGCGGTTGGCGGCTGCACGCGCCTTGGCGAACTTGCACCGCGTGCCGGCGGGGCACAGCAGTGACAAAGCCTTCTATCTGCGCGTGCCACCCCTGTGGGAAAAATACCGCCACCGCCTCGAAAAAGCGCAGTTGGCGACGTTCAAAGACCCCACTCTGCGCGATGCGTGGCGACCGTTCCAACAGTTGGCGCGCCATGCGGTCTATGAACTCCAGCAGTCCTCGCTGGTGCGCGCACTGGACCACGACTTGCAGCACGGATCACTTTGCCATCGCGACCCTGCCCCGCATAACTTTATGTGGTCCGGCGAGGGGGCGGCGCTGATCGATTTTGATCTTTCGGGATACGATGTGCGGGCGCATGACCTGTACCAATTGATGAACCATGCGCTGTACTTGAATGGCTGGGAATCGGGGCTATTTGCGGAGATGGTCGAGGCGTATGACCAGATCATGCCGCTCGATGTGGATAACCGCTCGGTGTTGCAATCGTTGATGCGCTACCCGTCGTTGGTGATCCGCGAGTGGTACGACTTTGGCAAAACAGACAACCACCACACCTTGCGCACGCGGCTGGCTTGGGCGCAGATGCAGGAAGAGAAGCGACAGCAGGAACTATAAAAAACGGCACATCCCGCGCGGGCGGTGTGCCTTTTTTTCATGAGGTTAGGAGCGGATCGACTGTGACTGTGAAGAGGCGGCTTGCTCCTCCCGTTGTTCCGCCCGCGCGATCAAAACCAACCCACTACTTACGACCGTCAACAACAAAATGAGGGCCACCATGCTTAACAGCACCACGCTCACCATCCCTTTTCATTAACTTAATTAGTTCGTTGTCTATATAGACGATGGATGAACTGATTTGGTTTCACTAAAAAGGGAAAATTGTGAGTTTTTTTTAAACGGTCAGGCACTTTCCAGTTTGCGGCGGGTAAATCCCTCCATCACGAGCAGACCGGCGATCCAACCGCCGAGGAACGGGCAGAGTTTTTGTCCATTGACCGCGTAGGCGATCATCCCGGCACAGTACACCACTCCACTGCACAGGAAGTAGAGGGAGGCTGTTTTTTTCAGTCGAACCACCTCGCTTTTTTACAAGTTCGTTTTACTTTATCGTGGATTGATTGTCCATTATGTGCATTCGACTGGAAAATTCGGTATACTGGACACGGACAAATCGGATTTTGGCGACGGGAGTGAACGGACGCATGGAAACGCACGATAAACGCTTGCCAGTCACGTTGTTGACAGGGGCGCTCGGCAGTGGCAAGACCACGCTGTTAAACCGAATTTTGCAGGAGAACCACGGGATCAAGTTCGGCGTGATCGTCAATGAGTTTGGCGAGTTGTCGATTGACCATCATCTGGTCGTCGGCACGGACGAGCAGGTTGTGGAGTTGGCGAACGGGTGTGTGTGCTGTACGGTGCGCGAGGATCTGCTGGATGCGATCACACGGCTGTTGGAGCGCAAGAGTGGCATTGAATACTTGGTGGTCGAGACGACCGGATTGGCAGACCCGCGTCCGGTGGCCCAGACGTTTTTGCATGAAGAACTGTGTGACGATGTGCGGTTGGATGCGATCCTGACGGTGCTAGATGCGGCGAACTTCCATGACAACTTGTTGCGCACAGGCACGACGATCGACCAAATTCTCGCAGGGGACATCCTCCTGCTGAACAAAATCGACCTCGTCAGCGAACGGATGCGCGATGAAATTAAGGAAGAGATCGGAGATCTCAACCCTTACGCGAGGCTGCTGGAGACGGTGAACGGGGACGTCGATGTGCGCCTGCTGCTCGATTTGGACTTGCACCGCGGGGCCACAACGTCCGCAACCGCGACGACGGACACAGGAGCTGCCCTCAATCCTGACGAGATCGCGGAGTTAGCAGATCTAGACTCTGCTGGTGATTTCGTATCGCTTGCGAGACTGTCAGCTTCTGCGAAAACGGCGGGCTCCCATCTGGACCGCGAGGAGATCTCCTCGGTTTCCTTCACGACGACCTATCCGTTTGATTATGAGCGGTTGGGCGAGTTCTTAGAAGCGTTGCCGCGGAATATCTTCCGGGGGAAGGGCTTGCTGTGGATCGAGGGCTACGAGCAACAATTGTTGTTCCATCTAGTCGGGGACCGCTCCACCGCCGTCTTGCACACACCGTGGCCGGAGGGTCCGCGCGAGACGAAACTGGTGCTGATCGGACAACGCCTCAACCGCGAGGAACTGCTCGCTCAACTCGATGCCTGCTTGTTGAAAAACTGATCTAGACAGCGCCACTCCTGACACGGGAGGGGCGCTTTTTGCTGAAATTACCATCGTTTTTTTCCGGCATCTATGATAAAAAAGGAAATGTATGTTCGGCTAGGGAATACATTTATCCTCAGGCTGTATTTTTTGAGGAGGACACTCATGCGAATCTTAGGAATCGACCCCGGGTACGGACGTACTGGATATGGCGTGATCGACTCGATCGGCAACCGCATCAAGTCTGTGGAGTACGGTTGCATCGAGACCAAACCCCATACGCCGATCCCCGACCGCCTCGTCGATATCTACGGGGCCGTGCGCGAAGTGATCGCCCGGTTGCAACCGGAAGCGGTCGCCGTGGAGCAGATCTTCTTCTCCAAAAGCGTCACCACCGCCATCGACGTCGCCCAAGCGAGGGGAGTCGTGCTGCTCGCCGCCCGCGAAGCAGGACTCCCTGTCGCCGAATATACCCCGATGCAAGTCAAGCAATCGGTCGCCGGTTACGGCAAAGCAGATAAAAAACAAATGCAGGAGATGGTGCGGATGTTCCTCGGCCTCGCCAACATCCCCAAGCCTGACGACGCAGCCGACGCGCTCGCCGTCGCGATTACGTATGCACACAACGCCCCCTTCCTAGATCGGGTGGAGAGGATGAAACTCAAGTGATCTCATTTGTCGAAGGGATCGTCGAATACAACGAACTTGACCATGTGGTGCTCAACGTCAATGGCATCGGCTACCGCGTGTTCACCACCGGCACCACCGCGTACCAAGTAAACCAAGGTGAGAAACTGCGCTTGCATACACATCACCATGTGCGCGAGGATGCGATCCTGTTGTTTGGGTTTCAGACCCGCGAAGAGCGCGAACTGTTCGTGCGCCTCAACAACGTTTCCGGGATCGGGCCGAAAGTGGCGATGGCGATCATCGGGGCCGGAGCACCCGATCAAGTGGTGTTCGCCATTCGCAATGATGACCTGAACTTTTTGACAAAGTTGCCAGGAGTAGGTAAAAAGACCGCCCAGCGGCTCGTTCTCGACCTCAAAGACAAGCTGGACGACTTGGCGGCCCTTTTCCCGAGCACACCTTTGTCTCAGACACAAAAAACGCCGCCTAAGGCGAAAGCACTAGGAACAGAGCTATTTGAGGCACTTTTGGCCCTCGGGTATAATGAGAAGGAAGCGCATGGGGCTGTCCGCGCCATCGCGGAGGAGATCGAGCCTGCTACGAGACTGGAAGACCAGATCAAGCTCGCTCTCAAACAACTGATGCGTGTATAGAGGAGAGTCAGCCTTGGAGGAAGAGCGTATTCTATCGTCCGATTATCTGCACGAGGATTCAGAGCAAGAGACGTTGCGCCCACGCTACCTGCACGAGATGATCGGGCAGCGCCATGTGCGCGACAACCTGCGCGTCTATATCGAAGCTGCCAAGATGCGCAAGGAAGCGCTCGACCATGTCTTGTTCTACGGCCCGCCGGGCCTCGGCAAGACGACGCTGTCGAACGTGATCGCCAATGAGATGGGTGTCAGCATACGCACCACCTCGGGGCCGGCGATCGAACGACCTGGCGATTTGGCCGCCCTGCTGACGAACCTGCAAGAGGGCGATGTGCTTTTTATTGACGAAATTCACCGGATAAACCGAAGTGTTGAAGAAGTGCTCTACCCGGCGATGGAAGACTATGCCTTGGATATCATCATCGGCAAGGGACCGGGCGCACGCTCGGTCAGGCTCGACCTGCCGCCGTTTACGTTGATCGGTGCCACGACCCGCGCGGGCATGCTCTCACTGCCTTTGCGCGACCGGTTTGGCGTGGTCAGCCATCTGGAGTATTACGAGATACCCGATTTGCAAAAAATCATCGTGCGGACGGCTGAGATTTTTCAAGTGCCGATCTTGCCGGACGGAGCGCTGGAGATGGCGAAGCGTTCACGAGGCACGCCGCGGATTGCGATCCGCCTGCTAAAGCGCGTGCGTGATTTCGCGATGGTACAGGGCGATGGTGTGATCACCCAAGAGTTAGCCGATTACGCCTTGAAGTTGATCCAAGTCGACCCGATCGGTCTCGACGCGGTCGACCACAAACTGCTGCTGACCATCATGGAAAAGTTCTCCGGTGGTCCGGTCGGCCTCGATACGATCGCAGCGACGATCGGCGAAGAACCCGACACGATTGAGGATGTCTATGAACCGTATCTTTTGCAGATTGGATTTTTGCAGCGAACCCCACGCGGTCGCATCGTGACGATACATGGATATCGACACTTCGGATTGACTCCTCCAGAGCGCTAGGAGTCGGGAATCGACAAGAAATTTTTGGAGAACCCGCTATTTGCCCCACAAAGGTTCAACCGTATGCGAAATCCTATAGCAAGCGAGGTGGAATGGGTGGGAATCTTACCGTTCCGACGCAAAAAAGCGGACGAAACGACTGATCTCCATCAGTTGCTGACCCGCTCGCGTTGCGGAGATGAAGAAGCGCGCAACAAGATCCTACGAGACTACATTCCGTTCGTGGCGAAAAGCGCCTCCCAAGCTACGGGACGGTATATTCGCAGGGGCCAAGACGACGAGTTTAGCGTTGCACTGACCGCCTTTAACGAAGCGATTGAACGTTATGATCTGGATCGTGGCACGAGTTTCTTGGCGTTTGCCGACACGGTGATCAAGCGCCGCCTGATCGACTATTTCCGCTCGAAACAGGCGAACCAGCGCGACCTGCCGTTCTCCGACTTTGAAGTCGAGGATGAGGAATCCAACATCATCAACTACGTCGAAGTGCAGAAGTCTGTCGAACAGCATCAGAAGCAACTGGAGACTGACTCCAGGCGGGATGAGATCCTGCGCTTCACTGCGATGTTGATGGATTTCGAGATTTCGATGGAAGAATTGGTCGACATCTCCCCGAAGCACCAAGACGCTCGAGAGAATGCGATGGAAGTGGCAAAAGCGTTGGTGAGCCAACCGGAGTTGCGCGACTATCTGCTGACGAAAAAGTCATTGCCCCTAAAAGCATTGATGAATCATGTTGCGGTCAGTCGGAAAACCATCGAGCGGCAACGCAAGTATATCATCGCCGTCTCGTTGATTCTGATTGGAGACTTTGACATGCTGCAAGATTACATCACGTAGAAAGTCACGAGAGGAGAGGGGGGTCGTCGATGCAAAACAAAGGGATCGTCATGCAAATCGCCAATCATCAAGCGGTTGTAATGACACAAGACTGTCAATTTCGTAAAATACCACTCCTCGAAGGGATGACCATCGGTCAGGAAGTTGAGTTTCCCGCGGATGTCTTACTGGCCATGCCTTCGAACAACAGCAAGCAAGCGTGGTACGCAAAACCGTGGCGCAAGACAGGTCTGGTCGCCGCTTCGGTGCTACTCGCCGTCGGCCTGTGGGGAGGTCAGTCTTTCCTCGGGGAGACACCGGCGTATGCGTATGTCACAGTTGACATCAACCCAAGCGTGGAATTGTCGATCGGCAAGAACCAACATGTGCTGCTGGCCACTGCGCTGAACGACGAAGCAGAGATCGTGCTCCAAGAGCTCAAGCTCAAAGGCATGCCGATCAACGAAGCGGTCGAGGCGCTGGCTCAAGCTGCGCAGACGAAGGGCTTTTTCCAAGACACGACCGAAGTGATCATCTCGACATCGGCTGCGGTTGACGCCGAGCTGTTGAAAAATGAGAACGTTGACCTCGTCAAGTTAGAAGGCGACCTCGTCTCCAAATTGAAGACGGTGGCGGTGCAACAGCACCCAAGCGTGGAAGTCGAAGGGGTGACCGTATCCAAGGAAGTGCGTGAGGCAGCCAAGCAAGCGGGCGTTTCGCCAGGCAAGTACGCGCTGTACTTGAACGCAACCTCGAACGGCATCGAAGTGGAGCTCGACGACCTCAAAGCCAACTCGATCCACCAAGTAGTCGACCAACAGCCGCAGATGGCAACGGTCGTGCATGAACTGCAAGGCGGGGACAAACTCGACGCGCTGTTGAAGACGTTGAAGGAAGAGGGCAAGAACTCGCTGCTGAATTCCAACAACAAAAACAAAGGAATTCTGCCGAGCACCAGCCCAAGCACCGACAGCAAGCAATCCGACGATGGCAAAAAAGTCCCGCCGGGCCAAGCGAAAAAGGACGAAGACAAGCAGGACGACAAAAAAGGCGAAATCTCCAAGCAAAATTCGACCCCGGAGACCAAGTCGAACAACGGCAACAAAGGCTCCACACAAAAATCGGACGACGATCATGCGAAGAGCCAGACGGACAATAAGAGCAAGAACCAAAACCGGAACGACGACAAAAACAACACGAAAAACAACAAGAACGAAGACAAGAACGACGACAAAAAAGGCCACTACGACATCCACGTCAACCTACCTGGCCAGCATTAAAAAACACTCGATTCCGCCTCCGTGCGGATCGGGTGTTTTTTTGTGTTACTCCTCTGTAACCGCTTTCGGTAGGATTGAATTGTAAGGTGTAAGAAAATTCTAAACAAAAAAGGGAGGTTCCAACATGAAAATGCGCAAGTGGTTGCTCGGAACTGTTGTTTGGATGCTGCTCCTCGCCTTGGTCGCGCCAAGCCTGCTCACACAGTCGGCAGCAGCGGCGGCCGGAACGTGGGAGCAATTCAATTACAGCGGAACTCCGGGGGCACGGCCGTACTTCGTGTACACCCCGGCGAATTACACGCCAGGCACACCCGTACCGCTCGTGGTGATGTTGCATGGCTGTACCCAAACACCTGCTGACTTCTCGGCAGGCACGCAGATGAACGCGCTGGCGGACACCAATCAATTTATCGTGGTCTATCCGCAGCAGACCAGCACGTACAACCAAAACCAATGCTGGAACTGGTTCGATACGGCCCATATGTCTCGGGGCAGCGGCGAACCGGCGATCATCGCTGAAATCACCAAATCGGTGATGAACAACACCTCGAAGTGGAGCGTCGACTCCTCGCGCGTCTATGTCACCGGACTTTCGGCAGGGGCGGCGATGTCTGCGATCATGGGGGCGACCTACCCGGATCTGTACGCAGCAATCGGTGTACACTCGGGTCTCGAATACAAGTCGGCAACCACCCAAACGGATGCGTTGACGGCGATGCGTCAGGGCGGTCCGAACCCGACGACGCAAGGACAGGCGGCGTACAACGCGATGGGTGCCTACGCGCGCGTCATGCCGACGATCGTCTTCCAAGGCACCGGGGACTACACCGTCTATCCGGTCAATGGCGATCAAGTGATTCAGCAGTACATGCAAACGGATAAATTGGCTTCGAATTCCGCGTACAACGCCAGCTTCAACTCGCCTTCCAAGACGACGACCGGGCAAGTGGCCGGCACCAGTGGCAAGGCATACACCACCTACCAATGGAACGACAACAACGGCAACGTGGTCGAAGAATACTGGAAGATCACCAGCATGGGCCACGCGTGGTCAGGCGGCAGCACCGCCGGTTCCTACACCGATCCCAACGGCCCAAGTGCTTCCCAAGCGATGTATACGTTCTTCATGAACCATCCGCAAGGTCCGAGCGTCAGCGCCAGCCCGGCAGGTGGGACGTACAACAACTCCGTGCAGATCACGCTGAGCGCCACCCCGGCGAATGCGTCGATCTACTACACGACAGACGGGACAACCCCGACGACCACTTCTACGAAATACACCGCACCCTTTACGCTGAGCCAGTCTGCGTCGGTGAAGTACTTCGCCGTCGACAGCGGTGGCAAGAAAAGCGCCGTGCAAACGCAAGTCTACACCGTCAACACCCCAGCACCGCTGATCACGCCATCTCTGGTGGGCAACACATTCGGCGGGCCGGTGACGGTATCGCTGACCTCAAATGATGCCACAGCTTCCATCTACTACACGACAGATGGCACCACTCCGACGACCGCTTCGGCAAAATACACGGCACCGCTGACGTTCAGCGCATCGACCACGCTCAAGTACTTCGGCAAAAACACAGCCGGGTACTCCAGCCAAGTCCAGACCCAAGCCTACACGATCACCGCGTTCCAACTGTCGGCGACCCCGGCGGGCGGCACCTATGCTGGGGCGCAAAGCGTCTCCCTCGCGTCGAACATGCCGGGCGCGATCTACTACACCACAGATGGCACGACCCCGACCACCGCATCGGCGCTGTACAACGGCCCGTTGTCGGTCACGACTTCGCAGACCGTGAAGTACATCGGCGTCGACTTGGCCAGCAACAAAAGCGCCGTCCAATCGCAAGTCTACACGATCACCACACCGCCGCCTGTGCAGACGTTGACATTGCCTTCGATTGCGGCAGAGGACGGCTACACCTATCAGTTCACGACAGACGGTGTGCCGAACTCGACCAATCCTTATGTAGAAGTCGGTTCGACCAGTTTGAATCATGGTGAGGCGGGCATCGTATCGTTCAACACCTCTACGATTCCGGCGGGTGCCACGATCGTCAGCGCGACGCTGACGATGTACCGCTATGACAACACGCTGTTCAACTACGACCTTGGGCCGCTGACGGCAGACATCGCGCCAACGACCGGGTTCAACAACAACTACGCGCTGGAGAGCGCAGACTACGGTGCCATCGCAGCGGTATCGAACATCGGCAATTTCGATGCGCTCCCGACGGCGCAGTACCAAGCGATCTCCGACTCGATCTCGACCGCAGCGCTTTCGTACCTCAACCGAGGTGGCAAGACGCAATTCCGCTTGCACTTCCAGAAACCGACCAACAATGCGTACATGATCGACGTCCTGCGCTTCTTCAGCACCAACGGCAGCACGACCTATGCACCGACGCTCACGATTCAGTACCAGTAAGTCAGTTCGTCAGTAAGCCAAAAACCACGAATTCCCTGCCGTGAGCAGGGGACTCGTGGTTTTTTTGATGAGCTGTCGGAAGGTTCGGCAAAATTGCACTCAAACATGGGATCAAGTATAATAGAGCAGATTATGCGTTAGAGACTTCGACACATACATGTAGGAGGTACATACGAACCATGGAACGGACACGATACGAAAGGGTTCTCATCAAACTGAGCGGCGGTGCATTGGCTGGCGATGGTGATTTCGGGTTTGATCCGGCTGCCATTGAACACATCGTGAGCGAAGTTCAAGCCGTCTGCCAGCTCGGCGTACAAGTTTGCATCGTCATCGGAGGTGGCAACATCTTCCGCGGCAATGTATCGGAACGCTGGGGAATTGAGCGGGCTGAGGCTGACAACATCGGCGTCATGGGCACGGTGATCAACTCTCTGATGTTGCGCGGAGCACTGACAGCGAAGACCAGCAAGGAAGTCCGCGTAATGACCTCCATCCCCATGAATGCCATCGCAGAACCGTACATCCGACTTCGTGCAGTCCATCACATGGAAAAAGGATATATCGTGATCCTCGCAGGTGGGACAGGCCAACCGTATGTGACGACCGATTACCCGGCCGTACAGCGTGCGCTGGAACTGCGTTGCGATGCGATCATGGTCGCGAAACACGGCGTGGATGGCGTGTACACCGCCGATCCGAAGCTCGACCCGAATGCGAAACGCTTCAAGACGATCGGCTACGGCGATGTCGTGCGCGAAGACCTGAAAGTCATGGACCAATCCGCGATGTTGCTCGCCCGCGACTATGGATTGCCGATTCATGTCTTCAACTTCGACAACACCGGAGAGATGAAGCGCATCTGTCTCGGGGACGACAATGTCGGGACATACATCTCTCCGACAACCGCTCGCGAATTAGCGTACTAAGACGACACGTTCGAATCAAAAAAGACCCGGTGCGATGGAGCGCACCGGGTCTTTTTTATTCGCTGTAACTGACGATCATCATCGTGAGTTCCTTGGTCAAATCGATGTCGTAGGGCATGTCAAGGCGGTTGCCGCGCTCGTCGGTGAGCAGGCGGATGATCGGGCGTTGCGCGTATTCTGGGTTCAGCGAGACGACAACTGCCGTCTCATTGGTGTTCAGACGCACGGTCATGCCGACCGGGTAGATCGCCACGTTCTTGGCAAACAGGCGCACCAAGTTCAGGTCGAACATCGTCGTCCCACCGCCCATGATAAATTCCAACGCTTCATGCGGCAGGTGCGCATCGCGATGCAGACGCTTCGAAGTGAGGGCTTCATAAACGTCGCAGATCGCCACAATCCGCGCATACTCGGAAATTTCCAACCCTTTGAGCTTGCGCGGGTAGCCAGTTCCGTTCATGCGCTCATGGTGTTGCAAGGCGATATGTGCAGAATGTAGAGAAATACCGTCCTGCGTGCGCAGGATGTCATACCCGTGCTCACAATGCTTTTGCACGATCTCAAATTCCAGATCGCTATAAACGCCGGGCTTGTTCATAATCTCAGGTGGAATTCTCGTGCATCCGATGTCGTGCAACAGAGCTCCAATGCCCAGTTCGGTGATCTCCTTCTGCCCATAGCCCTTCGCCAGACCCAACGCAGTTGCGAGGATGGCGACGTTGACGGAATGGTGGTAGAGATAGCCATCTACGGTGAAGATGCTTGCCAGCGAGATCAGACCGCTTTTGTTCCCTTTGAGATCGGCGAGGATGTCTTGGAAAGCACGGGACAGGTCTCGTCCAATCTGCGGACGGGACGCACGGCGTGAACCGCGCTCCGTCTCGATCATCGACAACATCGAGTTGTACACGGTATTCACCGCCGAGCGGCGTGTCTCATCTGAGATCGCGTCGACGATCACGATGTCTTCGGTTCGTTTATCTTCAATATAGAGACTGGAGACACCGAGCTGCTTCAAGCGTGTCACCATGCGTTCTGACAGTTTGACGCCGGACCCAACGAGTACCATGCCTTTTTCATCGAGAACGGGTCGCGCCAATACAGCATCAACTAGACTAAGTGTTACAGGGACTAATCTCATGTCGTACCGCTCCCACAGATTTCATATAAGGTATATCTTCCTATTATTATAGACCTATATAAGGGCAAGTGTCCATCATGTAAAAAACGAATGTAATAAGCCTAATCAGTTGTTTTATAGGTCACTTGAAAGTAGTTCGATATTGCTTTTGGAAGGATTACAAAGACATTTGTCGAAAGGGTAGGAACTGAAACGAAACTACATTTTGAAGGAGACTCCCATGCGCAACTCTAGACTGCGTTGGCGGACGTTGTCCGTCCGTTGCCTGGCTTTTTCGTTGCTCGCCGGGTTGGTGCCGGCTGCGTACACAACAGACGCCCTGGCGGTAACGGTGAGCGGGGCCACCCCGGTTCGCATCGGCCTCATGCTCAATTCCAATTCCATTCAGACGGCGACCGACACGGTCACGTTGCAAGGACGCGGTGGACTTGGCATCGGGTTTTACGACAAGGGCGTGTTCAAGACACTAAGCAACTCCACGACCGCCGTCAAGTCCTCGCTTGACAACTATTTTGTAACGGTCGGTGAGTATGATGTGTTGGATCAAGCGCAAGCGATGGCCGATCGGATCGACCAACTCGGTCTGTCGTACGATATCTACGTGGAATCGAGAAGTGGCAAGCCGAAGTACCAAGTGATCTCCGGCTACTACGAGTTTCGCACCGAAGCCGATGCAGCACTGTCGCGATTGAAGGCAACGCTTGGTACAGGCACTGTGCGCGGCTACAACCGTCTCACCACCGGGCCGCTGGCTTCCCAAGCAGCAGCCGAGCAGAAGGTTGACGGCTACCGGAGCCTTGGTTTTGACGCCTATGCGGTCGTGCGCAAGACCGGCACGTGGGAAGTCTGGGTCGGCAACGAAGGGACACCTGCAGAGCTCGAAGCCTTAAATGCGAAGATCTCTGCGAAGTGGGGAAGCCCGCTTGCCAAGGCGGACTTTTCCACGGCAGATTACTTGATTTTCAAGACCAGCGCATTTGGAGGCGGCAGCATCCCGCACGTGATTCTCAACTCCAGCGTCGAGGAGGCTGGGTTTGTGCCCAGCGGCTCGCCTGCCGTGACGAAGGTATTTGAAAAAAGCAATCGCGAGTACCGGGGTGCCATCCTCGTGCAAGGCTACAACAAAAAGCCGAACGTGATCAATTATGTATCGCTCGACGATTATCTATATGGCGTACTGCCTCAGGAGATGTCGACCGGTTGGCCGTTGGAAGCGCTCAAGGCACAAGCGGTAGCCGCCCGCACCTACGCGGCGCGCCGGATTGGCGGCAACAAGTGGGGCACTGCCGATCTGTCGGACGATGTCTGGGACCAAGCCTATCGAGGCTTTTCTCGTGAGGCCAGCGACACCAACGCCGCGGTCGATGGCACCCAAGGCCAAGTGCTCACCTACAACGGTTCTCTGATCGAGGCGTTGTTTTCCTCCAACAATGGCGGACACAACGGCGATGTGAAGGAGATTTGGGGCAGCAGCGGCTACCCCTATCTCACCGCTGTCGACGGTGAGTTTGACCGAGCGGCGGCGGAACGCGAGCCGCTGTATGATCGCGTGCAACTGCCCAATGGCATGATTGGCTGGATGAAGGCAGCCTATGTCACACCTAGTGGGAAAAACGCCGCCGGTCTGGCAACGGGCACGATCTCCGCTTCTGGGCAACCGATCCGCACCATTCCAGACGCCTATGCGGATGTACTCGTCAATTCCACCAGCGGTACGCGGGTCGTGATCCTCGATGAGGAGAAGGAATACAACCCGTACAACTGGCAGCGCGGCCCGTACAGCCCGCAGGAAATCGCCAGCATGATCAACGAAAACCAGATCAATGGGTACCCGACGGTTAGCGGCCCGGTCTATGACTTGCGCGTCTCCAAGGTTGTCCAAGGCGAGCGCATGGGCGAAATTACTGCAGACGGCAAGCCGATCACCGTCAAAAATCCCGACTACTACCGGGCGATCTTCAATGACATGTGGTCGACCCGCGTGACGGTCGAACAGCAAGGCACCTACACGGTGCTCGGTGCCAACGGCGTGAAGTCGGAGTACCCGAGCGCCAAGTTGCAAGGCCAGACGCTCAGCGTCATCTCCGGAAGTGGCACGGTCGCATCGGCAGTCAACGGCACCAACTCGTCGTTCGTTGTCGTCAACGCATCCGGCCAGAGCCGCGTCGTGAAAAAAGACCAGTCCTACATCTTCCACGGGTATGGCTACGGCCATGGCCTCGGGATGTCACAGTGGGGCGCGCGCGGCATGGCGGAGAAGGGGTATACCTATGACCAGATTCTGGCACACTACTACACAGGGGTCGTATTGACTCCGAAGCAGTAGAGGTTATCAGGGAAGAAGGACTGACATCATGCGTTTGGATCAATTCGATTTTGAATTACCTGAGGAACTGATCGCCCAACATCCGCTTGCCGAGCGCACAGCATCGCGGCTGATGACGCTGAACAAGCGGACGGGCGAGACCGGAAATCATAAGTTTGCAGACCTGATCGAGTATTTGCAAGCGGGGGATACCCTGATCTTGAACGATACGCGCGTCATCCCGGCCCGCCTCTACGGTGTGAAGCCGGATACGGGGGCGAAGGTAGAGTTTCTGCTGTTGAAGGAAACGGGCATCGACACGTGGGAAGTGCTGGTACGACCGGGCAAAAAAGTCCGCCCCGGCACCACCGTGTCATTTGGCGACGGTTTGCTGACCGCAGAAGTACTCGATTCGACGGAGGAGGGCGGACGGATCGTCCGCTTTTCCTATGACGGGATCTTCTACGAGGTGCTGGATCGCCTCGGCGAGATGCCGCTTCCCCCCTACATAACAGCACAATTGGACGACAACGAGCGCTACCAGACGGTGTTCAACAAGCACCGTGGCTCTGTTGCAGCCCCGACGGCCGGCTTGCACTTCACGACCGAATTCTTGGATCGCTTGGCGTTCAAGGGCATCCGCATCGGTTTCGTCACGCTGCATGTCGGGCTCGGCACGTTCCGTCCTGTGGCGGCGGAGGACATCCTCGACCACAAGATGCACGCGGAGTACTACGACATGCCGGCGGAGACGGCCGACCTGATCTCCGCGACCAAAGCAGCAGGTGGTCGCGTGATCTGTGTCGGCACCACCGCCTGCCGCACCGTCGAATCGGTGGGCATGAAGGGCGAAGTGACCGCGTCGTCTGGTTGGACCGACATCTTCATCCACCCAGGCTATGAATTCAAACTCGTCGACGCGCTGTTGACGAACTTCCACTTGCCGAAATCATCGCTGATGATGTTGATCTCTGCGCTGGCTGGGCACGAAAACGTCATGCGTGCCTACGAAGAAGCGGTGCGCGAGCGCTACCGGTTCTTCTCGTTTGGCGACGCGATGTTTATTTATTAGCGAGGAGGCTACATCCAGCATGGCTGTACGTTATGAACTGATCAAGACTGACAAACACACAGGCGCCCGCCGAGGTCGCCTGCACACGCCGCACGGCACGATCGAGACACCGGTCTTCATGCCGGTCGGGACGCTTGCGACCGTCAAGACGATGAGCCCAGAGGAACTCAAGGACACCGGGGCACAGATCATCCTCTCGAACACCTACCATCTCTGGCTACGTCCGGGCCACGACATCGTGCAGGAAGCGGGCGGGCTGCACAAGTTCATGAACTGGGATCGCCCGATCCTGACCGACTCTGGCGGGTTCCAAGTGTTCTCGCTCTCCGATCTGCGCAAGATCACCGAAGAGGGAGTGACGTTCCGCAACCACTTGAGCGGTGAGAAACTGTTCCTCTCCCCGGAGAAGGCGATTGAGATCGAAAACGCACTGGGTGCTGACATCATCATGGCGTTCGACGAATGCCCGCCGTTCCCAGCCGACCGTCAGTACCTCAAGGAATCGCTGGAGCGCACCACTCGTTGGGCGAAACGTTGCAAGGCAGCACATGCCCGCGAGCACGACCAAGCGTTGTTCGGAATCATCCAAGGCGGCATGGACAAGGAACTGCGCCGACAAAGCGCGGAAGAATTGTTGGAACTCGACTTCCCAGGCTACGCAGTTGGCGGTCTCTCCGTCGGCGAGCCGAAGGACATCATGAACGAGGTGCTGGATTTCACCGTACCTTTGATGCCCACCAACAAACCGCGCTATCTGATGGGTGTCGGCAGCCCCGACGATTTGTTCGAAGGCGTGATCCGCGGGATCGACATGTTCGACTGCGTGTTGCCGACCCGCATCGCACGCAACGGGACCTGCATGACCTCAGTTGGCAAAGTCGTCGTGCGCAACGCCACGTATGCGCGTGACTTCGGCCCACTCGATCCGAATTGCGACTGCTACACCTGCAAAAACTACAGCCGCGCCTACATCCGTCATCTCATCAAATGTGACGAAACGTTCGGGATTCGCTTGACCTCGATCCACAATGTTCATTTTTTGATCAAAATGATGGGTGATATTAGGGAAGCAATTGAAGAAGATCGCCTCTTGGAGCTAAAAAAATCATTTTATGAATCATATGGGTATACGCTATAATAGACTAGGTAAGGAAAGAGAGGGATACTAGACTATGGATATGATTTATCAACTCGGCCCGTTTCTCCTCGTGTTTGTCGTGTTCTACTTCCTGCTGATCCGCCCGCAACAGAAGCGCCAGAAGGAACGCGTGAACATGCTCAACCAACTGAAAAAAGGCGAGCAAGTGGTCACCGTTGGTGGACTGCATGGTACGATCGACAGCATCGATGACAAGACTTGCGTACTGAAAGTCTCCGAAACCACGAAGCTCACCTTCGAACGTTCGGCGATCTCCACGATCAAGAAAGACTAGGTACATAAAAAAAAGACCCGACTCGTCACGAGTGGGGTCTTTTTTTGCTACTTGCGGAGGTTGACGCCGATCATGCCGCCGAATGCACCGATCAAGCCCATGAGAATCGTCTGGAACAAGTTGTTGAGATTGAACAGCGGACCACTGACCATCAAGAGGCCGAGCAACGTGATCAACACCGCGTAGCAGAGACCTGTCAAGGCTCCGTAATACCAGCCCTTGGTGCCCGCATGTCGAGCGGCGAGCATCGAACCGACCACGACGGCCACCATGTTCAGCACATAGGTGATACTGGACAGCCTCGCTTCGGCAATCGATGTCCAGCCTAGTAGCAACGTCGTGACGAGGATTGAGATCAGTGCAGTACTGAAAGCCGCCACCAGTCCGTACAGCACCGGCGTACCGCCAAAATTCGGGGTATAGTCGGTAAACAAATTGTTCTTCACCCTGAAGCACCTCCACTGCGTTTGGTAGTCGTGTCTGTCCGTTCATGTATATTCGCTTGTACCAGCGGACATGATGAGTGATGCCGGGATCATAGCAAACGACTTCCACACATCCCAGCCTACATCGCAGCCCCGGCTTTTTCTACGAAAAAGAGACCTTTTCGCCCTAGCGGCGGAAAGGTCTTTTTCAACTCCTATGCTCATTGATTTTAACTTACATTTATGAAGAAGTTGAAACATAGACATAATGGTATAATAATCCAAGAAGGAATTGTGTAGCGAAAGTGGAAGTAATACAGAACTATCTATAAAGACTAGTACTTGAGAAAGGAGTGATGGTGTGTGAACCGCTCGATTGACAAAGTGTATATGTACGCTGTGATCGCGGTGGCCTGCTTTCTCATAAGCGGTGTGACGGAGCATCTCGACTTGTACACACGGGTCGACATCATTCCTTTGTTCTTGCTCGGGATCTTGGTGGAGATCATACAGATTCCGCTTGGCAATGCGTACGGAACACTTACGGTCGGTGTTGTACTGGGGACGATGATTCTCGAAGGTCCGTTTGTCGCGGCCCCGTTGGTGGCGACTGCCGTGTTGTTCCAAGCGTTTTTGAACAATCGAATCCTCAAAAAGAACCACAAGGGATATTTCATCGCGTTTTTCAACGCTGCCCAATATGCGGTCTGTGTGTTTGCTGCCTATGGCGTGTTCACGTGGTTAGGTGGACGCGAAGTATCGACGACAGAGATGCTCAGTTCGATGCAGCTGTTGATTTTCATCCCGGTTGCGCTGACGTACATGATCGTCAACCATACGTCGGTCTACGTGCTCTTCTTTCTGCGCAAAGACCCGATGCTTTCGGGAAATTACGCCCAACTGTTTCTCTCCGATTCGCTCAACTATCTGATCTCGACGCCATTTGCGGTCTTCATGTTGCTGTTCAGCCATTATCTGCCGGTGGTCTTCCTCATCTTCTTGCCTCTGATCCTGTTCGGGCAGGTCATGAAGCTGTATCAGAAGATCACGCGCCTCAATGAAGTCCATCAGGTCAACGCCCAATTGCAAAGCGAGTTCGACCTCGACAAAATCTACAGCACGATCGTCGAGACGTCGGGGCGCTTGACCAACTGTGCGGCTGGCGTACTCTGGGTATTTCGAGGTGACCGCATCTACCCGGTCTGTTCCAGCGATGACAGTTTGATCGGACAATTGCCGCAGGACGGGATGTCGCTTGAGCAAACTGGCATCGTCGTCAACGCGGTTCTCAACAAGCGCGTCGAGCGTGTCGATGATGTGGCAAAAGACCGCCGTGTCAAGTCGATCAAGGGCAAGGCGCACTTCGAATCGATGCTGGTCGTACCGCTGTTGGCTCGTGACAAAGTCGTAGGCGTCATCACCTGCTACGGGAAGCGTCCGTATGCGTTCTCGCAGGAACAGACGGAGTGGGTTACGGTATTGGCGACTCAAGTTGGTGTGATCATTGAGAACGCCAACCTCTATTCGGAATTGCAAGAAGCGACGTTGCGCGACCCAGGTACAGGGCTGTACAACTACCGCTATTTCTACCAAGAGTTGAAACGTAGCACCCAGATCGCCAAAGATCTCGGCAATCCGCTCTCGATCGTGATCATCGATATCGACCACTTCAAGAAATACAACGATACGTATGGCCACGTCGTCGGCGACGAAGTGCTGCGCCAGACGGGGCAAGTGATCCAGAAAACGATCGGCACACGCGGTGTCGTCGCCCGCTATGGGGGCGAGGAGTTCGCGGTGATCCTCAATGAGTCCTTGGAACATGCCAAGCAGAGCGTGGAGCACTTGCGCCGCGCCGTCGCGCACAACAAGTTTGAGTACCAAGGCTATGTCGTACAAGGCGTGACCGTCTCGGTGGGCCTCGCCACTTATCCAGATCATGATCAAGATGAGAAGGAATTGTTGGAGAAGGCAGACCAAGCGATGTACTGGGGAGCGAAGCAACGGGGACGGAACAAGGTCGCCGTCTACACACCAGACTTTGACGCCCACTTGTTTGTCGATCAGTTGACCGGTTTGTATACCTATCATTACTTGCACATGAAGATGATGGACGAATACATGATGTCGACACGGGAGAATGGCTCGTCTTTTGGCCTGATCTTCTTCAACGTCATCGAATTTGACAACATCAACCGCACCTTTGGGTTTGAGATTGGCAACCATGTGTTGCGAGAGATCTCCGTGTTGGTCAAGCAGAACGTCCGCCACGGCGAGATTGCGTGCCGCTATGGCGGTGACGAGTTCCTGTTGTTGGTGCCGACAGTCGATCGCATCGAGGCACAACGCATCCGCGAGCGCATCACACGGGCGATTTCCCAACATCCGTTCCGCGTGCGCGACAACGTAATTGTGCGGGTGATGGTGCGCTCCGATGTGCTGATCTTCCCGGACGAAGTAGCGGAGGAGCCGCAGTTGATCTCGATGATTCCCGAGACGTTCCTGCACCTGTCCAGCGAATGGAAGCAAGCACAAGACCGTCAACCACAAGACGCGTAATTGATGATGAAAAAGCCCTCGCGCTTCCAGCAAGGGCTTTTTTCTGTGCATGGGGGCGAGGCAACGGCTCCATACTAGTACCTAGAGTCTGTAACGGTACGGAAGGAGAGGAGGCCCCATGTTGCTGGATGAAAGTCTCGGAATGTTGTTGCTGCGCGTCATCTTGTTCTACTTCGTGATCCTCACGTCGATGCGCTTGATGGGCAAGCGAGAGATTGGGGCGCTGTCGGTCTTCGACCTCGTCGTCTCCGTGATGATCGCTGAAGTGTCGGCGATGTCGTTAGAGAGTCCCGATATGCCGATCATGCGCGGGATCGTGATCACCGCGTTGTTGGTTTGCTTGCAAATTTTAGTCTCGTGGCTGACGTTGAAGTCGGTCACGCTCCGCTATCTGATCGATGGGAAGCCTACGATGTTGATCGCCAACGGCAAGATTCGCGATGATGAGATGCGCCGCACTCGGTACAGCATGAGCGACCTGATGACCCAGTTGCGGGAGAAGGACGTCGCGTCGGTCAATGATGTGGAATTCGCGATCCTCGAGACCACCGGGAAACTCAGCGTGTTCCCGAAAGCCGAGAAACGCCCTGTCACCCCGGAGGACTTGGGGCTAAAAGTCACCCGCACAGGACTGCCGTTGCCGCTGATCGTGGACGGTGTTGTCATGGATGGGAACTTGGAGAAGATCGGACAAACCCGCTTTTGGTTGAAAAACGAACTGCAGCAGTACGGGCATAGCGAGTTCAAAAAAATCTTTTACTGCTCGATCGACAACCAAGGGGAGCTTTTTATCGATCTAAAAGAATAAAGCCCTACATCTATCGCACAAAAGGAACGAAGCGCAGGACGCCTGCCAGCACGGGACCGATCCTAGGAATTCGCCGCACAGAATGCAACGTGACGATGCGCAGCAGGTTCAAAATGAAGAAATACAGCGCGAACCCCGCGACCGTACACAGCGAGACCACCCAGGCGTCGGGGATCTGGGGCATCATGTGTTGCAGTTGCATCATCCCGGCGCACATGATCACCGTCGTGCAGATGATTTTCGCCGTCTCCGGCAAATTCAGGTAGAAGCCCAAGTGCCGGGAGACGGAGATAAAGTGCAAGACCGTGACCAGCGATGCCGAGATCACGACCGACCAAGCTACCCCGTAGATGCCATACTCCGGCTTGGCGACGAGGTAATAGATCACCCCGAGTTTGACTGCGCTGCCGATGATCGAGTTGAACATCGCTTCGCCAGCGCGGTTCATGCCTTGCAAGATGCCGGCCAGCGGTGCTTGCAAATAAAGCAGGAAGCCAGCCGGTGCCATCACCGCGAGAATTGGGCCGACCGCACGGTCGTTAAAGACGGCGTGGCCGAGCTCGTTGGCGAACAAAGTCAGAATTGCTGAAGTCGGGAAGCCGATCAGCGCGGTCATGCGGAACGCTTGGTAGAGGCGGCGTTGCACGAGTTTGTGCTCCTTGGCGGCGACCGCTTCAGAGATCGCCGGAACCAGCGTGGTTTGCAACGACCACGTGAAGACGGTCGGCAACAGCAGCAAGGAGATCGCCATACCCGAGAATCGTCCATACAATGCCGTCGCCGTCGCGGCGGTGACACCAGTGGCGACGAGACAGCGCGTGACGAGAATCGGCTCGATCGCGTAGGTGACGGAACTGACGAGGCGAGAGAGCGTGACCGGGATCGCGATCTCCAACAGCGAGCGCAACATTTGGGGGAACGGCTCCTGCGCTTTTTTGATCTCAAGCTGTTGGAACCGACGTAGCGGGTACTTTTTGTAATACGTGTACACGAGGTAGAACAGGCCGATCAGTTCGCCTGCGACCATCCCGACCATCGCACCTGCTGCGGCGTATTGCATGCCGTAGGGCAACATGTAGCTGGCGAACAGCAACACGGTGACGATCCGTGCCGACTGTTCGAGGATGGAGGCGATCGCGTTCGGAGACATGTTCTGCAGACCTTGGAAGTAGCCGCGCAGGATCGAGGAGATCGCGATGATGATGATGATCGGAATCATCGCCAGCAGGGTCTGATAGGCGCGCGGATCGGTCAGGACGTGTGTGGTCAACCACGGGGCGAGCACGAGCATCAGGACGCTGGCCACGACAGATAACAACAGCACCGTCGTCATCGAGACGGTTACGACTCGGCGCACCCGGCGGTAGTCTTCCTCGACCAGCGCCTCCGCGATCAGTTTGGAGATGGCAACCGGGAGTCCGGCGGTGGTGATCGTGATGACGAACATCAGGATCGGGAATACAGTTTGAAACAATCCAATGCCCTCGGCTCCGATCATCCGTGACAGGAATATCTTATAAACGAAGCCCAAGACACGGGTGACGAGACTGGCCGCGACGAGAATCACTGCGCCTTTTAAAAAGGATTGTTTGCTCACAATGCGGTTCTCCCCTTTCTCCGTGACAGATGTTTCCTGTCCCATATCTATGCGGGACGGGCAAGGGTTAGTCCGGTTTTGCATCAGCGATCTGTCAAATATCGACAAGTCTAGCAGGAGAAATCATAGGGAGCCGCGAATTGAGCGTGTACGAGTAAGAATCGGAAGGCGGGGAGTCATGATGAGCGAAGCGCAACATCCGGAGCAAGAACACCCAGAGGCAGAGGCGATCGAAGCGGTCGAGCCGGAACGGAATGCCCTGAACTCAGAGCAACGCTTGACGGAGGCGATTGAACAGGTTTGCACCAGCAAAGCCGAGGAGTTTCATCTGCTCGGCTACGAACAGGTGACAGGTGCGGAGGTCTGGGAATGCGTCTCGCAAAAGTACAAGATGATCCCGCCGCTACACCGTGTGATCAACGACGTGCTCACCTTGAAAACCAATGTCTTCATGAACTGGTTGCTGATTCGCGCCTACAAACAGCCCGATGCAGACGACATGCCCCCGCCGCCTAAGCGACATTTCTAGCACGCATAACGCCCCCTGCTCTGAGAGATACTACGCGAGTAAATCTCATACAGCGAATGGGGGCGTTTTTTTCATGACGACAACCGCAGTGAAAAAACGAATCACCCTGGCCGAGATCAAAGACCTGCCGCAAGTGTATCAGTACATTGTATCGGCCGATTTGCACTTAAAAGCGATGGGATTTACAGAACACGGGTTTCGCCATGTGACGGTGGTGCGCGAACGAGCGGAGATGGTGATGCAAAAACTCGGGTATTCCAAGCGTGAACAGGAACTCGCGTGCATCGCAGGATACATCCACGACATCGGGAACATCACGGGCCGTCACGACCACGGCAAAGCAGGCGCGATCATCTGCCTGCGCATCCTCGAAGACCTCGGCATGGACTACGACGAGGTCGCGACGATTGTCGGGGCTGTCGGGAACCACGAGGAGCAGTATGGTGAAGCGGTCAACATCGTCGCGGCTGCCTTGATCCTCGCGGACAAGTCGGACGTGCATCGCTCGCGGGTACGACGCCGCGACGTGTCTACGTTTGACGTCCATGACCGCGTGAATTACTCGGCCACCTGCTCGAATTTGGATGTCGATGCAGCGAACCGCTTGATCACGCTGGAACTTACGATCGACACCGAGGTGTCGTCGGTCATGGAGTATTTTGAGATCTTCATGGAGCGCATGCTGATGTGCCAGCGTGCGGCCAAGATGCTCAAAATGGAATTTGCAATGAAGATCAACGGGGCCAAGATTTTGTAAGGCCCCCTTTTTTATGCCAACGGGTTCTCAATTGACCATTTAATAGAGTTGACGATATACTAAGAACATTGAATTTGCGAGGAGGATTGTCATGAAGGTGAGCCGATTTCTAGCCTTCTTGATGATCGTTGCCGTATTTTTTGCGCTCGCCATCCCATCGTACTCGAAGATTTGGAATGGTATCACGCTAGGCCTCGATCTCAAGGGTGGCTTTGACGTCTTGTATCAAGTGAAAGACGCTGGTGATGACAAGGTAACACAGGAAGGCATGATTGCTGTCAAAAACGCGATTGAACGTCGCGTTGACCAATCGGGGATCGCCGAGCCGGTGATCCAAATTGAGGAAGGCAACCGCATTCGCGTTCAGATCGCAGGTCTTTTCTCCCAAGAAGAAGCGAAAAAGATGCTGGTTCAATCTGCGAAGCTGGAATTTAAAGCGCCGGATGGTACCGTATTGGCTACCGGCAAGGATATCAAATCCAATGCGAAATATGTGTTGGATCAACAAACCAACCAAGCGCAAGTCTCGATTGAGTTCAAAGACGCCAAGCTGTTCCAAACGATCACCGAGAAATACGTTGGACAGAACGTGGCCATCTACTTGGACGAGAAACTGTTGCAAAACCCAGTGATCAACCAACCGATCTACGGTGGTTCTGCTGTGATCAACGGGCAAAAGGACGCCGACGAAGCGAAAAAACTGGCAAACTACCTGAACGCAGGGGCGCTGCCGTATCCACTGGATGAGCTGTCCTCATTCTCTGTGTCGCCGACATTGGGCGCAGAAGCACTGGACATGACCCTGTATGCAGGGGTAATCGCCTTTGTCTTGATCTTGGTCTTCATGGTCGTCTACTACCGTCTGCCGGGGCTGATCGCGATGATCGCCTTGCTGATGTATGCGTTCCTGCTGTTCGCGGTGGTTCGCTATATGCACATCACACTGACCTTGCCAGGCCTCGCAGCTCTGGTGTTGGGGATCGGGATGGCCGTTGACGTGAACATCATCGCCACCGAACGGATCAAGGACGAATTCCGTGCGGGCAAATCGCTGCTGTCCGCTGTGATCATGGGGCAGAAGCGCTCGATGCCGACGATCATCGATGCCAACGTCACCTCGATCATCGCGGGTTTCTTGATGTACTGGTTCGGCACAGGGGCGATCAAGAGTTTCGCCGTGGCGCACATCATCTCGGTCCTCGCGACCTTCATCACCGCCGTGTTGATCTCGCGCCTGATGCTGCAACTGCTCGTGCGCTCGAACGTGATTCGCAACACGTGGTGGTATGGTGCGCCGCGCTCGATTGCTACATCGGGTGTCGTGCGTCGCAAGGGAGGGGATAAGAAATGAAGTTCGAAATCGTAAGAAACCGGAAATGGTACTTCATCATCTCCCTCCTGATCGCGGTCGTCGGGATCGCGATCATGCTAACTCGTGGTCTGAACTTAGGCACCGACTTTGAGGCGGGTTCCCGCGTGCAGTTCACCGTCGGGCATGCCTTTGTCGGGGATGACATCGCCAAGGAATTCAACGACAAGTTCACGACCTTCAAGGTCGCGCAAGTTCAAGGCATCGAGGATACCGGTGTCGTCGTTCGAATCGACAAAAAGTTCTCTGCCGAAGAAGAAGCACAAGTAAAAGCCTTCCTCGATGAGAAGTATCCGAATGCCAATGCACAGATCTCCTCGGTCGACCCGGTCGTTGCCCGCGAATTGGCGCAAAAGGCGATCTACGCGATCCTCTACGCATCGATTGGGATCATCCTGTACATGGCGATCCGTTTCGAGTATCGCTTCGCGATCTCGGGTGTCATCTCGGTCCTGCAGGTCGTGCTCGTGGTCATCTCGATTTTCGCCCTGTTGCAACTGGAGATCGACATCAACTTCATCGCGGCGATCCTGACGATCGTCGGGTATTCGATTCACGATACGATCGTCATCTTCGACCGGATTCGTGACAACCTGAAACACACCAAGATCAAGACCACCGCCGATCTTGAGACGATGGTCAACGACTCGATCTGGCAGACGATGGCGCGTTCGATCAACACCGTCTTGACCGTTGTGTTCTCCGCAGGATGTTTGTACATCCTCGGCGGCACTCCAATCAAGCACTTCGCACTCGCGCTGCTCATCGGTCTGGTCACCGGTGCCTACTCCTCGATTTTCATCGCCTCCCAACTTTGGGTATCGTGGAAGTCTCGCGAGTTGAAAAAACCGAAAACCGCAGCCTAAAACGCGCTGTCTTGTAAAAAAACCGCCGGGTGCATAACCCGGCGGTTTTTTCCCTGTTGTTGCTCCTGAACCTGTCAAGAAGTATAATGAAATTATTCTATTGTTTTTATCGTAGAGAGGATTTTCTGATATGCAAAAACCCAAGCGTTGGGTCGTCCTCGAAGCTGATGATAGGCAAGTTCATGCTTTGGCGGAAGAGTTGGGTGTTTCGCCCATTCTGGCCCGCCTGTTGTGGCGTAGAGGCTTATGTACGGTGGAAGATGCTCAGCGTTTTCTGTACCCTGGACGGGACGGCTTTTCCGACCCGTATCTGATGCGCGATATGGACAAGGCGGTCGCGCGGATTCGTTCCGCCATCGACCGCAAGGAACGGATGATGATCTACGGTGACTATGACGCGGACGGAGCAACGTCTACCGCGCTGCTGTTTCTCGCCCTGCGCGAGATCGGCGCTGATGTGGAGACGTACATCCCCGACCGCTTCTCTGAAGGCTATGGTTTGAATGGACCTGCCATCCAACAGGCGAAGGAACGCGGATTCGACCTCGTGATCACCGTCGACAACGGGATCAGTGCAGTCGAGGAAGTGCGGTTGGCTCGGGAGATCGGGCTTGATCTGATCGTCACAGACCACCACACGCCGCCGGAGATCCTGCCGGATGCCTACGCGATCCTCAACCCGAAGCAACCGGGGTGCAACTACCCGGAAAAAATGCTCGCCGGCGTCGGCGTCGCATGGAAGCTCGTACAAGCCTTGTATGAGCGTCTGCCAGAGGAATTTCTCGATCTGGCGGCGATTGGCACCGTGGCGGACTTGGCTCCGCTGCAAGGTGAGAACCGCTTGATCACCCTGTTTGGCTTGGAAGCGATGAACGCCGTGCCGCGTCCTGGTGTGCGGGCTCTGATCGAAGTGGCCGGTTTGCAGGACAAGCAAGTCACGGCGGGACACATCGGCTTTTCGTTTGGCCCGCGCATCAATGCCAGCGGCCGGTTGGATTCGGCAACATACGCGGTCGAACTGCTTACCACCACCGACACCGAAAAAGCCAAGGAATTGGCGGAGTTCTTGGATGCGCGCAACCGTGAGCGTCAAGAGATTGGGGAAGGGATCTTCGAACAGGCGGTCGCGCTTGTCGAGGCACACCCTGAGTGGTTGGAAGGTCGCGTGCTGGTCGTGCCCTCCTCCGGTTGGAACGAAGGCGTTATCGGCATCGTGGCATCGCGGCTCGTCGAGCGCTACTACCGCCCGACGCTGATGATCGCACTCAACGGAGAAGGCAGCGGCAAGTCGTCTGCCCGCAGCATCCACGGATTCGACCTCTACGCGGCGCTCACGAAGTGCGCCGACCTGCTCGGACACTACGGAGGGCACAAGATGGCGGCAGGCTTCTCGATTGCCGAGGAGCGCATCGACGAACTGCGGCGTAGGATGAATGACATCGCCCAAGAAGCGCTGACCGATGAATTGATGCAACCGAAGATCGACGTCGACATGGTGCTCGATCTTGGCGAGGTCAACCTGCAACTGGTCGAGCAGATGGAACGCCTCGCGCCGTATGGCTTTGGCAATCCGAGCCCGCGCTTTTCCTTTGAAGGGCTGCAACTCGAACAGACGCGCGTCGTGGGCAAGGACGCCACACACTTGCAGATGCGTGTGAAACGTGCCAACCAAACGCTCGATTGCATCGCGTTTCGCCGCAGCGAAGACCAGCCCGCCCTCGAACGGTTGGCGAGCATCGACATCGTCGGCGAACTCGCAATCAACGAGTGGAAGGGCCGACGCAACCTACAGGTCCTGTTAGGAGACTGGCGAGCGAACGCTGTGCAGTGCTTCGACAAGCGCGGCTGTGGGGACAAAGCGGTCTGGTTAGAAACGCGCAAGGAACCGTTGACCGTGTTGTTTTTCCAAGAACCTAATCTGCGCGAGATCGAAAAGCGTTTGTTCGGGTATCCTTGGAATGAAGACAAGTACCGTCTGGTGCTCGTCGATGCTACAGGTCGTTGGGAACGGGTGGCAGGCGGTGACAGGCCGACCGACCACGTCGTGCTCTACGATCTTCCACAGACGGTGGCGCAGGTAGAAGCCGCGCTGGCAGAGCTTCAGCCCGCTCAGAAATTATACGTGATCCACGGGGAGGCAGATGAGCAATACTGCCGCCACGCCGAGGTGAACTGGCTGCCAGAGCGCAATGCGTTCACGTATGCCTATCGCCTGCTCCAAAAGCAAGAGACGTTGAGCTACGAACAGATGCTCCAAGAGATGCGTCCCTTGACACAGGAGGGGGTCGAGACGATCCTCGCGGTGTTTACCGAATTGGAATTTGCGTTGCAAGAAGGCAACCAGTATGCTAAGAATAGTAGCGCGACACGCCGGGAACTGTCGGAAGCTCCGACTTACCAACAACAGGCACAGCGCTTCCAGCATTTAAAGCAAGTGCGGGAGAAACTGCTGGTCGCGTCTCACGATACACTTCGAGAATGGCTTGTCACACTACTGTTGAGACAAGCGTAGGAGGATCTTACACTCATGAATTTCAAAGAAAAAATTCGCGTCATCCCCGATTTCCCGTCCCCGGGGATTCGCTTCAAAGACATCACCACGCTGCTCAAGGACGGACCGGCTTTCCATGCAGCGATCGCAGAGTTCACCAAGTTTGCCGAGGAACGCAAGGCTGATCTGATCGCAGGCCCGGAATCCCGTGGCTTCGTGTTGGCAGCTCCGATGGCATTCGCGATGCAAAAAGGGTTCATCCCGGTGCGCAAACCGGGCAAACTCCCACACGAAACCATCTCCGTGGACTACTCGCTCGAATACGGCAAGGACTCTTTGGAAATCCACACCGACGCGATCCAACCGGGTCAGCGCGTCATCATCGCCGACGACCTGCTCGCGACAGGGGGGACGATCGGCTCCACGATTCAGCTCGTCGAGAAACTCGGCGGTATCGTCGTCGGGGTCTGCTTCCTGACAGAGCTGACTTATCTCAACGGTCGGGAGAAGCTTCAGGGGTATGATGTCTTCTCACTCATCCAGTACTGATCGACCGGAAACGTGCGGCACCCCGGAACCGGAGGCGGTAGAGATGAAGGACACGGTGGGCATTGAACGCCTGATTGAAAAAGTAAGCCGTTATGCCAGCCCCGAAGACGTGGCGATGCTTCGTCGCGCCTATGAGGCTGCCGAATTGGCACACCGTGGACAGACTCGCCGCTCTGGGGAACCGTACATCATGCATCCGGTTGCTGTCGCCGAGATCCTCGCAGGTCTCGAACTGGATGCGGTCACGCTGTCTGCAGCACTTCTACACGACGTCGTTGAGGACTGCGACATCACGGCACAACGGTTGGCCGAGCAATTCGGCTCGGAGGTGTCCGCGCTCGTCGATGGCGTCACGAAGCTCGAACGGATCAAGTTCAACTCCAAGGAGGAGGCGCAAGCGGAAAACCTCCGCAAGATGTTCATGGCGATGGCCAAGGACATCCGCGTCATCCTGATCAAGCTGGCCGACCGCCTGCACAACATGCGGACGCTCAAGCACCAACCGACGGAGAAGCAGGTGCGCATCGCAACGGAGACGCTGGAAATCTACGCACCACTCGCGCATCGTCTGGGCATCTCGACGATCAAGTGGGAGCTCGAGGACATCTCTCTACGCTACATGAACCCGCAGCAGTACTACCGCATCGTTAACCTCATGGCGAAAAAACGCCGTGAACGCGAGGAATACGTGCAGGAAGTCATCGATTATGTCCGTGAGAAAATGGGCGAGTTGGACATTCAGGCCGACCTCTCCGGTCGCGCCAAGCATCTCTACTCCATCTATCGCAAGATGACCAACTACAACAAGCAGTTCAACGAGATCTACGACTTGTTGGCTGTGCGCGTCATCGTCAACAACATCAAGGACTGCTACGCGATCCTCGGCATCGTCCACACGATGTGGAAGCCGATGCCGGGTCGCTTCAAGGACTATATCGCGATGCCCAAAGCCAACATGTACCAATCGCTCCACACCACGGTGGTCGGCCCGCGCGGCGAGCCGTTGGAGATCCAGATCCGCACGTGGGAGATGCATCGCACGGCGGAGTACGGCATCGCAGCTCACTGGCTGTACAAGGAAAGCGCAGCCCAAGCTGGCAAGGACAAGGAGAAAGACAAGGACACCACCGGTGCGGCCTCTGCAGGTGTGAAGGACGCGTCGTTCACGCAAAAACTTGCGTGGTTCCGAGAAATTCTCGAATGGCAGCAGGACTTCAAGGACGCGCAAGAGTTCATGGAGACGCTGAAATTTGACTTGTTCGCTGACGAGGTCTTCGTGTTCACTCCGAAGGGTGACGTCATCAACTTGCCCGCCGGTTCCGTTCCGATCGACTTCTCGTATCGCATCCACACCGACATCGGCAACCGCACGATCGGGGCCAAGATCAACGGGAAAATTGTCCCGCTCGACTACAAGCTGAAAACGGGCGACATCGTGGAAGTGCTGACATCGAAGCACTCCTACGGTCCAAGTCAGGACTGGATCAAAGTCGTCAAGTCCTCCCAAGCGAAGTCGAAGATCCGCCAATGGTTCAAGCGGGAGAAGCGCGAGGAGAACGTCTCCAAAGGTCGTGAAGCGATCGAGCGCGAAGTGAAAAAGCACGGCATCGAACTCTCGTACATGTCTGACAAGAACTTGGATGAGATTGCGCACAAGTTCAATTTTACCAAGGTCGAAGACATGCTCGCGGCCGTCGGCTATGGTGGCTTCTCCGCTCACCAAGTCGTCACCCGCTTGGTCGACAAGATCAAAAAGGAAGCGCCACCCGTCGAATTGGTGAAGCTCCCGGAACTCAAGCAAGAGCCCAAGAAGCAGAAAAAAAGCAAGCTCGGCATCCGCGTCAAAGGCATCGACAACATGCTCGTGCGCTTCTCTCGCTGTTGCAACCCGGTGCCTGGCGATGACATCAAGGGCTACGTCACGCGTGGGCGTGGAGTGTCTGTTCACCGCAACACCTGTTTGAACTTGGAAGCGGTGGAGGCGGATGAAGGCAACCGCCTGATCGAAGTCGAGTGGGACATGGACAGCAGTGCGCAGTACAATGTCGAGATCGAAGTGACCGGACTTGATCGCCGTGGGTTGATCACCGAGGTGATGATGGCGATTGCCGACTCCAAGACGGACATCACCGCCGTTTCCGGTCGTGCCGACAAGCGCAAGATGGCGACGATCTCGCTCTCGATCAACATCCGCAACGTCGACCACCTGCATACGGTCGTCGAGAAGATCAAGCGCGTGAAGGACATCTACACCGTCCGCCGGATCATGCAATAAGGAGTTACGCCGTATGAGAATCGTAGTTCAACGCGCAGCTTCTGGCCGCGTCACCGTCGAGGGTGCCGTAACAGGCGAGATCGGCCAAGGATTGGTGTTGCTCGTCGGCATCACGCATGAGGACACCCAAGCGGATGCGGATTACCTCGTTGACAAGGTGCTCAACCTGCGCATTTTTGAAGACGAGTCAGAGAAAATGAACCATTCCTTGCTCGACATCGGAGGCGCTCTGCTGTCCGTGTCCCAATTCACGCTCTATGGCGACTGTCGCAAGGGCCGCCGCCCGAACTTTATGGAAGCGGCCAAGCCCGACGTGGCTCAAGAACTGTACGAATACTTCAACGAGCGGGCACGCAGCTTCGGTGTGCGCGTCGAGACCGGCGTGTTTGGCGCGATGATGGACGTCGAGCTGGTCAATGACGGTCCTGTCACCCTGTTGCTCGAATCCAAACGTACCTTTTAGGCAAAAGACCGCGGTCCACCGACGCGGTCTTTTTTTTGTCCACCCCGAGTAGGAGTAGACAGAGGGGGGACGCACGCATGGCGGAAGGTACGGGGAAGACCCGAATCAAGGAAGTCAAACTGGAGTTGTACATCGACGAGGAGGTCCGTGCCGCCCTGCGGGCGATCGTCGACGGGAGGCGGGACACCTTGGAACTGAACTACGTCTACTTCCGACACTTGTTGATTGAAGACTTGAAGCATGAAGGCTACAAAGTGTCGCAAGTGAAGATACCGGTCGGTCGGATCGTCAAGCTGAAAGTCAAAGCGATCAACGGCTAAACGGCACAAACACACGAGAGCAAGCACCCGGTTCGCAGTGGCGGATCGGGTGCTTTTTACAATCGTTCCAAACATGAAGTTATTGTAGTTAAATAGTGGGTGTTTAGCATTGACAGAAATAAGTAACGGAACGATAATTGTATTTAGCCAATAGATTAATTAAACGACACTTATTCTGAGTACTCATCTGTAAAGTACATACCTCGACATGGGAGTTGGGTGAGAGGATGGACATTCAAGCAATTCAAGAGCGTATCAATCAACGGTATCCGTTCCTGTTGATCGACCGGGTATTGGAGGTAGAACCATTCGTTCGATCAGTTGCGTACAAGAACGTGACAATCAACGAGGCATTTTTCGCCGGGCACTTCCCGGACAATCCGGTTATGCCGGGCGTGTTAATCATTGAATCGATGTCTCAAGCAGGTGCCATGATGTATCCAAAAGCCAAGAACGGGTATATCGCTGGCATCGACAAAGTCAAGTTCTTAGGACTTGTCCGCCCTGGGGACCAGTTGGTCACAGAGGCGGTCAACATCCAGAAGGCTGGAGCTTTTGCAAAAGTGCAGGTCACTGCAAGGGTTGATGGCAAGGACGTCGCCCGTGCTCAGATCACTTATTACATGGAGTTTGAGGAGGAAAAAGAATGAGTACACGGGTTGTTCTGACCGGCCTCGGAGTGGTTTCTTCGATCGGGACGGACAAGGAAGCTTTTCTTGAAGGTCTGTTGGATGGCCGGAGCGGGATCGCGAAGGTTACCCGTTTCACCACAGAGGACGGCGAGGACGTATTTGCTGGCGAAGTGGTGGACACGCAGTTCAACGGTGTTCTCGAAAAAAGCGCCCTCCGCCGGATGGATCGCTTCACGATCCTCAATATCGCAGGTGTGCAACAAGTCGTCGAAGATGCTGGGTTGACCCGTGAGCAGCTGGCAGACATCGGCGAAACTGTCGGCCTGATCCTGAACACCTCGTTTGGCTCTTGGCATTCTACGAATGTGTTCACGAATCAGATCATCGAAGACGGTCCGGCGTTCACATCGCCGCTCGTATTCCCGAACACCGTCTTGAACGCAGCACAAGGTCAAGTGGCGATTCGCTTCCAGACCAAGGGCCCGACCACGACGCTGACCGGGATTCCGGGCATCACCTACGGGCTGGATCTGATCCGCTCCGGCCGTGTTAACCAATTGATCGCAGGTGGCGTGGACGAGTTGCATGCCAACGCAGCCAAGGCGTATGCAGTTGCGAACATGGCGGTGATCGACGAAGCGGGTCAAGGTATGCGACTGGGCGAAGGCATCGGCGGCATGTTCATGGAGACGTTGGAGTCGGCAGAGCAGCGCGGGGCGCACGTCTACTGTGAAGTGCTGTCCTACGGCATCGCCTGCGACCCGAACCTCAGCCAGAACTATTCGCAAGCTGACACAACTGGGGAATCCATCGCCTATGCGATGCGCCAAGCCTTGAGCGAAGCAGGGCTCCAGGTGCAGGACATCGACGCGATTCTCGTCGCGGCGAACGGCTGCTCCGCATTTGACCAAGCAGAAGCAAACGCAATCGCTGACGTATTCGGTGACGCAGCGGCCAACGTGGCGCAACTGCAACTGAAAACGCAGATCGGAGAAACATTTGGCGCCTCGCATGCGATTGCAACTGTCGCCGGAGCGCTGTTCCTCGACAAGCAAGTTTGGCCGGGTGAGGAAAAAGCGTTGACCCACATTTTGGTCAACGGCATCGAGATCGGCGGGAACCAAGTCTCCGTCGTCCTGAAGCGAGTCTAGAGTCTACTCTTCAAGGAGGTCACAATCTATGTTGCTGAAAGGCAAGACGGCGATCATCACCGGGGCATCGCGCGGCATCGGACGTCAAGTCGCCATCTCTATGGCGGAGGCTGGTGCGAACGTGGTGATCAACTACCGCAGCGACAGCAAGTCTGCGGAGGACGTCAAAGAACTGCTGGAGTCCAAAGGCCACAATGTACTGCTGTTCCAAGGATCGGTCGACGACATGGAAGCGATGACACAGATGGCGAATGCAACCGTCGAGAAATTTGGCGGCATCGACATCCTCGTCAACAACGCGGGCATCTTGCTCCCGAAGTTCCTGATGATGACCAAGCCGGATGAGTGGGAACAAACCCTGAACATCAACCTCACAGGTGTATACAACTGCATCAAGAGCTCGTTGCGTCCGATGATCGAAAAACGCTGCGGTCGCATCGTCAACATCTCGTCGGTGGCTTCGCTGTCTGGCATCCCTGGACAAGCTGCCTACGCGACGACCAAGGCGGGGATCAACGGCCTGACCCGAGTCCTGTCCAAGGAATTGGCAGGCTTCGGGATCACCGTCAATGCGCTGGCACCGGGCTTCATCGAAACGGATATGACGGCGATCTTCAACGAGAAGAAAACCAAGGAATATTACGACATGATCCCGTTGAAAAAATTCGGCAAGCCGGAAGACATCGCGAACATGGCTGTGTTCCTGTCATCCGATCAAGGCCAGTACATCACCGGCCAGATCATCGCCATCGACGGCGGGCTGTCCGTCTAGACATTACCCTGAGGAGGCAGACAAATGGAATCCGTGAAAACGCTCGAACTGCGCGTCAAGCAGTGTATCATCAACCGTCTGGGTCTGGATGTGTCGGCCGACGAAATCGAAGACGATGCGCCGTTGTTCGGTGAAGGTCTGGGTCTCGACTCGATCGACGCACTGGAGCTCGTCATCGCAATCGGCAAGGAATTTGACGTGGCGATCGGCGACGACGACATGGGCATCTTCCAATCGGTGAACCGGATCTGTGAATTCATCCGCACCGCACGCCCGGAACTGTAAGACCTCAAATCGATCGAAAGAAAGGAAGTGCAACTCACGATGGCAACCACACTGGAACATCAAGTCAAAGAATGTATCATCAACCGTCTGGGTCTCGACGTAACGGCGGAGGAGGTCGAAGACGACGCTCCGCTGTTCGGTGAAGGTCTGGGTCTCGACTCGATCGACGCACTGGAACTGGTTATCGCAATCGGCAAGCAATTTGAAGTATCGATCGGCGACGACGACATGGGGATCTTCCAATCGGTAAACCGCATCTGTGAATTTATCCGTATCGCTCGTCCGGAACTCTAAGCGCTGAGGGGGTTGCACACGTTGAGACGAATTGTCATCACCGGAATCGGCGTCCTGTCAGCGATCGGCAACGGCAAAGAGGAGTTTCTCGAAGGTCTGTTGACTGGCCGCTGCGGCACTGCACCGATCCAATCGCTCGTCGAGATCGAGCGCTATCCGTTCCAATCCGGGGCGGAGATCAAAGGGTTTACCCCGGAGAAATTCGGCGTGACGGAGTGGAGCTCCTTTGATGAGACCACCCAGACCGCTATCGCCGCAGCCAAGATGGCGATGCAAGACGCGAGCCTGCAAGGGAGCGAGTTGAACTCCTTCCGCACAGGCGTCTCGATTGCCACATCGCTTGGCGGCGTCAACGCTCGCGAACGTTTTTACCGTGAGAAAAAAGCGACGGGCGAGTCCCGTCACGAATACATCCTCAATGTCCCGACCTCGGTCATCGCAGGGAACGTGGCCAAAGAAATTGGCGCTCGTGGCCCGCTCTCCACGGTCGTGACGGCTTGTGCAGCGGGTGGTAATGCCATCGGTTGTGCAACCGACTACATCCGCGATGGCAAGGCGGACGTGATGATTGCCGGCGGGGTTGACCCGTACTCCGCGATCTCCTTCAGTGGGTTCACCGTTCTGAAGTCGCTGTCCAAGTCTTCCTGCCGTCCGTTTAACGAAGACCGTGACGGTCTGACGCTCGGCGAAGCGTCTGTGATCGTCGTGATGGAAGAATTGGAGCATGCAGTCGCACGCGGCGCACGCATCTATGCGGAAGTGCTCGGCTACGGCATCTCGAACGATGCGTACCATGCGACCTCCCCGGACCCGAAGGGCGGCGGCGCGATCCGTTCGATGCGCGCAGCACTTCGTGATGCAGGCATGACGGCGGAAGATGTGGAGTACATCAACGCCCACGGCACCGGCACTCCGTACAACGACTCGATGGAACTGCTCGCGATCCAAGAAGTGTTTGGCGATCGTGCCAAGCAAGTTCCGATCTCCTCCTCGAAGTCGCAGCTCGGACATACGCTGGGCACAGCGGGCGCGATTGAGTTCGTGACCTCCGTGTTGGCGCTGTACCACAAATTCCTTCCGGCGACGATCAACTTCGAGCATCCGATGGAGGAGGGCTTCGACTTCATTCCGAACGAAGTTCGCCACCAAGCGGTGCGCACCGTGTTGTCCAACTCGTTCGCATTTGGCGGTAACACGGCGTCTGTCGTGATTGGTGCCTACGGAGAATGACGATGAACCTGCCGCTCGGGTTCCATCATTCCTTGCTCGTGCGCTTCCATGAAGTTGACTCCATGCAAGTGGTGCACCACAGCCAGTACTTAGTCTGGTTGGAGTCGACGCGCTGGGCGTTTGCCAGAGATGTGCTCGGCATCGGGCCGACTGACTTTGACAAACTGGGCTTCCATCTGCCGGTCGTTCGCGCGCAGCTCGACTACGTGGACTCCGCGAACTTGGAGTCGGAGATCGTGGTGGTCATGCACTATCTCTTGCAGGACAAGACACTGGTCTCGTTCAAGTACCGGGCCTATGACCAAAAGACCGGCAAGCTGGTCTTGCGCGCCCGCACCGACCACGCGTTGGTCTCGAACACCACCAAGAAATTGCTGGTGCAGTGGCCGAATCGTTGGCAAGAGGTGTTAGGACAAGCCTTGGAAGAGCATCCTGAGTACTTCATGCAAGACGGTGCCAAGTAGGCGAAAAAAAACACCCCTCGCAGGAGGGGTGTTTTTTGCATTACTCGATGGGTTTGCGACCGATGAAGCCTTCGTAAACGCCATGCCAATGCGTGATCTCTGATTCGCCGAGCCTCCAGCAGAGGAAGACCTCTTGGCCACCTTGGTAGGCGTAGAAATCACACAACCCCGTGTCGATGTCCTTGACCTCCACGCCGGTGTCCAAGATCTGTTGGAGCATCGAATTGGCGCTCCACATCAGGAACTCCAGTTCGGCTTCCTCTTGGAAAAAGTAATCGTTGCGCACCGTGGCGGCGTTGGTCAGGGAGACCTTGGTTTCTTGGAGGCGTTGGTGCTTGGTTTTCAAGTCGCGCTTGAGCGCTTGCAGTTGGTGCAGCATCTGTTCCAATCGCGGCACGAGGGCGTTGGCCTCGGCCAGCGTGAAGTATTTTTTGCCCACGTTTTCCCCTCCGTTAGATCGTGCGTTTGCGAACATATCCACCGATGGTGTCGATCAGGACGACCAGCAACATGATCACGAGCACCTCGACGGCGACCGCCTGGTACTCGAAGACTTTAAAGTCGAGGAACAGCATGTTGCCCAATCCGCCTGCGCCGATGAACCCGAGCACCAGCGACGTGCGGATTGCGACTTCCAGTCGGTAGAAGTATTGCGAGTAGATGTTCGGCAGGATGTCAGGCAGAACGGCGAATCTCAAGACATGCAAGCGGTTGCCACCGGTGGCGATGATCGCCTCCTGTGGGCCTTTCTCTGCCGCCTCGATCAGTTCGGCGATCAACTTTCCGAGCACCCCGACGTTGTGCAACAGGATGGCGACCACTCCGACAAAGGGGCCCAGTCCAAGGGTCGGTACGAACAGCAGGCCCCAGACGATCTCTGGCACAGAGCGGATAAAACTGAGCAGGGTGCGCAACAGGGTGTGCATCCAGCGTGGAACCGGGGTGGTGCGGGCGGTGATAAAACTGAACAACAAGCCGAACACCAAGCCAAAACTGGTGCCGACAAACGCGATCTGCAGCGTGATCAGCGAGTTGGACAGCGCCTCTCCTAACACGTTCCACTGCGGAGGTAGCCAGTTCTCGGTGATAAAAGAGAACGTGGTGCCGAGGTGGAGCAGTTGGGTGAGGTCAAATTCAGTGGCACCCATGCTCCAGACTAGCAGTGCGAGCAAGGCGAGCCAGAGCCACCATTTCCGTACTTGGGCGAATCGGTTGGGCATGAAGTTCACCTACATTACTTGAGACGTCCGTCTGCTTCCGCGACTTTGCGAATCGCTTCGAAGTCTTGGTCGCTGGCTTTGGTGAAACCGTCAGCGGCGAAGGCGTCGAGGATTTCCTTGTCCTTGATGTTGATCAGCGCGTCTTGGAGTTTGGCAGCCGTGGCGTCGTTGACCGACTTGGATACGGCAAACGGGTATTGGAACAGCTTGTCCGACTGCCAGATCTTTTTGAACTGTGTGCCGTCGATTTTTTTCTGCTCGACGAGCTTGTCGAAGTACGAAGAGTCGATGGCGCCTGCCGTGACTTTTTTGTTCTGGATCGACAGCGCGGTCACGTCATGAGCGCCCGTGTAGACGACCGATTTGAAATCGGAGTCGTCCTTGGAGCGGAACACCCCGCGGTTTTTCAGTTCAACGCCAGGTACGAGCGAGCCAGACGTGGAGTTGATGTCACCAAATGCGAAGTCGACGTTTTTCTTGTCCTGCAAGAGCTCGTCCAGCGTGTTGTACGGAGCATCCTTGTGGACGAGGATGTAGGAGTAGTAGAACGGAACGCCTTTGGCGGTTTTGGCGACGATGGCTTTGGCACCGCCTTTGTGGTTGGCGATGACGTAGGTCAGCGGCCCGAGGAATGCCATGTCGAGCTTGCCGAAGTTCATCGCTTCGACGACACCGTTGTAGTCCGGGTAGGAATTCATCTTGATCTTCATCCCGGTGGACGTTTCAAGCGTGCTGCGGAATTTCTCGAGCGTCTCGGCTGGGATTTTTGCTTCGGCGGGGATCAGGCCGACGGAGAGCTCTTTGGCGACTGCGGTCGTGTCTTGCTGGGGCTGAACCTCTGTCTTGCCACAGCCAGTTGCGACGAGCGACAAGCAGAGCGTGAGCAGGAGTGCGAACACACCGCGCTTTTTGAATGTCATGTTGTAGTGCCTCCTCTTATGTACCTCTCCAGATTATACCGAATAACAGAGGTCAGGATCAAACAGAATAGGTACTGAATAAAAGGAGGGACTATCATGCAGGAAGAAAAGCGCCACGACGACCCGAACTTTATCGGCGACAACGAAGAAGTGCCGTATGACATGACGACGGCTGGTGATGAGGACACCACGCTATGGGACAACATGGTCCAAGCCTTCAAGCCGGACTTGCTGAGACCGGATCGCCACCACAATACCAAGAACGCGAAAAGCAACCAGTAAGTGCAGTTGGTGCGGGAAAAGCCGATCTCATGGAGGGATCGGTTTTTTTCTGCGGCGATCTGCGTCGATCTGCATCGATCTGCGGCGATCTGCGTTGTTCTGCGTTGTTCTGCGTTGTTCTGCGTTGTTCTGCGTTGTTATGAGCTGTTTTGTATGGTTTTGCGAATAGAGAGTTTGTCCACATCCATAGGATGGTAGCAGACAAGGGATTTCCTGAGATGTGAGTTGGAGGTGTGGGGATGGAACCGACGGTGTATGCGTTGATTTTGTTGAAGATCATCCTGATCAATTTGGTGCTGTCTGGAGACAACGCGGTGGTGATTGCGCTGGCATGCAGGAATCTGCCGGCCAAGCATCGGCAGACCGCGTTTCTCTGGGGGAGTGTGGGCGCGGTGGTGTGTATGGTCGCGCTGACATTCGTGGCGTTGCAGTTGTTGCAAGTTCCGCTGTTGCAGGCGAGTGGTGGGCTGTTGTTGATCTGGATTGCACTGAAGCTGTTGCAAGGGGAGGAGGAGGGTGGCAAGATCCGCCAGCATGAGAACCTGTGGCGGGCGGTGTGGACGATCATCGTCGCGGATGCGGTAATGAGTTTGGATAACACGGTGGCGGTTGCCGCGATTGCGAAGGGGAATCTGCTGCTGATCGGAATTGGTCTGGCGGTCTCGATCCCGCTGATCATCTGGGGCGCGAACGCGCTGGCGAATCTGATGGGGAGGTTCCCATTGATCGTGTGGGCTGGAGCGATGTTGCTCGGGTATACGGCTGGCGAGATGATGGTGGAGGATGAGCGGTTAGGCGTGGTGTTTCGTGAGGTGTTTGCCGGGAGTGCGTGGCTGTTCCCGTGGTTGGTGGCTGGGTTTGTGTTGCTGATCGGGAGGCAGCGAGCGAGAAAGGAGATTCGGGTGGTACGGAAATTGGGGAAGGTGTAGGAGGGGAGTTGGCGGTTTGGGTGGGAATGAGGGCCTCTGCGGTTGTTGGTGGCAGAGGCTTTTTTTTGTCGTTGAGGGGCAGGTAGGTACTAAATTGTAACCAAGGATACATTGGGAACTACTGACAGGGCGAAAGGATTGAAGTTAGGGGGAATCGGGGTATAATGGGGTAGGCAAGGGTAAGTGTTTTGTTTTGCTTGTTCCTACATGGGGGTGGATGGGGTACTGGTGTCCTTCCCGGTCTTCAAAACCGAGTGCGGGCTATGGTGTAGCCTGGGTGGGTTCGATTCCCACGCACTCCCGCCAAAAAAGTTAGGTGTGGTAAGGGTTTATAGCTATGTACAACGTTATTCTTGACTTTGAAAATTCACTAGTATTCAATGCAATTTTCGGGTAGTCCGAGTGTGACCTATCAGGGGTGTTCTGGTGTGTCCAATCGCTTGAAAACGGTCTGTTCGTAACTCTCTAAGACACTCTTAGGGGGTTATTTTCCACAACCAAAGACCATTGAAGACTACGAGGTCATTTAGGCTGTCTCTTGGGTTTCTTGGGCGGTGACTTGCACAAAGAGAACATCAACGCTCGTGCGTCATCGTTCCTACTTAGGAATGATGGCGCATTTTTCGTTTAGTCAAAAAAAGCGTGAAGAATTGCGCCATTGGTCGCGTTGTCTTCACGCAAATAGTTTTGAGATTGATCAGCTAACTTTTTTCCTTCTCAATTTAAAGGCACTGATTCCTACTACTCCCATAACCACAAAGACCACGGTTGGCCATGTAAAGCGGTTGCTGGTAGGTTGTGTCTGCGCGGTAAGATTGCCTCCGGAACCAAATTGAGGTTCGCCTTGTTTTTGATTGATCAAATCCGCTTCGAGATTATCTTTGAGGGCTTGTTCGATTTCGGAAGCGGGTGTAACTTGGGTAGAATTTACTTTGTTGAGTTTTACATTGCGGTTGCCTGAGAGATCGGGGATTGCCACTTCTTGATTTTCAACTGTACCGACTAAGTAGCGTACATTTTTATCTATGACAAGTGTTGGTGCTACCTTTGATGCAGCATAGCTATCAAATTTCTCTCAACTGGATAAGAAGTTCTTCGCATCTCCGCCTGCGCGTTGGAGGACAAAGTTGCCGTGTTCTTTGCCGATGATGATCGAAGTGACAGCCTGTCCGTCCTTTTCTAATAGAAACTCCCATTCTTGTTCCGGCTTACTCACGGACAGCAGTGAATGAGCAGTCGACTTACGCAATTTTTCAGCATCAATGGAGTGTATTTGCAAACCGGGTCCTAAAGTTAATTGATCAACTTCATCTTTGCTGGTAAACCCAACATCAGAGGGAGAAAGCGAAAGCAATTTTTTTGCCTCCATTACACCATTCGTTTGTGCGAACTTCTCAACTTCTGCAGGCACTTGTGAGTGAATGCTCGCATAACTCGGTTGGGTAATGGATGCAGACAAAGATCCGCATAATAAAGCCGCATAAAAAACTTTTTTCATCATGTTACATCTCCCTTTTATTTATATGCCCATGCATCTTTGAGCCCACCGTTCCAACTGTGTCGGGAGTCGTCTACAAAAGACACATGAGACATCCAATAAGCATTTCCGTCTCCGGGGTCCATATATCGCACTTGGTCTGTTGAAGTTTCAGTACTCCAGCCTATGAGTACAACAGCATGTGCGCCACCAGTTTTCCAGCTCCAGCCACTGAAGATCGGTTTGTTTCCGTTGATTTGTGCTTGAATATCGCTAAAAAACAATGCACTATTAAAGGAGTTCGTGGATACTCCATAGTGATTAAGAGCACTTTGAGCTTGAGTCCCTGTTGCGGTATTGTTTGGAGCATTTGTCGTTCCAAACACGTAGTTTACAATATCGGATTGTGTTTGACCCCAGTAACCGTAGTGGGCGAGGATTGCATAATCAGCGGCAGCCCAACACCAGTTTGATTTGAGCTGTATTGAGTTGCTCCAGTTGTTTACTACATAATAACTTGCATGAGCTGGTGTAGCGGTCGCAATGGGGATCAACACCGTTGCGCTCACAATAGCTAGCAATCCTTTCGCTGTTTTGGACACAAGTGTATATCTCATTGTTAACCTCCTGGTTACAAAACAGAATTCAAGCATCATGTTATAATAAATATAATAAAGGTCAATGTTATATAGTTCATTAATGAACTAAGTGTAAGCGAATCTTCATTCTCAAATTGTGTTGATTATCTGACTCTCTGGGATCGTTTCAAGTATAAGAGGCATGCGTCAAGACAAGGCGGAATAGTTCATCAGTTATATTGCTACAAAACAGAGATTGTTGATTGTCGATGAGAAACCAACCTTTTTGAAAGGTTATACATTTGATATTTCTTCGGAAAATAATTTCGCTTGATTTGGTATGAAGACTTGTCATCAGTAACTGACTTGAATTCTTTCGAACATCAAGAGAACAAATCAATGACACCCTTTTGATCGCCCATCAACTTAGGCTCAAGCAAGCATAGCAACGAAATTGTTGAATGAGGACGAACGTCACTCATCTCTTATATTTTACAACAAACCTTGCAACGATTTGAAAAGCACGGAAAGACAGCGGGTAAGTCCGATATCGGCAAGCCTTGCCAGTTAATACTCTCATATTAGACGGGACGGCTCACATTGCTGGTATCCAGTACAATGGGTACGAAGCCAAGCCGGTAGCCAATTACAACAACTTAATCGGGCTGATACTTTGGCAACGTCAGATCAATACGTCCAAAGACACTACATCACTTTGTCTGACAAGCCTCCCAAGATTCCATTCAGAGTATTACAAACAGATCGCGATTAGCCTATTCGCTCATGACGTGGAGTTGGGGATGGGTAACACAAAGAACCAATGGTTTGATGATCCTAAAATCGAAGCGATTTATAGAGATTGTGTCGTGGCCGAGTTGCTACAGATTATTCATCGCGGCAAACTGAGACTCATTACCGAAATGGAAGAGGTTAACATATTTCTTGCGTTTGAAGACCAAAATCAACGCCTCCTGCATTAGATGAAGCAATTTCTGAAAGGGGAAGCGAAAATCCAAAGCCGCCGATTGTTTGACGAAGATCGGTATGGACTGGGGGACTCAACTGCTGAATTCGCCAAACAAGTGCTTGAGTGGAGTAGGAGAAGCAGTCTGACCTACAATTTCAATAGTGTGATGAATTCATTTCCATGCAGGATATCGGAGATCGACAATGTAAACGGAGAGAAAGGAATTGGCGAGAAGCTTCGAAAGTTCTTGAACAAGCACTGGGGAGATGAGGGGAAGCGAACCATGATCCACCGCATTTTTCGGGAACATAACTTGGCAATTATCGAATCTGAGACCAAACAGAAAACCAAGATGATTGCTTGGGCTGATGATCCGTTTGTTTGATCAAATTGGCTCTAGTTTGTTCTATAAGAAGATGGAACTGGAGTCGATTTGCTGGAAGATAAAAAGTAGAGATGTGTTGATTCGAGAGGTTGTTTGCTTCGCCTCTATATGCCTTTATACGCCGTTTTAGAAGTCGAGGGGTACTCACGTATACCCCTCCTTATTTTTGTGCGTACAGAAGAAATTTGAGGCTCATAGTTTCCCATAAAACAAGAATTTTATAGGGGAATATTTTACTGAATGCGGGAGTCTATTTTATACTGACTGCAGTTAGTTGTATAATAATAATTACGATTGAAAACTCAAAAGGGATGGTTGATATGGCGACTTATATGGGATTTAAAATCTTTGATAGAGAAGAAGTGGATGGAATTATCGAGAAAATTCGCGAAGGATTAAATGTATCGACCCAAGAAATCAATATATTGTATGATGCAATCTATCAAAGCTATGTTGGAGGAGATGACTTTATAATCAAATCTCTTTCAATACATGAGATGAGGTATCAATTAGATTGTATCATGAGAGCACTTTGGGTTATCATAAGACATGGGAAAATTAAAGATAAGGGTTACGTATTTAATAAGCTCTATTTAGCAAGTGGTGGAGTTGGGTATAAATCACGTAAAAATATCTTTATAAAAAAAGACCTTTGTAGAGGTGGAACAATTGGGTTTAGAGATCGCTATGGATATGTAAAATTCCTATTTTCAACAAATGGAAGCGGAGCGATATTAATATTGAAACACGATTACGGGATAAATGTTTTGAAATATATAAAAGAAATTATCGATATAATTAACAATGAATATCTGAAGGATATTGGCTATGATGTTTTTTTTGATAAAATTGAAATCCTTTTCAAGGACGAAGATGGAACATACTTTAAAGTTTCATTTTCGGACTTGGGGGAACTTGTGAATGAATCATATTATGGAAAAGAATTATTCGAAAAAATCTGGAGCACTTTCGAATATAAATTAAATAAAAAAAATAATGGTGGAACTGGTAATGAGGTTTTCTTTTTTGCAAAACAACCCTATACTGCCTACAAGCACATAAGAGAATGCATTCAGAGTGCTAATAAGGAGATATTTATCATTGACCCATACATTAGTTCGGATATTTTCGAGCTGCTAGAAATGACTGATGAAAGCATAAAAATTAGAATTATCACGATGAAATTGCAAGGTGATGCAAAAGTAGTCGCTGATAAATTCAAAAAAGAACGAGGGAATTTTGATTTTAGATTTTCTGACAAATTTCATGATCGTTATATTTTCGTAGATAACACATGTTATATGCTAGGGTCATCATTAAATAGCTTTGGCGACCGTGCAACGACATTAGTTTCCGTAAATGATGTTCGCGTAAAAAAAGCAATTGAACAATACGCCGAATCCGTCTGGTTTGAAAGGCAGATCTAGTGCGCACAGGTTAGGAACTAATTGACGATAATTATGGATCATTATGAAATCTCCATAAAACTATAATTTCATTGGGAAGCAAAATGTAGGGGCAAACGCCTCTTCTTTTTGTTTTGGGCAAGGGAATCGTCACTTTATGTGAGACATGTCCGAAAGCTGGCGTTCTTGCCTGTCAGTAGATTGACGGATCGAATGTCCACCGCAGAAAATATTCTCGTGTTTTTGATGGCTTGCTACATCGACATGTGGTCAGCTTCTTCGTCAGTCCTTGGACAATAGGCGTAATCAACTTACGGCCAGTTGGATCGACACGTTTTTTGTCGCGGTGGTTTTGTGCAGACAATCGCGGCGAAGGAGTGTAGCGGTGAATGTGAGGAAATCCAGCGTTGCGGATGTATGGAGTAACAAACTGCAAAATATTACACCCAAACCACTTCCATCAATACGATTCTGTTAGCTGTCGATTTCGATTTATCTATGCTTTTTTGTGGCATAAATCGACATATTAGCAAGCAAAACAGGTAGTTCCCTCGATTGCTAAAAATAGTGTTTCGAATCGATCCCCTAACTGGACTATTCAGGACATATGAAAAGCCTCGTACAAGCCCAATACGAGGCGAATAGTTGGATGAGAGGAGCCTATATAGAGGGGGTCTATTTTGTTGTCCAGCGACCCGCCGATCTATCGCTGCGAATGCCTCTCTACGCCCTCTGTGCGCCTTGTAGAATTGTTCTATTCGTTGCTGGACACAAAGAAGACCACCCCAGAGCCATGAATTAGGCTTCTGGGGTGCGTAATGGCGGTTGTCATTCGGTGCTTGGTGGTGCTTGCGACAGAAGTTGCGAACAAAGATCGACCATAATACCTTGATCTTTCATGCTTGCTAAAAGTTCATTTACAAGATCGTTGTTTATGTCTAAAACAGAAGCAATTGTTTCTTGTACTTCTTGTAGGCTTGGAACTTGGTCACTGAAAAGTCGATCAGAATAAACTTCGTATCTTTCTTTTCGGAATCTAGCGGGGATCTCCCGTTGTTCATAACGCGTCTTGAAAATCAGCATGATAATTTCCGAAAGTGTCATTTTTTCTTCAGAAACATTCCGTTCGAGCAACCAATTCCAATACGGATACTTTGGGTCAGAAAGCTTGCTTACAGTCAATCTTCTAAAGAACCACGTAAGTTCTTCTACTTGCTGTTTCAACTGTTCTATTTCTTTCTCTTGTTCAGATACTTTTTGTTCAAGGTTTTGCAACCGAAGCACTTCCTTTCCTAATGGTGAAGAAACTAGATCGCATTTTAACAAATGTGATCTAGCTCTACAATTCTTCTTACTGATTTAGAAAACCAAAATGTCCAACGCTCTCTTGATCCCATCGGCAATACTTAGAGCAGTACCCCCGGACAGTTTTAAATCTTTCAACAAAAAGTTGTACATTTTTTCCTTGACAACATTCGTGGCGAGGTCTGGTATTCCTGCAATCTCGTCCAATTTACTTGCAATTTTTCCAGAGTATTGTATCGCCGTCTTAGCAGTCTTAGCGTCAAGATATTCTAAAACATCACCGATATAAGGTGCACCTTTTCGGAAACACGTTGCTAGTAACTGAACAGCTTTCTTTACGATATAACCTTTAACACCATCAGGTTCGGCCATTTGCGGTTGTTGACTTGGCGGTGCTTGTACCAGCGGTTGTTGTTGAGTGATGGTACTTTGGTTCGTGCTGGTCGTAGCGGCAAAAGCTCCAGATGCCATCGCGAACGAGAACAACGATGTCATAACCAGTGTTGTTGCAAGAATCTTTTTGAAGTTGAACATTACGAAACTACCTCCTGATAGTGAATAGGTTCGATACAATTTGCATTGTAATATAATAACTTTCTAGACGCAACAGCAAATCGACACTCAATTAATAATGTTTATATATTAAAATTAGATCATCTACTTCCCTGCTCTACTGGCTACCCACCTTTTTGAACCTATGTTACGCCCTCTCACAGCCCACTGACGATATGCCAAGCATCCACATGACCCTGCTTGTCTGCGGAGCTGTGACGAGCGTGTAAGAAGCTATGAAATATTGTGAACAAAATTACTTACTACACTCAGAATTGAAGTAACGATTTGTATACTTCTTTTGTGTAATTCGCTATAATTGAAACGACATGTTGTTTGATCATCGATTTACCTTTAAAGACAACTCGTTCATGGAGGGGTATGCGTGAGTACTATAGAACATACAGAAAGTTGTGCAATTGGTAAAATTCCATTAGGGAGACGGATTTCCGAAATATTAGATGAAAGAGGTAAGGCGCATAATGTTCCTGCCTTTAGTAAGAGAGTTGGAATTAGTGAAAGCACTTTATACAGAATCCTGAGCGGGAAAAGGACAATAAAACCTTCTGAGTTGGCAATCATCTCAAAGCATCTAAAAATTAGTATCGAGAGAATCAAGCAAGAAGATACATACCCTTTGCTTCTAGAATTACGAAATCTCGTGATTGAAAAGAAAAATATGATTAGAGCAAAAGACATTGCACAGTCTCTCCTCTCTAATGCAGTGGGTTATACTGAGCGATTTGAAATACTAAACTACCTTGGGAAAATACATTATCACTTAAAGCACTATATGGATTCCCACAAAGCATGGGTTGAAGCATTACCCCATGCAGAAAGGATCGTAGATGTGTTTCAAGATATGGAACCACTAAAAAAGATTACTGGCAACTTGATTAGCTCTTTCACTAAAATTAAGGATTACTCGGGAATGGCTGTATTCCTTCAAAAGGTACACTCTTCATTTCATGATTCAGTGTATAATCTTGAACATGAATTTATGGGAACATTGTGTCTTTCCTATGCCATTACTGCCTATAACCTTGGTGATAAAATGATGGTTCAGCAGAAACTGGAGAAGTCATTGGAGTACTATATTTACACAGGAGATACAGTATTGATCGGAAAAGGCCAACATAATATCGCCTATCACAACTTTTTGGAAGGGAAATTCCACCAATCGAAATCATTATTTGAAAAGGACTTGCAAACGCTGGATTACTTATTGGAACCAAAACTTATTGCGAGAAAAGATTATATCAAAGTGCTATTGAAGCTAAACGAGAGAGCATTAGCTTTTAGGCTCATCGAAGACTCATTGGTTGAAGTTGAGAAAATTCAAGCCCCCCAGTTGAAAGCAAAATTACTATTATTACGTGCTGTTGCAAAAAACGACTTGAAAAGTGCTGAAGGCGTGTTACTTGTTGAGGACGCAGGTGACGAACAAATCAGGCTGGCTTTCAAATTTATCATGGATTATTACAGCCAAATTAATGACGATAAAGCGTTGATGAAGTATTATAAGATAGCAGGAGAGTATCTAAACAAATCAGCTATTTTTGATTGGGAGGGGTTTATTCGATGAGAAAGATAGCAATTATTGGCATGATCTTTTGCATCTGTTTGGTAATCAGTAGCAAGAGCAACACGAAAATTTCTGAATGGCAAGTGCCTGATCCCAAAGCTTTCACCTACAATATTATTTAAATAATCCTCATTGTGCCTACGACTCTAGACAAGACGTAGGCATTTTTTATTTATGGAACGAAATTTTTTCTTCGTCATGTATTACAAAAAATACGATTTTAAAATAACAAGGGAGTGTATTATATTTGTAAACATGTAAATAGGAGGTGGATTAGATGGAAACTTTCGGTCAACGTCTCCGTCAACTACGGATGAAAAAAGGCTTGAATCAAATGCAATTAGCAGAAGGTATCGTCACACCGTCGATGATCTCCCAGATTGAATCCGACAAAGCCAAGCCTAGCTACCACGTCATTGGCAAGATCGCGGAGAAACTTGAAATCCCCCTAGACGAGCTGATTGGGAACTTGGAAATGAACCTTGTCATCATCAGCGAGTACAGATTGGCGAAAGGAATGCTGTCTGCTGGTGAATTTTCGGGTGCGCTGCCGTTTTTGCAAAATGTCATCCAAAAGAACAATGGCAAGCTTGATCCGTTTGAAATTCGATACGACTATGCGTTCTGTCTGCTTGGGCTGAATCAGTTTGGAGAAGCCGAAGAGTCGTTCCAGCAATTGTTAGACCACGCGCAATCAAATAGCGGAAGACCTATCATGATCGTTCGTGTCTTTTATCAACTAGGACACCTCGAATTGAAGCGCAGACGATTTCAGATCGCGGAGCACTATCTTGCGAAGGCGATCACACAGTTGCAGTCTTCCAATTTGAAGGACGTACATCTTCAATGTTCGTTGTTACTGACGATGGCGGAGATTCAGCAAAAATCGGGTCAATTGAAACAAGCAGTTGTCACGCTTCAATTGGCCTTACCGATCTTTGAAGAACGAGAGGACATTCAAGGGTTAGGGAGCCTCTACATGAAGCTGGCGCAATCTTCTCACGAAGCCGACGACTATCAGCAAGCGGTTGACTACGCTCAACGTGCCCAATGGTGTTTCGAGACGTTGAACAACAAACATCAGAAATTGACTCTGGTAGCCCGACTTGCAGTTCTGCAAGGGGAAATGGGTGATAGAGACAAAGCGACAATCAGTTTAGAGTCTATCGTGGAGGACTACAGACGACTTCGGCGGGATGAGGAAACGGGGATCACGGTAACGGAGCTTGCGAAACTCTACCTTGCAAGTGGCAAGCTCGATCAAGCGGAGGAAGCGTGTCAAACGGCGCGTAAACTGTTACCGACCGTCCATTCCTACCAAGCATGGGGAGCCAGGATTCAAGCCGGTATCGCTCAGGCTCGAAATCAACATACAGTCGCGGTAAAATACATGAAACAGGCGGCAGATTGCTTCAAACTCACTGAGTGCCACATGGAATACGAGGAGACGATGCAAGAACTATCTCGCTTGTACGAGTTCCACGATGACTGTCAGAGTGCGTTACGTGTTATGCATGAGATGTGGTCATTCAATCGTCAAGCACGGGAGCAGAGGGGGATCGTGCTATGAGTCAGGTTGTATTACCGAAGAACGTCGTCGAGTTTGTCAGAACAGAATCTGGCTCACACCTCCTCCTGTTGCTATTAGAGCATTCGTTTGGGCATTCCCTACAGCGGATCAATCACATTGAACGTGCAAACATGGCACGAGAATACGGGAACGACTCTACCGTCGAATTAGACTTGGAGTTACTTTTGGATCATCTCTCCTTGATTCGTGTGGTTAGCAATCTAAACAGTCGTGCAGAGGAAAGTCTAATCAACTATTGGTCATCGGAGGACGGATCAATCTCTCTGGCTGATGCGAGACGCTACGTAGCCGATGCCTTGCGAATCGCCCCACAGAAACACCCTGAACGAGGTAGAGCCTATAAGAACCTTGCCTATCTCCTGCTGGCACGGAACAAGACACAAGCGGCCTGTGAACTCATCGGCAAGGCAATGGAGGTATTCCAGCAGAATGGGCTGATGGAACAGATCGAGGAACTTCTTGAAATGATCTCGATCCGAACAGAGATGGAGTGTAAAATGTTGCAGGAAAACATTGCAGCGGTACTTCGGGAGATGGAAGTTGAATTGTCATGAAGATTGATCCTGAATGGGTACGTTGGGGGAGAGGGCAGATAAACTCTGGCGTAGATCGAGGATACCTGTATCAGCATCGGCAGAAATCGAAGCGGTGGAAGTGGAAGGGAATCGAGTTCGAGGCTCATACACCAATGAGAGCGATTGAGTTGTTGATGAGTCAACAGGTAGGATTGGAACATGGTGAACGAAAGATTGGCTAAGGGGGCGACCGATAAAGGTTGCTCTTTTTCTTTTGATTGATTAACGGGTCATGGATAGGGATTCCATCAGTATTTTAAGTCGATAAAATACGTCTTAGAAACAACATTCTAGGATGAATAATGCTGAAAAACACTATACTTTCGTCCGAGAACACGTTATAATCATATTATAAATTCATCCTAGAATACATCGATCTGAAAGGGGTACATACAATGAGATATCAAGACGAGTTCAAAACGTGGTTGTTGGAAGAGGATCGAGGGGAAAAAACGATTCAGACTTATCTCTCCGTCATGCAAATGTTTGTGAAGTGGTTCGAGCAAACGGAAGGTGTCGAGTTCGATCTAAAACAAGTTACGCCAATCCATATTCATGACTATCGTTCCTATTTAGCAAATAACCTCGAACAGAAGCCCGCGACAATCAACAAGGCGATTGCTACATTGAAGACGTTTTTTGGTTGGGCAGTTGAAGCTAAACACATTGGCAGTAGTCCGGCGGCAAAAGTCAAAATGAAGCGTGTTCAGAAGAACCAATCCCCCAAGTGGTTGAGCGAAAACGAACAGAACCGCCTCCTCGTTGTCATGGACACTGAGAAGAACGAGTTCAAGCAAGCACGGGATAGGGCAATCATCTATACAATCTTAAAATCTGGCTTGCGAGCAGAAGAGATCACCGACTTGAAGCTGAATCACATTGACTTGCGCCAAGGTACTGTGACAGTCTATAGCGGCAAGGGTGGGAAATTCAGAATCGTACCTATGAACGACGAGTTGAAGAAGGTACTAAAAGTCTGGTTGGTGTTCCGCAACGAGAGCCAGAAGCCAGCTCACAAAGAAAGCCAGTATATGTTCGTCACAGAGCGGTCAGGGAAGATGACTGTGCGGGCATTGAATTACATGCTGGACGTGTACCTAGAGCGGTGTGGATTGCTAGAACGGTCTGTAGGCGGTGATAAGTTGGAAGGTCAATTTTCCTGTCACTCGCTTCGTCATTCATTTTGTCATGATCTTGCTTGCAAAGGTGTACCCATCGAGCAAATCAAGGAACTTGCAGGACATGACTCGATCCAGACCACGGCGATCTACGTTCAAGCGTCCACACACGATCTACGGAAGTCAGTCAATAAAATATAGGAGCAGAGCCATTCAATGGATGGCTTTTTTCGTATGTGGGGGAGGGAAAACATCCGATACCCTGAACAACTCTCGCTACAGGACAAGAGCACATCCAGCCTTCCACCCTATGAAAATTCTCGATACCGATTGATATTGAAAGACAAAATAGCATGAAATGAACATTTTATAAAAAAGTGGTATAATATCGTTTGTGTAAATAATTCATTTACAGAAAAGGAAAAGGGGCGATCTTTTTATGGGTAGAGATGAACTTAGAAGTAAGGTCTACAATGCGATAAAAAATACAGGGTTTCCTTTGGAACAACGGGTAGGGTACTTTCTACAAAAAAATCGCTGGGTGCCATTTTATTCCGTTGAATACACAGATCCCTCAGAGGGAAAACAACGTGAGCTAGATATTCTTGCATACAAAATTATTGGTGAGAGACGAATTGAGCTTAGGATTTCCTGTAAGAAAAGTCAGTCAAAACCATGGATACTTTTCACGGAGGATTCAACAAGGTATATAAAACATGGCTCATTGCTTAAAATCACTCCCTTGTGTAAAAGTAATCATGAATATAAACTTATACCGGAAGTTCTAAGGGGATTACCATTTTTTAGTCACAATAGAACCGCGATAAATTTTACAGCTTTCTCAGGGAAGGATCTAAACGATCAAGCTAGAGCACTAATTCGTGATGCTCTATACTCATCTATAACGAGTGTTTATCATCGGCCGTACCCTCATAAACTTATGTTTGATAGAAGGGGGACAATTTGTCTTTTTATTACAATTTTTGACGGAATAATATTCGAAAGTTTTTATAACCCTGAAACAGACGATGATGAAATAGTGGAAGTGGGGTATGGTCAGTGGGATACACGCTTCCCATTGAAAAGCGTTGTTGAGGAGATTTTGGACTCTGAAAGAAATAAGGTTTCAATAACTGATGCTCTTTATTGGTTCTCTGATAGATTTCGAGTTGAAATCATGACTTGGGACTATTTTAAGACGTATATTAATACTATTGAACGGGTGTTTTCGAACTTATCAATAGATGAGCTTAGTTTGTTTGGTGATCCATGGAAGCCTGAGAACTTCCCTAACGTTAGGGAGGCTCCGAAACTATACAATTGAAAAAAGTATATTAATCAATATTGTTATTTAATAAAATACTCATTTCATAGGAAGGTTATCGAATTGGATATACAGATCTTCTTTAGGAGAGTGTACTTATGACGAACAAGGAGTATCAAGAGGCAGTAGAAAAAAAGTATAATCAATCACTTTACGAGATCATGTATGATATGTGTGTCATTCAAAATGTCGTGCCTGTTCAGGGTGCCAGCATTTTAGGGGTTCCCAAACAAACGTTTAATCAATGGCGTAATAAGTTTAGGTTAGGGCCAATGCAACGTCGAGCTGATCTTGCGGTAGATCTTCGCAGAAAGAGTATCGATGAGTATAAAATCCAATTGGAGGGAATAAATTTTGATCGACCATTTGCATCAAAGGATGATTATTCATTGGCTGGATTTAAAGAACTAATAGAGAGGTATATCGAGTTATACAAATATAAGCGAACTTCAAATACCGATACATTTGCAGAAATGTCGCTCGTTTTGCAAATCGGAATTTTTGAACAGATACTATCTCATCTGGATGATTATTCAGATGGTCGCCTCTACGAAAAGTTTCTAAATGAAGCCAGCTTTACAAAAGATGATTTTGACAACTAGCAATTAGTTCACAGAAACCGTGTCCGTGTGGATGCGGTTTTTCTTCTTGTAGACGGAATTCGAAAATTGGCTCCAGTTTGTTCTATAAGAATAAGAAAGTAGAGCCGATCTGATTGAATGCTTCCCTAAACAGGGATATAATGTATACAAGTGAGTTACCCACAAGACCGAGTGTCATTTCCTATCGAAACCGAGTGACTATAAAAAAATCATTAATCTATCAACGTTTTTACAGGGTGGATGGGGTACTGGTGTCCTTCCTGGTCTTCAAAACCGAGTGCGGGCTATGGTGTAGCCTGGGTGGGTTCGATTCCCACGCACTCCCGCCAAAAAGTTAGGTGTGGCAAGGGTTCATTGGGCTTTTCCACAGGTTGATCAATGATGAACTGAGTGGTCAGAAGCCATACGGTTTCTTCAGGTAGGACCCTGCCAATCTATATTTCTTCCATCAAAAAAGGAGCCATTTGGCTCCTTTTTTGATTTGTTACTTTACTTCGAAAGTTTTACGTCCGACGAACGTGTCCAAAATCCTTCCCTCCATGTCACTTCAAGTTGTACCTTGCTCTTCAGATCTTCGACTTGGAGTTGAGTTAAGTCACGGGTATCAACCAATACATTAAAGGAAAGTGACCTCGAATCATGAGCATAGACCTTTAGGCTTACGGGATTTAGATTCATGACAAGAAATTTTCCTTCCGCTTCCTCCACTGGACTGAGACGGAAATCAATATCAATTGCATCTTTAAAACTCGGATTTGTTACTTGTACAGTATAACGAAAAATTGAATATCTATCCGGTTCGTTCAGAATCGGTTGGTTTGAATGATCTAGCCGTATCCGATCTGTTCCATTTGATTCCTGAATCATCGCGGAAAACTCCGCCTGCATAGAACTAGCCTTCGTGACGGTAATCTTCGATACGGATGACTCCCCCGACAAAGGCTTTACAAGAACAATCCACATTAATGCACATGTACTCAAAAAAAGAATGATCCAGATCAACTTGCGTATTGCTGAGAACCTTTTCATAAACTCACCTCAAAGTGAACAGGAGCGGCAAGAAGCTCTTTTACCGTTCCTGAAGTTTTGTATTTATTCAAATCGGACCAAATAGTATCTATCGTAAGCACTGATATCGATATCTGACAATGGTCGATCTACACGATCTAACGAACTTTTACCACTGTGGTAAGTCAAGTAAATATGACCAGAATCCACTTTAGTCACGATCATCGAGTGAACCACAACTCCACTGCTATCTGCAGCTTGAAGAACATCACCTAGAATGGCCCAATTGATGATATCAGTTCTATTCGAAGCACTCCAAGTGTAGACCGTTTGGCCACGTGTAGTTCTCCAATAAGTAAAAAAATCGGGAGTGAGAATCCAAGAACTGCTGTAGTACCAATTATAGCTCTGATCCGTTAGTCTGCAAGCCATGAAGCTCGCACCAAGAGTTGAAGTTCTTCCAATCTGATTGATAGCCTTTATTCGTGTTGTCCGTCTTGGACTAGTTGTTGTAGGTAATTGTTACCTGTTGCAGATCGTGGATCGTCGTCAGATCGGTTCGGTTTGCGGTGGTTGGTTGGAGGTCTTTCATGTCGGTTCCCCTGTTTCGAAACAAGGCGTTTTTTTGTTTGGGCAAGTAATGCGCGAAATATTATTTAGTGAATATAAGGTTTAATGTTATTAATAATTAGGAGGGTTATGTGTATGTCTGTAGAAAGTTGTAAGTGAATCAAAAAATAAAATGGGAGTGATTATGATGATCAAAAAGATGTCGATTATCCCGGTTGTAGCAGTTCTCCTGACCACGGTTGTTTCTGAGGGAGCTTACGGGGATGTGGCAACTTCGGTTCTCCTGAAAACAAAAGACGCTTACGTCACAGAAGGGATCGGCCTCGATACGTCCTACCTGCCCCTGCCGGAAGACCAAGGAAAACAGGTGAAAAACCTGAAAGTTGTGGTGGACAACACGTTCAAAGACAAAGCCCGCAACCAGAATGGACACGTCTCCAATCAAACTGGAGGCATCCACAATAACTACATTCCTGACCCTGACCCGACAAACTCCCCGTACCTCAATACTAACGTAACTTGGAGCGGCTATCACCAACTTGAATGGACGGTTTCAAACGGACAATTCATCTTTTTCCACCGTCCTGATTCCTACTACTACACCCAAAACGCTACAACAACAGGCTTTGACGCTTATACGGGAAAGGTCATGTCGACCGCAGCGAACGCAACTGGTACGTATTTGACGATGCGTTTGGCGACAGTTTCAAAAATGGCTCGCTGGTTTGATTGGGCGAATGGGTTGGGTAAACCGTTTAACTTTGGTGATTGGGCGATCGGTGGTGCAAGCTGGGAGATTCAACAAAATGTCCCGCTCCTCGGAAAAATTTGCACCGCATCTGTACCGTATTCTGGTACGCAAAGTGTCATCGTCTACGAAAGTGATGATAACTCCTACGGTAGTTGGCACGACCGCTTTAGATTCGATATTGATCCATCCGGCAAAGTAACGATCACTACATGGCAGGTTTGATTAAGGCAAAAACGAGACCCGACCAGATTCACGCTGGTTGGGTCATTTTTCAATTTATCATCGTTTGACGAAGTACTCGATTAACAGAATGACAACTGTTGTCATCGTAGCATCGATAAAAAGACCCGTTTGTAGAACAGGCTTTTTAGAAAACCACCTCCAAGTAGCAAAAACGAGCAACATACAAACAAAAACGGAAATTACGCTTGGGATACTCACTGGAAACGGTCACCTCTCCATGTTGCAAGTTTTTTATTTTCATAATTCATGATTTATACAATGATTCCTTCTTGTTGTTTTATTCTTTTTGTGGATCGACCAGAAGTTGAAAATAAAGGTTGGGATGTATTTTCTATGAGAAAAAATCGTGAAAGACAATAGGAAAAAATCTACATCAAGGGGGAACTCGTCTGATCGGGAGCAACCCCCCCCATATTCATTCATCCAATATTGACACAAAAAAGGAAGAATGTTATATAAATAGTAGTTAGCACTCAACCTATGCGAGTGCTAGTAACTCCTGCTCGCGGGAGATCGTTCATGATTTGAGGGGGAGAATGGGTATGGAAAAAAAGCAATTCAAAGCCGAATCCAAACGACTGCTGGAAATGATGATCAACTCCATCTACACGCAGAAAGAGATCTTTCTAAGGGAGTTAATCTCGAATGCAAGCGATGCGATCGACAAGATCTACTACAAAGCGTTGACCGACTCCACGCTTGTCTTCGATAAAGACAGCTATTCCATCAAGGTGACCGCCGACAAGGAACACCGTACACTGACCATCCGCGATACCGGGATTGGGATGACCGCGGAAGAGCTGGAAAACAACCTCGGCGTGATCGCCAAAAGCGGTTCCCTCGCCTTTAAAAAGGAACATGCTTCCCAAGACGGGCACGATCTGATCGGCCAGTTTGGTGTAGGCTTCTATTCCGCATTTATGGTGGCGGATGAAGTCACCGTGACAAGCCGTGCCTTGGGCAGTACACAAGCCTACAAGTGGGAATCAACAGGCACAGAGGGTTACTCGATTGAGCCTTGTGAAAAAGCGGACGTCGGTACCGAGATCACGTTGAAAATCAAGGAGAACACCGAGGACGAGAGCTACGACGAGTTCCTCGAACCATATCGCCTCAAATCGATCATCAAAAAGTACTCCGACTTCATCCGCTACCCGATCAACATGGATGTGACGACCAACCGACCGAAGGAAGGCAGCGAAACGGAGCTTGAACCACACCAGGAAGAACAAACCATCAACAGCATGGTTCCGATCTGGCGCAAAAACAAAAATGAGCTGACCGCCGAAGACTATGAAAAGTTTTACGCAGAGAAGCACTACGGCTTCGACAAGCCGATCAAGCACCTGCATCTCAGCGTCGAAGGCGCAGTGACCTACCAGGCGATCCTGTTCATCCCGGAAACCATTCCGTTTGACTACTATTCGAAGGAATTCGAAAAAGGTCTGGAGCTCTATGCGAACGGTGTCTTGATTATGGAAAAATGCTCCGACCTGCTGCCCGACCATTTCTCCTTTGTGAAAGGGATGGTAGACTCCGAGAGCCTGTCCTTGAACATCTCCCGGGAAATGTTGCAGCACGATCGCCAACTGAAACTGATCGCCAAAAACATCGCTGGGAAAATCAAAAGCCAGTTGCAGAGCCTGCTGAAGGATGAACGGGAAAAGTATGAGAAGTTCTATACTTCCTTTGGCCGACAGCTCAAATACGGGGTGTATCACGAGTTTGGAGCGCAAAAAGAAGCGTTGCAGGATCTGTTGCTGTTCCATTCCTCTCAGGAAGGTCAGCTTGTGACGCTTGATGAATACGTATCGAGAATGCCGGAGGACCAGAAGTACATCTATTATGCGACCGGCGAATCGATCGAACGAATCGAAAAGCTCCCGCAAACCGAGCTGGTCACCGACAAAGGCTATGAGCTGCTCTACTTTACAGACGACATCGACGAGTTCGCGATCAAAATGCTCATGACCTACAAGGACAAGGAGTTCAAAAACGTCTCCAGTGGCGATCTGGGCATTGAAACGCAAGAAAACCAGACCGACCAAGAAAAGCAGGAAAACCAAGAGCTGTTCGACTACATGAAAGCCCAACTGGCCGGTAAAGTATCGAACGTCCGCGCATCGCAGCGTCTGAAAAAGCATCCGGTCTGCCTGTCAACGGACGGTGAAGTCACCATCGAGATGGAAAAAATCCTCAGCGCCATGCCGAACAACTCCCATGTGAAAGCAAACAAGGTCTTGGAGATCAATCCGCAGCATGAGGTCTTCCACTCGTTGAAGGCTGCATTCGAGAACGATAAAGACAAGCTCAACTTGTATACAACCCTCCTGTACCATCAAGCACTGCTCATCGAAGGTTTGCCGATTCAAGACCCGGTCGAATTTACCAACGATATCTGCAAAATTATGGTTTGATCGGAGCTTCAAGCCCTCGACCCTCGTGGTCGGGGGCTTTTTTGTTACTTAGCAACATTTGGACACGTAGTTCAGCAGGTTTTACGGATGAAAGTAAGAGTCTGCCCTGATCTATCTAACAAATACATTGGTAAAAAAGTGAAATTGAGATTGACTTTTTCGTGCGAACTCAACTACAGTCAAGAACAATGGGAGCTGGAACTCCTGCCACATGAACCGTACTCCCAACCGAAGGGGACTCAATCGAACAAAATTTTAGAAAGGATTTGAATACATGATACAAAAGTTCCTTTTCTCAATACCTGCTTTTAACCAAGAGCGAATGATCAGAGTCTACGTTCCGAATAACTATCATCAAACGGACATTCGGTATCCTGTGTTATACATGCACGATGGTCAAAATGTATTTCAAGATGAAGAGGCGTTCGGTGGTGTTTCCTTAGGTCTTGAAGACTTTTTGGAACGCACAGGTCTAGCTGTGATCGTAGTCGCAATTGATCGCCACATGTCTCATGAAGAACGAATAAACGAATATTGCCCCTGGGTGAACGGTGACTATAGCAAAACCATTCTGGGATCTACCTGCCCACTTGGTGGTAAAGGGGAAGCCTATGTAGATTTTATCGTACATGAGCTTAAACCACATATCGACAGGACGTATCGTACACTCGCAGACCGGAGTTCGATGGCAGGTTTCTCTTTAGGGGGTCTGATCTCTACGTATGCTGCATGTCGCTATCCACACATCTTTCAACGAGTGGCTGTGATGTCCTCAGGCTTCTATCGAAACCAAGAAGAAATCGAGCAGTTAGTATCCCTTTCCGATCTGAGTGCAATTGAGAAGTTTTACTTAGACTTTGGAACAGATGAGGCCGGTGAGGATGCAGAGATCTCTCAGGTGTTTGTGAAATCCAATCTGTCTGTATATCACTTGTTAGAAACCAAAATCGGTTGCACCGAGTTTCAGATCATTGAGGGTGGGCGGCATAACTACACCGAATTTCGAAATCGAGTTCCGCAAATCTTTTCATTTTTATTCTGACACTTCGCAAAGACCCCACCGCTCACGGTTGCGGGTCTTTTTGACTGTCAGGGAACAAACGTATCAATCGAAAGTCCTGATTTGTAAGAAACCATTGAAAAGTGTGATCTGATTCGGTATAATTAAAATTGTAAGAAAACACAGAAATAAGAGGAGGTCATGGTTATGAAGCTACTCAAAAAACTGATTGCACCCTTCATTGTCACTGCAGTAATGTTGATCGGACTCATCCCGAGTGCAGCAACGGCGGCACCGAACTTCCAAATGCCGTTCCCGTGTGGACAAGTCTGGGAAGGTCAGACTCGTACTGACCACAGCCCGGCCAACGCGGTCGACTTCAACCGCACCGACGATCTGGGCGACACTGTCGTCGCATCGGCGGGTGGCAAAGTCACCGTCGTTCGCGACTTGGGTGACACCAGCTACGGCAAGTACGTGGTCGTTGACCACGGCGGCGGCTGGACAACCTACTACGCACATCTGAACACCCAATCGGTCTCCGTTGGCCAAACCGTCACGTTTGGCACCAAACTCGGAACTGTCGGTTCCACCGGCGGCTCGACCGGCCCGCACCTGCACTTCGAAGAGCGCTACAACGGCGTTGCACAAAAAGTGGTCATGAACGGTGCTCAAGCGCTCTACTGGGGCTCTAAGAGCTACACCAGCAAAAACGGCTGCTCGAACATCGGCGGCACTGTGAACACCGCTGGTTCGGCGTTGACCGTTCGTTCCGGCCCGGGTACTTCCTACGCGAGTGTAGGTTCTGTTGCAGACGGCCAATCGGTCACGATCTACTGCCAAGAGCGCGGTACTTCGGTCACTGGCACCTACGGCACCACCACCCTGTGGGACAAAATCTCCTCGACCTCCAACCAATACATCTCTGACGCCTACGTCTACACCGGCTCAGACGGACAAGTCGCACCGACCTGTCCATAGTGTTAGAAAAAAGACCCTTTGCGAGATCTCGCAAGGGTCTTTTTGCAGGGAAAAGGGAGACTCGCGCGATGCGGTCTCCCTTTTTTGTTGCATAACTTGTTGGATTAGATGAGATTGGCGTATTCCTTCAACCGTTTGGACAGCTCGTGAATCTCGTCGACGAAGCGTGAGATCTCCTGCGTGGACAGGGACTGTTCCTCGCCGTTGTCGACGACTTGTTGGATCGAGGAGTGGATGGTTTGCGTGGAGCTTTTGATCGTGGTCAGTGTATTCTGGATCGCTTCGACAGAGCTGCGCGTGTCGTTGGACAGCTTGCGGATCTCCTCGGCGACGACGCCGAATCCACGTCCGTACTCGGCGGCGCGTGCGGCTTCAATCGCGGCATTGAGTCCCAGCAGGTTGGTTTGGTTGGCGACTTTGTGAATCATCCGCAACACGTCGGACGTTTTGTTAACCTCCGTGGCGGCAATCTCCGACTGCGCAGACATCAATTTGGTCAGCGTCTCCAAGGCCATCGCGCTGTCTTGGATGTTGTTGACACTCTTGCTGACTTGAGCGAGCGAGCCGACCATCTGATCAGCCATTTCGCGCAGACGGTCTTCATTGTGACGCAGGATGCCAAGTGACATCACGCCGACGACCGCGCCGTGGTCGTCCTTGACCGGCACCAAACTCGCGGTGAACTCGATGCCAAAAACCGACGCTGGCACTTGGGTCAAGCTAGGCTCGCCGGAGACGATGACGACATGGGCAGGCGTACCGGGTCTGAGCGCGGTTCCGACTTCAATTTTCAAATCGATTTTGCGCCCACGGAAGTAGCCGACGATTCGTTCCGTGTCGGCGATGGTGACGGAGAGGTCCGTCGGGAACGCCTGTTGGAAGAGCGGTGCGACATCGATCAGTCGTTGCACATACGGGTGATGAGAAGACATCAGAGAACCACCTTTGGAGTTGATAGCTCTATTTTAGATGTGAGAGCGGATTAATGCTAGACTTCGACGACGAAACTTGTGGGAATCTCGCAGAATCGGGTGCAAGGATTGCGTGCAGGCGCTTACATCGTCTTCCTCGCATCGAGTATCAACGACATCGAACGCAACACACCGTCTCGGTTGCGGTGATCATGGCGTCGGGAGCGGTAGATCACGCCGTCTGCATCCGCCCACGGGTGTTCGTGAAATTCGCCAAACTCATCACAATACTCCAGCAGGTTAACTTGAAAGCCTGCTTGTTCAAACACCTTGGTCAGCGTCTGGTAGGTGTAAAAGACTTGATGGGAAGCCGCTGGGTGGTCGGCGGGGCCAGGACCGCCGACTTGGCAGATGTGGTGGTACTCTTCGTTTGGAAAATGGAAGTCGGGCACGGCGACGCGGATGTGCCCACCAAGTCGCAGAAACTCGTAACAGAGCACCGCAGCCTCCCCTGCTTCTCGAAGCGTCAGGTGCTCCCAGACATGCTCGGCGAGGATCGCCTCGATCGATGCGGGTGCAAACCGTGCCGCCCAATCTTCACGTCGCAATAGGTTCAACTCGTCCTCCTGCGTGTACAGCCAACCTGGATTGTTGCGGAATTCTCCTGCTCCGATGACGACTTTGGCCATTTCCAATCTCTCCCTGTCAGACAGTTTGACTTATCGTACACTGGGGTGTACGGAAAAACAACTCCTTGACAAAGGGCTCGTTCGGATGGCAAACTAGTCAAAACACATCCACAGATCATGCGATGACGGAGTGAGTAAGTTGGATCGACCCGTGCAGAGAATGGAAGCCAGCGGCTGAGAGCTTCCATCGGGGAGCCGACTGAACCCGCCTCCGGAGCAGCCCGTGAAAAGCGGGACGGGTGCCGTCCGTTACAACGGTTTTAAGTGGGGGAGCTCTGCCGGTGCACAGGCAGTCTGCCCAATGAAGGTGGTACCGCGAGAGAACAGTCAAACCCTCTCGTCCTTCAAGTTCGTTCGAACTTGAAGGGCGGGAGGGTTTTTTTACATTCACAGAGGGGTGGAGAACTCAATGACCAAGCGCAATTTGAAGGACTGCAACATCCTGCTCCTCGGAGCGGGTTCGATCGCCAAAGCGATGATTCGCGGGTTGGTGGTCGGGCAGGAAGTACGGGCGGAGCAGATTTATGTGACCAACCGGAGTGACCGTGACCGTCTCTACGCCCTGCGCGAGATGTACGGCGTGCAGGCGGTGGAAGACCTTTGGAAACAACCAGAGGTGATCGAGCGCGCAGATGTCGTCGTGCTGGCCGTGAAACCCCATGATCTGCTCAGTGTCGCGGCCCAACTGCGCCCGCACTTGCAGGAGGGAGCCGTGGTGTTGTCGCTGGCGGCAGGCATCTCGACTGAAGCGATCACTCGTCAAGTGGGCACTCAATTCGCCGTGGTGCGGGCGATGCCCAATACCGCCTGTGCCGTGCTGGAGTCGGCGACGGCGGTTTGTTACGGGCCTACCTGTTCGTCCACGGCGCGAGAACTGGCGCGGCAGGTGCTGTCTCAAGTCGGGTTGGTCAGCGAGGTGGAAGAGTCTGCGATGGATGCGGTGACCGGGGTGTCCGGGAGCGGCCCGGCGTATTTTTACTATATGGTCGAAGCGATGCAAGCGGCGGCACAAGCGCAAGGGCTGTCTGCGGAGGTCGCGCGAGGCTTGATTTTACAAACGCTGTTTGGCGCTGGCAAGATGATGCAGGAGACCGGCCTCGATGCCTGCGAATTGCGCCGCCAAGTCACATCGCCCAACGGCACGACGATGGCCGGGCTGCACGTGTTGGAACAGGCTGGCTTCACCCGCGTCATGCACGAGGTGATCGCTGCTGCCACGTCGCGCAGTGAGGAGATGGGCCGTGTCTACCGAGGCTAGTTTGTGATTGACGAGTAAAGCGTTGTACAGTAACATAAATGTATAACATTGTTACAGTAGAGGTGAGAGGGAAAGCGATGAATCCTTGGATATCGAAAAAAGATCTGCTCGCTTTGACCGGGATCTCCTATGGGCAGCTCTATAGATGGAAGCGGCAAAACTTGATCCCGGAGTCGTGGTTTCAGAAGCAATCGGCGAGCACGGGCCAGGAGACGTTTTTTGACCGCGAGAAAATTGTGGAGCGCATCCGGTTGATCAAGGAGATGAAGGATCAATACTCGCTGGAGGAACTTGCGGAGATCCTCTCGCCAGATGTGGCGACGCGGGTGTACCGATCGCGCGAGGCGAAGCATCTGTGGGAGGAGGGACGGTTGCTGATCCGCCGCTATCGAAAAGTGGTGCAGAAGCGGGAGTTTTCCTACTTCGAACTGCTGCTGCTCGACGCGGTCAGCCGGGTGCAGGACTTGGATGAAGACTTCCTCGACGAGCTCTTGCACAGTGTGGCGCAGTGGCAGTCGCTCGCCAAGGGAACTGCCTATCACCTGTTGATCACGGAAAAAGCGGGACTGCGCTCCGCTTGGTTGCTTGAACGAGGAACCGGAGTACAACTGGACATTCGCACCCACCAGCTCCAACTCTTCGATCTAGAGGAATTGTCCCAAGACCTCAGTTTGCGCCTCAAGGGGTGACGGAGAAAAAAGGCACTCTACCTATAAGTAGAGTGCCTTGATGGGCTCGTGCTAGGACAGGTTGCTTAGCTCTCGTGCAGGGTGCCGACGACGCGGTTCTTGCCTGTGCGCTTCGCTTCGTAGAGGCGAGCATCTGCGGTCTTGAACAGGTCTTCCTTGCACAGTCCAGGCTCGCGTTGGACGAGGCCGATACTGACAGTCACGGTGTGGTCGCCCAACTCTTCGAATTTTTCAGCGGCAATCAATTCACGAATCCGATCCAGCGTGGCCCACGAGGTATCAAACTCAGCGTCGGTTAGGATCACCGCGAACTCCTCCCCGCCATAGCGGGCGACGAAGTCATTGGGGGTCAGATGTTCACGGATCATCAAGGCGATGCGCTTGAGCACGATATCGCCGACCCAGTGTCCGTAGGTGTCGTTGATCATCTTGAAATTGTCGATGTCGATCAAGGCGACTTGCAGGCGCAACGAGGTCAGGTCGAGCTTCAACAGGCTGTCGAGGTATTCGTGGAACGTCTTGTGGTTGTAGAGGCTGGTCAAGGCGTCCAGTTTGGTGATCGTATCGTACATGATGTTGTCGACGAGCAGATCGCGCTCAGATTCCATCGCTTTTTTTAACTGGTTGCGGAGTTGGTCGCCGCGCAGGATGATGCCTACCCCCAACAGATAGGCGCCGATCAGCATCGCGATCATCGCGATGATCTCATACACGGTCATGCTCGCCTGGTGTTCGGGACTTGCTTGCAAAACGAGCAGGGCTCCGATGCTCAGCAGGCAGGACAGCAGCGCTCTCTTGCGGTCAAAGTACATGATCGACGTCAGCGTTGAGAGGGCAAACATCGCGTACATGCCGTGCAAGTTCGGATTGTAGAACACGACGGTGAAGGCGATCGCGGTCGCAGTCAGGATGAACCAGATGTCCAGACGAGGTGACTTTACCGTGCGAAACGCGATCTCCAAGGCGCCGACGATCCCGATGAGCACCGCAGTTGGGATCAGCATCCTATGGTACAGATAGAAACCGACCCACCACGGGGATTGCACGATCGCAAATACGAGGCCGAGAAGCGCCGCCAGCAGATACAACCACACGACCGTCCAGTAGCCGTTCAAGATCATTCGATTCCAAGTGGGTTGGTTCAAGTTATCACCCTCATTGCAGTTTAGCAGGAGTAATTCTACTATAACATAAACTCAGGTTCACATCGTGGTAAGAGTGTATTCGTGATATTTCCTGTTGACGGCAGATTTCAATTCTTCTCTCTAGCGCACCGATTGGCACGCGAGTATGATGTTCAGTAGTAAAAAGGCAGGCTTCCACACCTCGTGTGGAGTCTGCCTTTTTGAGCGAGACGCTACTACTCTGCACCAAATTTTGGTTTTTTATTAAGGAGATGGGTTATGGTGAGCAAAAGACGACTCTGCATCACCCCATGTGGGGCGAAAAAGATCTGGGACAAGCAGCCGGATGCGGGGGTAACACAAGCGCAGGACGTATACATCGGTGCGTTCGCGAACGCGTGCCAAGCGTATGCGAACGTTTTTTTCGAACAATGGGTGATCCTGTCGGCGAAGCATGGGGTGTTGTTCCCAACGGATTTGTTGGCAGAGAACTATGATGTGGCGTTCAACTCGGACCCGGCGTTGGTGATCCCGGTGGAGCAATTGCGCGAACAATGGCTGGCGTTGGGGCTACGTGATGTCGAGGAAGTCGTCGTGCTCGGTGGGAAAAAGTACGTGCAGGCGGTAGAGCGCTTGTTTGCCGGTTGGTCGTTGCACCCGCACATCGTGACCCCGTTGCGCGGACTCAAAGGGATCGGGTACATGCTACAGGCTTTACAAGGCGCGGTCCAGCAGCGTGTGGAGATCGACCCTGAATAGATAGGAACAAAGTAGCATAAATATGGATGAAGTTCATGACAGGTGAACAAAAGACTGGCATAATACTCTATGTACAAATTAAAAAAATGGAGGAATTGTTGTTGTCCAGGGATTTGCTGTTGAATCTATTGCTGATCCTGACACCGATTTTCGTGTATCAGGTGCTCCTCTTGGACCGGTTGTCCTCCAAGCGACCTCGACTCGAACAGTGGTTGCTCGGCTTGTTATACGGAATTGCGTGTGTCCTGTGCATGGTATTCCCGATTACCGCAGGCAAAGACTTTCTCTGGGACTTGCGTTGGGTGCCTTTCATCATCTCCGTTCTCTATGGCGGATGGCGTAGTGGTGTACTGGCGATGCTGTTGTTGCTTGGCTTTCGGTTGTACATCGGTGGTGGACTGGCCTTTTATATGACCGTGATCATAGCGGTGAGTGCGTTTGCTGGGACGCTTTGGATTCGTAAGCGTTACATGGCCTACAACCGGACGCAGAAAGTGTTCTGTAGCTTAGGTCTGACGATGGCGACGTTTCTTGTGATGATGGCCCTGATCTGGTATGTTTTTGACGCGCGCAGTGACGTGAGTTTTCTGATCGGGCAAGGCTCGTGTTTCTACTCGGCGTATGCGGGCGTCTATGTGTTCTCGATGGCATTCTCTGTGCTGTTGATCGAGAACTTGATGGAGAGCGCACGGATGCGTGAGGAGATTCGCAAGTCGGAGAAATTGAGCATCATCTCAGAACTGGCCGCCTCGATTGCTCATGAAATTCGCACCCCGCTGACGGTGGTACGCGGCTTTATTCAACTGGCACAGTCCTCGATGGCAGAGACCAATCAAAGCTATATGGCGACGGCGATCGCGGAATTGGATCGTGCGGAGTTTATCATTTCTGATTATCTGAATTTTGCTAAACCGGAACTGGATCATCTCGAACGCGTCAACGTCGGCGAAGAAGTGCGGAACATGGCGAACTTCATGACCTCATTTGCCACGATGCAAGGGGTGGAGTTGGTCACAGACGTACAGGAAACGCTGTACGTGTTTGCCGACAAGGTCAAGCTTAAACAAGTGATCATCAACCTCGTCAAAAACTCCATCGAAGCGATTCGTCACGGAGGACGAGTCGAGGTGCAGGCGCGGCGTAGTGGCGACCGCGTGTTGATCACCGTAACGGACACTGGCGAAGGCATGACCAGCGTCCAGTTGGAACGGCTCGGCAAACCGTTCTACTCCACCAAGGACAAAGGAATTGGCCTCGGTCTGATGGTCACGTTCCGCATCGTGGAAGCGATGCAGGGGACGCTGACTTTTGAATCGCAAAAAGGTCGGGGCACGAAGGCGACGATCTCGGTCAACGCCGTGGCGATGCACAAGGAGGAGACCTGAAAAAGCTGACGTTCGGTGCAGACGTCAGCTTTTTTTTGCCATTTGTAACTCCTGTGTAACCCCTATAGCGTACCTTTCCAAGTAGAAAGGGGGAGTTATCTGTGTTTTTAGACATCTTGGCGATTTTGGTCGCTCTGGGTTTGTTGATGTTCGTGGCCTACCGCGGGTATCCAGTTATCATCTTTGCCCCGATTTTTGCGTTGTTGGCTGCAAGCCTGTCGGGTCTTGCACTGATGCCAAGTTACACCGAGTCGTTTATGTTGCAAGCTGCAAACTACGTGAAATCATTTTTCCCGATCTTCCTGTTGGGTGCAATCTTCGGTAAAGTCATGGAGATGAATGGGGCTGCGGCCTCGATTGCGCACGGGATCGTGCGCTCGCTCGGTTCGAAGCGAGCGATCCTCGCAGTCGTGCTCGCTTGTGGCATTCTGACCTATGGTGGCGTCTCGCTGTTTGTCGTTGCGTTTGCCGTGTATCCGTTTGCAGCGGCGATCTTCCGCGAGGCGGACATCCCGAAACGCCTGTTGCCAGGCACGATTGCCCTCGGGGCGTTCACGTTTACGATGGACGCATTGCCGGGCACTCCGCAAATTCAAAACATCATCCCGACCAACTTTTTCGGGACGGACGCCTATGCTGCGCCGTTCGTCGGTATCATCGGGGGTCTGCTCGTGTTGCTAGGCGGTCTGTACTGGCTGGAACGCCGCCGCCGTCAAGCCGCTGCGGCAGGTGAAGGCTATGGCGAGAACCACCGCAATGAGCCGGATGCCGTACAGAGCACAGGTTTCCCGAAGCTGTGGGTCGCCCTGTTGCCGTTGCTCGTCGTACTGGTACTGAACTACGTGTTGAGCCGCACAGGTGCTGCAGCCGACAAATGGTATGATGCAGAAACGCTCAAGAAGACGTTCAACATCCCGAATGTCAAAACGGTCGTCTCGTCGTGGGCGCTGATCGCTGCACTGACCGCTGGGATCATCACAGCGCTGCTGATCAACGCACGCGCTGTGAAGGGCAAGTTGGCAGGCGGACTCAGCGCAGCGGCGGCAGGTGCGTTGCTGGCGATCTTCAACACCGCGTCTGAAGTTGGCTTTGGCAACGTGATCAAGACCTTGCCAGGCTTTGCAGGCATCCGCGATGCGATCCTCGGCGCGAGCAATCATCCGTTGATCTCGGAAGCGCTTGCAGTCAACGTGCTGGCGGGGATCACCGGTTCTGCGTCAGGCGGTCTCTCGATCGCGCTGGACGTTATGGGCAAGCAATACCTCGCCCTCGCCAACGCGTCAGGCCTCTCGCCGGAACTCTTGCACCGCATCGCTTCGATGGCGTCTGGCGGCATGGATACCCTGCCGCACAACGGAGCGGTCATCACCTTGCTGGCGATCACCGGGTTGACCCATCGCCAATCGTACAAGGACATTTTCGCCATCACAGTCGTGAAAACGATTACGGTATTCCTGCTGGCAGCCGTGCTGTCGGTGATCTACTAAGCAACTACGTCACGACGTCAAAAGCAAGACCGGCTTCCCGTGGGGGAGCCGGTCTTTTTGTGTTCTCCATTAAATCGGGATGTCTTCCTTGGTGATCTGCTTGCGCAACAACATCGTCATCGCAACCGCCCACGCGAGCGGCGTGTTGCCGTTGGGAGTCTTGCCGCCGGTGTACAGCTCAGGAACTTTGCCATCCTCCGGTACGATGCGTTTGGTTTTCTCCCAATAGGCGCGCGCCATCTCGTCCTCGCCGAGCACGGCGAAACACATGCCGAGCCATGGGAAGCCAAAACACCACTCCGCCTCTTGGACGTCCTTGTAGTAGAGGTCGTGCTTGTAACGGATCACGCCAAATGTCCGCTCCAGCTGCCCCGTGATTTGCGCGAGGATACGCTTCGCCATGTTCCGGTCGACCAGCTGGTACGGGTAGATCAGCGAGAGCAGGGCCAGGTCGGTGTCCTTGGTGGCGCTCTCACGCGGGAGCAGGTGGCGCAACGTGCGCTCCCCGTTCTCGATCAGCCAGTCGGGCACGTAGGCGAGCATCTTCACCGCGCGCAGTCCGGCGACACAAGCGCCGACAGAGGAGGCGTGGACTTCCATGTTCTCCTCCCACATGCCGTTGTCATGCGCTTCCCAGTATTCGAGGGTGGCGAGGTAGTTGACCAACTTCTGCAGGATTGCACGATCCATCGTGTCGCGGAACATGCGTTTGCCGACCCGTACACCCTCGCCAACGCCCCACAGGAACAGACCGATCGAGTCGTTCTGTGCATGGCCCCACGGCTCAGGGCGTTCGGTGAGATCGCTGTTGTAGCGGGCGTGGATGTGCTCATAGAGGTAGGCGGGCTTTTGCTGGGTATGGATGTCCAATTTCCACTCATAACGGCGGAACAGGTCAAACAGCGCGTAGAACGCACCCGTGTAGCGGTCGCAGTCCGTATGCAAGTAAGGGAGAACGCAGTAGACGACATCGCGCACCCACACGTAGCTGTAATCTCCAGATGTTGACGCGGTGTACGCGCCATTCTCAAGTCTCATCGTTTCCAATACAGAGTGCAAGGTTTTCATCTTCGGAACCACCTTTCGACTCAAGGCTCTTGTCTTTAATTTACCACGAAATTCGGAAAAGTAAAATAAAATTAATCTGTAACCGCTTACAACTAGTGAAGAAAAAGGCTCACGACCGCGACCGCGGCTGTGAGCCTTTTTTGTTTAGACCTGTTGGTAGAGTTCGCGGTACTGCTTGGCCGATTCTGTCCACGAGAAATCGCACAGGCGTCCGTTTTCGAGGATCTGTGCCCACGTGTCGCGGTCGTGCCAGAGCGTGACGGCACGGTGGATCGTGTGCAACATGTCGTGCGCATTGTAGTTGGTGAAGGAGAAGCCGTTGCCCGTCCCTGTGATCTCGTCATAAGCCTGCACCGTATCCGCCAGACCTCCTGTTTCCCGCACGATCGGGACGGAGCCGTAGCGCAGGGCGAGCAACTGGGAGAGGCCGCACGGTTCGAACTTGGAAGGCATCAGGAACAGGTCAGACGCGGCGTAGAGACGACGGGCGAATCCTTCATCGAACGTGATCTGAGCACTGACTTTGTGTGGGTGGTACCACGCAGCTTCGCGGAAGGCTTGCTCATACTGCGCATCACCGGTTCCGAGGATGATCAGTTGGGCGTCTAGTTGAAGAATGTCTTGCAGGACGTGTAGGATGAGATCGAAGCCCTTTTGTTCCACAAAGCGTGAGATCACGGCGATCATCGGCGCGTCTTCGCGGATCGGCAGGCCAAGTTCCTCCTGCAGGCGGACTTTGTTCTGCTCCTTGGCGCGCAGAATCTCTTGGACGGAACTCGCGCTCGTGTCGGAGAAGAGTTCGTAGAGATGCGGGTCTGCCGCCGGGTCGTAGCTCTCATAGTCGATCCCGTTCACGATGCCGACGAGATCCTCGTTGCGCTTGCGCAGGAGTCCCTCCAGCGTGGCTCCAAAGTACTCCGTCTGAATCTCGCGGGCGTAGGTCTGCGAGACGGTGGTGACTTTGTCAGCGAAGTTGAGGCCACCCTTCATATAATTCACCGCGTCGAAGTAGCCGATGCCATCCTCGCTCAAGTGGTCGTCGCCAAGTCCGATCAACTCGCCGAGCACAGAGCTTGGGAACACGCCTTGGTAGAGCAGATTGTGGATGGTGTAGACCGACTTGATCCCCTGGTAGAACGGATCGTGCTGGAATTCGACTTTGAGCAGGAACGGCACGAGACCGGCCTGCCAGTCATGGCAATGCAACACGTCCGGTCGGAAATCGAGGTGTGGCAGTGCTTGCAGGACCGCGCGGGCAAAAAAGGCGAAGCGTTCCGCCTCGTCGTAAAAGCCATACAGGTTGCCATCACGCTTAAAGTAGTACTCGTTGTCGAGGAAATAGTAGGTGATGCCGTTCTCCTCGAGCACTTCGATCCCGCAGTATTGCTTGCGCCAGCCGACCGAGACGTGGATGATCTCCTTCACCGTCATGCGCTGACGGTAATGCTCAGGAATTTTCGAGTACTTGGGCATGATCACCCGCACATCGACCTCTTGGCGGCTTAGTTCCAAGGGCAGGGCGCCGATCACGTCGGCGAGCCCGCCCGTTTTGACAAAGGGGGCTCCTTCCGAAGCCACATGCAAGACTTTCAACTCATCGCCTCCCCGCTTAGATCGTGCTCCGCTTGGTGATCACGACCGGCTCGCTGGCGTTGCCGAGCAGCGTCTGGCCGCGTTTGATACAGACTTCCTTGTCGAGGATCATGTTCTCGACGACAGCACCTTCGCCAATTTCGCATTCCTGCATCAGAATCGAGTTGCGAATCGTCGCACCCTTGGCGACTTTTACCCCGCGGAACAGGATCGAGTTCTCAACGCGGCCTTGGACGATGCACCCGTTGGCGATCAGCGAGTTGTTGACATCTGCTGTTTCGATATACTTGGATGGCGGTTCGTCCTTGATCTTGGTGTAGACGAGGCCAGGTTGGAAGAACAGCCCTCTCCACACATCCGGGTTCAACAGGCGCATGCTCTGGTTGTAGTAGCTGGTCGTCGAATTGATGATCGAGAGGTGCCCCTCGTGTTGGTAGGCGTTGACTTGGAAGGTGTCGATGTTCTGCATGATCAAGCTCTCGGTGAGGTCGTACTGTTCGTGGGCGATGCAGTGCTCAATCATCTCGACGAGCAACGTGCGGTTAATAATGAAAGACTCCATGTAGACGTTGCCTGTGTTGATCTCGTCCGCGTCGGACGACATCTGGCGCACGCGGTGGTGTTCATCGACTTCCAATTGGTAGCAATTCGAGAGATCGACCGTATCGGGGTCGAGGCGGTTGTAAAGCATCGTGATGTCCGCTTCACTGTCAATGTGGAATTGCAAGGCATCGCTGTAGTTGACGTTGCAAACCATGTGGCTACGGCAGACGATGACATATTCTTCCTTCGAGCGGTTGAAGTAATCGATGTGGCCGTAGAAGTTTTGCAGGTCGCCTTTGTAGTCGGCCGTCGGGAAGGTGATCGCAGGCGGGAGCATGAACAGCCCACCGATTTTGCGGTCGAGCTGCCATTCCTTGCCGGAGCCTAAGTGATCCATCAGCGAGCGGGATTTGTTGAGCGTGAACACGGCAACTTTGGAGATGCCGGTGTTCGCCATGTTGGAGAGCGTGAAATCGATCAAGCGATAGCGGCCCCCAAATGGCACCGAGGCAATCGAACGGTTGCGGGTCAGTTCGTCGAGCATGGAATGGGGCTTGCCGAGGTTGATGACACCGATCACATTTTTCATGAATGGTTCCTCCTGTCCAGCGGTCCTAGTTCTTGACCTTCGTGTTCGACGGGATAAACGAATCCTCCCCGATCAGTGTGATCGGAGCGTCTGCGCCTTCCACGCCGATCGTGCAATTGTCCCCGATCACAGTGCCTTCGCCGATGATCGTTTTGTAAATTTTGACGTTCTGGCCGATTTTCACGTTTGGCATGATGATCGAATCCCGGATCGTACTTTTGTCACCAACTTGCACGCCATAGAACAGGACGGAATGGTCGACGGAGCCAAAGACCATGCAACCTTCGTTGATCAAGGATTGCTTGGCCGAACCCTGTGGAGCGATGTATTGTGGCGGGTGGTTCGGGTTGACCGAATAGATGCGCCATTCGGTGTCGTGCAGGTTGAGCGTTGGGAACGCTTCTAATAAGTCCATATTGGCTTCCCAGAGGCTTTCAATCGTTCCAACGTCCTTCCAGTAGTCCTTGAAGCGGTAGGCGAACAGTGAGCGCTCCTCTTGGAGCATGCGCGGGATGATGTCTTTGCCAAAGTCGTGCGAGGAGTACGGATTCTCGTCGTCGCGGGTCAGGTAGCTTTTTAAGACATCCCAGTTGAAGATGTAGATGCCCATCGAGGCGAGGTTGGTCTTGGCGTTTTTGGGCTTCTCTTCGAAGTCGAGGATGTTGTCGTGGGCGTCGACGTTCATGATCCCGAATCGACCGGTCTCCTCCCACGGCACTTCGATCAAAGCGATGGTGGCTTCAGCCCCGCGCTTTTTGTGCTCCTGCAGCATCTTGTCGTAATCCATTTTGTAGATGTGGTCGCCGGAGATCACGAGGATGTACTGCGGGTTGTAGCGCTCGATGTAAAAGATGTTTTGGAAAATCGCGTTGGCGGTGCCTTTGTACCAATGGCCGCCGTCTGACTGGACATAGGGGGGCAGGACGGTGACGCCGCCGTTGCTGCGGTCGAGGTCCCACGGGGAGCCGATGCCGAGGTAGGAGTTGAGGATCAGCGGTTGGTACTGGGTCAGCACGCCGACGGTGTCGATGCCGGAGTTGCTGCAGTTGCTAAGGGTGAAATCGATAATGCGGTATTTGCCACCAAAGGGAACGGCCGGTTTGGCCAGTTTTTGCGTGAGCGCACCGAGACGGCGACCTTCGCCACCTGCGAGGAGCATTGCGATGATCTCTTTACGTTGCATTACGATTTCCCCTTTCGTTCCGCCTTTTTCTTTTTCAATACAACCATCCCGAGCGGCGGGACGGAGATCTGCAGACTGTACGGTTGGTTGTGCATCGGTTGTTTCTTGGCCGGCAACTCACCTGCATTCAGCACGCCGGAGCCACCGTAGCGCGGATCGTCGCTGTTGAAGATCTCCACGTACTTGCCCGGCTTCGGGACCCCGAACCGGAAATTCTGGTGCGCCATCGTGTTGAAGTTGCAGAGCACGATCACCGCTTCACTTGGCTTTTTGCCGAGGCGTTGGTAGATCGCGATGCTCTGCTGGTTGTTGTCGGCGTCGATCCAGCGGTATCCTTCTGGCTCGTGGTCCAACTCCCACAGGGCGGGTTCCTGACGATAGAGGTGGTTGAGGTCCTTGACGAACTCGCGCATCTTGCCATGCATCTCGTAGTCGAGCAGTCCCCAGTCCAACTCCGACTCGTCCTTCCACTCATCAAACTGTCCGAACTCGCCGCCCATGAAGAGCAGCTTTTTCCCCGGATGGGTGTACAAGTAGCTGTATAAAACCCGAAGATTGGCAAATTTCTGCCAGTAGTCGCCGGGCATTTTGTTCAGCAGCGACTTTTTCCCGTGTACCACTTCGTCATGGGAGAGCGGGAGCAGGAAGTTTTCCGTGTAGGCGTAGAGGATCGCAAACGTGACTTTGTCATGGTTGTGCTGGCGGTAGATCGGTTCCTGTTCTAAGTACGAGAGCGTGTCGTTCATCCAGCCCATGTTCCACTTAAAATTGAAGCCTAAGCCGCCGAGGAAGGTCGGACGGGAGACGAGCGACCACTCCGAGGAGTCCTCCGCCATCATCAACGCGTGCGGGTAGCGCTCGAACATCACTTCGTTGAGTTTGCGGAGAAAGGCTACCGCTTCCAAATTCTCCGTGCCGCCCAGTTCGTTGGTGGACCATTGGTTTTCCGGCTTGCAAAAGTTCAAGTACAGCATCGAGGCGACTGCGTCAATGCGCAGACCATCGATGTGGAACATGTCCATCCAGAACAACGCGTTTGAGATCAGGAACGAGAGCACTTCCGGACGACCGAAGTCAAAAGAAAGCGTGCCCCACTGGGGCTTTTCTGCTTTGCGCCAGTCGGCGTATTCATAACAGGGGGTGCCGTCAAAGAGGCGCAGGCCGTGCGCGTCCTTGGCGAAGTGGCCGGGCACCCAGTCGAGGATGACCGCGAGGCCGCGTTGGTGTGCTTGGTCGACGAAGTACATCAAGTCGTGCGGCGTGCCAAAGCGCGAGGTGGCTGCGTAGTACCCAGTGGTTTGGTAGCCCCACGAGCGGTCGTAGGGGTGCTCGGCGACGGGCATCAGTTCCAGATGCGTGTAGCCGAGGTCACTTACATAGTCGAGCAGTTCATCGGCGAGTTCCCGATACGTGTAGAAGTCGCCAGTAGGTTTCTTTTTCCAAGAACCGAGGTGAACTTCGTAGATGTTGACTGGGCGGTTGTAGACCGGCTTTTTCAGCAATTTTTCCTGTTGGCGTTGCCACTCGCTGTCCTGCCACTCGTAGCCGCTGAGGTCATACACGCGCGAGGCGGTGTGTGGGCGGACTTCCGCGTAGAAGGCGTAGGGATCAGACTTCAGTAAGGTTTCGCCAGTTTGGGTGAGCAGTTCGTATTTGTAGAGTGAGCCGTTGGGCAGGTCAGGGACAAAGCCAGACCAGACGCCAGGTTCTGTCACCTGCGTCAATTCGTGTAGATCTCCACACCAATCGTTAAAGTCGCCGACGACCCGTACAGCCCGGGCGTTCGGGGCCCATACGGTAAAGCGGACACCAGATACACCTTCTACTTGTACGGGGTGAGCTCCCATCGTTCGATAGCTCTGCGTCAAGTTTCCTTGGTGATACAGATACAGATCATAGTCATTGGGCGTTGCGACCGACATGCACGTTCCACCTGCTTCTTACAAGATAGTGATTTACATGTGTAATAATAGTGAAATATACTTACCTCCGTATTTTACCACATTTATAGCCTATCCCATAGTGGATTTGGACTTGTTGTTTAATTACAAGGCGTTTGACTGAAAACCCTTTGTCGAGTTTTGACGTTCGTAAAAAAGATACAATACCGTCAAGAGGAGGAAGAGAAGCAGATGAAAGTTAATACAACGAACACAGAACATTACAAGTGGGGGGCCTCCTGTGACGGCTGGCACCTCGTCAAAACGCCGGGGCTCAGCGTGATTCAGGAACTCATGCCGGCAGGAACTGTTGAGACGCGACACTATCATGAGCAAGCCTGCCAATTTTTCTACGTGCTTTCAGGGCGGCTCACGATGGAGGTCGAGGGCGTTTTTACAGAGCTCAGTCCTTTTGAAGGGTTGGAAATTGCGCCTCATCGCTGGCATCAAGCGCGCAATGAAACGGACGCCGACGTTGCATTTTTGGTCATCTCGCAACCGACCACGCGAGGGGATCGTTTCCAGATCGAATAAGGAAAACGCCATGCTGAAGATCAGCATGGCGTTTTTGAATTGCCGATTTGCTAGTCAAATGCTACAATTATGAAGAGTGTGAGTAAAAACAGAGTTTTTTATTTGGGGATTGATAATAAGGATTCAGGATTTCCTGTTTGTGGGCGAAACAACATGACAGACTCTAGGGTTTAAGAACATTCAACCAACAGGAGTAGGGGTTATGAAAAGTATACAACGGTTCTTAGCAGTTAGTTTGGTTTTGACTACCACTTTCTCACCTTCTTACCAATTATCTGCAAGTGCCAGCACAAGTGTTCCATCTTCAGACCAAGCGAGTACCTGGGCACAACCTGCGATCCGAGTCGTGAAAGGATTGCAATTGATGCAAGGGGACCCTGATGGGAGTTTCCGTCCGCTTGAGGAGATGACGAGGCAGGAGTTCGCGACCGTGCTAAGCCGTGTCCTGCAATTGAACACGCAGGAGGTAAAGCGCTCCTCTTACCATGACGTCAGCGGTGCAGACTGGGGGTTTAAGCAGATTCATGCTGTCCGGTCGGCCGGGTTGATGTTGGGGGACACAACTGGCAATTTCCACCCGAACAGCTTGATCACGCGCGAAGAGATGGCGGTTGTTTTGGTGCGGGCTGCGCAAGTAGACCCGATGGGCTACGGCGTGCGGCTGAAAACGGCCGATGCAGCCGAAGTCAGCGACTGGGCGCGCGACTCTGTACAGGCGGCGATTGAACTCGGGTTGATGCGAGGAGATGGAACTCGTTTCTATCCGCAAGACACCGCCAAACGTGAGGAAGTCGCGGTCGTCGCGTTGGATCTCTTCCGGAAAACCCAAGAGACACCTACACCGATCGTCGAGGAAATTGTCGGGAATACGGTGCAGATGAACGGGCACGTGTATCAGATCACAGATTCCTTGAAAGGTCTGTTCAAGACCGCCAACGCAGCATTTCTCGTCGGCTCCAAAGTCAAGTTTGAGAAGGTTGGCGACCTGATCACCAAAGTGACCTATCTGGAATCTGGGAAAAACGGAGTCTCGCTTGACGCTGGAAACTCCGTCATCGAGGGAGACGTTTTGATCCGCGGGCACGAAGTGCATCTCGACAACTTGAGAGTCACCAAGTCGATTCAGTTCTCCGGCAACGGTCAACAGCATGTCGTAGTTGGCAACTTGTCCGCACAGATCAGCGAATTGCGCAACCCGCAGTTGCAGTTGGAGTTGACCCAAAAAACGCAATTTTCAGGTATGCGTGTATTTGCCGATTCCAGCCTTGTAACAGGTGGGGCGGTCATCCCGAAGATCATCTTGGAAGATGGAGTGCAAAACCTGCACTTTGTTGGCGATCTAGGCACCGTCGTCTACAACTCCAAAGCCGATATGATCTTGACCGGGAACGGCAATGTCGAGGAAGTTCAGCTCGACGGTAGCGGCGAACTGACGCTGACTATTGACGGAAGAATCAAAACAGCCACAGTAGATAATGCAGCGGCCACTTGCGTTTTGAATTCAAAGAATACGATCGTAGAAAAGTTGGTTTTGAACTACGGGCAATCGGCTGGCGGTGTCGTGGATAACTTCTCGCAAGCCAAGGACCAGATCCTCGTTATCATCATCAAAGGGTCTGGCAGTGGCGGCGGGTCGCCTGGGATACCGCAAGTCAACAAACCTCCGCAATCCAAAGCCAATTTACTACGCACACTGACACTGGGTGGGCCTGGCGTACAATTGCTACCGACCGACTTAGCGACCGACATGGATGGTGATCTGCTGTCCTTCGCTGGGGTGTCGAACGTTAGTGATGCCTCAAAAGCGGTGGTCGCAGTGAATCCCCAAGGCCTCTTGGAAGTCACGCCGCTGATGCAGGGCGATTTATTTGTGACCGTCAATGTAACAGACAGCCGCTTCACGACACCAGTCACAATCCAACTCAAGATTCAACCGCAGCCGGATATCATAGCCCCGGTGGTGACGGGCGTTGTTGACAACCAAACCTACACGTCAGCCGTCGTGCCAAACAGTAGCGACACCGACATCCAAACCGTCTCCTTGACTCAAAATGGGACCGTGGTAGCTGGGTACACATTGGGAACTCCGATCAGTCAGGATGGCAACTACCTACTGACCGTGACCGACCAAGCGGGCAACAGCACGACCGTGCATTTTGTGGTCAGCATCGATATGTCGTTACCCGTCGTTGCAGGTGTTCTGGACAATCAGGCGTACCATACGCCCGTCACTCCAACTTCACCTGAAACCGACATCGCGACGGTTGCGCTGACACTGGATGGCCTCGTAGTCGCTGGCTATGAGTTGGGAACCCCGATCACTCAAGACGGTTCCTATGTCTTGACGGTCACCGATTTAGACGGGAAAAGCACGGTAGTACACTTTAGCATCGACACGGTAGCGCCGGTGGTCACAGGGGTTGTCGACAGCCAGACCTATACGTCAGTCGTCACACCGTCCAGCGTGGACAGCGACATTCAATCGGTTCAGTTGACGAGAGATGGAACTTCCGTCGCAGGCTATGCGCTAGGTACAGGGATCACGACGGATGGCGAGTACGTCTTGACGGTGACCGATCGAGCGGGCAACAGCACGGTGGTTCATTTTAGCCTGAACATGAATGCACCCGTGGTCATGGGGGTTCTCGATGCCCATACCTACTCGACGGCAGTGACTCCGACCAGTTCGGATACCGACATCCAGACGATTACGCTGACGCAGGATGGAATAAACGTGGTGGGGTATTCGTTGGGTACGGCGATTACCCAAGATGGTAGCTACGTGTTGACCGTCACCGATCTGGCCGGGCACAGCACGGTGCTACACTTTGTCATCGACTCAACCATTCCGGTCGTGACGGGCTTGGTGGACAACCAAATCTACACGACAGCCGTGACTCCGGACTCCATCGACACCGACATCCAGACGGTGACGCTGACGAAAAACGGCAGTGTTGTCGCCGGGTATTCGTTAGGAACGGCGATCTCTGGAGATGGTAGCTACGTGTTGACGGTGACCGACCAAGCAGGCGGCAGTTCGGTGATACACTTCACCATCGACACGGCTGCTCCCGTGGTGACAGGCGTTCTGGACAACCAAACATACGGCACATCGGTCACTCCAGTCAGTGGTGATTCAGATCTCCAAACGGTGACATTGACTCTCGATGGCACTCCAGTATCAGGCTACACGCTGGGTACGACAATCACCGCAGACGGCACTTACGAATTGACCGTCACGGACCACGCGGGCAACAGTTCTGTTTTCCACTTTATCATCGACAAAACAAGCCCAGTGGTCAGCGGAGTTGTGGATAATCACATCTACGGCACAAGCGTGACCCCTGTGAGCAGCGACACCGACATCACGACGGTCACGTTGACGCAGGACGGCACCGCTGTGGCTGGGTATACGTTGGG
>NZ_QGGL01000014.1:97465-142217 GCF_003148565.1 Tumebacillus permanentifrigoris
GGGCTACACGCTGGGAACGGCGATCACCTCAGATGGCAGCTATGTGCTGACGGTGACCGATCTCGCGGGCAACAGCACGGTGCTGAACTTTAGCATCGATACGGTAGCTCCCGTGGTCACAGGACTAACAGACAACCAGCTCTACACCTCGGCGGTCACTCCTTCTAGCACCGACACCGACATCCAGACGGTGACGCTGACGAAAAACGGCAGCACAGTTGCCGGATACACGCTGGGAACGGCGATCACCGCAGATGGCAGCTATGTGCTGACGGTCACGGACATTGCAGGCAACAGCACAGTGTTCCACTTCGGCCTCGATACGGTCGCTCCGGTGGTGTCGGGTGTGATCGACAACCACATCTACGGAACGTCCGTCACGCCGTCCAGCGCGGACACTGACATCCAGACGGTGACGCTGACGAAAAACGGCACTGCTGTTGCCGGCTACACGCTGGGAACTGTGGTCACCTTAGACGGCGCCTATGTGCTGACGGTCACTGACCAAGCAGGCAATAGCACCGTGTACAACTTCAGTATTGACAAGGTGGCTCCGGTGATTACGGGTATCACAGACAACCAGCTCTACAACTCGACCGTCACGCCGTCCAGCACCGACACCGACATCCAGACGGTGACGCTGACGAAAAACGGCAGTGCCGTCGCGGGGTACACACTGGGTACTGCAATCACCGTAGACGGCTCCTACGTACTGACGGTGACCGATGTTGCGGGCAACACCACGGTGCTGCACTTTGGTGTTGACACCACGGCCCCTGTCGTAACAGGTGTGCTGGAGAACCAAACCTACGCTACGACTGTGACACCGTCGTCAAGCGATTCCGACATTCAGACGGTAACGCTGACGAAAAACGGCACCGCCGTCGCGGGCTACACGCTGGGTACGGCAATTTCGCAACACGGCACCTATGTACTGACCGTCACGGACCAAGCGGGGAACAGCACGGTGTTGCACTTTAGCCTCGATACTGTGGCTCCGGTGATCACGGGTGTCACCGAGAACCAGTTGTACGCGACAGCAGTCACTCCGACGAGCAGTGACAGCGATATCCAGACGGTGACGTTGACGAAAAACGGCACCGCCGTAGCTGGCTACACGCTGGGAACCGCGATTTCCGCAGATGGAACGTATGTCCTGACGGTGACCGACCAAGTCGGCAACACGACGGTTCTGCATTTCAGCATTGACCAGACAGCTCCCGTGGTGACTGGGGTCATCGACAACCAGCTTTACAACACGACGGTCACACCGACCAGCAGTGACACCGACATCCAGACCGTCACGCTGACGAAAAACGGAACTGGTGTAGCCGGCTACACGCTGGGTACGGCGATCTCGCAAAGCGGCAGTTACGTGTTGACGGTCACCGACCAAGCGGGCAATAGCACGGTGAAGAATTTCAGCATCGATACAGTGGCCCCGGTGGTCACGGGAGTTCTCGACAACCAACTCTACGCCGCAGCGGTGACACCGACCAGCAGTGACACCGATATCCAGACGGTTTCACTGACCAAGAATGGAACGGTGGTCGCAGGATACACCACGCTGGGAACAGCGATCACGCAGGACGGGGTCTATGTCCTGACCGTGACAGACCAAGCAGGGAACAGCACCGTGTTGAACTTTAGCATCGACACGACGGCTCCGGTGATTTCCGGCCTGATCGATAACCACATCTATACGTCCTCGATCACACCGTCGAGCAGCGACACCGACATCCAGACGGTCCTGCTGACCAAGAACGGAAGTGCGATCGGTTACACGCTAGGCACGGCGATCACCACCGATGGGAACTACGTGCTCTCCGTCACCGACCAAGCGGGCAACACCACGGTGTTCCACGTAAGCATCGACACGCTCGCTCCAGTGGTGACGGGGGTTCTGGACAACCAGAGCTACGCATCGACCGTCACGCCGACCAGTAGCGACAGCGACATCCAGACGCTGACCCTCACCCGTGATGGTACTGCTGTCGCCGGGTATGCGTTGGGAACGGCGATCACCGCAGACGGCACCTATGTCCTGACAGCGACTGACCTTGCGGGCAACAGCACGGTGGTGCATTTCATCATCGACACGGCAGCACCGTCGGTGACAGGCGTGATCGACAACCAGCTCTACAACGTTTCGGTCACACCGTCCAGCACTGACACGGACATCCAGGCGACGCAACTGACGAGAAACGGCTCTACTGTCGCTGGATACACGCTCGGCACGGCGATCACAGCAGATGGCACCTACGTGCTGACGGTGACAGACCTTGTTGGCAACACGACAGTTCTGCATTTCAGCATTGACCAAACGGCTCCGGTGGTCACAGGCGTCATCGATAACCAGCTCTACAACACATCGGTCACCCCGTTCAGCAGTGACAGCGACATCCAGTCGGTCACACTGACGAAAAATGGGACGGCCGTCGCTGGTTATACGTTGGGCACCGCTGTCTCGACAGATGGTACCTATGTGCTGACCGTTCTAGACCTTGCAGGCAACAGCACGGTGCTGCATTTCACCATCGACAAAGTCGCGCCCGTCATCACCGGGGTGATTGAAAACAATCTCTACAATACTTCGGTCACCCCGTCGAGCAGTGACACCGACATTCAGACGGTCACGCTCACCCAGAACGGGACTGCCGTTGTCGGGTACGCGCTCGGTACGCCGATCGCGTCTAACGGGACCTACGTGCTGACCGTGACAGATCTTGCAGGCAACAGTACGGTCTATCACTTCAGCATTGACACGACAGCGCCGGTGATCGCTGGTGTGGTAGACAACCAAGTCTACGCATCGTCCGTCACCCCGACGAGCAGTGACAGTGACATCCAGACCGTCACGCTGACGAAAAACGGCTCTGCCGTCGGAGGCTACACGCTGGGCACCGCGGTCACGCAACATGGCACGTATGTGCTCACCGTGACAGATCTTGCCGGCAACAGTACGGTCTACCACTTCAGCATCGACACGATGGCTCCGGTAATCACAGGGGTGATCGATAACCACCTGTACGCTGCTTCTGTCACTCCGACGAGCGCGGACACCGACATTCAGACCACCACGTTGACGAAAAACGGAACAGCCGTTGCCGGATACGTGCTAGGTACGGCGATCACAGCAGATGGCAGTTATGTTCTGACAGTGGTCGATCAAGTTGGGAACAGCACCGTGTTGCACTTTAGCATCGACCAGACGGCACCGGTTGTCACGGGGATACTCAACAACCAACTCTACAACGCGGCTGTCACCCCATCGAGCGCGGACACCGACATCCAGACCACCACGTTGACGAAAAACGGCTCCACCGTCGCCGGATACACACTGGGCACGGCAGTCAGCCAAAACGGTAGCTACGTGTTGACCGTCACCGACCAAGCGGGCAATAGTACGGTGTTGAATTTCAGCATCGACACAACGGCTCCGGTCGTCACCGGGATCGTGAACAGCCAGCTCTACAACACGTCGGTCACCCCGACGAGCGCTGACAGCGACATCCAGACGGTGACGCTGACGAAAAACGGCTCCGCCGTCGCGGGCTACACGCTGGGCACGGCGATCACCACGACCGGCACCTACGTGCTGACGGTGACCGACCTTGCAGGCAACAGCACCGTCGTGAACTTCGGCATCGACAAAGTGGCTCCGGTCGTCACAGGTGTGCTGGATAATCAGCTCTACAACACGTCGGTCACCCCGTCAAGCGCCGACACCGACATCCAGACGGTGACGTTGACCAAGAATGGAAGCACCGTCGGAGGCTACGCGCTGGGAACTGCGGTCACGACAAACGGGACGTATGTACTGACCGTGACAGACCAAGCGGGCAACAGCACGGTTCTGAACTTTAGCATCGACACCACCGTACCGGTGGTTGCTGGCGTCATCGAGAACCAAGTCTATGCAACGTCTGTCACCCCGACGAGCGGTGATACCGACATTCAAACCGTGACGTTGACCAAAAACGGCAGCGCTGTGGGTGGCTACACGCTGGGCACGGCGATCACCACGACCGGCACCTACGTACTGACGGTGACCGACCTTGCGGGCAACAGCACGATCTTGCACTTCCGAATTGACAAAGCCGCTCCGGTCGTCACGGGGGTCCTCGACAACAGTCTCTACAACACTTCGGTCACCCCGTCGAGCAGTGATTCTGACATCCAGACAGTCGCGCTAACGCAAAATGGGAGCACCGTTGCAGGCTACACGCTGGGCACGGCGGTCACCACGAACGGCGTCTACGTCCTGACGGTGACCGACCAAGTTGGCAATAGCATCGTGTTGCACTTCACGATTGATAAAACAGCACCGGTCATCACAGGCGTGGTGGAGAACCAGAGCACCAACGCCCCCGTGACCCCGACGAGCAGTGACAGCGACATCCAGACGGTGACGCTGACGAAAAACGGTTCCGCCGTCGCGGGCTACACGCTGGGCACGGCGATCAACCAAGCGGGTACCTACGTGCTGACCGTTGTCGACCAAGCGGGGAACAGCACGGTCGTCCACTTTATCTATGACACGACAGCGCCTGTCATCACAGGAGTGACTAACAACCAGTTGTACAACACATCGGTCACACCGAACAGCGCAGACAGCGATCTCCAGACGATCGCGCTGACCAAAAACGGCAGCACCGTCGCGGGCTACACGCTGGGAACTGCGGTCACGCAGAATGGCACCTATGTGCTGACTGTGACAGACAAAGCAGGCAACAGCACGGTGATGAACTTCACCATCGACACGACCGCTCCGGTAGTAACGGGTGTTGTGAACGGCCAAACCTACACTGCGTGGGTCACGCCGGCGAGCAGTGACACCGACATCCAGACGGTGAATCTGAAAAAGGGCGGCACCACAGTCGCCGGGTACACGCTGGGCACAACGGTCAAGCTCAACGGCACGTACATCCTGACTGTGACAGACCAAGCGGGCAATGCGACGGTTGTGAACTTCACGATGAGCGACACGACAGCACCGACCGTTACGGGCGTTGCGGATACGAACACCTACACAACATCCGTCACCCCGGCCAGCAGTGATGTGGACATCCAGACGGTGACGCTAACCCGTTACGGTACAACCGTAGCCGGGTACGCCCTCGGGACTGCGATTACCACGCCAGGCAGTTACGTCCTAACGGTCACCGATCTCAACGGGAACAGTCGAGTGGTGAACTTCTACCTCAGACTTTCCTACGAGGAATCGGATACGACGTATCTGTCGTACGCTGGAAGCTGGAGCCCCGCGGGCAACGCCAGCAACAACGGCGGCAATGCGAAGTACAGCGGTACGGCAGGCTCGTCGTACACCATCACGTTTACAGGCACGTACATCCAGATCTTTGGATACAAGGCTGCCAACAACGGGATTGCGGATATCTATCTGGACGGTTCCAAAGTAGCAACGTATGACTTCTACAATTCACCGAACATCTACAAGCTGCCGATCTACAGCGCAAGTGGATTGACCGCTGGACCGCATACGGTTCAAGTCGTGTACACGGGAACCAAAAACGCCTCGTCCTCAGGCATGAACATCGACCTCGACTACTTCATCATCCAGTAACAAAAAACGCCCCGTTCTCAGGACGGGGTGTTTTCCTTTGAAAGGAGCGATCTCTATGTCCAAACCAGGCATCACCACCGCAGCTGAGATCCAAGCGCGGATCGAAAGTGGCGAAGACCTGCAAATCATCGACGTGCGCGAAAACGAAGAAGTGGCCACGCACGGCATCATCCCCGGTGCCAAGCACATCCGCGCGGCCGACATCGAGCACCGCCATACGGAATTGGACCCGCAAGCGGAGACGGTCGTCGTCTGCCGCAGCGGTCGTCGCAGCAAGGCGGTCTGCAATTTTCTCCAGAAGCAAGGCTACGGCAATCTCAAAAATATGGTCGACGGGATGTTGGCGTGGCGTGGTGAAGTGGAAGACTACTATCCGTAAATCGAGAGGCTCGGAAAGTTTCTAGGTAGACCTTGCTAGAAAATTACGACGATTGTATAATACATACCAATGTGTGTTATGCGTGTCGTATAGAGAGAAAGGGAGACATTCAAAATGTCTATAAAAAGAGTGGGGTGCCGGATGGCACCCCACTCTTTTTTTACGATTAGCCAATCAGTTTGCGGAATTTCGCGTGCAATTGACGTACTACAGGCCCCGGTGTTCCGGTGCCGATCACGGTGTCATCCACGTGTGTGATCGCCAGAACTTCGGCGGTGGTGCTGGTGAGGAACGCTTCATCCGCGGCGAGCAGGAATTCTGAAGTGAACGCCTCTTCGCGGACTTCGATGCCAGACTCCTGAGCCACTTGCAACACGGCGGCTCGGGTGATGCCGTTCAGGATGCGCTTGTTCGCCGGATGGGTGTAGACCACCCCGTCCTTCACTGCGTAGGTGTTGGTGCTAGAGCCTTCCGTGATGTAGCCATCCCGGACGAGCACCGCTTCAAAGCACCCGCGATCGGCGGCGGCCTGCTTGGCGAGGATGTTCGGCAGGAGGTTCAACGACTTGATGTAGCAGTTGTACCAGCGTTCGTCTTCCAACAGCGCAACTTTGATCCCGGTGTTGAAGGTCTCCTCCGTCAAGCTCTTGGAGGGACGGAACGTCATCGAAGTGGAGGGCGGGACATCTGGGAAGCTGTGCAAGCGCGTCGCGATCCCACGAGTGATCTGCACATAGACCTGTGCATCGCGCAACTGGGCGCGGGTCAGCCCCTCCTGAATCAACTCTTCAAAACGTTCGATTGAATAAGGCATCTCCAAGCGAATCGCCTTCGCGCTGTTCTCTAGGCGGACGAGGTGTTCGCGCATGAGGAACGGCGTGCCATCGTAGATCTTGATCACTTCGTACACACCATCGCCAAATTGGTGTCCGCGCTCGTCAATCGGGATCACGAGGCTGTCGGTCGGTAGAAATTCGCCGTTAAAAAAGGCCAGAGTCATGGTTCAAAACCTCCCGAGAATATGGTAGTTAATACTAGTAAGGTTCGCGTTCAGGTCTAGTTTTCCTCCCAAGGGCTTGATCCTTTAGCACGTTAGCAGTATACTGTACCACGTTGTCCAATAACTTTATAATCAAAATCCTCATCTATTTTCGGTAGTTGGGGTAGAGGTTGCGACGTTTGAAGAGTACGCTGCGAGAGGTCCGGGGGACTGATGAAGGCAGTGAAAAGGCACCGTCGCCGAAGTTTCGCCGCGTCCCGCGCGGAGAGGCTGGGTCTGTCGCCGAACAGGGGCAGAACTGTCACGAGGAGCCACCTAGCTCACTCGTGTTGCGCTACTTTCACAAAGCAGGCAGTGGGTGGGGTGTGTAAAAAACACCGTCCATTTTGTGCGGTGTTTTTTTGTGTTCAAAAGGAGGAACTCATTCATCATGTCCAAACGTACTCTCGGTTTCTGGGTGCTGACCGCGCTGGTGGTTGGCAATATGGTCGGTTCCGGCATCTTCATGCTGCCGCGTTCACTGGCAGAAGTGGCAAGTCCTGCTGGGGTGTTGATGGCGTGGTTGTTCACCGGCCTCGGCGTATTGATGACCGCACTGGTCTTTGGCAACCTCTCCGTTCGCAAACCGAACTTGACGGGCGGCCCGCAGGTCTATGCCAAGGCCCTGTTCAAGGACGGCACGGAAGCGTCCACGCTCAGCGGCTATATCGTCGCCTGGGGCTATTGGGTCGCCAACTTCGCGGGGAACGTGGCGATCATCACCACGTTTGCATCCTACCTCTCGACGTTTTTCCCGATTTTGACTTCGGAGGCGGTGTTGTTCACCGTCGGCTCGCTGGATGTGACCGTTGGTCATCTGTTGACCTTCCTCGTCTGCTCGGCGTTGCTCTGGGGCATGCACACGCTGATCCTGCGCGGCATCGAAGGTGCGGGCAAATTTAACCTCGTCACCACGATCACCAAAGTGCTCGGCTTTACCTTTTTCATCCTCGTCGCCCTGTTTGCGTTCCAAAAAACCAACCTGCTCCCGATGGTCGTCGATCGCACGACCGATGGAGAGACGGTCGGTCTGCTTGGACAAGTGAGCGATGCTGCTGTCAAAACGCTGTGGGCGTTCGTGGGTGTCGAATCGGCGGTCGTGCTCTCCTCGCGCGCGCGCAAGCAATCAGATGTCAGAAAATCGACGATCGTCGGGCTCTTGATCGCCCTCGTCATCTACATGGGCATCACGGTGCTGGTTATGGGTACGCTCAGCCAAACAGCGCTGATTCAAGCGGAGAAACCGCTGGTCGACTCTCTCTCGTCCGTGCTGGGCAGCTCCGGCAGTTCGATCATGGCCCTGCTAGGGATGATCTCGATGCTCGGCACATCCGTCGGTTGGATCATGCTCTCCTCAGAGGTGCCATACCAAGCGGCGAAGGCCGGTCTCTTCCCGCAGGTCTTCCTCAAGGAAAATGCCAAGGGAGCACCGTCCCGAGCGCTGGTGATCACGAACCTGATGTCGCAGCTCTTTATTTTCTCCACGATTTCGCAATCGGTCTCCAAAGCGTTTGATTTTGTCATCGTCATCGCCACGCTCGCTTATCTCGTGCCCTACGTCGTCGCCTCGATTTACCAGTTGAAACTGGTCATCACCGGGGAAGCGTACACCAACATCGAAGGCAAGCAACGATTCTTCGACGGCCTGGTCGCCGCTCTGTCCACGCTATACTCGCTGTGGGTCATCCAAGCAGGCAGTGGTGACATGAATACGTTCTTGCTCGGCATCGGCATGCTCGTGGTCGGACTTGTGTTCTATCCGTTCCTGCGCACCTCGAAAAATCGAGCGCCAGTCGACCTCTCCAACCGCATCTAAACGGAAAAAAGCACGCCCTCTCGGATGAGCGCGTGCTTTTTTGGTGAGCCTTTTTACCGCGGCGGGGGTTGTTGGTGGCGCAGGAGTTTGTGGACAAAGTTACGCATGCACCAGGCCAAGATCACGTAGATCGGAAACGAGTACAGGTACTCCCAGCCATAGGTTTCATAGATATCCAGCCATTCTAACACAGGTTCCACACCGAACGCCAAAACGGCGGCCACGAGGGTCGAGACGATCAGGAAGGGACCTGTACGCTTGTCGAAGTATTGATACACAAACATATAGCTGACAGGCATCATGACCAGATCGCCAGGGATCAGGGAGGGGGCCAGCGGTTCCAATCGACTAGGGTATGCCCAGAGAACGAGATCAACACCGATCATATCGAGCACCGTGGAACTTATGACGATCATCGCACCGAAAAACGTGATCTCCAGTAACCGTCGACGGTCGATGAACTTGAACCAAATCCCCCAAAATACAATCGTTAAGATCAAAATCAACCACCAGTTGAAGGAAAAAAGTTCCACCTGATACCAGTGTTGGATCTCCAAGTCACGCAAGTTGCGACGAGTTTGCACGATCTCATCGAACAGTGGATAAGATTCAGTCATCGAGTCTCGTCTCCTCTCTCACCGCAGGGGACAGCCACTGCCAGAGCAAGTAGAGCATGGAATAGTAGATCGTTTGTTCCAAAAAGGCAAATCCGATATGCCACGATTCTCCAGCCGAGAGAATTCCGAAACGTACGAGCAGTTGTTCATAGCCAATGCTACCGATGACATATACGACTACATACCAGAAGCGGTAGGGTTGGCGGGGAATGAATTGTACAAATAGCAGTGTAAACACAGGCCAGATCGTGATGTCTGCAAGAATCGGGTTCCACAACTTTTGCCAGCTTTCCCCATGTACGATCCAAATCTGGAGCCAGCTGATCAGAAAAAGTTGGTATAGGTAGCGCAAGAACACGCCCGTGATCATCAAAGGGAGCCATCCGCGCACTCGACTGTGGTCGATGACAACCCAGAACACTAGAATGGAAATTGCCACCAGCACATACAATGCCATGAGTCATGACCTCCTGCACATACTATGCCCGACAGGAACTCACGTCATTAGTGAGCGTCAGGGAGGTTAGGACATGTACTTTATTGTGGTCTTCGTGCTCTGTTGGATCGTATTTTGGTGGAAAGCGGACAAGAAGCGGTTGAAGGAGATCTATGGGGCCGTGGTTTACACGAGCTTTCTAGGACTCTTGACGGACTTGGTCATTATGCATTATCAACTGTGGTCCTATAACGGATTGCTGTACCCGAAGTTCACGATCCCGCTGTCGTTGGATTTTGGGATTTATCCTGTGGTGGCGTATCTGTTCGTGCAGACGATGCCACCGACGTGGAAACAGACGGTGATCAGAGGCATACTGTGGACGCTCCCTGCGATCGGTTTCGAATACCTGACACTGAGGACCGGAAACATGGCGCACCACGGATGGTGGAACCTCGGGTACTCCTTCCTTGCAGACCAGTTGATCTTTCTCTCGATTGCCGGGGTGTATCGTTTTTATCGCCCGGCCTATGTAAGAAATTACAAGGAGGTATGAGGGGAATTACTCCAGGAGATCGTGTTCGGCCAGGCTAAATTCTAGAATATATCGACGATTCTCCAGTAGTCGCAACAGGGATTTCCAGCCGGTTGCCGAATAGAATCAGAGTGTACATGATATCGATTACATACGATAAGGAGTTTGACTACCGTGAAAAAACCGTTGACCCTCGCATGGGACTTAGACGTTATCTTCCCGGGCGGCAGTGCGTCAGATGAATTCTCCGACCACCTGAGCTCGGTTTCTGCAAATATCCAATCCTTGGGGGCACAAGTGGCTGCACTCACCCCGACCTCCGATGCACAACAATGGTCGGAAGTGATCGAGGCGAACCAAGGGCTTCACAGCCAATTGCGCACGGCTTCGGCCTTCATCTCCTGCTTGAACGCGCAAGACGTCAAGGACACCCAAGCCAAGTTGCTGCAAGGTTCATTTTCCCAGATGCACGCCACCTACCTCTCGGTGATGACGCAATTGGATCAAAAGACCCTCGACGTGCCAGCGGACGTATGGGAGGCTCTGTTCTCCGATGCGCGCCTGGAGCCGGTGAAGTTTCCGTTGGAGGAACGCCGTCGCCGGGCGATTGAAAAACTTTCCGCCGAGATGGAGTCGCTCGTCAACGACCTGTCTGTGGACGGCTACCATGCCTGGTCGTCGCTGTACAACGCGATCATCGGCCGCATGACGATCACGGTGGAAAAAGACGGTCAACCGGCTGCGCTGTCGATCGGCCAAGCGCAAAACCGCTACCAAGGTCATGAAGATCGCGCCGTTCGCCAAGATGCATTCCAAAAGTGGGAAGCCGCATTTACCGAACAGGAGGAACTGATCTCCTCGACGCTTAACCATCTGGGTGGCTATCGTCTGCAACTTTACAAACACCGTGGTTGGGAGTCTGTACACCAAGACCCGCTAGAGCTTAACCGCATGTCGCAGGCGACCCTCGATGTGATGTGGAATGTGATCAATGAGAACCGCGAGCCGTTCGTCCGTTACCTGAACCGCAAAGCACAGCTGCTCGGCGTCGAGCAACTGGCGTGGTTCGACGTACACGCACCGCTCGGGGAGTCCACCACCACCCTCAGCTATGATGAAGGCGCGCAGTTTATCGTCGATCAGTTCCACAAGTTTAGCCCGCAGATGGCAGAGTTTGCGGTCAAAGCGTTCGAAGAGCGTTGGATCGAGGCGGAGGACCGCCCTGGCAAGCGTCCGGGCGGTTTCTGTACCGGGTTCCCGAAAAACGGCCAGTCCCGGATCTTTATGACGTATGACGGCTCGACCGGTGCGGTGGCAACCCTCGCACATGAACTCGGCCACGCGTACCACTCCTATGTCATGAAGGACCTGCCGCCGATGGTGCAATCGTATTCGATGAACGTCGCGGAGACCGCCTCGACGTTTGCTGAGATGATCGTCGCCGATGCGGCGTTGAAAAATTCCAAGAGCGAGGAAGAGCACATCGCATTGCTCGACAACAAGCTGGGCAACGCGGTCTCGTTCTTCATGGACATTCAGTCGCGTTTCATCTTCGAAACCAACTTCTATACAGAGCGCAAAAAGGGTCTGGTTTCCTCGGAGCGCCTGAACGAACTGATGACCAACGCGCAAAAGGAAGCGTTCAGCGACGCGCTCTCCGAGTACCACCCGCACTTCTGGGCGTCGAAGTTGCACTTCTATTCGACGGGCGTTCCGTTCTACAACTTCCCGTACACCTTCGGCTACCTGTTCTCCTACGGCGTCTATGCACGTGCGTTGCAGGAAGGCGACTCGTTTGCCGAGAAGTACGTGGCGTTGTTGCGTGACACCGGCCGCATGCGCGTCGAGGAACTTGCACAAAAGCATCTGGGCGTCGACTTGACCCAACCGGACTTCTGGCAAGCTGCCGTCTCCCTCGCGGTCAGGGACGCGGAGGAGTTCCTGCGTTTGACCAACAACAAAGTACACGCCTAAAGGTATAAAACCACCCAGTGCCCTGCGCGGCACTGGGTGGTTTTTTGTATAATCGGGGGAGGGTTGGCTATTCTAGTGAGGGGTTCCTTGGAGAGCCCAACAAATCTCATGGAATAGAGGAGTTGCTACGATGTACCGTTATGCAAACGAAACGATGAACAACCAGCAAATCCGTTATCAAGTACAAGGCCAAACGGGCGGACAACAAGGGTTGCGCTTCGGCGCACATGAATTCCTGGAAACGCAGGAATCGCTCCGCACCAAGGCGTCCGATATCGAGCTATACGGGGTCTTGATCTCGCAGACTCAAGATCCGCACCTGCGCGACATCCTGTCCAACCAACAAAACCGCATGGTCCAAGGCTATCAACAAGCACTGGCGCTCGCCAACATGGCGAATTACAATACAGGCGTTGCAACTGTCCCGCACACCCCGCAAACCAACGTCTACGAAAACGTCCGCGTCGGCCTGCACCAACCGCAACAACCGGCTCCGAACGCCAACGTGAAAACCCTGTCTGACCGCACCATCGCAACCGTGGCGCTGAACCTGCACAAAGGCGGCGCGATCTCCTCGATGATGTGGGCACTGGAATGCACCGTGCCGCAACTGCGCGCGTTCCACGCAACCTGCTCGAACATCTGCCAAGAGATGGCATACGAACTGTTCCAATACCTCAACTACACCGGTGTCTACCAAGTTCCGCAATTGGCGGATCACACCATGAACACGATGCTTCAAGCGTTCCAAGGACAAGGCAACACCACGATGAATTACACCACCAACGCCAACTACTAAGATAGGAAAAACCCCCAGTGCACGAATGCCGGGGGTTTTTTTCTATTCGACGTTGAAATAACGGCCTTGCGGGTGTGAGAAGACCATCGCAGAGACAGAGGCTTCCGGGAACATCATGAAGCCTTCGGTGAGCTCCACGCCGATGTCATGGGGCTGCAACAGGCGGAACAGCGGAGCTTGGTCTTCGAGGTTCGGGCAAGCCGGATAGCCAAACGAGACGCGGATGCCTTGGTAACGCGCTCCGAAGCGCTCCTGCATAGTCATGTCTGCCGGGTCGGAGATGCCCCACGCATCGCGCATGATGTGGTGGATGCGTTCAGCAAACGCTTCTGCCAGTTCCAACGCCAGCGATTGCAGGACATGCGAATTCAGGTAATGACCTTCATCCTTCCACTTGTTGGCGAGTTCGTGGATGCCTCGTCCTGCTGTGGCGACGAAGAAACCGACGTAATCCATCTCACCGCTCTCCACCGGACGCAGGAAATCACTGAGGCAGAGGTGCAGGTCTTTCTGTTGACGCGGGAAGTCAAACGTCTCCAGAACGCGCGTTGTGTCGGCAGGGTCGTAGATGTGGATCTTGTTGCCTTCAGATTGCGCGGGGAAGTAGCGGTACATGCCTTGCGGGCGGATCAGACCATCGCGCTTGGCTTGTGTCAGCAACTCTTCAACAACAGCGTACAGTTCGGTCGCTTTGGCATCACCGTCGGAGAGCAGTTGTTCGACGTTGCCTTTGAGGCCGAGGTGCTTGCCGAGCAACATGCGCAAATTGAGATACGGTTGCAGGAAGTCCACCGGATAATCGCGCAGGACGTGACGTTCGGTGTCTGGTGGCAATAACACCGCACCTGCGTGTTGGATGTGCGGCGAGCGCGTCGGGACTTCCACGCGGGAGGCTGTCTCCTGAACAACGGGCTTGTTGTCGAAGGCTTCACGGTCACGGCGCTGTGTCTCGACCAGCTTTTCAAACTCAACGGGGTTGGTCAGTTTGTTGGCGAGGTCGAGTCCGTCCATCGCGTCCTTGGCGTACAGCACGAGTCCGTCGTACTCCGGCTGGATGCGCGTGTAGGTGAACTTGCGGGTGAGCGCTGCGCCACCAACCATCAGCGGGGCGTGGATGCCAGCTAGCTTGAGGTCTTGTGCGGTGGTGACCATCTGTTGCGCTGACTTGACCAGCAGGCCGGAGAGACCGATCATGTCTGGCTTATGTTCACGTGCGGCGATGATCAGTTGTTCTGGGCCAACTTTGATTCCGAGATTGATCACATCGTAGCCGTTGTTCGAGAGGATGATCTCGACGAGATTTTTGCCGATGTCGTGGACATCGCCTTTGACCGTGGCGAGCAGGATCTTGCCCTTCATCGCGCTGTCCGACTTCTCCATGTGCGGTTCGAGGTGCGCAACGGCCGCTTTCATCGCTTCCGCCGACTGGAGGACCTCTGCGACGATCAGTTCGTTGTTGTTGAAAAGGCGACCGACTTCCTCCATGCCTTTCATCAGTGGGCCGTTGATCACGTCGAGCGGACGATACAGGGTCAGCGCTTCGTCAAGGTCTGGGTAGAGACCTTCCTTGGTGCCTTCGATGATGTAGTGAGCGAGGCGTTCCTCCAAGGTGAGCGTGGAGGTGTGGATCACTTGAGTCACCTTTTTTTCCCGATAAAAAGCGGTGAAGGTGGCGAGCGTTTCATCGCCGGTGTTGAACAGCAACTCTTCCGAGAGGTGGCGTTCCTCCTCTGAAATCGAGGCGTAGCGTTCCAACTTCTCCGAGTTGACGATCGCATAGTCGAGGCCGGCCTTGGTACAGTGGTAGAGGAATACGGCGTTGAGCACTTCGCGCCCAGAGCCTGGCAGACCGAACGAGATGTTCGAGATTCCGAGGATCGTCTGACAGAGCGGGAAGTGTTCCTTGATCAAGCGGATGCCTTCGATCGTTTCGCGTGCCGAACCGATGTATTGCTCGTCGCCAGTGCCGCAGGGGAACACCAACGGGTCGAAGATCAGATCGCGCGGGTCGAGTCCGTGATGATGGACGAGCAGGTCATAGGAGGCTTGGGCCACTTCCAGTTTGCGTTCGCGGGTGACCGCCATGCCTTGCTCATCGATGGTGCCGACGACGACAGCCGCGCCGAATTTTTTAATGATCGGCACGATCTTGTCGAACTTGTCGGGGCCATCCTCCAAGTTGACGGAGTTGAGGATCGCTTTGCCTTGTGAGTATTTTAACGCCATCTCGAAGACGTCGAGGTTGGTGGAGTCGATCATCAGCGGGACTTTGACTTTTTTCGTGACGAACTTCAGGAACTCTTCGACGTCCTGCGGTTCATCGCGGTCAGGGTCAGCGAGGCAGATGTCGATGACGTGCGCGCCCTTTTTGACTTGGGCGCGGGCGATCTCCGAGGCTTCCTCATACTTGCCGTCCACGATCAAGTTGCGGAACTTGCGCGAGCCGAGCACGTTGGTGCGCTCACCAACGATCAACGGGCGGTTGTCCGGCTCGACAAACACAGTCTCGATGCCAGAGACAGCCGGGCGATGCGGCTGTGCGGCGGCACGCGGTTTGAAGTCCTTCAAGGCTTCATGCATGGCGCGGATGTGATCCGGGGTGGTGCCACAGCAGCCGCCCGCGATGTTCAGCCAGCCTTTTTCCGCGAAGCCGACGATTTTTTTGGCTAGGCTCTGCGGGGTTTCGTGGTAGTGTCCGTTCTCATCTGGCAGCCCAGCGTTCGGGTAGCAGGAGACGGAGCAGGTGGCTAACTCCGAGAGCGTGCGCAGGTGGTCGCGCATGAATTCTGGGCCAGTTGCGCAGTTCAGGCCGACGGAGATCGGGTTCAAGTGTTCCAAGGAGATATAGAAGGACTCGATGTTCTGGCCCGCCAGCGTCGTGCCCATCGGTTCAATCGTGCCGGAGAGCATGACGGGCACTTCAATCCCGGTGTCGTGGAAGGCGCGTTTCACCGCGATGGAAGCGGACTTGACGTTGAGTGTGTCTTGCACGGTTTCGATCAACAGCAGGTCAACGCCTGCGAGCAAGAGGGCGCGGGTTTGTTCGTAGTAGGAGTCGCACAGGTCTTCAAAGGGTATCCCACCTGTGACCGACAGGGTTTTGGTGGTCGGCCCAATCGCACCTGCGATGTAGCGCGGCCATTCTGGGGTGGAGTAGCGGTCGACCGCTTCCTTGGCGAGGCGCACCGCTTCGATGTTGATCTCGTGCGCGAGGTGTTGCAGGTCGTATTCAGCCAGCACGACAGAGGTCGCGCCGAACGTGTTGGTCTCGATGATGTCCGCACCAGCTTCGAGGTACGCTTCGTGAATTTTGCGGATGACGTCTGGGCGAGTCAGGACGAGGTTTTCGTTGCAACCGTCCAATTCCTCGCCTCCGAAGTCCTCCGGGGTTAAGTCTTCTCGTTGGAGCATCGTTCCCATCGCCCCGTCGAGGATGAGAATCTTGTTCTGTAGTTGTTGTTGGACTGAAGTCTTGCTCATCGCGCGTTCCTCCTCGTGTGGGTGGGGGATATACAAAAAGCCCTCTCCTGTCAGAAAGACAAGAAGAGGGCAGAGGTCGTGTAAGAACGTTACCGCTCTCTTATCTTCCAAAGCTTGCGCTTTGCTGGAATTAGCACCTGATTAATCGGTTGCCGAGGTTTCGCGGGGCCAGTCCCTCCACCTCTCTGGATAAGAGAAATTCATATGCAATTCGTAATTCTCATTCACAGTACCACCCGCGAAGGACTTTTGTCAATCTTCTACCATCCCCGCTCAGGACATACACTGGGGAGGAGAGAGGGGGGACGTCCGATGGCGATGAAGGTGGGCAGGCGCAAGCGGCTGAACTGGCGGCTCACCCTGTTTCTAATCTTGGTCATGATCGTGTTCTCCACCGTGCAGACGGTCTATTATTATGAAACGTCGATGCGACCGCACCTGATCTTGGCCGCGGAGCAATACGCCAAGCAACACGTGGTGCAGACGATCAATGATGCCATCTCCAAAAAAATCGCCGATGAAGCAAATTACAACCTGCTGATGAACTTTCGCGAAGGTCCCAACGGCAAGATCAGCGCAGGCTACTTTAACATGCAGGAAGCGACGCGCCTGCAGGCGAAGGTGACCGATTACATTCAAGCAGACATCAAACAATTGAAAGGCGATACCATCTCGCTGCCCCTCGGTCTGGTCTACGAGAGTTCGATTCTCGCTTCGATCGGCCCGAGCATTCCGGTGGAGATCCGCCCGATCTCGATGGTGAAGTCTGAAGTCGGCTATGAGACCAAGGAGGCAGGAATCAACCAGTCGGTGCATGTGTTGTACCTGGACATCACCGTTCAGGAGACGATCGTGATTCCATTTTCCTCAAAGCCGAGCCAGATTCACACGAGAGTGCCGATTGCGTACCTCGTTCTGGTCGGTGATGTACCGCAGATGGTGTTCAATGCCAAGGGCGATGCGGTGGGGGCGAGCACTGGCGGGGCGATGCCACCGGTGCAATTGCCGAATCTGAATGAGCCGGAGAAACAAGCGGAGTAGGCCGTTACACGAGAGGGACGAGTTGCTGGCGTGGGGCTGTCCAAACTTTTGGGCATGAGTAGTTGGGAAGTGCTCGCCTTGAAGCGGTGGCTCTGTTTTGCTACGATGGCAACGGGAGGCGAGCATTTTTTATGGAACGTGACTGGATTTTGCAACAAGCGGAGGCGTTCGTGCGTCAGGAACTCGCAGGCGACAGCAGCGGACATGATGTCTGGCACATCGAGCGCGTGCGGCGGATGGCCGAGGTGATCGCGCGCGAAGAGGGCGCGGATGTATTTGTCTGCCAATTGGCGGCGCTCCTGCACGACATCCCGGATGAGAAGCTCAACGACAGCCCAGAGGCTGGGATGAAAAAACTCACGAATTGGCTCGATGAGCACCCCCTCGATGCGGACATCCGCGCACACCTCCTCGACATCATCACCACGATGTCTTTCAAAGGAGGTAACCAGCCCCCGGTGCGCACGCTCGAAGGCCGTATCGTCCAAGATGCGGACCGCCTCGATGCGATCGGTGCACTGGGGATCGCACGCACGTTTGCTTATTCGGGGGCCAAGGGTCAGTTGAGTTACGACCCGGACTTGCCGCCGCGAACAGACTTGACAGCACAGGACTATCGCAAGGGCAAAAGCACGGCCGTCAACCACTTCCACGAGAAACTGTTTTTGCTCAAAGATTTGATGAATACGGAGTCTGCGAAGCGCATCGCCGCTGAGCGTCACCGTTATATGGAGGAGTTTCTGAAACGCTTCCACGAAGAATGGGCTGGACAGATGTAACGGAAGTCACAGACGTTTGATTCCATTTTTTCTATACTACAAATACAATATGTTGAAGGCTTTCACTGAATGGCCTTAGGCATTACCGCTTATACTAGTTCTGTATGAGCGTTTATCCTATGAATGCGACGACTGGAGGAATACATGATGGACGATCTTCGCGCACGCGTACAAGAAGCTTTGGACAAAATTCGCCCGGGTTTGCAATCCGATGGCGGTGACGCTGAACTGGTGGAAGTTGATGGCGAAACCGGTATCGCTTCGATCCGTATGACAGGTGCATGTGGTGGCTGCCCGATGAGCACCATGACACTTAAAATGGGCATTGAGCGCACCGTTCGCGCAGCTGTACCGGAAATCAAAGAAGTCGTGGCTGTTTAAGCCACACTTTACCTTGGGAGGGAAACACAATGGCATCTGAAGCAATCGTAACTGTAACCGACGCAAACTTCGAAGAATCCATCCAAGGCGATAAGCCGGTACTGGTGGACTTCTGGGCAGCTTGGTGCGGCCCGTGCAAAATGCTCGCACCGGTTCTTGACGATCTGTCTGGCGAAGTCTCTGAGAAGCTGACCATCGGCAAACTCAATGTTGACGAAAACCCGGCAACCGCTCAAAAGTTCGGCGTCATGTCGATCCCGACTCTGCTCGTCTTCAAAAACGGCGAAGTCGTGAAAACCCTTGTTGGCTACCAAAACAAGCAACAACTGCTCGACAAGCTCGCTGACGTCATCTAATGAGAAAAAGACCTCGACCGCATGCAGTCGGGGTCTTTTTTTTATAAAATGGATTGTGAAAAACCCTTCTGCCGCTGGATGCGGTGAAGGGTTTTTTGCATCATCTAGAGTTTGGCAAACACGCGGTTGATGATCGCGATCGTCTCGTCGATGTCTGCGCGGGTGTGTGCCGTGGAGACAAACCAAGCCTCGTACTTGGACGGGGCGAGCAGGACGCCTTCGTCGAGCAGGAGGTGGAAGAAGCGGGCGAATTTCTCGCCATCCGCCGCTTGGGCATCGTCGTAGTTGCGAACTTCATGGTCGAGGAAATACAGGGCAAAGGCACCGCCGACACGGTTGAGTGTCACTTGATGACCGTGACGTTCTGCCGCTTGCAGGAGCGCTTCAGCCAGCAGACCTCCGTACTCATCTAGGCGTTCGTAGGTGCCTGCATGTTGCAGTTCTTGCAGGCAGGCGATCCCCGCCGCAATCGATGCGGGGTTGCCCGCCATCGTGCCCGCTTGGTAGGCGGGGCCGAGCGGTGCGACTTTTTCCATAATATCTTGGCGACCACCGTAGGCACCGATCGGAAGACCCCCGCCGATGATCTTGCCAAGTGCTGTCATGTCGGGCGTGACGCCGAGCAAGTCCTGTGCGCCACCGTAATGGAAGCGGAACGCGGTGATCACTTCGTCGTAGATGACCAACGCGCCATAGCGGTGCGCCAGTTCGTTGACGCCTTCGAGGAAGCCTGGTTCTGGGCGGACGATGCCAAAATTGCCGACGATCGGTTCGACAAGGATGGCCGCCGTCTCCGCACCCCATTTTTGCAACGCGGTTTCGAAGGCACCGAGGTCGTTGAACGGGATCGTGATCATGTCGTTGGCGATCGCTTGCGGAATGCCCGCCGAGTCCGGGATGCCGAGCGTGGACGGGCCCGAGCCTGCTGCGACCAGCACGAGGTCAGAGTGACCGTGGTAGCAGCCAGCGAATTTCATGATCTTGTTGCGACCGGTGTAGGCGCGAGCGACGCGGATCGTCGTCATCACCGCTTCGGTGCCGGAGTTGACGAAGCGGACTTTTTCTAAGGAAGGAATGGCATCGCGAAGCATCGTCGCGAAGTCGATTTCCAGTTTGGTCGGTGTGCCGAATAGCACGCCCGATGTTGCGGCTTGGGCAATCGCTTGGGCGATGTGCGGGTTGCCGTGACCGTGAATCAGCGGGCCGTATGCGGCGAGGTAGTCGAGATATCGATTCCCGTCAACATCATAGAAATGTGCGCCTTCGCCGCGTGCCATAAACACGGGCGCGCCACCGCCGACCGCTTTAAACGAGCGGGACGGGGAGTTGACGCCGCCGACGATGACTTGTTGGGCTTGTTCGTACAGGTGTGTGGATGTGTCTCTATTCAATGTAGGTTCCACCTTTCGTGAGGTTGCCAGCCTCTATCGTACCAAAAAATCACCACGACCGTCATTCCTGAAATCGAAGCTTCGAAATCTATAAGCACTAGACGCGAAGTGAAACGGAGGAACGACAGATGAAGGCATCGTGGAAAAAAGTTGTATGGATCGCAGCCCCCCTGCTGGTTATTGTCGGCAGTGCGGGCTACGCGATGACAGGTGGCACGACCACCGAAGCGGCAGAAGGCGCGACCCTTGCGAGCAATGTATCCTCACAGGTCGTCAGCTCGCAACCGCTCAGCGCGGAGGAAGCAGCCCTGCTGGGGGGCGCGAAACCCGCTCCAGCTCCGGTGCCGACAGCGGCAAGTGCTTCCTCCAACACGACGGCAACCCCGACGTCCACCGCAAGTTCGGTTGACCAAGCGACGCTGGATGCGAACAATCCGTTTGTGGTGCAGACGGCACCGGCAGCTTCCACAGCGGCAACCCCGCCTGCAGGGGTCGCGAGCAATTTCCAAATCAATCAGGTCAAGGACATGGCGTTTGAGACCAATACGACGCAAGGCAAGTTGAAAGTCGAGTTTACGCAGTCTGACGGCAAATTCAAGCTCGAAGGCGAACTCGAGGGTCGCAAAATTGAGGTGCAAGGTGAGCAGGCCATGCAGATCATGAATCAATTGCTCACCGGCTACCAGCTCCAAGACGCGCTGACCGCCACGCTTCAAGGCAAGCAAGTCCAACTCGATCCGAAGGTGCTCAGTGTGATCCAGACCCTCGATATCGAGATGAAAGACGGACGCAAGATCGAGTCCAAAGGCAAAAGTCCCACGGACGAAGGCAAGCATGACAACGGCAAGCACAAAGGCCAGGAGAAACAAATGGAGAAGGGCAAAAGCAAGAAGCACGACGATTGAGTGCGTCTGTCACAGGATCGATATGTGATGAGGCAGTGTTTGCGCGTGTAGTTTCCTTTGCGATCATAATGGGCGATTTACGTCTTGTTACGTAACGATACGACAGGGTTGAACGAAACAGGTTGCCTGACGGAACGAATCTCAGGAATCCCCGTGGCCAATTTTTGGCTGCGTTGATCATAGATGTCGAGTCCCCCAACACCTACCCGTCCCCCTTTTTGAACTGTCACCGATTGCGGTGGCAGTTTTTTTGCTAGAATAGAGGGTGGGAGCGGTACAGAAGTAAGGAGTGTTTGCCGTTATGGGAATGGATCTACTGCGCAGGCTACCCGCTGTGCATCGACTGCTCGACCACCCGGTCTGCCGGGAGTTAATCGAGCAGTACTCACACCGCTTCGTCTCGCGCATGGCGGGTGAGGTGATTGGTGACCTCCGCACCGCGATCGTTGCAGGAGCGGGTTGCGAAGCAGACCTCCAGCCAGAGGTGCTGGCGGGACAGGTTGCACAACGCGTGCAGGCACAATTTCAGCCGCATTATCGCCCGGTGATCAACGCCACCGGCGTCGTCCTACATACCAACTTGGGTCGTGCGCCGTTGCCAGATGTTGCCGTCCGCGCCATCGATCGCACTGCACGGGGCTACACCAACCTCGAACTCAACCTCGCTACAGGCGAACGCGGTTCGCGCTACGACCATGTCGAGCGCTTGATCTGCGAACTGACAGGGGCGGAGGCAGCCCTCGTCGTCAACAACAATGCAGCCGCCGTCCTCCTCGTGCTCAGCGAGATGGCTAAGGGCAAGAGCGTGGTCATCTCGCGTGGGCAACTCGTGGAGATCGGCGGATCGTTCCGCGTCTCCGAAGTGATGCGAGCGAGCGGCGCGCACCTCGTAGAAGTTGGCACGACCAACAAAACGCACGGCTACGATTATGAACGCGCCATCGATGACGAGACCGGGTTGATCCTAAAAGTACATACCAGCAACTTCCGCGTCGTCGGATTCACGCATCAGCCGGAACTGGCAGACCTCGTCGCCCTCGCACACGCCCGCAACGTCCCGGTCTATGAAGATCTTGGCAGCGGCTCGTTGATCGATTTGCGCAGCTATGGAATTGGGGATGAACCGACGGTTGGCGAGAGTGTGCGGGCGGGTGTGGACATCGTTTCATTTAGTGGTGATAAATTGCTCGGCGCGGCACAGGCAGGAATCATTGTCGGCAAGCAGGAATATGTAAAAAGACTCAAGAAAAATCAGCTTACACGCGCTCTTCGTGTGGACAAGTTCACATTGGCGGCGCTGGAAGCGACACTGATGCTTTACCGCGATGAGGATATCGCCAAGCGCGACGTCCCGACAATTTGGATGCTGTTGCGCACACCGACCACGATGAACACGGATGCACAACGCTTGCACCAAGGGTTGGCCGACGTGTTCGGTGAACGAGCTGATGTACGCTTGGAGGCGGGCTTGTCACAGGTGGGGGGCGGATCGCTTCCGACCGAGGAGTTGCCGACATGGCACGTGACGGTCAAAAGCCGTCATTTCTCCCTCAATGAATTGGAACACCAACTTAGACATGTGGACATGCCTGTCATGACCACCCTGCAAAAGGAGGCTTTGCACTTCGATGTCAGAACAATCTTCCCACGAGAAATCGAAACTGTCGTCACCAGCGTCGGTCAAGCCGTCCAACGACTCGGGTGATGCGGTGTTGCCGAGCGAAAGCGTGCGGCTCACCCTACTGACTGAAAAAGCTGGCTGAGGATGCAAAATCGGCCCAGCCGACCTGGCGCAAGTTTTGCGCCATCTACCGAAGGATGCAGTACCGAACGCAAACTTGATTGTCGGCATCGACACCTCGGACGATGCGGGCGTCTATAAATTAAACGAAGAGACCGCGCTGGTGCAGACATTGGATTTCTTCACGCCTGTTGTGGACGATCCCTACATGTTCGGCGCGATTGCGGCGGCCAATGCGCTGTCTGACGTCTATGCGATGGGTGGGGTTCCGTTGACGGTCTTGAACATCGTCGGGTTCCCGATCTCCAAGCTGGACAAAAAAATCCTCGCCGACATCCTGCGTGGCGGTGCTGACAAGGTCCGCGAGTCGGGTGCGATCATCGTCGGCGGTCACTCGATCGACGACACAGATCCGAAGTACGGCATGTCGGTGACTGGCACCGTGCATCCGCAGAAGGTCTGGACCAATGCCGGGGCGAAACCGGGTGACAAACTTCTGTTGACCAAGCCGATCGGCGTGGGGATCGTCACCACAGCGATCAAGCGGGGCAAGGCTTCGGCCGAAGCGATTGAACTTGTGACGCAGACGATGGCAGAGTTGAACAGAGTGGCTGCGGAAGTGGCGCACGGATTCACCGTACATGCGTGTACCGACGTGACGGGATTTGGTCTGGCCGGTCATGCGCTGGAGATGGCACGCGGGGCGGGAGTTGGGATTGTGTTGCACGTGTCTCAAGTACCGACGCTCCCAGAGACACGGGCATACGTGGAGCAAAAGATCTACCCAGGCGGAACCGTGCGGAACATGGAATGGGTACAAGGGGATGTGTCGTTCGAAGGTGTGGACGAGGATTCCAAAATCATCCTGTGCGATGCGGTTACATCGGGTGGATTGTTGTTCTCGATCCCGGCCGACCAAGCAGATGCGATGGTGGCCCAGATGCAGGAACGGGGTTTGGCCTACGCTGCGGTTGTCGGTGATGTGACGCACGATCATCCGAGCAAGATTGTGGTTCGACCCTAAAGCACGAACTTCATGGATGGAAAAAGGGACCTGCTCTGTGGAGAGGTCCCTTTTTTCAGTTGGGAGTCAGAAGGGACGTGGGGAGGAGACGTTAGTGCTTGTTTGGGTCGAGGACCCAAGACTTGAGGTGTTCGCGGAGTTGTTCGAACTTGAGCAGGACAAAGTCTGTCCGGTGTGCTTGCTCACGAACTTCAGCATGCAATTCACGCACAGCCTGTTCCACATTGTCCAAACGCAGGAGGGCACCATCCAGCTTGCCATTCAACTCGCAGAACTGCAAGGTCCACTTTTGATCCATCGCTTCAATTTTCTGGTCTTGTTCGAGAAAGCGTTGGTTCACTTCTGCGCGGAACAGTTCTTGGTTGCGGGCGAGTTGTTGGAGGCTTTGCATGAAGCGCTGCTGGTTCTCGAACAACTGTTCCTGCCCGACGAAAAGTTGTGCTTGACCTTCGGAGAGTTGTTGGAGGCTTTGCATGAAGCGCTGCTGGTTCTCGAACAACTGTTCCTGCCCGACGAAAAGTTGTGCTTGACCTTCGGAGAGTTGTTGGAGGCTTTGCATGAAGCGCTGCTGGTTCTCGAACAGCTGCTTCTGCCCGGCGAATAGTTGTGCTTGACCTTCGGAGAGTTGGTGAAGGTGAGACAGAATTTGTTCTTGCGTGGTGGTGTTCATGGGGAGTCCTCCTTTGGGGGTGATGGGGACAGTGTAAGTCGTTTTATTCATTCAAGCAAGGAAAGTTTCACTAATTAATACGGCGACCGAATTATAGAATCCATGAGCAAGGATCGATGGAAACAAACCATACCGACGGTAAAACCAATAGGACAAGGGCCCGATCAGCAGCCCCAATTCGACCATTCGCACGTACCCAGACGAGGCATCCCCCGCAACATGCGTGCCTGCCCACAACAGCGAGGAGAGCAAGGCAACGCCCCACCCTGGCATCCACCGTCGCAACCACACATCGGCCAGCCGTCTGTACACCAGCTCTTCATAGATCCCCGCCGCCAGACCAGCTGCGATAGGTACAGCCCACGGCCAGGGGCTGCGCGCGAGTACCTCGTGGACAGACTCCTCAGGAAGTGTACCACCCAGGAGTTGCACCACCGATACAACCAGCAATCCGAGCCCTACTTGAACCGCTGCAAACACGACCCCAAGCCCAACTTTACGCCAAAATACCAACCCCGGTCGCCAATTGGCCCCTCCCGATGCCCCCCACCACTGGCGCATGCTCAACGGCCCTCGAACCCCTACAACCCCTGCTCCGAAGGTCGCCAGCCCGTACAGCAAACCTTGCAATGCTCCGTACATCGAACCCCACTGGACCCAAGTCGTCAACCAGACCACCAGCCCGAGCAACAGCGGGGTGGTCGGTAGCTGTTTGATTCGTGTTAGTAAATAGTAAGCCCCCACCAAGGGGAGTACGATTGTATGGAAATTCATAAGTTCAATCACCGAAATCAAGTCTCATTCCCCCTCGAGGACAGTGTAGCACAATTGTATAAAAATTGGTTGACAGACCAGTAGTATGTAACTATACTAGTACTTGCTATGAACGACATAGTACAATGGGGATGAACACTCCATTCATTCAAAAGGGCGATGACCTTCGGGTGCATCGCTTTTTTCATGGTTGCAATTCGCTTAAAATCTTGCTATAGTAAGACCGTTCTTGAATTATCAGAATTGTTCCAAGCGAATTTTCCGTCTTTTCTGGGTAGACACGTATAGAAACTGGGATGATCTGTCTATATTGTGAATAGGAACGGACACAGAATGTCAAGGTTATGTTACATTTCTGTGATAATTGCTAGATTTGGCTTTTGCTCGCTTGAAATCATGTAGCAGTTCGCATAATGTTATATGTGATTGTCCCAAGGTTAGAATTAATCAAAAAACATAGATAGCAGGTGGACCCCATGGCTTTATTGGAAAAAATACAACGATTTAATCGACTGTTGCAAAAATCGGCGGCGAATGGTGTGGACTTTATGGAGCTGGCCAAGCTCCTCAGCGATATGGTTGACTCCAACGTGTACGTCGTAGGCAAAACCGGCAAGATCCTCGGTTTCGGACTTGCGGAGTACGAACTGACCTTGGAGTGGAACCAGATCATGACGGTTGATCAACGCTTCCCAGGCGAGTTCAACGAGAACTTGTTGAAGTTCGGGGAAACGACCAAAAACGTCGAACACAAGGAACCGTTCTACGTCTTCAGCCCAGAAGAAAACGAAGTGTTCAAAAAGAAAAACATCACCCTCGTCCCGATCGTCGGCGGCGGTACCCGTCTGGGCACTCTCGTCCTCGCCCGTCTGAACAAGGAATTCAGCGATGATGACCTGATCCTCGCGGAGTACGGAGCAACGGTTGTCGGCATGGAGATCATCCGTTCTGAGCAAGAGGAGATTCACGAGAAAGCTCGCCAACGTGCAATGGTGATGATGGCGCTCGAATCCCTGTCCTTCTCTGAGCAAGAAGCGATCCAGCACATCTTTAAGGAACTTGAAGGTTCTGAAGGTCTGCTCGTCGCTTCCAAGATCGCAGACCGCGTTGGCATCACCCGTTCGGTCATCGTCAACGCGATTCGCAAGCTGGAATCGGCTGGCGTCATCGAGTCACGGTCGCTTGGCATGAAGGGGACCTACATCAAAGTCCTCAACCCGCTGTTCCTCGACCAACTCGCAGCGCTCGACAAGTAAATCAACAGCTCACCGCATGTTAGGCAAAAAGAACCCGACCTCGTAGGAGGTCGGGTTCTTTTTTTATTTCAGGGTCTCGACCAGCGCTTGAAAAATCGCCTCCGCAGCTGCGTCTTGGAACTGCGGGTCTTTGGCTTTTTGCTCGTCGCGTTGGTTGGTGAGGAAGGCGGTCTCGATCAACACAGCGGGTTGCGGGTTCTCGCGCAGGACGTAGTAGTCGCCAAATCGTGTGCCGTGGTCGGGCAGTCCGAGGTGTTGGACGAGTTGGTCTTGGATGCGCGAGGCGAGTTCGCGGTCTAGTCCTGTCTCGTTGTACGAGAATGTCATCGTCCCCGACAGGTTGGGGTCGGCGTTGGTGTTGTAATGCAGGGAGACAAATGCATCACAAGCCTCCTGTTTCGATGTCTGTACACGCTCGTCTAGCGAGATGAACTGGTCATCGGAGCGGGTGAGCACAACCCGTGCCCCTGTCGCTGTCAATTTGTTGGCGAGCAAGCGGGTGAGCGGAAGGGTGAGGTCTTTCTCGTAAACCCCGGTCGAGCGTCCGATCGCGCCGACATCGTAGCCGCCATGCCCAGCATCGAGCACGATCGTCTTGCCGTGCAGCACACCGTCCAGAGATTGCCCGCGCTCCGGCAAGTGGGTGATGTCGCCGTTGACCTGCGGTAGCCAACCGGCGACCCAAGCGCGCTGCCCGTTGGCCAAGTTGATCTCCAACCACTTGCCCGACTTCCCGGTCACCGGGTAGGTGGACCCCGCAGCACCTGTCTCCAGCAACGCAAAGTTCGTCCCTGGGCCGCTGCGGATGTTCGTGGTGTCCTGCAGGGTGAGCGTCGGGTTTCCTATGTCAGAAGTCTTGGGCCCTGGGACAGTCTCTGTACTAGGTAGAGGTTTGCCCGGCAGCTTCAAATACTCCGCCTTCACATAGGCTTTTCTCCCTTGCCAGTCGATCTGCATCCAAGCGCTGTCTTCCTGTGTGACTTGGACGAGATCGCCCTGTTTGAGGGTGCCGAGGATCGGGGCAGACTGGGAAGGGTCAGCTCGCACATTCAAGCTGTCGATCAACACGGTCGCCCGCTCCTGCTCCGCTTGGGCGTTGCGTTTGGCTTTGGCTTCGTTGAGCGTTACATAGGACTTCGCCACCCAGCCGACCCGTTCGTCGGGCAGGCGGATCTGTACCCAATCCGCACTCTGTTGGAGCACTGGGTAGGGCGTACCCGGTTGGATCGTCGTCACGACCTCGAAGGATGTGCTCGCGCCACCGCGTACATTCAAACTCGCGACCGTCGCCTCCGCGACGCTGATCGTCGGGTTGGACGTGGCGAATCGCCCGCCCTCTTTGACGAGCGAGGCGTGAATCCAACCGGTCTTGCCGTTCTCAACTTGCACGTGATACCAGCCGTTCTCCGCTGTCAGGACGGTCAGTTGGTCACCATAGTCGGCATGCCCGACCACCGGATCTTCGGTCGAGGCACCTGCGCGAATGTTCACATCGTAGGCGATTACTTTCACGTACCGACCGTTGTCTGCGGCCACCGCCACCACGGAGAACAGCAGACTGAAACAGATGACGAGGGCGACGAGGATTGATTTCCGGTTCAAGGTGCGGTCCTCCTCTTGGACATGTGTTTTGCCACCCCTATTCGTCCCTTGAAAACAGGATTCCTGCCCTTCGACACCGTTTTTTTCCGATCCGACAGGGAAGGCTAGAAGCAGACGAATTGCGACACCCTCACACCCCCAAGGAGGTCTTCTGCATGCGTAAGTCCATTCACCAGCAAGTGTCCGCCTATATGAACAAAAGGCTGCTCAACGTGGACTTCCACGACTTCCTGCAAAAACAGATCTACCTCGAAGATGTAGAACTCGCCACTGAGTTCTCGCTGACCTCCCGCGAAGTGCAACAGCTGCGCACCAAGCTGCAAAGGTAGTAGACGGAGAGCGTTGTGACCGTTACACTGGTGTCTGGAGGTGAAGCCCTTATGCGGATCGCCATCGATCTTGGCAACCCGAATTACCAGAAGGAAACGGAGCGCCTGCTCCACCTGTTCTTCGAAGAAGACGAAGTGTCGTTCGATGCACAGGAGGATGCGGCGCTGTTGATACGAGTGTGGACGGAGGAGGAAGCAAACTCCGTCACAGCACGGGCTGAGCTGCACGATCGACGCGACGGTCGGAGCTACACGAGCTTTTTTACCAAAGTCTTGGAACCGGGTCTCAGTGCAAATCTGCGCATGAAACGCGGCAAGCCGGCCGTTCTGCGCGCCTTGCACGACCTGTTGGAACAACTGACCGGCGAGCACCAACCGTGGGGCATCCTGTTTGGCGTGCGTCCGCTGAAACTTGTGCACAACATGCGCGAACAGGGCCGGGACAACGCCTACATACGCCAAACCCTGCGCAACGAACACGCGATCTCGGCGGAGCGCATCGACCTGTTGATGGAGATCGTCGACGCCCAACTCGCCACGATGCCCGATCTCTACGAGATCGACAAGGAAGTCAGCATCTATGTTGGCATCCCATTTTGCCCGACACATTGTGCCTACTGCACGTTCCCGGCCTACTCGATGGAGGACAAAGCAACGTATGCGCCGTCCTTCCTCGACGCGCTGGATCGGGAGTTCGCGGCGATCGGCGCGTTTTTGCAGGAGTACAACATCCCGGTCACGTCCGTCTATCTGGGCGGTGGCACACCGACTTCGCTAAAAGCTCCAGAATTGGAGCGCGTGATGAAAGGGATCTACGCGCACATCCCCGGTTCACAGCGGTGGCGCGAGTTCACGGTGGAAGCGGGGCGTCCGGACACGATTACACCGGAGCGTGTAGAAGTCATGCGCCGATACGGGGTCAACCGCATCTCTGTCAATCCGCAAACCTTCAAAGCGGAAACGCTAAAGACGATCGGTCGCGGTCACACGCCGGACATCGTCGACAAGCGGTTCCACCTCGTGAAGGAAGCAGGATTTGAAAACATCAACATGGACATGATCCTCGGTCTGCCCGGCGAAGATCTCGACGATGTGCGCCACACCCGCCAGCGCATTGAAGCGCTGAACCCAGACTCGGTCACCGTACACACGATGTCGTTCAAACGCACTGCTGTCGTGAACAAGGAACGCGACCAGTACACGATCCCGCACACGCGCGTCGTGCGCCAGATGATGGCGGAGACGGCGGAGTGGGCGCGAGGACTTGGCTATCATCCCTACTATGTCTATCGGCAAAAAGACATCCTCGGCAACTTGGAAAACGTCGGGTACGCGCAACCTGGCAAGGACTCGATCTACAACATCGCGATCATGGAGGAGCGCCAGACGATCATCGGACTCGGTGGCGGTGCTTCGTCCAAACTGTACCGCAAGGGCGAGTTTCTCAGCCACGTCTACAACGCCAAGGAACCCAAAGCCTATGTCGATTCTGTCGAGCAGGTCATTGAGAAAAAGCTCAACGCCCTGCGCGAAGTTTTCGCCCCGGAAGAAATCAAAGAGCCACGCTCCGTCTGACGGAGTGGGGCTTTTTTGTGAACATCGGGACTAGGTGCAGGAGAATATGGTAGACTGGAATTTAGGAAATCTAATCGTACAGTGAGTGGGGAACCTATACATGTCTTCAACTGCAAAAAAAGGGCTGGTCGCCGGAGCCTTTTCGCTCGCCTTGGCGGGTTTACTTTCGAAAATTTTGGGCGTCGTTTATATCCTTCCCTTTCAGAACATGGCAGGAGACTACGTGCTGGCTCTGTACCAGCACGCCTATGCGATCTATGTCGTGATCTTGACGGTGACGACTGCGGGCATACCGCTGGCGATTTCAAAATTGATCGCCGAGCGCAATACGATGCGCGATTATGCGATGGCCGATCAGATCTACCGCGTGGGAGCCAGATACATGACGATCGCTGGGGTGATCATGTGGCTGGTGATGTTCGCCTTGGGTGGGGTGATTGCGATCTTCGTCGGGAACTATGCGGCATCGACTGCGATTCGTGCGTTGTCGTTCGCCCTGCTGGTTGTCCCGTTGTTGGCGGCGATGCGCGGGTATCTGCAAGGACATCAAGAGATGGCGATCTCCGGCTATTCGCAGGTGTTGGAGCAGTTGGTGCGCGTGCTGGTCATCCTCGTCGGGGTCTACACCGCCGTGACGATCGAGGCATCAAGCAATTGGACGGCGGCGATCGCGACCTTCTCCGGCGTGTTGGGGGCGGCATGCAGCGTCGTGTACCTCGCCCGCCATGTCGTGCGGGTGCGCCGTGAGAACAAGCAAAAAATCACCAGGGAATCCGGACTGACCAACAAGCAAGTCTTTCGCAAGATCGCGCTGATCGCGTTGCCGATTTCACTGTCTTCGCTGGTCTTGCCACTTTCGCAGAACGTCGACAATTTCACGATCACGAACTTGCTGAAGTGGGGTCTTGATATGTCCCAGACGATGGCCGATTCGGAGTTCGGGATCTTCACAGGGCGTGCGCTGCGTTTAATCGCGATGCCGTTGTCGCTGGCGACGGCGATCGGACTCTCGTTGATGCCGGCGATCACACAAGCGATCGCGGAAAAAAACACGCAGCTGCGCAACGAGCGCGTGTTGATGTCGTACCGTCTGACCAGTTTCTTTTCCTTTCCGATGGCGGCGGGCATCCTGTTGCTGGCAGGTCCGATCGACATCATGATGTTCAAAGACACCGCGGGTGCAGACACGATTGCGATGGTTTCGTTGATGGCGATCTTCTCGTCGTTTGAACTGGTGACGGCGTATGTGCTACAAGCGCTCGGGCATATGTACTTGCCGATTCGTTACATGTTTGCCGGGTTGGGGTTGAAATTGGTGTTGAACTTTGCGCTGGTGCCGTTCTATGGGATTTTTGGCGCGGCGGTCGCGAGTGTCGCCGGCTACCTGCTGTCCTCGATCTTGAACTTCCGCTCCGTGCAGAAGATCGGGGGAATTCCGCTCGCGTTCAACGACATTTTTGGCAAGCCTGTACTCGCTTCGATCGTGATGGGCATCGTCGTCTGGATCATCACGAAAATCCCATTTGAGCTGATCATTCCGTATGAGCGCTTCGCCAACCTCGCGTTGGTCTTGGTCAGTGGCGCGGTGGGGGCGGCGGTGTTTTTTGCCGTGATGGTGCTGATCAAAGGCATCACCCGCGAAGAGATGAAGCGGATGCCGGTCGTGAAAAAGTTTGTCAGATAAACGACACAGGGAGGGGTCGTTGTGACGTATCGGGAGTTGTTACGGCATCGCGGCTACTCCTTGCTTTTTTCTGGGCAGGTGTTGTCACAACTAGGGGATGCGATCTATGAGGTCGGCATCGTCTGGTTGGTCTACCGCATGACGGGGAGCGCCAGTGCGCTAGGGTGGTTGGCCTTTTGTCAGAGTGTACCGTTTCTGATCTGCGGCTTGTTGGCAGGGGCGTTTGTGGATCGCTGGGACCGACGGCTGACGATGCTGGTGTCCGATCTGGTGCGGGGTGTAGCCGTCGTGTATCTAGCGGTGCGATACGCGTATGGGAGTTTGACGCTTGCAGAAGTCTGCGCAGCGGCGGTCGTGCTGACGACGGCCCGGGCGTTTTTTCATCCCGCGATGCGGGCGTTGTACCCGGCGATGCTCAAGCGTGAACAGTTGTTGCTCGCCAACTCGCTCAGCGAAGGGGCTAAGCGCATCTGCAAAATCGGCGGGATGGTGCTCGGTGGCGTGCTGATGGCCCAAGCGCAGGGGGGGCTGGTGCTCTGGGTGAACGCCATGAGTTTCTTCCTCTCGATGCTCACGGTCTATGCCTTTGGAAAAACGCCCTCGACCGCGAGCGGTACAGGGCGTGACAAGGTCGCAGCCCCAGGTCGCCTACAAAAATCGCGGGATTCTGAACAGCGGTCGGTTCGCATGTCTGGCTCTATTTTCCGGGAAATTGGATCTGCCTTCCGGGAAGTCTACAACCAGCGCATGGTGTTTTACGCGATTCTCATCTCGTCGCTCGGATTGGTGATCTCTACGGGGCTGATCAAGGTCGGACTCCCGCTGCTTGCAGGTGTTGTCTTGCAGGGAGAAGGCGACGAATACGGGGTGCTGATGGCCTGCTTCTCGGTTGGCATGTTCATGTCGGCCGCCTCGATGCGCAGGCTCGCCCGACAGTTCACAATCCTGCAGTTGGTGGGTGTAGGCTGGCTCTGCTATGGCGCGATGCTGTTCCTGCTGTCTTTTGCCCCAACGCTATGGATGGCCTGTCTGGTGGTCGGCGCGACGGGGTTCGCGCATTTTTTGACCGACATCCCGGTGACGACGCTGATCCAGCAGACGATGCCGATGCACCGCATGTCCGCGTGTCAGAGCGTCTGGGCGACCGCTTCGTTTGGTTCGGAATCGGTAGGGGTTGCGCTCGGCGGCACGGTGCTTGGATTCGCGACGATCGGAGTCTGTTTTTCCAGTGCGGGCGGACTTTTGTTGCTGCTTGGGCTGGTTGCGCTGATAAAATTGCGCGGAAATGGGCAGAATGTGCTTGACAGACAAACTTTGTCTGAGTAATATTACATGTAAATCAATTTCAATGCGTCGTGATCTGTTGACGGGAAAAAGTACCGAAGCAATGCGTTGCCAGAGAGGAGACACCACTTGGCTGCAAGTGTCTCTCTACGCCACTTCGAGAAAGACATCTCCGAGGACTCACTGCGAACCGTCTCTGTAACGGGAGATGTGTGTAGCGGTTGGGCGTTACCGGGCGTTAACCGGCCAAAGAGGAAGCGACTGTTTCGTTGTCGTTTCAAGTAGGGTGGTACCACGGGAACTCAAAGCTCTCGTCCCTAGCGCATTGTCGCTAGTGACGAGAGCTTTTTTTCGTTACTCGAAGGAGGTTTATCTACTCATGTTGACCAATCGTCCGCGCGGGGTGAATGACATTCTCCCTGGCGATGTGGAAAAGTGGCAATGGATTGAACGCACGGCTCGCGATGTCTGCCGCCGTTTCAATGTCTCGGAGATTCGCACCCCGATTTTTGAACACACCGAACTGTTCACACGAGGTGTCGGGGAGACGACCGATATCGTGGAGAAGGAAATGTACAGCTTCCAAGATCGTGGGGAGCGCTCGCTGACCCTGCGTCCAGAAGGCACCGCATCAGCGGTCCGTGCGTTTGTCGAAAACAAAATGCACGCACAGCCGCAGCCGACCAAACTGTTCTACATCGGCCCGATGTTCCGCTATGAACGTCCGCAAGCAGGTCGCTACCGCCAGTTCCACCAATTCGGCGCAGAGGTGATCGGCGTCAATGATCCGAGCGTCGATGCGGAGATCATCGCGCTGGCGATGACGTTTTTCACCGAACTGGGGCTGAAAAACATCACGCTGGAGATCAACTCGGTTGGGTCGCCGGAGTCGCGCGAAGTCTACCGCAACGTCCTGCGTGAACACCTCGCGCCGGTCAAGGATCAGCTCTGCAAGGATTGCCAGAGCCGTTACGACCGCAATCCGATGCGCATCCTCGATTGCAAAGTCGATGCCTGCAAGCAACTGATCGTCAATCCGCCGTTCATGCTCGACCACTTGACGGAGGAGGACACCACGCATTTTGCACAAGTGCGCGAGTATCTCGATTCGTTTGGCGTCGACTACAAAGTCAACCCACGCATGGTGCGCGGCCTCGATTACTACACGCAGACGGCGTTTGAATTCATCGAGTCGGGCTCTACGCTGTCTGGCGGTGGTCGCTACAACGGTATGGTTCAACAGCTCGGCGGCCCGGATCTGTCGGGCATCGGCTTTGCCGTCGGGATTGAGCGCGTGCTGATCGCCTTGCAAAACCAAGCGGTGCAAGTGCCGCTCGAAACAGGCATCGATGTGTTCCTGGTCGCACTGGGTGAAGCGGCTCAAAAGCGCAGCGTAACCCTGCTCCAAGAACTGCGGACCACGGGCCTCGTCGCAGATAAGGACTATCTCGGCAAGAGCATGAAGGCGCAGATGAAAGCGGCCGACCGCCTCAAGGCGCGCCAAGTCGTGTTGTTAGGTGACGACGAGTTAGCGGCAGGCATCGCCAACGTGAAGAACATGGAAACAGGCGAGCAGGTTTCCGTACCGCTCAGCGAACTTGTAGAAAAGCTCCAACAGAAGCTGTAAGAGACCAGGGGAGGAACAGAAATGAGCGAGCATTTTCAAGGACAGACGTTGTTTCGCACGCACAACGCAGGCGAACTGCGCAAGGAACAAGTAGGGCAGAAAATCACGTTGACAGGCTGGGTTCAACGCCGTCGCGACCTCGGCGGCCTGATCTTCATCGACCTGCGCGACCGTTCGGGCTACGTGCAAGCGGTTTTTGAACCAACGCACAGTGATGCAGCGCTGATGGCGCTGGGTGACAAACTGCGCACCGAGTACGTCATCGCCGTGCAGGGCACTGTCGCCGCTCGCGATGAGAAAGCGATCAACAACAAGATCGCCACCGGCGAGATCGAAGTTAAAGTCGAAGCGGTGGAGATCCTGAATGCGGCCAAGACCTCACCGTTCTTTATCCAAGACAACATCGAAGTGGATGAAAACCTGCGCCTCAAGTACCGTTACCTCGACCTGCGCCGTCCGGAGATGCAGAAAATCTTCATCACTCGTTCCAAGACCGTCAAGTACTTCCGCGACTACCTCGACGACAATGGCTTCCTCGAAGTTGAGACGCCGATGCTGACCAAGTCGACCCCAGAAGGCGCGCGCGACTACCTCGTGCCGTCTCGCGTACATCCAGGCGAGTTCTACGCATTGCCGCAATCCCCGCAATTGTTCAAGCAATTGCTGATGGTGTCGGGTTTTGAGCGCTACTACCAAGTCGCACGTTGCTTCCGCGACGAAGACTTGCGCGCAGACCGTCAACCAGAATTCACCCAGCTCGACATCGAGCAATCGTTCATCCCGTTGGACAAATTCCACGAGATGATCGAAGCGATGATGACCGGCCTGTTTAAAAAAGTGATGGACGTGGAGATCCCGAGCCCGTTCCCGCGCATGACCTATGCGGAAGCGATGGCTCGTTACGGCTCCGACAAGCCGGACATCCGCTTCGAACTGGAACTGAAAGACCTGTCCGAACAAGTTCGCGGTTGCGGCTTCAAAGTGTTCAACGCAGCGGTGGAAGCAGGCGGTCAAGTCAAAGCGATCGTCGCACCGGGTTGTGCGAGCTATTCGCGCAAGCAGATCGACGAGCTCGAAGCGTTCGCGAAACGCTATGGCGCGAAGGGTCTGGCCTGGATGGCACTCCAAGAAGAAGCCGTAAAATCCCCGATCGCGAAGTTCTTCTCCGAAGAAGAGTTGCAAGCGCTGATCACCACCGTTGGAGCGACCAAGGGCGACCTGATTCTGTTCGTAGCGGACAGCAAAAAAGTCGTCGCTGATTCTCTGGGTAGCCTGCGCTCGAAACTGGGTCGCGAACTGAACTTGATCAACGAGTCGGAGTTTAAATTCCTCTGGGTCACCGAGTTCCCGCTGTTGGAGCATGATGAAGAGTCGGGCCGTTACGTAGCCGCGCACCATCCGTTCACGATGCCGATGGTAGAAGACCTGCATCTGCTGGAAACCGATCCAGCGTCCGTCCGTGCCCAAGCCTACGACTTGGCGCTCAATGGCTTCGAGATCGGCGGCGGCTCGATGCGGATCTACAACCGTGAAGTGCAAGAGCGCATGTTCAAAGCGCTGGGCTTCACGCTGGAAGAGGCGTGGGAACAATTCGGCTTCCTGCTCGAAGCGTTCGAGTACGGCACTCCGCCGCATGGCGGCATCGCGTTTGGCCTCGACCGTCTGATCATGATCATGGAGCACCGTCAATCCCTGCGCGACACCATCGCGTTCCCGAAAACTTCGTCGGCGTCCGACATCATGACGGCTGCCCCGTCCCCGGTCACCGACTTCCAGTTGGAAACCCTGCACATCGCCCGTCAAGGCAAGGCGATTGTCGAGACCAACGACCCAGTTACAAAATAGGGCTTACGTACTATTTGAATTTTCTCGCAATTCCAGTACGATAAAAGCAAGACAAATTCGCAACAGCACCTTGCAAAACCCTTCTATGTTGGTGATTGCTGTATGTTTTGATCCAACAGTTTAGTTTCGGGAGGTCCCCGTCGTACGGAAGAGTGGCGGCCGCTGGGCAAGACCCATGGCGGAACCACAGAGGCCAGAGCAGACCACCCACCTGCGCGAGCAGGTTCAAAACGTTGGTAACACGGCGGTGCGGGGTTTTATAACGGCTGTCATCCACAAACCCGATTCTCGGAAACGAGCGTCGGGTTTTTTCGTGTTCCGACAAATTTGACGAAAAAATTACAATCTCGCAGAAAATTTGTGATACTATAGATTCTGGGATAATTAATGTTCTTGAAACGAGAAGTATAGGGAATCACAATGAATCGGGGGAAATTCAGTGAAAAATAGCACGAAACAATTGCTGGTCTCGGCGTTGGTGCTCACCACAGCTTTCAGTCCGGTGACATCGTCCATGGCGGCTACGGGAACTTCGATAGGGAACTCGGCTTCTGTTCAGTCCATTCAGGATCTGGTGCTGGCGGACGTTTGGGCACAGGATGCGATCGTACAAGCTAAAGCATGGGGGCTGATGAGTGGCGATCCGACCGGGAATTTCCGTCCGCTGGATACGATTACTCGTCAAGAATTGGCGGTCATCCTGACCAACCTGTTACAGGTGCAAACGGACGTTGCGTCTGTTTCTTCTTATAAAGACGTCACCTCGGCACATTGGGGTGCTCGATACATCGCAGCCGTAACCCAAGCCGGTTTGATGCAAGGCGATGGCAACGGTGCATTCCGCCCGGACGATTCCATCACCCGCGAAGAGCTGGCGATCGTTTTGGCGCGCGCTGCTCAAGCGGATGTGCAAGGCAAGGGGGCCATGCTGGCTGTCGGTGACAAAAACCAAGTCAGCGACTGGGCACAAGACTACGTCCAAGCGGCCATTGAACTCGGACTGATGAAAGGGGACGGGACGAACTTCAACCCGACCCAACATGCACTACGCCAAGAAGTGGCGATGGTAGCTGTGAATTTTGTTAGCGCTGTGCAAAAACCGGCCGTGCTCACGGCCGTCACCGACAACTCCGTGACGATCAACGAGGCGCAGTACGCAGTCGCTACGAACTTGCAAGGCTTGCTGAACGCGAAAAACGCCGAGGCGCTCCAAGGCGCAAACGTGCGCTTCCAAGCAGAGAACGGCACGATCAAAGCGGTAACGTACCTCGAATTGACCCACGCAGGAACAGCAGTTGGCACAGGGGAAGCCGAATTCAGCCACAACCTCGTGCTCGACGGGCAAAACGCGACCGTCGGTGGCAACATCAAGATCGCCGCTGACTACATCTCAGTTCAAAACCTCAAAGTAACGGGCGATCTGGAGATCGGCAGCGCGTTGCAGAACGATTTCTATGGCAAGAATTTGCAAATTTCTGGTAAGACGATTGTCAACGGTGGGGACAACAACACCGTTGTGTTTGCAGATTCCGTACTCAAGACGGTCGACATCAACAAACAGGATGTGCGCGTCGAGCCGAAGGGTCAAACCCAACTGGAGCAAATCAACGTCAACAGCAACGCTTCGATTCAAGCGGACAGCACCGTGACGATTCCGAAACTGACCGTTCAGGGTGGGGCGGAACACGTCGACCTGAAGGCGAACATCGGAACGGTTGAATTCAACGGTGCACAGAACACCGTCTTCACCGGAGAAGTGAACATCTCGAACCTCAAAGCAGATGGCTCCGGCCTGCTCACCTTGTCTACCAAAGGCAAAATCGACAAAGTTGATGTCACCAATGCCTTCGGTTCGCTCGCGCTCGGTGAAAACGTCAAAGTCGACTCGCTGATGCTACCGGAAGGCAAGCAAGCGAAGGATGTCGTGCGTGACTATAACAACCACAACAGCCAAGTGGGCAACATCAATGGGACGCCGAACCCGAATGCCAACCCCAATGCAGGCGGCAACGCGATTCCGGAGCACGTGGTCACGAGCGAGGAGAAAGTCGCTTTTGACAAAGCAGCGCTGACCGAATCGAAACTGCTCGGACAAAACCTCGCGCTCACGGCGGTCACCAGCAACTTGACCTTGCCAAGCAAAGGCGAGAACACCTCGAACATCACGTGGGCATCCAGCGATGAATCGGTGATTACCCCCGCAGGTGTGGTCACGCGACCGCCCTACAGCAACGGCGATGTGAATGTCACCTTGACCGCGACGATTCGCAAAGGCAACGCTTTTGACACCAAGACCTTCACGGTCACGGTGAAAAAAATGAACCAAACCAATGCAGAGGCGGTAACGGTCGCCAAAAACGCGCTGACCGATAGCGTCGTGCGCGGCACCAACAGCGCGCTGACCGACGTCACCAGCAATTTGATCCTGCCGACCACAGGCGCGGAAGGCACCGCGATCACATGGACAAGCGACAAGCCGAATGTCATCGCTGAGAACGGCACGGTCACGCGTTCCTTGGTGGCAACTGAGACGGTCACGCTGACCGCAACAATCTCCAAAGGCGACGCACAGGAGAGCAAAACCTTCACGGTGACCGTTTTGCAAGATACGGAGACGCAACAAGCTCTTGAGGCTGCTCAACAAGCGTTGCAACTGCAATTCGCAACTGGCGATACGGCGAATAGCGTGTCGCAAAACCTCGTCCTGCCGACGAGCGGTGCAAGCGACACCACGATCTCGTGGACATCGAGCAATTCGAACCTCGTCTCGACAGATGGCGTTGTCACCCGTCCGCAATACGGTGCAGCTGCACACCAGGTGACGCTGACGGCAACGATCACGAAAAACGGCTACACCGTCACCAAAACGTTCGATCTGGACATCAAGTTCGCCAATGTCAAAATCCAGTTGCTCTCGATCAATGACCTGCATGGCAAGATCGACCAAACGTACCAAGAGTCGGTAACCACGACGACAGGTCCGAAGGTCGACCTTGGTCGCATGGACTACTTGGCGACGCATCTGTACGACCACAAAGCACAAAATCCGGACAACACCTTCATCGTCCACGTCGGTGATGCGACCGGCGGTTCGTCACCGGTTTCTGCGCTGTTCCTCGACGAGCCAACGGTTGAAACGCTCCAAACGATCGGATTTGGCGGCGGTACCGTCGGGAACCATGAGTTTGACCGTGGCACCCAAGAGCTGTTGCGTCTGAAAAATGGGGGCGCAAGCGCCAACAACCCGAACTATGCAGGCATGGGCTTCCCGCTGGTTGTCGCCAACGTTAAGTACAAGGCCAATGGCGAACATATCCTCCCGCCGTACTTCATCAAGGAGATCGGCGGAGTCAAAGTCGGCTTCATCGGCGTCGTCACCAAGTCGGCGGCGGGCATGGTCATGCCGGCTGGCATCCAAGACATCGAGTTCACCGACGAAACGCAAGCGGTCAACGAGGCGGCTGCTGAACTGAAAGCACAAGGCATCCATGCGATGGTCGTTCTCGCACACATGGACCTGACCCAAGACAGCCCGACTACGTTGTCCGGCCCGGCGGCTGATCTGGCCAAAAACGTGGATGCGGATGTTGACGTGATCCTCGCGGCGCACAACCACAAGATCGCCAAAGGCACCGTCAACAACAAACTGCTCGTTCAAGCCTATGAGTACGGCAAGGCATTTGCGGATGTGGACTTGGAGATCGACCCGGCTACCCAAGACATCGTCAGCAAACAGGCAGAAGTGGTCTACAACACGCATGATGTGGCTCCGAACCAAGCTGTCAAAAGTGTGATTGACAAATACCTCGACAAAGCAGGCCCGACTCTGCACTCTGTCGTCGGGACTTCGTCTGTCGAGATGCTTGGCGGCTATACCGCTACCGGGGATAATGCGCTGGGGAATTTGATTGCCGATTCGATGCGCGTCTCCATGAATTCCGACTTCGCGATGATGAACGGCGGCGGAATCCGCACCAACCTCAAGCAAGGCGAGATCAAATGGGAAGACCTGTTCAACATCCTGCCGTTCAACAACATCCTGACCAAAGTCTCGATCAAAGGCTCTGCTTTGACAGAGATCATCAACGCACAGCTTTCCGTCCGCTACGGGGCGGACTACAGCGTGGCAGGGTTGAACTACACCTACGACTACACCACGGCGAAAGTTACCAACGTGACCAAGTCGGACGGAACGCCGATCGACCCGAACGCGACCTACACGCTGACCGTGAACAATTTCATGGCGACGGCGACATCCTCCAAGTATGCCATCATCGGCAAATCGACGTTGAGCACGGAGACAGGACCGGAAGACTTGCCAGCGCTGATCGACTACGTGAAGTCGTTTAATGGTGCAGTTCCAGCACCGGCACTCGGCCGTATCCAGATCTCGAACACGATGACAGCGACCAACGTGCCAGGCGCGGGCGACTCTGTCAAAGTGGAAAACCTCAAACCGGGTCAAGTGATCTCGGTCTACAACATCGCAGATGCGGCTTCGACCGATAGCCATCTGCTCGGCAAAACGACCGTCGCAACGGGTGCCAACTCCGCGATCGTCTCCGGCCTGAACTTGAGCCAAACGGGCGGAACCGTCTACGTCACGATCACCGTCGGCAGCCAAGAGGGTGTCCGTTTCCCGATCACCTATTCAGAAGAGACGAACAACGGCACGCCGAACCCGACGCTCAATGTCGGCACCCCGACGTTCACGGAATCGGATGCCAATGATGGTACCGTGAGCGGCACAGAAGTTCTGACGCTTGCCAACGGTACGTTTGCAACCGATCTGACCAAGGCAGATGTCACGGTCAACAACCTCCCGGCAGGCCTGAGCTACGACGTCAGCCGTACCAGTGACACGCAATTGACCGTTTCCTTTAGTGGAAAAGCAACTGCTCATGCGGCTGCAGACAGCGTGGCGAACGCATTCATCACCGTTGCACAAGCCAAAGTCAGCGGTGCGACCGCGAACGTCTCGTCGAACAACTTTGCGATCAACTTCAAAGACCCGGCGCAACCGACCTACACTGCAATCGCCAATGCTCGTGGACTCGCGGCGAACACAGTGACCACGATTCACGGGATCATCACGGCAGACAACTCGGCAGTTGGCGGTGGCAAACTCTCGACCTATGTGCAGGATGCGACCGGCGGGGTCAACGTCTTCATGAATTCGATCCCAAGTGGAATCGATCTCAAGGAAGGCGACGAGGTCGCGATTACGGGCAAGATGACCGTGTACAACAAATTGACCGAGATTGCCCCGACCTTGGGGACCGACATCAAAGTCCTCTCGCACAACAACGCGCTCCCGGCTGTGAAAGCAACCACGCTCGCTGATCTGGCGACCGCAGCAACAGCGGAACCGCTGGAGGGCCAGTTGGTCAACGTCCACGGGTACTTGCTCAGCAAGCCGGATACCTCGACGGGAACCGCGTGGAACATGACTCTAATTGACAAGGACTTCAATACGGTCACCCTGCGCGTCCTTGGCGCGACGAACACCGCTGCAAGCCTGACTGAGGGCACCTGGTATGACATCACCGGAATCGTCGGCCAGTATGCGGACACCTACCAAGTGATGCCGCGCAAGGCTGCCGACATCTCGGCTTCCACCACGCAAGATCCGGCACCGAGCACCGTTGGCGTCATCAAACAATCGACCGTACTGCGCGGTGTGGACGGCGATACGATCAAGCTGGCAACCCCGATCTACGGCGCGGACAACGTGCGCTTCCTGTCGATCGACACGCCTGAGACGGTCTACAACAACATGTCGCAAGGTCCGCACGGCGATGCAGCGCATCACTCGCTGGACATGCTCTTGCCGCCGAACACCCCGGTCGAACTGCACTTCGGGGCTGAACCGACCGACAAATACGGCCGCCTGCTCGCACACGTCTTCAAGGACGGCAAGGACATGAACTTGGAGCAAGTCCGCTTGGGCTTCGCAGCCACGTATCAGATCTACCCGAATCTCGATGGCTTCGAGACCTATGCGAACGCACTCCTAGAAGCCAAGCAAGCCAAGCGAGGCATTTGGAACCCGGCCGACCCGCTCTTGGAAATGCCGTTCGTCTTCCGTGCTCGTCTTGACGGCAACACGCCGCTGAGCAAGCCGGTCGGTGACTTCTTCACCAAACAATACGTCGATCCGAACCTCTGGTACACGATCCCGGCGGAAAACCGCGTGTTCTTCTGGAACGAGACGGACGTCACCAATGCTGGTTTCAGCAAAAAGACATTCGCTGCCAACGATGCCTCCCTGTTCACCGACGTCTACCAAGTCGATGCAGCCAACGCTACGGTCAGCGGGTTCCCGTATGGGGTTGACATCAACACGGTGAAGGCGACCGTGCTCCCGGTTGTCGGCGCGAGCGTGAAGTACACCAAGGCAGATGGCACAACGGAAATCACCAGCGGTGCGCTGGCAACGGGCAACAAGATGATCGTCACGGCAAAGGACGGCAGCGTCAAAACCTACACGATCAACACCGATGCAATTCCGGTGCCGGCAACTGTGACCAACGTGTTGGCGACTTCGGCTGATACCAAGTCGGACGCAGTCGGCGGTGTCGTGAACACGATCCGCTGGTCTGATACGCAATACGGCATGACCTATGAAGTGTTGCGCAGCACCACCGGAACCGTTGCGGATGCGGTAAGCCTCGGCAATGTTCCGGCAGGTCGCCAAGTGCTCACCGATGCAGACGCAGAACCGGGCACGACCTACACGTACTTCGTAGTCGCGAAAAACGACTCCGGCAGCACGGCTGCCTCCGGCGTCCAAGTGACCACGGCGGCTGACCTTGCAGCTGTCCCAGAATTCGGCGCTCCGTCCTCTGTAGGAGCAACCTCGCTCGACAGCAACACCGTAGGAATCGGCGGCGTGAAAAACGTCGTGACTTGGACGGACACGGTCGGCGCTGGCGTCAGCTACAAAGTCAAGCGCGGTACCTTGGACGATGTGACCCAAGCGACTGAGATCGGCACTGTTGAGCAAGGCGTCCAACGCTATGAAGACACCACGGCCGTTTCCGGCACGGCGTACTATTACTACGTCGTCGCTACCGACGGTACCGCAAGCGCCGCTTCGAGCGGTGTCCAAGTCACCACGACCAAGGACCAAAAAAGCGTGGCCACGCACTTGGTGATCTCGCAAGTCTACGGCGGCGGCGGTAACACTGGCGCTCCGTACAAAAACGACTTCATTGAACTGTACAACCCGACCGACAGCGACATTTCGCTCGCGGGATTGTCCCTGCAATACGGCTCGGCAACCACTACGACGTGGACGTCCTTTGGTCTGAGCAAAACGATCAAAGCGCACGGATACTTCCTCGTCCAGATGGCGGCAGGAACGAACGCAGCGCCGCTTCTGCCGGAAGCTGATAACATCGGCACGATCATCCTCGCAGGTACGAGCGGCCGTGTCGCGTTGGTAAGCAATACCGATCTGATCACAGGGATCACCGATACCGACGTCATCGACTTCCTAGGCTATGGCAGCGCGACGGTCTTTGAAGGATCGGCACCTACTGCTGTGCTGACCAACACGACCGCAGCGATCCGCCGTGCCAACGACGGGACGGACAGCCTCGACTTCGGCAGCGGGTACGATACGAACAACAACGCAGCCGATTTCGTGGTGGTCGCCCCGAACCCGCGCAACTCATCGACTCCGGTCAAACCGTAAAGCGGCAACTTCAAAAAGCGATCTGGCTCTCGTGATATGATCCCCTTCAAGTAGACAGTAGGAAGAAAGCCCCCTACTATCTATTTGAAGGGGGTTTTTCATTTATGGGAAACATTCGAAAGACATA